>VFLI01000006.1 GCA_009885105.1 Spirochaetia bacterium | reverse complement strand
CTTCCAGGAAATGCCCTTCCCTGTCCACAATCCAGAAACCGTTCATGGCAGAGCGTAGTATGTCTCTGCGTTTTTCCTCGCTTAACTTAATCGACTCTTCCGCCTTCAATCGCGCCGTGATGTCCCGGACGGCTCCAATAATTTTCTTTCTGCCCCGGTATTCAAATGAACCGGCACGAATTTCGCCGATGAATAGCGACTCGTCCTTCCGGATAAATTTCCGTTCAGAAGCAACCAATCCTCCTACCTGGTTTTCCCTGACCCATTGAATCGTATTTTTTGATTGATCTATCTCTGCAGAGATATTGAGTATATCGAGAACTAAAAATTCCTCTCTGGAATATCCGAACATTTCCAGTGTAGCCCGGTTGGCATCTTCAATTTGCAATGTCTCAGAATCCAACACAAACAGGGCGTCCGATACATTTTCAAAAAGCGACCGAAACTTCTCTTCTGTATCCGTGACAGTATCATAGGCATACACGATTGCTTCTTCAATGCGCTCGCTTTTCGTAATATCGCGGCTCAGAACAACAAAGCGAGGATCGCCCGAAGTGGAGATACGAGAGACGGAAAGTTCAAATCGTAATTTTCCCGCCGGCACAGCCACTGAGATAATCCTTCCGCTTGAAAATCCTTTTTCATTCGCCTCCTTGATGGCAGACAGGCAGACTTCCGAAGCTTCCGGGGGAAGCACTTCACTGACTGTTTTTCCCATGAAAATTTCAACCGGCGCTGCCAGAAGGTCAGTGCGCGGGGAATGGTAGTCGTAATAACGCCCGTCCAGATCGAGCTCAAACATAAGATCCGGAAGAGCATTCAGTGTGGCTTCCAGCCTGGTCTTTGCAGCAACAATTTTCTGATTGGCTTCAAACAGTTCAAAAGCCATTTCTATCGATGATTGCAGAACAAAATTGCCGGAATTTTTTATCACATAGCCGTATCTTGTGATTTCTTTGACTCGATCCACATACTCAGGTTCAGTGTGCGAAGTGTGAAAGATCACCGGGACATTTTTTTTTACAAGGATTTGCCGGACTGCTTCTGGGCCGTCAATACCGGTTCCCAGGTCGATATCGGACAGAATAAGGCTGATGCTGTCATTTTCCAGAGATTCTGTCACACCCTGTTCACCTGTACCAACGGTGATTGTGTTATAACCAAAGCCCTGAACAGTCTTTGCGGTAAGATGTGCCGTAATCGGATCGTCTTCAATGATTAAAATGGTTTTTGGCATATCAATATGTGGGACACCATCAGAACACTCCGGTTATAAATTCCCCGGAATTGAGTGGTCAATACAAATAACCGCCGACTTTGAACGAATTTTCATATTGGCGATAAAATACCGGCCTGAACAAGAAATTATTGGACTTTTTTTTGATACCGCTGGCGAATGTAAAACATCGCTTTACCCTCGAATGTGATTATAGTAAATTACCAATGGCCGATAAAATTCTAATCGTCGATGATGAAAAAGTCATATGCTCCCTGATCGAGGCAATCGCGAAAAAGAGCGGCCGGGAATCGCATTCTGCTCACACCCTGGCAGAAGCCAAACTGGCTCTGTCCGAGGATAACTGGGATGTGGTTTTTCTTGATGTGCGGCTGCCGGATGGAGACGGCATCAAGATAATTCAAAATATAGTCAATAAAGAATACATCCCGGAAGTTGTGATCATGACAGGAGCCGGCAATGCTGTCGGCGCGGAACTGGCGCTCAAAAGCGGAGCGTGGGAGTATCTGGTAAAGCCGTTTACATTCACGGAAATTGAACTTTTGATGACGCGTGTTTTTCAATACAGAAAAGATAAATTGGCCAGTCAGAAGCCCTTTGTTTTCAGCAGGGATCGAATCATTGGAGACAGCATTCCCATGCGCAACACTCTGAAGGGCATGTCTCATGCCGCAGTATCAGATGCAAACCTGCTGATAACCGGAGAGACCGGCACCGGCAAGGAACTGTGCGCTTCCGTTGTGCATGAAAATAGTTCGCGTTCAGGCGCGCCTTTTGTCGTGCTCGATTGTTCGGCTCTGCCTGCAAATCTGGCAGAGAGTGTGATCTTTGGTCATAAAAAAGGAGCTTTTACCGGCGCCGACAGCAACAGAACGGGTCTGGTGAAAATGGCAGACGGGGGCACTCTCTTTATTGACGAAGTCGGTGAATTGACTCCGGCGACGCAGAAACTTTTTTTACGCTTTATACAGGAGCGTACATTTCTCCCGCTTGGCTCGGACTCGCCTGTATCCAGTAATATCCGGATAATCGCCGCAACGAACAAAAACCTGACGGATATGGTAAAAAAACACAAGTTTCGTGAGGATTTGTTTTTTCGCCTGAACGTGATGAACATTGAGATGCCGCCGCTGCGGGACCGACGTGAAGATATTCGGCCTCTGTTACGCGGTTTTTTGGATCGGGAGTCGGAAAAGTTGAAAATTACAAAAGGTTATTCTACAGATTTTATCGACACACTGATGGATTACGACTGGCCGGGTAATGTGCGTGAATTGTTCAACGCGCTGGAACGGGCCGTAACTATTTCCGGCTCAATACCCACTATTTATTCTGTGCATTTGCCGGTGAATATTCGCATGAGCGACAAGCACAAATTACTGAGCAATGAAACCCAGGAAGAACCGCATTACGATTTAAGTTTGTATCCATCGGATTACAGAGAATTTCGCCTTGAGTCGGAAAAAAAATATCTTACTGAATTGCTGCAATCCGCCCAGGGTAATAAAGAGAAGGCCCGGCAGATTTCTGGACTGAGCCGGACGCGTCTGTTTGAACTGCTGAAGAAACACGATCTGTCTGAATAACTCATAATCACGCCGGAACGTACTTTTTCCCGACATATGTTCGTAAAAAAGTACCGTTGGCCTTGTTTTCACCCTGCATTTCTCAAATACCCAGCAATCTGTCACGGTACGCTTCTTGCATTCTGTAGATCAACTGAATCAGATTGTGATAAAATTAACGAAGATCAGGCAAACAAACAATGAATGAAGAACTTGATAATGTAATAAAGTTATTTCTGGTCGAGACGAATGAAAATCTCAATCAATTCGAACTCGAGCTCATCGCTCTGGAAAAGGGGTCTGCCGGCGAAGAAACCATTCAGGTTCTCTTTCGCATTCTCCATTCCTTCAAGGGCACCTGCGGTTTTCTGGGTTATCCGCGGCTGGAAAAATTGGCGCATGCCGGCGAAAATCTTCTTTTCCATCTACGAGAGGGCAACGTGAAAATATCCACAACAATTACAAATCTGCTGATGAAGATGAGCGATTTAATTCGCGGCGGCATCAACCATATTGAAAAGGACCGGAAAGAGCCGGAATCAGACAATGCAGATTTTATCGCGCAGATTGAAGAGACAATTAAGAACAGCAGTCCTGCATCAAAACCCGCGAGCAAAGAGCCAGCTCCGGAAAAAATGGAGAACACGCCGGAAAAATCAGATAACACTCCTGAAAAAATACAAATCGCCGCGGAAATACCGGAAGCCGTCCGCGAAAACATGGAGAACATCCAGAAGAGTTCCATCGCGGACGCCACAATTCATGTGGATGTTGAGCTTCTTGACCGCATTATGAATCATGTGGGAGAACTGGTTCTGGCGCGCAATCAGGTGCTCCAGCACAGTCTGAAAAGCGATGATCATGCATTCATTGCCAACGCTCAAAAATTGAATCTCATCACAACAAAGCTTCAGGAAGTTGTTATGAAAACCCGGATGCAGCCTGTGAGCAATGTTCTCAACCAGCTTCCGCGCGTGGTACGCGATGTGAGTCAGGCCTGCGGCAAAGAAGTGGAGCTGCTGCTCGAAGGCGGCGAAACGGAATTGGATAAAACACTTCTGGAAGCCGTCCGCGACCCGCTTCTGCATATCGTGCGCAATGCCGTCGATCACGGCATAGAAAGTCCGAAGGAACGCGAGAAGAAAAATAAACCCAGAAAGGGAACTCTGACAGTTAAGGCATTTCATGAAAGCGGCCAGGTGATTGTGGAAATCAGCGATGACGGCGCTGGCATCCAGCTGGAAAAGATCAAAGAAATCGCCCTTCAAAAAGGGCTTATCACGGCGGAAAAACTTGCCCGCCTGAATGAACGCGAAATCACGAATCTTATTTTTCTGCCAGGTCTGTCGACCGCCGGCCAGGTGACAAAGGTTTCCGGCCGCGGAGTTGGAATGGATGTAGTGAGAACAAATGTAGAAAAAATCGGCGGCGCGATAGATCTGCACAGCAGGCCTGATCGGGGAACCACGATCATTATCAAGATTCCTCTGACTCTGGCAATTGTGCCGGCTCTGATTGTATCGTGCAATGATGATCTCTATGCGATTCCGCAGTTGAGTCTCCTCGAACTGGTGCGGCTGGAGGGCGATCAGATCAAAGAAATGGTCGATACGATTCAGGGCGCGCCCGTCTATCGGCTGCGCGGCGAACTTCTGCCTCTGGTTTATCTGAACAAGGTTCTCGACCCACAATCGGCAGTCCGCAATGACAACTCTCTGAATATGGTTATTCTTCAGGCGGAAAATCATCCATTCGGTCTGGTTGTGGATCAGATTTTCGATACTGAAGAAATCGTGGTAAAACCACTTTCCAAGAAATTAAAGTATTTAAACTATTACTCCGGCGCCACCATTATGGGCGACGGCAAAGTGGCTTTAATACTCGATGTTCTGGGTCTGGCGCGTCTGTGCAACGTTGTGACGACCGATCAGGATGAACTGGCCGCCGTAAAAGCTGCCGCCGGTGATGAACAGACGGCACGTCGCAATCTTACCACTCTGCTCCTTTTTCGCCTGGGCGAAAGCAATCAAATGGCCGTGGATCTTGGAGCTGTCGCTCGGCTGGAGGAATTTGCCTCTGCTGATATTGAAAGCGCCGGCGACCGCGAAGTCATACAGTATCGCGGGCTGATCATTCCATTGATTCGCATACGGGATCATGTGCAGCACAGGCACAGCGAAGTTGTCGATAGTGACAGAATTCAAGTCGTCGTTTACAATCACTCAGGCCGCTCAGCCGGGCTGGTCGTGGATACGATTGTGGATATCATTCAGGATCAGGTGTCGATCGAAAAAGCGGACGCATCGGAAGGTATCCTTGGAACAGCCATCATTCAAAAACGGGTAACACAGATAATCGACGCCGAAAGACTGGTAGCGCGCGCATTAAATGAGATAGGTAAATAATATGAACAAACAATTCTGCACTTTTTTTCTCGATGATCATCTTTTTGGCGTGGATGTACTGGCAGTCCAGGAAGTGAACCGCTTCCAGGAAATGACACGCGTGCCTCTTGCCTCGCGAATCATCAGCGGTCTGATGAACCTTCGCGGTCAGATCGTCACGGCGCTCGATCTCAGACAGATTCTTGGTCTTGCGCCCGCGCCGGAAGGCACCATGCCATGCAATGTTGTGATCCACACGGACGAAGGAGCGATGAGTCTGGTTGTCGATGAAGTCGGCGATGTAATCGAAACCGACGACGCCGTTTTCGAATCAACTCCGGATACGGTAAAGGGCGTTTCGCACGAACTCCTGCTGGGCGTCTATAAACTGGACAAAAGACTGCTGATTGTTCTGGATACGGACAAAGTCATTCATTTCGAGGTGTAGAGTAATAACTTATGAGAACTATACTATTTTTCAATCAAAAAGGCGGCGTGGCAAAAACCACTTCCGCCGTCAACACTGCGGCGGCTCTTGCGGAAGCTGGAGCCCGCGTATTATTAATTGACGCTGATCCACAGGGATCGGCCACGAACTACCTTGGCTATAATTTTTCCAATAACGGCGATCTCATATCGGCGGCGTACAATTCCTCCAACCATCTCGATGAACATGCGCTGGAAACGGCCGTTCATAACCTTTATTTGATTCCGGCCTGCTCTCGGCTCAGAGAATTATACCGCAAGCTGAAAAGTGATAACAGCGAATCGTATCCGCTGCGCGAGCGAATGGCAAGTATTTCAGCAAAAAATTGGGACTATACAATCATCGATGCTCCGCCGGGATCCGGCCAGGTTGTTTTGAACGCCGTGGCTGCGGCTCAGGAACTGATCGTTCCTGTTGAGGCACGCTTTCTTTCACTGAGCGCTCTGGGCGGTCTTTTCCGCCTGATACAGAATGTAAACAAACAACTCAATCCGGATCTGAAACTGCTCGGCGTGCTCTGCACGCGTTTTCGCGAAGAGGAAAACCATTCGCAGGATATGGCCGACATGCTCATGCAGAAATTCGGCAGCAATGTATTCTATTCTGTCATTCACGAAGATGAGGCCGTTGCCGAAAGCGCGAGACGCTTCATGCCGGTGACGCAAATGGCGCCCGATTCTGTCGGCGCAATGGATTTCCGGCAGTTGAGCGAAGAAATAATGTCGAACTGATTAAATTTAAATGCGGAACATGAAACAACAAATCTGGAGGAAAAAGATATGAGTCAACATGTTATGAGTACAAATCCCCTGGACGATATCGACACGGTATCTACGGAGGTACGCCGAGGATCGGCGGGAGAAGGAAACGAAAGGCCGTGGAATGGCAACGGGAACGGGCGGACCGCGGTAAATGTTCGCGAGTTCGTGGATGTAATCCAGAGAATCGCTCAGGGCGATCTGGGCGCCCGGCTCAGTGGAACTTACACCGGTGACTACGCTCTGCTTCGCGATGCGACGAATATGCTGCGAGACAATTTCTCCGGCGTGATTCAGTCGATAGGTAAAATTGCAGCCGGCGATTTGAGCGTTGACATCGTCAGACAGGGCGCGAATGATCAAATCCAGCCGCAGCTTCTGCTGCTGAAGAACAATATCGGCTCCCTTGTGACAGAAGCCAACCTGCTCGCGAAGGCCGCAGTCGATGGCAAACTGGACACGCGCGCGGATGCAAGCCGCCATCAGGGCGACTACAGAAAGATTGTGGAAGGCGTCAATCATACGCTGGACGCAGTAATCGGTCCTCTCAATGTTGCGGCTGAATATGTAGACCGCATCAGCAAGGGCGACACTCCGGAAAGAATTACAGATAAGTACAACGGCGATTTCAATGACATCAAAAACAATCTGAACCGCTGCATTGATACTCTCAACTCTCTGGCGCTGGAAACCAACAATATGTCGAAGCAGCACGATCTGGGCGATATCGACATTAAGATTCCAGTTGAGAAATTTACCGGAATGTATCATTCACTCGTTCAGGGCGTCAATGAAATGGTGTTCGGACATATCGCGGTGAAGAAAAAAGCGATGGCCTGCATCGCGGAATTCGCCCGAGGCAACTATGAGGCGCCGCTGGAAAGGTTTCCTGGAAAAAAATCGTTCATCAACGACAACATTGAGCTTCTGCGAACCAACCTCAACAGCTTTATCAAAGAAATGTCGCGCATGGCCGATGAGCACAACAAAGGCGACATCGATGTGGTCATTCCTGGAGATAAATTTACCGGAGCATATCATGTTATGGCGAAAGGCGTCAATGACATGGTAGCCGGTCACATTTCTGTAAAGAAAAAGGCCATGGCCTGCATCGCTGAATTTGCAAAAGGAAACCTGGAAGCAGTACTCGAGAAATTTCCAGGGAAAAAAGCGTTCATCAATGAGAACATTGAGCTTCTGCGCACACATTTCAAGAATTTCATCGAAGAAATGCACCATATGTCGGAGGAACACAACAAAGGTGATATCGATGTGACGATTCCCGCCGACAAATTCGCGGGATCCTACCGCACAATGGCTCAGGGAGTCAACGACATGGTGGCCGGCCACATCACCGTGAAGAAAAAAGCCATGGCATGTATAGCTGAATTTTCCCGAGGAAATTTCGAAGCTGTGCTTGAAAAATTCCCGGGCAAAAAAGCGTTCATTAATGAAAACATAGAGCTTCTCAGGTCGAACCTCAAGGCGCTTGTGGTGGATGCCGACCTTCTGGCGAAAGCGGCCGTTGAAGGCAAACTGGCGACAAGAGCAGATGCAGCTCGCCATCAGGGGGATTACAGAAAAATAGTGGAAGGAGTGAATCACACTCTGGACGCAGTGATTGGACCGCTGAATGTGTCCGCCGATTATGTGGACAAAATCAGCAAGGGCACGATTCCACAGAAAATCACCGATTCCTACAACGGCGATTTTAACATCATCAAGAACAATCTGAATCTCTGCATCGACAATATCAATGCCGTTGCCGGCGAAATTCAGGTCGTCTCAAATGCCGTGAAAAACGGAAATGTTGCCGCCCGCGGCGATACGAATAAAGTCATGGGAGTTTACTCGGATATCGTCAATGTCGCCAACAGTCTGATGCAGCATGTGGAAAATCTGGTCAATGAAATGGACAAACAGGTTCAGGCGCTCGATGTCTCTTCAGTTGAAATCGGCGAAGTAAGCCAGAAGATGGCCGCGAATGCGGAAGAGACGTCCGCTCAGGCGAATGTTGTGTCCGCCGCAGCTGAACAGGTAACGAGGAATATCCAGACAGTTGCAACCGGAACGGAAGAGATGAGTTCTTCTGTTAAGGAAATTGCCAAGAATGCAAACGACGCCGCGCGGGTTGCCATGAACGCCGTTAAAAGCGCAGAGGAAACTTCCAAGACCGTCGGCAAGCTGGACGAAAGTTCGACTGAAATCGGCAAGGTGATTAAAGTGATCACTTCGATTGCGCAGCAGACAAACCTGCTTGCTCTCAATGCGACAATTGAGGCGGCGCGGGCCGGTGAAGCAGGAAAAGGATTCGCGGTCGTGGCCAATGAGGTCAAAGAACTGGCACGTCAGACAGCCAACGCAACCGAGGATATTGGTCAGAAAATTGAAGCGATTCAGACGGACACACGAGGCGCCATCGACGCTATCGGTCAGATCAGCGCGGTGATCAATCAGATCAATTCAATTCAGATGACCATTGCTTCTTCTGTGGAAGAACAGACGGCTACAACAAATGAGATAGCGCGCAATTCGGC
This sequence comes from Spirochaetia bacterium, assembly GCA_009885105.1. GTDB lineage: Bacteria > Spirochaetota > Leptospiria > Leptospirales > Leptonemataceae > VFLI01. Next base: position 19,586 of record VFLI01000006.1, on the reverse strand, counting down.
GGAAGCGGCGAAAGGCGGAACCGAGATCTCAAAAAATATTGAGGCGGTATCCGTCGCAGCGAAGGAAACCACCGGGGCTGCGGCAAGAAGCCAGCGTTCCGCGCAGGACCTCACCAGAATCTCAGGTGATCTGAAGAAACTGGTAGCACAGTTCAAGAAGTAGAAAAAGGAACCAGGAGAAACTCTATGAAAGCACTGATAGTCGATGATTCACCGAGCATTCGCAAGATCATGAGTATGATCATGCGCGATCTTCGGTTCGAAGTGGACGAGGCTGAAAACGGTCAGCATGGCCTTTCGAAACTCGACGGCCAGGACGGCGAAATACACCTCGTTCTGCTCGACTGGAATATGCCGACGATGAACGGCTATCAGATGCTTACAGAGATGAGAAAGATCAGCAAACTGGACGCCGTGAAGGTAATCATGGTCACAACAGAGGCTGAACTGGACAAAGTGGATTCGGCGCTGAAAGCAGGCGCCAATGAGTACGTATTCAAGCCTTTCAATAAAGAGATCATGCACGACAAGCTGCGCCTGATCGGCTTTGAGATCTGAATCATGGCCGGAATACGCGTACTGATTGTGGACGATTCGGTGGTGGCCCGCAAGATGCTGACCGAAACCTTTTCGTCCGATCCGGAAATCGAAGTTGCCGGGCTGGCGTCGAACGGCAACATCGCTCTTCAAAAGATTCCACAGGTAAGTCCCGACATTATCACGCTGGACGTCGAAATGCCGGATCTAAACGGCATCGAGACCCTGAAACAAATTCGCGCTCTTTATCCCAAATTGCCCGTCATTATGTTCAGCGCCCTGACGGCGCTTGCGAGTTCCGCAACTCTCGACGCTCTCGCGCTGGGAGCCAATGATTATGTCACAAAACCAACACAGAACGACAGCCCTGAGAAAGCGATTCAACAGTTGCGGTCCGATCTAATTCCTAAAATAAAAGCACTCATCAACCGTGAAGGCCCCCGCCGCATCCGGCATGATCCGGGCCAGAAGAAGTACAGAGTCAGCTCTGATAGAATCGCGCTTGTCTGTATCGGTGTTTCCACGGGAGGCCCAAACGCACTCGACCGTGTGTTTCGCACACTGCCGGCCGGACTTCCGGCTCCGATTCTGGTCGTGCAGCACATGCCGCCCCTTTTCACAAAAACTCTGGCCGAAAAGCTCACATCCGTGGCTGCTTTTCCGGTGTGGGAGGCCGTCGACGGACAAAAATTGAACAACGGCGAAGCGTACATTGCTCCTGGAAATTTTCATATGACAGTACAGCGTCACGGCGATCATTTCTTTGCTGCGCTCAATCAGGATATGCCCGAGAACTCCTGCCGGCCTTCCGTGGATGTTATGTTTCGATCTGCAGTGCGCGCGGCCAGCGCGGACGTTCTGGGCATCATCATGACCGGCATGGGCCAGGACGGAATGCGAGGTTGCGAATTCATCAAACAGGCCGGAGGCCGTGTCCTGGCTCAGGATGAAGCGACCTCTGTTATCTGGGGCATGCCGGCCGCTGTCGTGGAGGCAGGACTTGCGGACTCGGTTGTGCCTCTGGAGAAAATCAGCTATGAAATACGCCGGCTTCTCGCTGGCGGGGTATCTGCAGAGAAAGGCGCGTTGACATGAGGCCTGAAAACTTAACCTTCTTCCGTGATTTTATTCGAGAAGCCGCGCTGATCTCTCTGGGCGAAGATAAAGAATATTTGATAGTATCGCGGCTAAATGCGCTGTACCAGCGCGAAGGATTTTCTAATCTTGACGATTACATCGATGCAATTCGTAGCCAACCGTCAGGCCCCTACCAGACCAATGCCGTGGAGGCGATGGCGACGCATGAAACTACATTCTTCCGGGATGTAAATCCTTTTGATTCTCTGCGCGATATCGTAATACCGCAATTGATACAGAATCGTGAGAATACACGTCAGCTCAAATTCTGGTCGGCGGCGTGTTCATCCGGACAGGAGCCGTACAGTCTGGCGATGCTGATCCGGGAACACTTTCCCCTGCACCAGATCTGGGATGTTAAGATTCTGGCAACAGACTTCTCCCTGTCCGTTCTGGATTACGCACGAAAGGGTCTGTATACACAGATTGAAGTCAACCGGGGGCTGCCGGCGCAGTGCCTGGTTCGTTTCTTTAAAAAGCAGGGCAGTGACTGGCTGCTGGATGACGCAATGATCCGGCAGATGATCGAATTCCAGTGCATGAATTTGAATTCATATTTTCATTTTATTAATAAATTTGACGTTATATTTTTACGAAACGTTCTCATCTATTTCGACGTGGACAGCAAACGAATGATACTGGAAAAAATCCGCGACGCCCTGAATCCGGACGGATATCTGATACTGGGAGGCGCAGAGACAACTCTCAACCTGTGTGAAGATTTTGAACCGGTGCCGGTGGGCAAGGCTGTATTCTATCGTCTGGCGAAAACATAAATAAAAACTGACTGTAGAATATAAAAATGGAATCAAAAAATAACACACCCGTATCCATGAAAAGAGACACTCCGTCCCTTCCGCCAGTTCTACAGGTTAGAGACACCGACTCGCTCTTAATCATAGATGATGATGCTGTACAGCGCCGACTCTTATCCGATATATGCAAATCGATCTGCCTGATTCACGAAACGGCATCCAACGGCCAGGAGGCTCTGGATATTCTTGTTCAGCGGCGCTTCTCGATCTATCTCGTGGACCTCAATATGCCTGTCGTAAACGGAAGAGAATTTATGTTAAAGCTGAATGAAATCGATTCCGACGCGCAGATCATCGTTGTCACTGGCGAAAATGTACCGCAAACAATCATTGACATAATGAAGAAAGGCGTCTGCGACTACGTGCTCAAACCATTCCGAGCAGAGCATATGGAAGCGGCGATTTACAGAGCGCTCGAAAGGAAACGGCAGCGTCGGATCGAAAGTGAAGTATACGCCGTATCTGAATCGCATCTGCGCTCCAAACTGGAATGGATGACGTACAAAGAATCGCGCCGAAATAATTCCGACACCTCCGAAGAGAAAAATGCATTCTACAACCTCAAAGCGTCGCTCTCGCAGGGTGAAGGGTTCGGGACGATCATTGCTCTGGTTGAATATATTCTTTCATCGCAGGATAAAAATACAGGAAATTTTGTCATCGACGAATCCATGCTGGCAATGCTGCACGAAAGCATCCGCTACGGCCGCGGCATTCTGGAAGGTCTGGGGACCATCGTTGAAATATACGGAAACAGTCCGGACCTCAGCGAGGATTCCTCGGTCGAATTTGCAAACGGTATAGAAAATATAATATATAAATTAAAGGATTGTTTAGAACAGAGATCCCTGCGGATGGAACATCAGAAATGTCGTATCGATGTTTCTGTCCAAATCAATCAGCCGGTCCTTGAGATGGCCGTGGAGGAATTGCTGATCAATGCCTGTAAATATTCAAAATCGGGCGGGCATATTGAAATATTTTCACAAAGAGTAGACGATTATTTCTGTCTGTCCGTCAAGAATGATATTGAAGACGATGATGCCGGAATCCCGCCAGATAAAGAACAGATGGTTATTGAACCTTTTTTTCGTCTTCATCCGCCTGTCCTGAATCTGGCTCTCGAGAGATTCGGTCTGGGCCTGGGGCTGACTGTGGTGAACCATATTATACTGAAGCATCATGGTATGCTTGCGATCGGCAATGTAACTGATTATTCCCACTCCCAGCCAGGCAGGTGCGTGCTGGCGCAAATTTTTCTGCCGATTGCGGCAAGGGAAGAATGATACAACGGCGGAGCAATTTCCGCGAACGGGTAGAAATAATAATTCGAAAATGAATCCTGTAATATCTTTATTTTTTGAAGGAGTGACGGATGGAAACAAAAAAGATTCTGATCGTTGAGGACGAGCAAATCATCGGCGATCTAGTCGCGGACAGCCTCGGCGAGGGCTTTCATATTATACAGGCGGAAAATTTCGCGGAAGCTTCCGACATTTACAGGAGCGCGGAGCCGGATATGATGATCATAGACAATCATATACCGGGAGGGAGAATCGGACGGGAAATAATCGAGCAGTTGAAAAACAATAAATTCTCTCGTCCCGTGGATATCATCATTCTGAGCGATGACCCGGGCATTGAGTCTGTTTTTTTCAATCACCACTCCGGCACTGGAGCGATTCTGAAGAAACCATTTTCGAATATGAATCTTCTGGGAACAGTAAGAAATCTGCTGGATGTGCAGCTCCCGGTGTGTTCCAATAAAGAAATTGCCGAATTGAGTATGAACGAATCAGATGAATCAGATAAGTCCGAGGCTGCCGTATCCATCGAAGAGATCGACCCGGAATATATTGCTGAAGACGAAACAGAGGTTCAGCATTTATTGTCAGAAATTTCCCGGCCAGGCGGCGAAAAACGGAAATCTTTGAAATCACAATTTGAAAATATAAAAAACTCAATAATACTATACTTTATCAAAAAGCTTCATCCGAGCCGTCTGCGGGCAGCGTTCGCAAGAATGCGGAAAACACACACGCAGAAACAGCTAAAAAAGCAAATAGAGAATTCGGCGCAGTCCAAACTCCGCGCGAAAGTTCCATGGATGACTCAAAAAGAACAGCGCAAGACCGCCGACAAATCCGGGGAAAGAGATGTTATTCACAATCTGAAGGCCTCTCTCTCTCAGGGGGAAGGATTCGGCACAATGATCGCTCTTGTTGAATACATTCTTTCTTCCAGGGATACAGAAACCGGAAAATATGAAATCGACGATTCCATGCTGACAATGCTGCATGAAAATATCCGCTTCGGGCGCAATATTATAGAAGGTCTGGGAACAATAGTTGATCTGTACAGTCACGGTCTGGAACTGTCGAATGTCACTTCGCATGATTACTTAAACAATATAAGTAATATTATTAAGAATATTGAAGAGTGCGCCCGTGAAAGATCGCTCATTCTAAGATTTCATCATGACGATATCAATTCCTCCCTCCAGGTCAACCGCCCTGCTCTGGATCTGGCTGTGGAGGAGCTGCTGGTGAATGCCCTCAAGTATTCAAAACCAAATGGGCAGATCGATATTTATACGCAGCAAATCGACGACCATTTCTGTCTTTCCGTTAAAAATGAGATTCCTGACAACAATGTCGGCATACCGCCGGACATGGAACAGATCGTGCTGGAACCTTTCTGTCGTCTTCATCCTCCGGTGCTCGGTCTACCCGTTGAGAAATTCAGTCTGGGACTTGGTTTGACCGTCGTGAACCATATCGTGCAGAAACACGAAGGAATGTTTACTATTGGAAATATTATGGACAGATCCCGTTCCGAAAACAGAAGGTGTGTGCTGGCACAGGTATTTCTGCCCATTGCAACGGATTGACAGCATTCTGCCGGCTACTTTGCGGAATAGACTATGACAGAGATGAAAAATAAAATTGGCATAAAATAAATTATGTCTCTTGTGCCCGGCCTGACTGCGGCCGCGATTTCTATAACCGCTCTCATTGGATGGGCGGCCGGTGAAATGCAGCTGACTGGATTTGCCGCAAACTTTATTCCAATGGCGCCGTCCACAGCCATCTGTATTTTACTGCTGGCAGCGGCGGCATTTTACACTAATTCACAATCAGCTCCAAAGAGGTCCGCAACTGTCCCGCTGCTTTTGGCGATCACAGTAACTTTCATCAGTACTGTTTTGCTTTTTCAATTATTTCTCAATCTTGCCGCTGATCTAACCTATGATATAGAAAAATGGATTGTAGAAGGATCTTATTCAGATCAGGGCTGGAAGTCCGGACGCATGTCGCCGATGACAGCCTTTATATTCCTGCTGATTTGTTCCGCTCTCATTCTGATGCGAAGCGAACCTGCGCTTGAGCCTCAGAGCAGGCGAAATCTGCCGGCGCTGATTCCTGCTCTTACCGCTTTTTTTCTGGCCGGTATTATTGTCGTAGGTTACTGGTACAAATCGCCGCTTCTTTACGGAGGCACAATGACGCCAGTTTCGCTTCCTGCTGCCATTGGATTTTTCTTACTGTGCGCGGATATTCTATTTATCGGACGATATGCTCTTCTGAAGCGCTGGCTGGAAAATAAAACGATTTATGGACAATTCACGCGTCTGATTCTGCCCGGCGTCATTGGGATTAATCTTGTGGTTGGATGGATTCATATCTCGGTTCTTTCCGGTTTGTCCCAGGATTTTTATGTTATCACAATTTCTCTCAGCGCTCTTCTCAATGCCGGAATTATTGCGGCTCTCACCGCCGCGATAGCCCGTCAGGTTCAGAATACCGTATCGAGAGCGGCGGAAGCCCTGCGCGAAAGCGAAGAACACCTCTTTCGCAGCAGAGAGCGGTTTCAAACCATGTTTATGGAAGCGCCCCTGGGTATTGCCATGATCGATTCTCTGAGCGGCGAAATATTTGAAGTCAATCCGCGTTTTGCCGAGATTGCCGGCAGAACAGTAGACGAGCTGTTGATTATTAACTGGATGAGCATCACACATCCGGACGATATCCAGGAAGACCTGGACAAAATGGCTCTATTGAATGCGGGAAAAATCGACGGATTTAACATGAAGAAGCGTCATATACGCCCGAACGGCGAACATGTCTGGATCAATATGAGCATCGCCCCCTTGAAAGTGAAAGATGGGAGCAAACCGCGCCATCTTTGCATGATAGAGGACATCACGTATAAAATAAAAGCCGATCGCGAACGCGAATATCTTCTTACCGAACTGGAGCGCAAGAATCAGGATCTTGAATCGATTGTTTATGTGGCTTCGCACGATCTGCGCTCGCCGCTGGTGAATATTCACGGCTTCAGCGGAAACTTAAAAAGATATTTCGAAGAAGTGCGCGATCGTATGGACTCGTCTGGCAGCATAGAAGCCCTGCGCGATTCACTCCGTCCTCTTCTCGATGATAAAATAACGGGAGCGATTCGTTACATTGAGAATGGCGCCGCAAAGATGGATAGTCTGATTGAAGGTTTGCTGCAGATTTCGCGCGCCGGCCGGCTGTCGATTGAGATGACGAAAATCGACATGGAACAGCTGATTCAGGAAGTGCTGAATGTCATGCAATTCGAGATAAACAAAACGGGGACACGAGTTATGGTGGTGAAGCCTCTTGCCAGCTGCCGGGGAGATTACAATCAACTCAATCAGGTATTCAGCAACTTGATCGATAATGCTGTCAAATACCGTTCAAAGAATGTTCCGCCGGTTATTACTGTTGACAGTAATATAATCGGTTCTAACGTAGTCTATTCAATTGCCGATAACGGCTCGGGCATCGCACCGGCAGATCAGAACAAGATATGGGAATTATTTCGGCGTGTCGGGAATGACACTTTTATCACTGGCGAAGGAATCGGTTTGAGCATCGCCCGGCGCATTGTCGAACGTCTGGGCGGAAGGATCTGGGTGGAATCGGAAATCGGCAGCGGCAGCCGGTTTTTTGTTCAACTGCCGCGACGGGCAGAGTAGAGATAGATCTGGGATCATCAGTATGGGGGAATAAATGGAAAATCAACCTGTGACAATCCTTCTTGCGGAAGACGATGACGGCCATGCGGAACTGGTGCGCGGGCATCTGATTGATGTCGGCGTGAGCAATCCGGTTATCCGTTTTACCAACGGGGAAGATGCCTGGAATTTTCTCGCCAGAATCGGCGAACTTCCGCACCGGGAGGAAAGCAAGGCTTACCTCCTTCTTCTGGACATCCGCATGCCGAAAATGGACGGCGTTGAACTGCTCCGGCGCATCAAGGATGACGCGACTCTGCAGACCATGCCCGTCATCATGCTCACCACGACAAACGACCCACGCGAAATTAAGGAATGCTACAGCCTTGGATGCAATTCCTATGTGTCAAAGCCTGTCAATCATCGGAATTTCGCGGAAGTGCTCCGTCAGCTGGGATTGTTTATCATGATCATACATGTGGCGCCCATTGAAGAAAACCAATGAAAAAGACATAAAGAAAAGAAGAGCATGCAGACAATCTTAATAATCGAGGACAATCCTGAAACTGTTGAGTTGATGCTCGAAAAACTGCGCTCAGAAAACAGAAATATTCTGCATGCCCGGACTGGAAAGGATGCTAAAGAATTATTATTACGTGAAACCCCCGACTTACTTTTGCTGGACTATTGTCTTTCTGACCTGAATGGTTCTGAATTCATAAAGGACATTCAAGAAAAATTCCAAAGCGCGCCTCCCTTCATTATAATTACAGGAGCGGGCGATGAGTATACGGCAGTCACCATGATGAAAATGGGCGCTCTGGATTATATTATTAAGGACAGAAATTTCTTTGAGAATCTGTCGAAGGTAGTGGGCAATACTCTTCCGAAACTCGCCATAAAGAAGCAATTGACAGAGTCCCAGCACGCCTTAAAAAAAAGCGAAGAACGATTCCAGCTGGCCATGGAAAACATGAAAGAGGGCCTCTGGGACTGGGATCTGGATACTGGCGATCTGTATTTCAGTCCCGCCTATTCCTCCATGCTTGGATATCCCGCAGACTGCGGATTGACCAAAACTCAGCTCTGGCTCGATCTTATTCATCCCCAGGACAGGGAAAACGTTCGAACAGCGATGAGCCAATGCGTGTTGAATCAAAGCGAATGGATTGATGTTATTTTTCGCATGTCCGGAGAAGATGGAAACTGGCGCTGGATTCACAGAAAAGGCGCGGCAATTTTACGCAACAATAATGGCAAGGCCGTGCGGATCATCGGCACCCATTCAGATATTACGGAGCAGAAATGCATGGAAGACATTTTGAACGCCCGGCTGCGCCTGATGGAATTTGCTTCAAAATATTCAGCCGATTCACTGATGCAGAGAACTGTGGACGAACTCTGTCTTCTGACAGACAGCCCCATCGGTTTTTTTCATTTTGTCGAGGACAATCAGGTTACCCTTTCGCTGCAGGCCTGGTCAACAAAGACTCTGGAGGAAATGTGCGGACTGGAAGGAAAGGGCATGCATTATAATATTGATGCGGCCGGCGTCTGGGTCGATTGCGTCAGAGAAAGGGCACCCGTAATCCACAACGATTACGCGGCTCTTCCGCATAAAAAAGGCATGCCGGACGGCCATGCCCCTATTGTCCGGGAATTGGTATTACCAATCATCCGATATGAGAAGATCGTTGCAATAATTGGCGTTGGCAACAAACCCCATAACTATACCGAGCAAGACATGAAACATGTATCCCAATTTGTCGATCTGGCCTGGGATATATTGGAAGCCAGACGTTCTGAAAAGCTGCGCGTTCAGATGTCGGAAATCATTGAAATGAGTCTGAATGAAATATATCTGTTTGATGCGACCACTCTGCGGTTCCGATATGCGAATCGGGGAACTCTCAGGAACACCCAGTACAGCATCGACCAAATAAAAGAAATGACGCCTCTGGATCTAATACCGGAATACACGGAAAAATCCTACCGCAATCTGATACAGCCCCTGATCAGCGGTGTAAAGAAATTGCTCGTTTTTGAAACCTATCACCGTCGCGCCGATGGCAGCCAGTACCCGGTGGATGTGCACCTGCAGCTCGTCCAGGATGAATTCGGGCCCGTATTTCTGGCATTCATCAATGATATCACGGAAAAGAAACGAACACAGGAAAAACTCTTCGAGGCCCAAAAAATGGATTCCATCGGCAATCTGGCCGGCGGCGTGGCGCATGATTTCAACAATATGCTGGCCGGTATTATGGGATTTGCGGGTCTCCTGGATTCCCAACTGACGGATGAAAAATTCCGTTCTTATACCGGCAACATTCTCAATGCGGCAGTCCGGGCCGCTGAACTCACAGAGAAACTTCTCGCCTTCGGTCGCAGAGGCAGATACATGAACCAGGCTGTCTCGTTGAATGAAACAGTACGCAGTACAATTTCAATACTCTCCCGTACGATCGATCAGCGCATTATGATTGATCTGGAATTTGATGACGATCTTCACAGCGTGGACGCTGACCCGTCGCAGATGACACAGGTTATTATGAATCTATGTGTCAATGCCGCCGAAGCCATGCATGGCAGCGGTCTTCTGCTGATCACGACACGAAACTTTGAATCGAATATTCTTTTTCTGGAAAACCAGCCGGACGCTCGTCCGGGAGCGTACGCGATTCTGGAAGTTACGGATACGGGCATGGGTATGCCTGAGGAGACGTCCCAACGTATGTTTGAGCCATTTTTTACCACAAAAATTGACGGCGATGTGCAGGGAACCGGCCTGGGCATGGCAGTGGTCTGGGGTGTTGTAAAAAACCACGACGGAATCATTGAAGTTGATTCGGAAATCGGAAAGGGAACGACGATTAGAGTTTATCTGCCAAAGGGAAGACTTACTCCGAGCGATGGAGAAGATGCGAAGGAATTGAGCGTCCCCGGCAAGGGAATCGTTCTTGTCGTGGATGATGAAGAAATTCTGCGATCGCTGCTGCGCGAAGCGCTGGAAGCGCTCGGATACGAAGTAATCACAGCCAGTGACGGACACGATGCGGTCGAATTGTACGAAAAGATGCACCGTCAGATTGATTTAGTTCTTATGGATCTAAGAATGCCGCGCAAAAACGGAGCGGATGCCTTCCGTGAAATGCGCATGATCAAACCGGATGTGCGTGTTCTTATCAGCTCCGGATATGGAGAGGAAGGAGAGGCCAGCGAGATGGTTCGATCTGGCGCCATGGGAATCTGCTCCAAGCCGTACACGATTGAAAAACTTTCTGAGCAGATTGCAAGGGCTATGGAGAGAAAAAATGGTGGCAATACTGCCGATTCGATGCAAGCTTGAATTTTTGATTTATTTAACGACGTTAAATACCTGCGAGAGAGGTTGTTATGGAAAGAAAAGATACAATAATAATCATGGACGATGATGAAAGCATACAGACTTTCCTCAATGAAATGCTGCAAACACTCGATTATTCAGTGCTGCTCGCCGGCAATGGAGAAAAGGCAGTTGACTTGATACATAATAATCATTCATCTTTGAACATAGTCGCGATGATTATGGATCTTACAATCCGCTTTGGAAGCGGTGGAAAACAAGCTGTTACAGAAATTCGAAAAATCAATCCGCAAATTCCGATTTTCGTGATCAGCGGATATTCTCACCATCCTGCAATCGAAAATCCCGCAGAATATGGATTCACGGCAAGTCTCAGCAAGCCTTTTCAGATTGAAAACCTAACCGTCATGCTTGATAAATATCTGCTGAAAGAAGCCCTGGTGATGTAAAGAATCGCAGCCCTGCCGGCAAAAATAGAAACGGCCAGTAATCGCCGAAATATAAATGTTTGCCAGCCTGACAACATCCCGGGAGCCTGCAGGGCAGAGGAGAATAGCCATGAGTAAAGGAACTGTAATTATCCTGGAGGATGATGACGATGTCAGCAGTCTTGTCAGAATGATGCTGGATGGAATGGAGTATACAGTGATCATTACAAAAAGAGGCGAAGATGCCGTACAGGCTGTCAAAGATGATTCAGCAAATAAAATAGTGGCGATGCTGGCTGACCTGACAATTCGTAGCGGAAGCGGAGGAAAAGAGGCTGTGTCTGAGATAAGAAATTTGAATTCACAATTTCCAATTTTCGTAATGAGCGGTTCTTCACACCATCCTGCTATGCAGAACCCTACCGAGTTTGGATTCAATGCATCTATCCAGAAGCCGTTTACGGTATCTGGATTGCAGGAATTATTTGATAAATATATGAAATAAATGCAACAGAATGAAGATCCAATTGCAAATTCACAGGCGGCGGCAATCCCCGTGAACCGTTGCTGTGTTTTATTGTTTTTTGCTGTTTTTTTCGCCGCTTCCTGCGCCCCCGGCCCGGCTCCGGTTTCTGGAAGCATCGGCACAATTTCCGAATACCGTGAAGCCATCCCTCTTCCCCCGGCTCCGCGGCGCGATGTGATCGTGCAGCTGTTCAACTGGCCTTTTGCAAAAATCACGGGGGAGATTCCGCTTCTCGCTGTTCTGGGATACGCGCAGATTCATGTTTCGCCGCCGAATCTTACAATCGATTCCGATCAGTGGTGGGGCCGATACCAGCCCGTCGACTACCGCGTTATCGCCGGACCGCTGGGCAGTCAGGCCGAATTTCAGGAAATGATTCGAATCGCGCATCGCCACGGGATAAAAATAATCGTCGATGTAGTGCTCAATCACACAGCCCATGAGAAATCGCCGCTTTCCCCTGAGGCCGCGCACATTGTCAAACGGCAGGGGGTGCTCTTCACGCCGGCCGACTATCACGCCGCCTTCTGCATCCGCGATTACAGCAATACGGATCAGGTTCGAAACGGCCGCCTTTGTGGCGGAGAGGAAGACACGGGTCTGCCGGATCTCGACCAGAATTCCGAGCAGGTTTTGAAAGTGCAGACTGAATTTCTCGGATTTCTGTCACGACTGGGCGCCGACGGATTTCGGCTGGACGCGGTCAAACACATGGAGCCCGGATACTTCCATCGTCTTCTCACTGCGGAAATTACAGACGGCAAATTTATTTTCGGTGAAGTTATCACGACGGCTGACGATTACGAACGGGAACTGGAGCCTTACATGAGCGCGACATCCATCGCATACTATGATTTTTTGCTGCGAGACACACTGCAGAGCGCTTTTGCGCCCGACGGAGATCTGTCAGTTCTGGTCTCCGATTCGCTGGTGCTGGAAAAACACGCCCTGCCCCCTCAGAGATCGGTTGCTTTTATTATGAATCACGATATTCCCAACAATGATGTCTTCCATAGAATGATACTGGATCCTGTTTCGGAAAAACTGGCATACACGTATATCCTGGCAGCGAGCCGGGCAATCCCTTATATTTTTTCCGATCTGGGACGCGCCGGCGGCGGGGGAATCCGGGATGACCGTTGGGCCTATGCCCACAGATCGGCGGAGTTGGCGGCAATGTTATATTTTCACAACTATACCTATGGAACCGGCGTGAAGATCCTGCAGGCCGACCGCTGCACGATCGTATTTCAGAGAGGCGGCCAGGGAATCGGCGCCGTAAATAAATGTGATAAAGAATATTTAAGTAATATCGAAACTGATTTGCCTGACGGGGAGTTTTACGATCTGATAGGCCGCCGATCTGTTCACATATCAAAATCCCGGCTCGAAATCAGGATTCCCCCCCGCTGTGCGCAGCTGTTTATTAAAAAATAGACGCTTGACTCAGGAGATACTCCGTCGGAAATAAAGGCAGGAGATATCACCATCATGGCAAAAACAATTGTAATTCTGGGCGGAGCTCTGGCCGGTCCCACGGCGGCGGCTCGCGCGCGTGAACTGGATGAGCATGCCCGCATCATACTGATCGAACGCAACAAAAACGTCAGCTACGCGCTCTGCGGCCTGTCTTATTATCTGAGCGGCGAGGTCGCATCTATGGACGATCTGAACAGGGAACGAGCCGATTTTTTTAAGTCTGTCTATAATATTGAAGTTCGACTCCAGACTGAAGCAATGGCGCTCGACGCAAAAAACAAAACGGTCACGCTTGTAAACAGCGGCGGCAATGAAGAAATGCAGTACGATACCTTGATATTTGCTCAGGGCGCCGCTTCCGTAACTGCCCCCGGAATGCCGCAGGCTGAAAACACGGGTTTTTTTCGCACTCTGGACGATCTGGCCGCTATAAAACAGCAGCTGTCTTCCGGCAAAAATTTTGTGATCCTGGGCGGGGGCCCGATCGGGCTGGAAGCGGCTGACGGCATGAGCCGCGCCGGGGCGAACGTCACCGTGATTGAAAAAAGCGAGGATGTTCTGCCGGGTTTCACTCGCAGCATTCGGGAAGCTGCGAGAAATTCTTTTGGAAATAAAGTAAAATTCATTACCAATTCCACGGTCGAGCAGTTCGAAACAAAAGACGGGCGGATCACGGCCGTGCTGACTGCAGCCGGACGGGTCGAGGCGGACTATGTGATCAGCGCTGTCGGGCTTCTACCCAGAACGGAACTGCTGCAGAAGGCCGGGGCCCGTTTGAATCCAGATAGATCGATTGTAATCGATGAATCCTGCCGCACAAGTCTTCCCGATATATTCGCCTGCGGCGTCTGTGTGAGCGTTCCTTTCGCCGGCAGGAGCAAATGGATGGCGCAGGCCGCGATTGCCGACAAAACCGCGCAGATCGCCGGTGCGAATGCCGCGGGCGGAAAAATGAGGATCGGGCCGTTTTACGGAAGCATCCTGATTCGTCTGCCCGGTTCGGTTGTGGGAAGAACGGGCATGACCTGGGCGGAGGCCTCTGAATTCACCAGAAACGAGGCGGCAGTCACAACCGCAATCGGTTCCGACCGGGAACCCTACATTGCCGGCGCCGGGAGGTTGATACTTAAATTATTTTACGATTCCAAGAGCGAGAAAATTCTGGGCGCGGAAGCGGCCGGGCCCGGCGCCGAGCGCAAACTGGATGTCTGCACAACGGCGATAGCGGGTGGCCTGACAGTATCGCAGCTTTCACTGCTGGATCTTGCCTACACACCGGCTCTCGGCACAGCGCGAGACTGCATTAACATCGCGGGAACTGTCGCAAAGCAGAGTCTCTCCGGCCTGGGTGAATCCATAGATGCGGAAGAAATGTTGAAAAATCCGGGAAAGTATCTGACTCTCCATACATCGCAGAAAGCCCCCGGCGATGCGCAGCAGCTTCACATCCCGCTTGAAAATTTGAGGTCTTCGCTCGATCGTGTACGGGAGGCTTTCAAGAAATCCGGCGCCGAAAAAGTTGCCTGCGTGAGCGCCACGGGACGCCGCGCCTACCTGGCCTCTCGTATCCTCAGTCAGGCGGGAATACACTGCGCTGTAGTAACGCCATGATCTGGAGCGATCTTTCCGAATCGGACCGTACAAAGCACGATCCCGCTGAGGTATTCGCGGCCGGAGAAAGGAACCACCATATTTCCAACACGGCCTATCCCATCGCCCACAGAATCGTCTGGAAGCCGTACAGATCAGACGAACACGAAAAACGAAAACTGCAGACTGCGGCGATTGAGCGAATTCAGGATTTTGCGCTGTATTCGCATATCCCTTTCTGCGAGACCCGTTGCTATTTCTGCGAATACACTGTCGTCTCCCGGGACGAACTGCAGCGGTCTTCGGAATACATGGAGCTGCTCTCGCGCGAATTGAAAATGTACACAGCATTGCTCGGCGGCAGAAGGCTGCACGGTTTTGATATTGGAGGGGGCACGCCTTCCTTTGTGGAGGGAAAACTCATCGCGCGGCATGTGGAAGAAGTAATGAAGCGATTCGACTGCCAGTCTGGATTTGAAATCAGCATTGAAACCACGCCGCGGATCGCAGCCGCCGATCCGGATAAAATGAGGCTCTATCACGACTGCGGAATCCGCAGAATCAGCATGGGAATCCAGGTTGTGCAGCCGGATCTGCTTCGCGCTCTCGGCCGCGATTCCAACGGACTGGAGCATCATTTTCGAGCCCGCGACAATATCCGCCGCGCCGGTTTTGAGAAATTCAACGTGGATCTGATGTACGGTTTTGCCGGTCAGTCGCTTCTGTCCTGGGAGGAAACACTGCGCCAGGCAATTCGTCTGAATCCAGACTTCATCACGCTCTACAGAATGCGCTACAAACTGACGCGCATAAGCTCACAGGCGGCAAATGTTCGGCTGGATGATGTGCGTGACCAGCTGTCCCTCGCCGCTGAAATACTCACACGGGAAGGCTATCTGGCGAATCCCGGCAAGAACACATATTCGAAAATAAGCAATCATGCGGGTACCAGCGCGTATCTGACCCGTCGCGTTATTCTGGGAATGCCCTATCTCGGTCTGGGACTGGGCGCGCAGACTATGACGAATTCTACAATATCCTACAATGACGGATCGGCCGGTAAAAAAATTCATCCCTATGCCAGGAGCATCCAGAACGGCAGTCTGCCGGTTCAGGATGTGTACGATCTGCCTCTTGCGCAGATGACCGCAAAAATGGCCGCCGTGAGTCTGTATTTTGGAGAAATCAACACCGCGGCCTTTCTGGAAAAATTCGGCCTGACTCTGGAAGAGGCGTATCCGGACGAAACAAAGTTTGCACTGGCCGAAAATCTAATGCATTACACCGAATCCGGCAACGGCATTGAAATCGGCGCGCAGAAGAATTCTCTGGCCCTCACGAAAAAAGGCGCATCGCATTTCAACGGAACCATCGCCCTTTTTTTCGCTCCTTCGGTGAAGGAATATCTGATCGGGAAGCAGGACGAGAACAGCGTCTCCCCCGGCTCGACGGGCGAGTCTCTGAGGGAGACTGAATATGAATGTATCCTCCGATAAATCTGCTCTGCTCACGGATATGGCCATACCCGCGGAATATGACTTTGCCAATATCCTGTTTGCGGGCCGGTGCAACCGAACCTGTCCCTTCTGCATCGGCAAAGAATTGCCGGCGGAGAGAAACCAGGAAAATCTAAACATTTTCCCGCCGCGAAATATTAACTCATTCATTACAGAAATTCAGAGATTGAACATCCGTGAAATTGTATTTACCGGAACGACAACAGACCCGCAGATTTACCGATACGAACGGGAACTTCTCTCAATGCTGCGAAAAGAAATTCCTCTGGCCCGGATTTCATTGCACACGAACGGAGCGCTTGTCCTGCGAAAGATTGAGATTTTCAATTCATACGACCGCGCCTGTCTCTCCTTTCCTTCTTTCAATCCGGAAACTTACTTTCGGATGATGGGTTCGCGAAACGTCCCAAATCTGGAAAAAATTGCGGCACTGGCAAAAATCCCGATAAAGGTGAGCTGCGTGATAAACGAGCACAATATCGGAGAAATTGAATCATTTCTGGAGAATCTGCGGCGTATCGGAATCAAAAGAGCTGTTCTTCGCAGACTGTACGGCGAAACTCGCTCCTGGAATGTACTGAAAGGAAATAAGCCTTCAGTTTTTTTCCGAGGGAATCCGGTATACGACATCTCAGGGATGGAAGTCACATACTGGGATTTTGACCGAGCCTCCTGCCGCAGCATCAATCTGTTCCCTGACGGAACAATCGGCGGGGAGTATCTGCTGAGCAGAAATAATCCTGCTCTCCCTACGCCACAGGTTCGTACTTAAAGGCCGGCCGGCCTTCAAAATCCGGGGATTTAAAGAAATACTTCATAGCGCGGGCGCCGATTTTTTCATAAATTTCTCCGCCGATCATTATCCCGTTATTCTCTCCGTTGTAGTAGGCCATATGCGCGCAGAGATTCAGCGCTTCGCTGAAGATTCCCGATTTGTTTTCGCGGTATACTGTGGAACCTGCGGATATTCCTATATTGGCCCCGATCGGTTCCGGCAGATTTTCAATAGTCGCATTGAATATATTCATCATCGCCCGGATTTCGAGCGCGGTCAAAATCGATTGTATATACGCTTCTCCGGGGAATGCAAAAAAGCACCCGTCCTCTTTTCTTGTCCACAGAGACCCTCCGTATTTCGAGGGAATTTCCGTTATCCTGTCGAGAATCGTACCTTTCAACGAAAGGAATTTTCTCTGGTCCATGATGTTTATCAGAGCGGCAGGAATCTGCAGAACAAGATAGAGATACACAATAAAATAATTTTCGCCGTCGATCAGATCTACTTGAGAACCTGTCATCATTCCCTGCGATATCAGCCGCCTGTTTGCTTCCGCTTTTTCGTCATTGATCGATTTTATTATTTTTTGATTTATTTTTAAATATTCAGGACGGTGCGGTTTCGTCTCCGAATATTCCTGAATATGCATCCAGCGGTCGGCTTCCAGAAGCGCGCGCATCAGGACGACCGGAAGGTGCCCCAGCTTGATATTGCTTTTCGCGACAAAATCCAGCGCGCCGGCGCGAAGACATTCCACTATAAGCCGCTCCGAAACCTCTGAAGAGACGACCACGGCGGGAATTTTTCTCGTTGTAAGATTTTCCAGAAATTCAAAGACACTCATTTCTCCGACTCTTGTGTCTGTGATCACAAGATCGCAGCTGCTCATCGCCAGAAATTCAAGGGCCTTATTGGCTCCCGCAGCAAATTTGACTTTCACATTGCGAAACTCGGATTCGAGAAGTCTCAAATAGTAATCGTTAATTCCAGTGTCATTGTCAACTATCAGTAATTCCATAGTATCTCACGGATAATATTTATACGTTTTCATTGAATTGAAGTCGGCAGCGCTGACGAACCTGGACCTGATTTCCTGCTGAAGCAGGTTCAATGCAGCTTCCGATATGGCAATTGTGTTGGCATCCGCGCAGTATTTTTCTATTTCCTGGGACAACTTCAAATCCGGGCTGGACATTTTGCCCGTGTCCCCGGCATATTCCACTGTGCCGTAGTGTATGCCCACACGCAGTTTGATATCGCTTTCCGGCCGAAGCTCATTCTCCGAAATATTAAAAACAGGAAGATAGGACAGAGTCGTGATCATCGACAGAACGGCCTGAGATACCGATGATTCGCCGTAAAACGCCGCCAGACCCCCGTCTCCGTACCAGAACCAGATGCGGCCGTTCCAGGAATTGACCTTGCTCTGCACGTAAAGACGCAGCCGCTTGAGGGTTGTTTCCACGTCGACTTTCACATTGGTTTTCACGAGTTCCGAACTGGAAACGATATCGATGCTGCAGAATGCCAGGGAATAGTCCTCTCCCTGTTTCATGAAGCCCCATCCCGAGGTCTTTGTCTCCGACTGATCCCTGTGGAATCTGGCCATACGAGGATCGTAGATCCATTTATTTTCCCGTAGCATTTCCAGAAGACGTTCCGAGCCCTTTAACCGAATCACTCCTCCGCTCGCGCCCTGGCCGTTTCGGGATATCATGTATGCAATGAATTCAAGCAGTTTCTCTTCCGAGGCAAAATAGCTGAGGATGCAGTCAGCGGCCACCTTGCGGGGAATTACGATCTTTTCCCCGAATCCGGAGACTCGGGCCATATCGAAATTCGGATCCACATCCCGTCCGAGATGGTTCATTTGATCGGTATTCATGGAAATAACCAGAAGGTCGTTGAGAGCTTTTCGAATATCCTTCATTTTTCTTCTGCTTCTGATTGTTGAGGCCGGGAACTTTTCCCGACGTTATTGCTATTATTTACGGTTCCGGACCGGTCAATATCAAGGACTGGACAGCGGTCGGCTATGAATCAGCATCGCAGGTTGGATGGTATGTCAAACAAAATTTATCGGGAAAACCGGAATTCTCCCTGTAAAGGCGATTCCGGTTTGAGCCATTATTGCCTGCCTGGCAGGAGAAAAATGAATGTGGAGACGGCGGAGGCCTGCGCGAACCATCCGGATTTTCGCCCACTTTTGGCTGATTTCATTGGGTTCTCAGTCGCTCCGAAGCAATCGGATAACTTTGCAGTTGCCCGCCGCTACATGAAAAGTAATCTCTCCGCTGCCCAGATTGCCGAGGACATTGGTGTTTCCAAGCAATTTATTTTAAAGAAACTCCGTGAAGCGGGAGTAAGTCGAACGAAGGGTAGAGGTCGGGCGGGCGACAATTACCGTTTTCATAATCCCCCTTTCGGTTACAAAGTGATAAACGGACGG
>VFLI01000080.1 GCA_009885105.1 Spirochaetia bacterium | reverse complement strand
CGCCGGGTGATCATCAATCTGGCCAACAACGCCCGTGAAGTTCTGGAACCTGGCGGGAATTTTACGATCCATGCGGCGCTTTCGGATAAATTAATTCTGCAGTTTACCGATGACGGCCCGGGTATTCCGCTTGAGATTAAAGATAAATTATTTCAGCCTTTTGCCACGCACGGCAAATCTTCAGGAACGGGGCTGGGCCTTGCGATGGTCAGACAGATTGTCGAAGCGCATGGCGGAAGTGTAACATGCGAAAGCCCGGCGGTTGATGGAAGAGGCGCGCGATTTGTGGTGGAGATGCCAGTTAGATGAAGGTGGAAATTCTATGATTGCAAAACATATCAGCGTCAAATACAAAATCCCTGAGCTCTCTGTGTCCTCTGTGGTAAAAACTATTAGTGCATTCTTAATTTTGGCCCTCAGCATCTCTTCATGCGCCAAACAGCCGGCCTTCAGCGGGAAAATATCGCCGCGCGCAGTGGATGGTGTGATCGACCTTACGCTCTGGGATTTCGAAAAGGACGGCCCGGTGCAGCTTAATGGCGGTTGGATGTTTTATTGGAAACAATTATTAAAATCTGCGGATTTAAAAGAAAATCAAGGCCACGAAATAATCACAACGCCAGGCGAATGGGATGATCTTGTTGTAAACGGTCAAAGAATCGGCGCCGGCGGATTTGCAACCTATCGACTGAAGGTTCTGCTGCCGGAAGCGTTGCCGAATCAACTGGGCCTGCGCATACCGTCACTGGCTGTTCAATCTGCATATGAATTGGAGATCAATGGGAAGATAATAAATCAAATTGGGAAAGTGGGCAGAGATGTTACCGACTCCCTGTTGGCAAAGAATCATTGCATAATCCCTCTTCCTTTGAATTCAAATTTGTTCGACATAGTACTTCGTGTTTCCAATTACCACTACAGTGAGGGCGGCCTGATCAATCCTGTAACAGTGGGACCGCTGGTTCGTTTACAACAGGAAGAATTAGACCAGGCGAATATCTCATGGCTCCTGATTGGAATTTTAGGTATCATTGGATTTTACCACCTTGGTTTATTTTTCATTCGTCGCAAAGATACGTCTCCCCTCTGGTTTGGAATATTTTCTCTTATATTGGCCTTGCGCTCAACACTGGTGGGCGCTGCTTACATATATAACATTACTCCCGCTGATATCCAGTGGCTGATACTCAAGATTGATTATTTATCATTTTATCTTGCCATACCATTTTTTGTTCTGTATATAAACAGGCTCTTTCCGGTAGAATTTCGCACAATTATTTTGCGACTGATAATCGTAATTTCCATACTGTTTTCTCTTTTTGTTGTTATCGCGCCGCCGATCCTGTATACACGATCATTGCTCGGTTTTGAAATTTTCACATTTATCTCCGGATTATACACGATTTTCGTTATTATTTTTGCCGTGATACGCAAACGGGAAGGCAGCGTATTATTTCTCACCGCCCTGGTGTTGTTTTTTGCGACATTCGTCAATGATGTTCTGACTACTCATCATGTCCTCAATACTGGTGTTTATCTGTTCGAGGGCTTTATTGCCTTTATTTTCCTGCAGTCGTATCTGCTTTCGCGTAAATTTTCTAACGCTTTCACCACCGTAGAGAAGCAGTCTCTGGAACTTACTCGGCTGGCCAATGTCAAGGACGAATTTCTGGCCAACCTGTCCCATGAGCTGCGCACCCCGTTGACTGCCATTTATGCCTACGGCGAAATGTTTGAACATAACGATGACCCGGCGGATATGAAAGAGTATGGCAGGGAAATATATTCTAACAGCGAAAAGTTGATCAGCTATATAGATGATTTGATGCTGCTTACCAGAATGGAATCGGATATCGACATGTCCAGTTCGGAGACTGACATTAAAGAAATTATAGCTGAAAATATTGATAAATTAAGCAAACTTGCAAATGAGAAAAATATTTCGATACTGAATCTTGCCGGCAGTGTCCCGGAGATTCAGGCCAACAAAAAATATCTGTCAAAAGCTATCCATGCCATCATTAAAAACGCAGTCGTTTACAATAAGGAAAATGGCACGGTTGTCATCGCTGCCCAGAATGATAACAACATGATGAAAATTAATGTTACGGATACGGGTATCGGTATAGCGGCCGGGCATCTGCCTTTGATATTTGATAGATTCTATCGGGTGGACAGTTCAGACACGTACGAGGTGAGCGGCGTCGGCGTGGGATTGTTTCTGGCGCAAAAAATTATCGAAATGCATGGCGGAACTATCGGAGTGAAAAGCGAATTGGGCCGGGGGAGCGAGTTCATGGTGGAATTGCCGGTGAAATAAATACTATGCAAATAATGTTAATTACATAAACTTATGGATCAAAATGAAAAGAATATCAAATTATAACATAACGGAAAAAATTGATGAAACAAGAGGCTCTTATATCTACAGGGCAAGCAGGGAAAACGACCAGAGAACATATATTATCAAAGAATTAAAATCTGCCAATCCAACGCCTTCGGATATTGCCAGGTTCAAGAATGAGTATGAAATAATCAAGAAGCTGGATATCAAGGGAGTAATAAAAACCTATGATATTTTAGAATACGAAGGTAAAATTGCTCTCGTACTGGAAGACTTCAACGGACAATCGCTGAAACAAATTCTGGTCGGGAAAAAATTCAGTATACGACTGTTTTTGAAAATCGCCGTTAAATGCGCCGAAGCTGTCGGACACATTCACAGAGAAAATATAGTTCATAAAGATATAAAACCGAATAATATACTGTTCAATACAGAAACAAAAGAGCTTAGAATAGTCGATTTTGGGATAGCAAATGAAATAACTCGCGAAAACTTTGAAATCCATAACCCTGCCGTGGTCCAGGGGACGCTTGCCTACATGTCGCCTGAGCAGACAGGCCGAATGAACCGCCAGATGGATTACAGAACCGATATGTATTCTCTGGGCATAACCTTCTATGAGATGCTGACGGGAAAAGTCCCGTTCAAATCAGACGATCCGCTGGAAATTATTCATCATCACATAGCGAAAACTGAAAAGCCGCTTTGCGAAAGGAATCAATCCGTCCCAAAAATCATCTCGGACATCGTCGCCAAATTACTGGCTAAAATGCCTGAAGAGAGATACCAGAACTGTTTCGGCCTGATGAGCGATTTACAGGAGTGTCTCAATCAGATTGAGAGCACAGGAAAAATCACAGATTTTGAACCCGGGAAAAATGATATCTCACCCATGTTTATTTTTCCTCAGACACTGATCGGCAGGGAAAAAGAAATCGAGCATTTATTGAAAACCATCGACAGGGCCTGTTCATCCGGCGGACGAAATGAGATACTGCTCGTTTCCGGAAACCCGGGAATCGGGAAATCAGCTTTGATCCATGAAGCGCAGAAAGCTATCTATTCAAGAAAAGGATATTTCATTTCCGGTAAATTCGGGCAGTTCAGAAGGGATGTGCCTTACAGCGCCATCATCCAGGCTTTTCAGGGGCTTGTGAACCAGATTCTTTCCGAGGGCAACGAACGAATCGATCAGTGGAAAGAAGAGCTCTCCAGGACGCTCGGCCCCAATGGAAGAGTAATAACCGACGTGATTCCGGAAATTGAACTGATAATCGGAGAGCAGCCAAAGATACCGGAGCTGGGTCCGGAGCAGAATCAGAACAGATTCAACCATGTGTTCGGAAGCTTCGCGGGACTTCTGGCGGCCGAGGAGCATCCCATAGTGCTTTTTCTTGACGATCTGCAGTGGGCAGACATGGCAAGTCTCAATCTAATAAATTTGATAATTACGGATAAGGAGATTCATAATTTCTTAATCATCGAAACTTTCAGAGACAATGAAGTGAGCGAATCACACCCGTTGATGATGTCGCTGGCGAAGATAAAAGAAACCGGGGTACCCATTCGCTCCATTCATCTGGATGTGCTCGACTGTTCAAATGTCAATGAGATGATTTTTCACTTTTTAAGACGAAGAAAAGAGGACACACTTGGTCTGGCAGAAATTGTTCACAGTAAAACCAACGGGAATCCTTTTTTCGTGAAGGAGTTCATGCGGAGTCTGCATAAGGATAATCTCCTTCAACTGGAAGGGCTTTCCGGCTGGCAATGGGATATCCAAAAAATCGCGGCTACGAACATCACCGATAATGTAGTTGAGCTGCTCGCTAAAAAAATGACAGAACTTCCGCGGGAAACCAGGACAATATTGAAGATATGCGCCTGTATCGGAAACAGTTTTGATCTTGAGATCATTTCAATAATTTACAATCATTCTATCGACGAAACCCTGAAAGAGATTTCCTATGCTGTCCGCGAAGGGATACTGAGAATTCAGGACAATATTTACAGCTTTCAGCACGATCGAATCCAGGAGGCGGCCTATTCCATCGTTTCTGAAAATGAAAAAGCGTCCCTGCATTACCTCATTGGAAATTACCTGCTGGATTCAACCCGGGAAGAGGATCTCCAGGAAAAAATCCTTTACATCGTAGATCAGCTCAATGGCGGAAAAGAATTGTTATTCGCGGAGCAGCAAAGAGTTGACCTGTCCCGGCTCAATCTTCGTGCGGGCAATAAAGCAAAGGCCTCTGCTGCTTATGATTCCGCATTATCGTACTTTAAGACCGGCATTGAGATGCTTCAAAGCAGCCGATCGATATCTGCTTCTGATGCGAACAAAAAGGAAGACTGCTGGGAGAAAGAATACCGTCTTACGCTGTCGCTCCATTCCGGCGCCGCCGAATCTGCCTATCTTGGCGCCAGATATGAGGAGATGGAAAAGTTCTGCGAAACAGTTCTGAACCATGCGGAGTCGCTCGCCGAAAAAGCAGGAATTTTCGAGATACATGTTCACGCTCTTGCCGCGCAGTACAAACTGCTTGAGGCAATCAATACAGGGGTAAAGTATCTTAGATTATTTGGTATCAGATTTCCAAACAAGCCGGGTTTGATCCATATTCTAATGGATCTTATCAAAATAAAACTCCGGCTTATGGGAAAGGATGACAAAAAGCTGCTCGGACTTCCCGGCATGTCGAATCCATTCATGCACGGCGCAATACGACTGATTGCAGCAATAACCCCTCCCGCGTACTGGGCAAAGCCGAACCTGTTGCCTCTCAGTGTTTTCAAATTGATTGAAATAACCTTGAAATATGGAAACAGCTCTGAATCCCCGTCCTCCTATACCGCATATGGACTGATTCTATGTTCTCTGAATCAAATCGACTCCGGCTCCTTTTTCGGCCGAATCGGCTTGGACCTGCTGGAGCGGATGAATGTTCAGGAACAGATGCCGCGGACTCATTTTGTGATGCATACATTTGTCAGACACTGGAAGGAGCATGTCACGCGGACTGTCGAACCTCTGTACAGTTGCTTCCGCAAGGGATTGGAAGTCGGCGAATTGGAGTGGGTTGCATATTCCGCAATGGTAATCAGTGAAATCCGTTTTTATTCCGGCGAAGAAATATCAGGATTGGAACGTGATATACAAAAGCTCAGTGATGTAGTAGAAAAAATAAAGCAGAAATCCCAGTTTCAGGTTATCTGCATCTATCTTCAAATATTTGAAAACTTGTCCGGCAAATATCCCGTGCCATATACATTGACGGGCAGAATTTATAATGAGGAAGAGATGCTTCCTCTTCACAGGCAGGCAAACGATAAAACAGGGATGGGGATACTTTACATAAATAAATTACTTCTTTGTTATTTATTTAATGAATATTCCAGGGCGGCCGAAAATTCAAAACTCAGTGAAAGTCATTTAGATTCCAGACAGGCAACCTACCAGTTATCATTATATTATTTTTACGACTCACTTACACGCCTGGCGCTGTATAATTCCTCCACATGGTATCAGAAAAGAAAGGCTTTGATTAGAGTTTCGCGAAACCAGAAAAAAATAAAGAGCTGGATGCTCCACAGTCCTGCAAATCAGTCCAACAAATACTATCTAGTGGAAGCGGAGCGGATGCGTGTGCTGGGCAGGCATCAAAAAGCGATAGAATATTATCACAGATCAATTGTATGCGCCAGAGAAAATATGTTCCTGCATGAAGAAGCTATGGCCCATGAATGTGCCGCCAGATTTTTTGTGGGCATTGATAATGAAATCTATGCCGGAATGCATATTCAGTCGGCAATTACCTGTTATTCAAAATGGGGGGCTGCCGCAAAAGTAAAGCAGCTCAAGGAAAAATATCCTCACATGCTGAAAAAAGCATCAAGAGAGACCGGCTTGGGAAAGAACAGGGAAAGCTCAAATGAATCTGATGCAACCGACACCTCTACGAGCAGCAGTACAGAAACCCTGGATTTATCCACGTTGATGAAGGCGGCGCAGGCCCTTTCCAGTGAAATGGATCTTAAAAAATTGCTGGAAAAGATGATGAAGATGCTGCTCGAGACTGCCGGCGCGCAAAGGTGTTTTCTTATGCTTACGGACAAGACCGACGGCAAGCTTTATATAGAAGCAGAAGCTTTCATCGGTGAACCAATCCGGACTCTCGAGTCGGCAGAGCTTGATGACAATGAGAATCTTTCCAGTTCGATAGTAAATTTTGTCAACAAGAGTAAAACTACTGTCGTATTAAACAGCGCCGCGGATATGGCCAAGTTTGCAGGCGACCCTTATGTGGAAAAAAACAAGCCGAAGTCAATTCTCTGCGGACCAGTAACATACAAGGGAAAGGTATCCGGAATTGTTTATCTTGAGAACAACCTGACGACAAATGCCTTCACGCCGGAAAGGCAGGAGATTTTGCGGCTCTTGTCAACGCAGGCAGCCATCTCCATTGAGAACGCACGTCTGGTGGATGAAAAGCTGAAGAATGAAAAATTCTCGGCAATCGGTCAAATGGCCGGCGGTATTGTGCACGATCTGAAAAACCCGATCACGATTATTAAGGCGTATGCGGAAATGGCCAATGAGATTGATTCCGGTATGGAGAAGCGGAAGGAATATCTCGTAAATATTATAAACGAAGCCGACCGTTTGGATGATATGGCACACTCAATCCTTGATTTTGTTAAAGGGGACATAAAATTAAACCGGGAAGAGGTCGACATTCACAAGTATATCGATGAAGCGGCCAAATTCATTAAGCCCGTATTCGACTATGATTCCAAACATATTCAATGGCGGACTACCGGCAGCGGCCCTGTGAAAATCGACCAGGACAGAATGCGGCGTGTGATCATCAATCTGGCAAACAACGCCCGCGAAGTTCTGCCTGAGGGAGGGAATTTTACGATCCAAGCGGCGCTTGCGGACACATTAATTCTGACATTTACCGATGACGGCCCGGGAATACCTTCAGAAATTAAAGATAAACTATTTCAACCTTTTGCGTCTCACGGCAAATCGTCCGGCACAGGGCTGGGACTTGCTATGGTAAAACAGATTGTAGAAGCGCATGGCGGAACTGTTACTTGCAAAAGTCCGGTGATGGATGGCAGGGGCGCGCGATTTACGGTGGTGTTGCCGGTTGGGTGAAGGTGGAATCATATGACTACAAAAATTAAAACAAACAAAATCCCTGAGCATTCTGTGACCTCTGCGGTAAAGACTCTTTGCGTTTTTTTCATGTTTTGCGCCGTCATTTTTTCCTGCGCCAAACAGCCGGACGCCAGCGGAAAAACGCCGCCGCGCGCAGTAAACGGTGTGATCGACCTCAGGGACTGGGACTTTGAAAAAGACGGCCCGGTAAAACTTGACGGGGAATGGGAGTTTTACTGGAAAGAGTTGCTGCAGTCTGTGGACATAAAAGAAAATCAAGCTTACGAAAATATCACTGTTCCGGGCATATGGAATGATTTTTCAGTAAATGGCCAGAAAATCGGCTCCACAGGATACGCAACCTATCGTTTGAAAATACTGCTTGCCGATAGCTTGCCGGATCAGATGGGTCTTCGCATACAATCAATTCGATCCGCGTATGAATTGGAAATTAACGGGAAATTAATATGTCAGAATGGAAAAGTGGGAACGGATTCTTCCAGTTCTATGCTGTCCAAGGCTTTCAGAAATGTCAATCTTCCATTAAATTCAAATTCGGCTGAACTGGTTCTTCGCCAGTCTAATTACCAGTCCCGGGAGGGCGGCCTGCGCGATCCCCTGCTGATCGGATCTTTGCGCCAGTTGAAGCAATTAGAAATGAAGCAGGCAAGCATTGAATGGAGTCTGATTGGGATTCTGGGCATCATGGGGATTTACCATCTTGGACTCTATTTTATCCGTCGCAAGCATACATCCCCATTGTGGTTCGGATTATTTTCTATAATACTGGCGCTGCGCTCAGCATTAACCAGTTCCGCATTCTTATACAATGTCTTTCCGGCCGATATCCACTGGCTATTATATAAAATTGAATATTTAACACTCTATCTGGCCGTGCCTATTTTTGCCATGTATATGCGCGGGCTGTTTCCCCGTGAATTTCGTCTGACATTTATTCAACTGATCATAGCGATATCTTTCCTTTTCTCTCTCCCTGTGATATTTGCTCCTTCAATCATTTATACCCGAACCTTGCTCTGGTTTGAGATTTTCATGTTCGTGATTGGCCTGTACACGATTGTCAGAATCGCATTCGCCATTTTACGGAAACGAGAAGGCAGTGTATTATTTCTTTCGGCCTGGATGCTGTTCTTTGCCGCTGTCATCAATGATATACTGAACAACAAACGCACAATAAATACGGGCGTTTATTTTCAAATTGGCTTTATCGCTTTTATATTTTTGCAGTCGTACCTTCTTTCGCGCAGATTCTCCATCGCATTCAATACGGTCGAGAAACAGTCTCTGGAACTTGCGAAGCTGGCCCGTGTGAAAGACGAATTTTTAGCCAATCTGTCCCATGAACTGCGCACTCCGTTGACTGCCATCCATGCCTATGGCGAGATGTTTGAAAATTGCGATAACCCGGCGGATATGAAAGATTATGGAAGAGAAATATTCGCCAGCAGCGAAAAATTGATCGGATATGTTGATGATTTGATGCTGCTGACCAGAATGGAAACGGCTCTCGACATGTCACGATCGAAAACAGACATTCAAGAAATTATAACTGAAAATATTGATATATTAAGCAAAAATATGAGAGAAAGGAATATTTCTGTCCGGAAAAATACGACGAATGCTGGAAAAATTCAGGCTGACAGAAAACTCCTGTCAAAAGCAATCCATGCCGTCATTAAGAACGCAGTCATTTACAATAGGGAAAATGGTGAGATCATAATTGATGTGGAGAACGATAACACCATGATCAAAATTACTATCGCAGATACGGGTGTCGGTATAGCGGCCGATCAACTGCCTTTGATATTTGATAGATTCTATCGGGTGGACAGTTCCGACACCTACGAGGTGAGCGGTGTCGGTGTGGGTTTGTTTCTGGCAAAAAAGATCATCGAGATGCATGGCGGGACAATTGGCGTTAACAGCGAACCTGGCAGGGGCAGCGAGTTTACGGTGAGATTGCCGGTTAAGTGAAATGCGGATTTCTATGAACACGAAAAAGAAAAGAATTAATAACAGAAAAATAATCTCTGCGCGCTCAGTGATCTCTGTGGCAAAAATTCTTTGTGTGACTTTTATTTTACTCGTCAGCATTCTTTCCTGCGCCAGGCAACCGGCCGCCGTTGGAAAAACGCCGCCGCGCGCTGTAAACGGTGTCATTGATCTAAGAAACTGGGACTTTGAAAAAGACGGCCCGGTCCAGCTCGACGGAGACTGGCATTTTTATTGGAAAGAGTTATTAACGGCGGAGGATTTGAAAAACAGGCCGGAGCCTGGCGGCATAATATCAGTTCCTGGAAAGTGGGACGATTATACTGTGGATGGGCGACAGGCTGGCGCCACAGGGTATGCCACGTACAGACTGACGATTTTAGTCAAGAAATCTCTCTCCGATCAATTGGGTCTTCGCTTAAAGTTTATAAGCAGTTCCTATGAACTGGAAACAGACGGCGGTGAATTCTATAAGGAAGGGAAGGTTGGCACAGACGATTCGAATTCAATTTTTGCCAACGTGATCCGGATCGTTCCGGTTTCGCAGAAAGACGGGACTCTGAATATTCTCATACGCGTGTCCAATTTTCAGTATTCGGAAGGAGGGATGATACGCCCGATTGCAATCGGCGGATTCCATCGTCTGCAGAAGGAATACTACGACAACGCTTTGGTTGAATGCATCATGATCGGCATCCTGTTCATCATGGGCCTGTATCATCTGGGCCTGTACATCATCCGCCGCCAGGATGTTTCGCCGCTGTGGTTTGGAGTTGTTGCACTGGTCTTAACGTTGTGGTCGACGCTTGTCGGCTCCGAATTTCTCTATAATAGGTCGCCGTCCGAATACCACTGGATACTATACAAAATAGAATATTTAACATTCTATATAGGTTTTGCCCTGTTTGGGCTCTACAGTTACTCTCTGTTCCCCGGGGAGATCAAACGGGGAGCGCTCGTTTTGATGTTCCTGGTTTCAGGCTCTTTTTCCATATTTTGCATTGCAGTTCCTTCGATACTCTTCAGCCGGCATCACATCTGGTTTCAGCTCTTCACGGTTGTGAGCGGACTATACTTGATTGGACTCGTCATTCTGGCAGTCATCCGGAATCGGGAGGGCAGCAGATTGTTTCTCCTGGCCTGGCTAATTCTGTTCTCGGCAACTGTAAATGATATTCTTTACTATCAGAGAATCATAAATACCGGCGCATTTGTTATTTTCGGTTTTATCACATTTATTTTTTTGCAGGCATTCTTGCTGTCCATTCGATTCTCGAAATCTTTCAACCGGGTGGCAGAGCTCTCCAGTGAACTGGAGGTAAAAAATGCAGATCTCACCCGCCTGGAAAGCCTCAAAGACGACTTCCTGGCCAACACATCGCATGAACTTCGCACGCCGCTCAACGGCATCATCGGTCTGGCCGAATCGCTGTCACAGGGAGCGGCCGGAGAGCTCGGACTAAAGGCCAATGCGAATCTAAGAATGATCACCGCCAGCGGCAAACGTCTGGCGAACCTGGTCAATGATATACTCGATTTTTCCAAACTTAGAAATCACGAAATCAATCTCCAGCGCAGAGGCGTGGACATCCGTTCCCTGGCCGATGTCGTGCTGACTCTCTCGCGATCCTTGCTATCAGATAAAGCTATTACTTTAGAAAACAACATTCACGAAAACATTCCGCTCGCCTGGGCCGATGAAAACCGGCTGCAGCAAATATTTTTCAATTTGATCGGAAATGCGATTAAATTTACACACGAAGGGAAAGTGGAATTAGGAGCCAGGATTCAGGAAGCAGGAATTGCGGGGAAGGATTCTGGAGTTGGGATTCAGGGTTTAGGGAGAAACCAAAAAGTTTCCGAGGGTAGAACAGTTTATACTTACACAGCAAATGAGGAGGGCCGTAACATCGATACCGTCCAACATAGCCGAGGGTTGGGGTCGAGGATCTACAAAAGATTATATACGATTCTTGCGAATTTCAAAAGGCTCTCTGTACGAACTGGAAACGCAGCTTCTGATAGCGGAAAAATTGGCATACCTGGAAAAAGTGAGTTGCGCCCAGAGTTTAGAAATGACTTCAGAAATAGGCAAGATGATCAATTCTTTGATAAAGAGCTTATCATTGAAAATGAACCCCTGAATCCTAATTCCCAAATCCTGATTTCTATCTCCGACACCGGAATCGGCATCCCCGCCGACAAACTTCATTCCATCTTTCAATCCTTCGAACAGGCAGACGGTTCCATCGAACGGGAGTACGGCGGCACGGGACTGGGCCTGGCTGTGACTAAAAGTCTGGTTGAGCTGCACGGAGGTCGAATCTGGGTTGAGTCGGTTCTGGGTCAGGGCTCAACATTTTATTTCAACCTGCCAGTGGCTGCCGATCAGAACTCTGCGCCTCTGACCACAGCAGAACCCGATAAGATCAGCGCTGTGCGAGTATCCAATCTGGTCAGGGCAGAAGAGATTCCACGGCGGCAGAATAGAGTTGAGATCAGCGAGACGGATGAAGTATATCTGAGCGAAAAGGACCGGCGTGAAACGGTGATAACCAATGTGGATACAAATCTGAAAGTGCTGGTGGTCGACGATGAACCGGTCAATTTACAGGTCATTGTCAACAATCTGACGCTTGCCGGGATTGAAGTCACTGAGGCTGCTTCCGGCGAAAGAGCCCTCGAAAGTCTAGCAGAGTATGAACCGGATCTGGTTCTGCTCGACGTGATGATGCCGCGCATGAACGGATACGACACGGCAAAAAAGATCCGTGAAAAATACAGCCTGGACAAACTCCCCATCATTTTTTTGACAGCCCGCAATCAGGTGAACGCTCTGGTCGAAGGATATGCGGCCGGCGGAAACGATTTTATCGCCAAGCCTTTTTCCAGGAACGAACTGCTTTCGCGGATCAATATCCATGTGAAGCTTTCGCGCCTTCTGAAACAGGAACGATTTTCCGTCATCGGGCAGATGGCCGGCGGCATTGTTCATGATCTGAAAAACCCCATCAGCAGCATCAAGGCCTATGCTGAAATGGTGCGAGACTTTGAATTAGACGATAAAGACAAAAAGGAATATCTGACCATCATCGAAAGTGAAGCGGACCGCCTGAGCGATATGGCGCACAGTATACTCGATTTTGTCAAAGGTGAGATCCATTTGAATCTAGAATCGGTCGATCTGAAAGTATATATCGCAGACGTAGCGAAATTCATTAAGCCGGTTTTTGATGCTGATTCCAAACATCTTCACTGGCAGATCGACAGAAACGGCCCGGTGAGGATCGATCAGGACCGCATGCGCCGGGTGATCATCAATCTGGCCAACAACGCCCGTGAAGTTCTGGAACCTGGCGGAAATTTTACGATTTATGCTTCGCTGGAAGAAAAACTGCTGCTGACATTTACCGATGACGGTCCCGGCATTCCTGTCCAGATTGAAGACAAATTATTCCAACCATTCGCCACACACGGCAAGGCAGCGGGAACGGGGCTGGGCCTGGCGATGGTCCGGCAGATTGTCGAAGCGCATGGCGGAAGTGTAACATGCGAAAGCCCGGCGGCGGAAGGACGGGGCGCGCGGTTTGTTGTGGCAGTGCCGGTGAAAAAATGACGGCTGCCGCTGGTTAGGACTTTTGAAGGAGATGTGTATGCTTAGAGGATTCAAGATCTATTGTTATATATTTGTCAATGTTGTACTGATGATTTCCGCAGCTTTATTCAGCTCCGGATGCCTCGCCCGTCCGGGTGTCCAGGATGTGCCGAAAGCCCGCAGCGGGATGCTGGATCTTACTTCCTGGAATTTTGAAAAAAATGGTGCGGTCAAGCTCGATGGAGAGTGGGAATTTTTCCCGGGCAAACTCTATTCCCCCGCAGAACTGCTCCGAGCGGACGTACCGGCGCCTATGCATGCAGGTGTTCCCGGGAACTGGACAGGCTATCCGGGTGACGCAAATCTTCCATTATATGGTGCGGCGACTTTTTCGCTGAAGATCAAAATCCCTCAGGAAAAACAGAACAGGATTTTCGGTATATTGTTAGAGGATATATTTACATCTTACAAATTTTACGCAAACGGAAAACTTATGCATCAAAATGGCATCGTCAGCAGCAATCCAGCCGAGTTCAAATCCGATCTCAGAAAACAGGTAATTTTTTTTGAACCTGGAAGTGATGAAGTACACCTTGTTTTTCAGGTGGCCAATCTGGACTATTACAAAAGCGGAATAGTGGAAAGCCTGCACTTCGGACTGGATGAAGATATTTTCAGTCAGAAGCAGACAAGTAACGGGATCCTGCTCTTTCAGATCGGCATTGTATCGTTCATGATTATTTATCACTTGATTCTGTTTTTACGAAGAACGGATCCGGCCTACCTGTTCTTTTCTGCATTCTGTCTGACGGTGCTTTTTCAGACTCTGTTTGTGGAGGAGTCGATTCTTCACAGCCTGTTTCCAGGTATGGGTATGCATCTGCAGGAAACACTTCAGACTATCATTATTATTATTCTGCCGTTTTTGTTCATACTTTTTCTCTACCATTTATTTAAGAATTTGGTCTCGAGAATCGCAATTGGTATTAATTTTATATTAATTATCCTTACCTCCGCGCTGCTGATCATTCTACCCTTTGATTATTTGATGCCGATATGGACTGTTTATTCCTATGTTCTTTACATCACCATAATATATATATTAACAATAATTGTGATATGCGTTGTTCAAAGAAAGGAAAGTTCCCGGGCTCTTCTGGCCGGGGTGGTCATATTGATCGCCTGCTCTCTAAATGATATTCTCATCAGTTTTGAAATTGTTCTGATAACAAATGCGAACATTCTTTCCTTCGGGCTGGTGTTGTTTCTGTTTGTCCAATCGGCGGTCCTGGCGAGCCGATTCGCAACAGCTTTTGAAAAAAATGAGGAGTTGACTGTCGAGCTTCTTTCGCTTGACAGACTTAAAGACGAGTTTCTCGCAAACACTTCGCACGAGCTGCGTACACCGCTCAACGGCATTATCGGCCTTGCCGATTCTCTTGCGCAGGGGGCTGCCGGGGAGCTTGGACCGCAGGCAATACTCAATCTTAGAATGATCACCGCCAGTGGAAAAAGGCTTGCCAACCTGGTAAATGATTTGCTTGATTTTTCGAAACTTAAAAACCATCAAATAAATCTTCAAAATAAAACGGTCGATATACATTCATTGACTGATCTGGTGCTGATGATGTCCAGACCGCTGCTTTCGGGAAAAAATATTACAATAGTAAATAATATTCCAGAGAGTCTGCCTTTTGCCCTTGCCGATGAAAACCGCCTCCAGCAGATCCTGTTTAATCTCATAGACAATGCGGTAAAATTCACGCATGAAGGGCAGATAGTCATCTGCGCCGAAGTGGATCATGCCTTTCTGCGTGTCTCAGTATCCGACACCGGTATCGGTATCCCGGCAGATAAACTGGATTCCATCTTTCACTCATTCGAACAGGCTGATGGTTCCATTGAACGGCAGTATGGAGGGACAGGTCTCGGACTTGCCATAACCAAAAGTCTGGTGGAACTGCACGGCGGCAGAATATGGGCTGAGTCGATTCCACAAAAAGGCTCAACACTCTATTTTACACTGCCGGTCGCCTCGGACCAGAGTATGCCCGCGTCTTTACTTTCTTCTGATAAGAATATCTCAGAACCGGAAAAAACCAGCTCACTGCAAATCTCCGACCTTGTCCCTGCGGATAAAATTCAACACCGACAGAAGCAGATCGAAGTCAGTTCGGCGGACGATAGAAACACCGGCGAAAGGGACAGACGTGAGAAAGTGATCACCGGGGTCGGGCCGGATTTGAAGATTCTTGTGGTCGACGATGAACCGGTCAATCTGCAGGTCATCGTCAATAATCTGAATCTTGCCGGTATTGAAGTGATCCAGGCCGTATCCGGCGAAACAGCATTGGAAATTATTAAAATAATTCTGCCTGACCTGGTGCTTCTCGATGTGATGATGCCCCGCATGAACGGATATGATACAGCGAAAAAGATCCGCGAAATTTACACTCTGGATCAGCTGCCCATCATTTTTTTAACGGCCCGGAACCAGGTAAACGCTCTCGTGGAAGGATACGCGGCTGGCGGGAACGATTTTATCGCCAAACCGTTTTCGCGGAACGAACTACTTTCGCGGATAAACATTCATGTGAAGCTTGCGCGCCTGCTGAAACAGGAACGATTCTCCGTCATCGGGCAGATGGCCGGCGGCATTGTTCATGATCTGAAAAACCCCATCAGCAGCATCAAGGCCTATGCTGAAATGGTGCGTGACTTTGAATTGGACGAGGCCAGCAAAAAGGAATATCTGACAATCATCGAAAGTGAGGCGGACCGCCTGAGCGATATG
>VFLI01000056.1 GCA_009885105.1 Spirochaetia bacterium | reverse complement strand
TCAATCAGTTTCAGTTCCGTCCCCGGAAGCATGGGTCCGACAGTGCCCGCCGAAATTCTGCTTTTCTGACCTGTGTACTCCAGAACGCGGGTGGCCAGAATGTGAGAGGCTTCTGTCATCCAGTAACCTTCCAGAACCGGTATATCCAGAGTGCGAAAAAAATGATCTGTCGCAGACGGAAATATTTCTCCTCCTGTCATTACGGCCCGGAGTTTTCCGCCCAGTTTTCTTTTCAGGGGATCCGAGAGAAACAAATCGCCGCCCCATTTGATCGGCGAGAGCAGCACAAGTATAAAGACAGCATAGAAGAAGAACAGGTTCTCCTGCCAGGCCGGTGACCGGGAATAACGCGGCATCTGTCCGGAAAGAAATGATCGCGCCATATTCAGCAGATGATTCATTAGAAAGTAGGCCCGGCGTCCCAGAGATTGATAGACGCTTTCATTCGGACGGCCTTCCAGTATTCTTTTGTGGAAATCCACAAGTGTCCTGGGAGGAGCGGCGGCGAGAGTCGGAGCAAACCGCTGCATCAGAATGAAAAAATCAGCCGTAGTTGAAAAAGAAAAACAGCAGCCGTGATGCAGGGCAAAATAGAGCCAGCATCGACCCGATGAGTGCCATAGAGGCAGACAGCTCTGCAGCGAGTCAAGTTCCGTGGTGGACACGATGCTGGTGATCGAGCGAATATTGCTCAGGATGCCCGAGTGACTGAGCACAATGCAGTCGGGATTATTGATCTGTGCCGATCTGTGATAGAACAGAGAGGCGGGGTCCTCTGACATGCGTTTTCTGAACAGATTTACGGATCTGTTTTTCTTTTCGATGACACCGCCTTTAATTCCTGTCAGGTCTGCGAGAGTTGTATGAGGGTTCTTGATTTTTTTCCATGTGAGAATAACGGCATGCGCTGAAATTCCGTTGAGAACTCCATCGGCCTGGGATGCGTCATCGAAAAAGCAGAAATTGCAGCCGGTACGTTCGATCTCTGATCCGACAAGATCTGGATCTGTATCAGGATTTATGGAGACATCGACTCCTCCGCACAGATGCACGGCAATAAGAGCAATGGCGAATTCCGGTCCCGATTCGCAGAAAAAAAATGCCCTGTCACCAGGTGAGAAACCCTTCTTCCGCAGGCCTTCCGCCAGGGCCTCGGAGGTCTCCAGCAGTTTTCCATAAGTCATTGTCACAACTCTGTCGCGGACCTTAAACTGCAGAGCGTCCTTTTCCCTGAAGAGCTGGCAACGAGCGGCGAAAAATTCCCCCAGGGTGCGGTTGTGAATGCTGATTTCTTCCATATCAGTCCAGAGGCACAGACGGAGCCCAGGCCTAAAAAATTGCAACCATTCTTAACAATCCGGTTCTTACTGTCCATGGGAACCCAATCAAACACGGAATTGCTGGAGGCAGTGCGTCTTCTGACAGCCGCTTTACAGCAGCAATCTCACCAGTACAGCGGAGGCCCGGCCCAGATTCTGCTGGCTCTCGTTCCGCTGACCGGAATCATTTTTGGCGCGGTCATCCTATTCTTTTTCCTGTACTGGCACTATAAAATAAAGAAAGAACTGATACGCACAAACCAGTACCGGTCGACAACGGGCAAGAATTTTCGATCCTTCACACTGCTGCTGGGATGTCTGAGCGCGTTTGTGGGTCTGCCCATGACCATTTTATTTTCCGCCATAAACGGTCTTTCCTATGTTCTTCTGGGCGGCCTGATACCTCTTTTTGCGGGAATCGGACTGCTGATTTTTTATTCGATGACAAGAAAAAGACTGGAGGACCAGTGATGAAAATCAGGCCTTCCCATCCGGAAAGAGCCCGGCATCTTAAATGTTTGACCAGGATAAAAACCGGGATGAATTCGAGAGACTTTTCGATGAGACATCGAAGAGTATTTTCAATCTGGGCCTGAGGCTTTTTCGGAACAGGGAGGACGCGATGGATTTTGCTCAGGATGTTTATCTGCAGGCGTATACAAAATTGGATTCTTTTCAAGGAGGGTCAAAATTTTCGACCTGGCTGTATTCTGTTGCGATGAACATGGGCCTCAACCGCATACGCAAAGAGAAAAAAATGACGGTTGAGACTATTGATGAGGAATTCGCCTCCACAGAAGCGGCGGCCGCCGATGAACTGGATCTTTCAGATACTTCTGAAATCATTCAGGAAGAACTCTTAAAACTGGAAGACCATTACAGAATACCGCTGATTCTTTATTATTTTGAGAAAATGAGCTACGGAGAGATTTCGGAAAAACTCGATATCAAAGCCGGCACTCTTAAATCGAATATTCATAGAGGGAAAACGATCTTACGAGCGAAACTGATTGCAAGAGGGATTCATAAATGAAGCACTATATTGAAGAAATAAGGCAGGATACCGCCGGACTTACGCAGGAGGCCAGGCGTCATCTGAGAGAATGCGCCGCATGTTCCAGGGAATATCAGATCATGCGGGCTGTGGAAACCGGAATCGAATCGATGACAGAAAGTTCCGTTCCGGCGGAATTGAAAATACGGATTTTTGCGCGAATTTCTTCGCCCGTGTATCGTCTGTGGCATCTGCTTGCGGCAGCGCTGATGCTTGCATCCAGTCCGGTTCTTCTGAAATATCTTCTGACAAAAAATCCTTCGCTCTATCTGAACGAGTACACTCTGATATCGTTGTTTGTCTATTTTGGAATATTGATTGTTCTGGTGCTGCTGCCGCTCACCTTTCAGCTGTTCGGTCAGTACGAAACAAAAATCCATGAGATCGAGAAAGCTTTCGATCATTACCTGGAGCATCCGGTCCGAAATCTGGCCAAAATCTGGAGATGAAACAGCCGGACCCTAACGATATGTATTATAAATAAATAAAAATAGGAAAAAAATGAATAGAAATACAAATTGGAATTTCACGCTCTGGACGACCAGGCACGGCAAAATACGGATTGAAAACCTGCCGTTCCTGCTCTTCCATCTCACGCCCGTCGCGGCATTTTTTGTGGATTTTCGCTGGTCGTTGATCGGCGTTGCCGCATTCATGTATTTTCTGCGGATGTTCGCAATTACAGGATTCTACCACCGCTATTTCAGCCACCGGGGATTTACTGTGCGAAATCGATTTGTCCAGTTCTGCATGGCGCTGCTGGGAACAATGTGCATACAGCAGGGGCCCCTCTGGTGGGCTTCGCATCACAGGCACCATCATAAATATTCAGATCAGGATGAGGACATGCACTCCCCGATTCGTCAGGGATTCTGGCAGTCGCATGTGCTCTGGATTTTTACGGTCCAGGATCACCCGCACTACAAACAGAAGGAACTGAAAGATTTCAAAGATTTTCCGGAGATCCAGTGGCTTGACCGATGGTACATGGCCGGTCCGGTGATCGCCGGCATTGCTCTTTTCCTGATCGGCGGACTTCCCTGGCTTGTCTGGGGACTGGGCATCAGCACTGTATTCCTCTGGCATGGAACTTTTACAATCAATTCACTTTCGCATGTGTATGGAAACCAGAGATATGTAACCGGGGATACAAGCCGCAACAACTGGCTGCTTGCGTTTGTGACTCTGGGCGAAGGGTGGCACAACAATCATCATGCCTACCAGGGCGGCGCAAAGGCCGGATTCTATCCGCATGAAATTGATATCACATACTATCTGCTGAAAGTCATGCAGCTGTGCGGACTGATCACGCATATGGGAAGGCCGCCGCAGCGCGTTCTGGAACAGGGTCGTCTGAATGATGAGAACAGAAGACGAGCGGCAAAACTTCTAAAAAAATCGGTGCTTCGCCGGCTGACGGTGGAGGAGATCGGTCTACTGATCGCTGCCGCGGATAAGTTTTTCGACACGAGAATTGTTAAGAAATTGAACCTGGATGAAATACGCGCACTGCTGTCACAGATTCGAACGCGGATTCAGGCGCCGTTTGAGGATCGAGTCCGGATGGCATCGCAGACAGCGTAGAGTCCGTCACAGACCGGCAGCAGACAGGAACTCGGGCGATGTTCCGATAAAAGGGTTCTTTCGATCGATCATTATCTGGATGTCTCCAGCAGCCCGCCCGTCCGCTTCCTGGAAAAAGTGATTGGTCCGTTTTATCATCAAGAATCGGTAGCCGTGTCCGGATCTCTTTTCCAGTTCCAGGGCTTTTTTTGAGGCCGGAATAATCGATGCGAGCGGTATTTCTTCATCAAATTCGCCGACTATGTGGACAATCGCTTCTGCTTTTCTGCCTCGTATTTTCTCCAGCAGAGAAAAAAATGAAATTCGCGCCGCCTGCATCGTCCAGCCTGTCTTTTCCGGCGACTGCAGATAGAACAGCGCTTTGCGAAAGGCCTTCAAATCAAGTTCATCCATGCCGTTTGATACCTGAGGAATCAACCTGTCAATATCCGGCGCTGAGTCGTGATTTCCGGCTCGATCGGACAGAGCGACGATCTGTTTGAGCCAGGCGTTCAGTCCGAGCTCTGCAAGCCTCAGCGCTTCCGTCGACGCGCCGGAACGCTCCATTTTATTGATGATACGCTTTCCATAGTCTTCCAGAAGAGTCCCGGAGTAAAGACAGCCGGTCAGATACAGAGTTTTCACAGGCATCTCAAATTCT
This sequence comes from Spirochaetia bacterium, assembly GCA_009885105.1. GTDB lineage: Bacteria > Spirochaetota > Leptospiria > Leptospirales > Leptonemataceae > VFLI01. Next base: position 13,267 of record VFLI01000056.1, on the reverse strand, counting down.
GTCATCGCCGTTATGGCCGTCGTGCAGCCGAGTCCGTGCGCGAAGATGGAGATCGGAACAGGCTTCTCTTCCGCCTTACTGCGCGAAACGGCAAAACGATATACCACAATAAGGTCCTCGACGAGAAGGGAAATATCAGGGTGAGTCCGGCCGGAATTTACGCTCTCTCCCGTTTCACGTTGATCGTAACGAAAAACGGTACGGCCGCGTGAAGCGTAGAGATCTGCCAGCTTTTCGCCTGTGTTCATCGACACTGCGGAGGAATTCCAGTCCCTGTCCAGAGCCTCATCGGCGGCAAAAATCAATATTTCAATCGGTATGGCGGGCGAAGAAACTTCGCCCCGAATGAGAACGGCGTCCTCGCCGCGCACGGAGAAATCTGTTGTCCGGTAAGATACGCCGTCGGGCAGCGATGAAGGTTTGTAGAAGCGGGAAAATAAATAGAAAACTGAATATACCGCCGCCGGAATCAGCAGTGTCAGAAAAATTGCGCGACGTGTATTCATGGACGGTAGAACGGAGAAATCTTCATCGAGTCGAACAGGTAATCCGTGAAATCAGGAAAGCACTGCGCGGCCAGATGGCTGGCGTCGTAGTAGAGATCGCAGCCGATCGTTTCGCCGTAGTTCATATCCAGCAGCGCCGAGCCGCGCTTCTGGGCCAGCTCATTTACAACAGGCTGCCAGAGAGATCGTATCGTCTGATTTTTTCCATCGGCCGTCTTTCCGACAGTCGTTTCATTTTTTAAGCGTCTCAGATGCGGACCGACCCTGGCCCAGAGCAGAAGAGAAGGTATCTGCAGCTCCTGCGCTGTTTTCAGGCAGCGATCGGTAAAATAAACCTGATTTTGAGAAAGATGAAAGGGACTCAGAAAATCGCGCCAGGTGCTTTTCGCGCTGATCAGCGCCAGCTCCGGATCCTGGCTTGCGGAATAATCCGCGGCAGCCGGCACGGATCCGCGGTTCTGAATCAGCGTCGTGTGAGTCGTCGAAAGAAATCTCTGAAGCGTTCTGATCTGCGACTCATTGGAAAGCCGTTCGACTATCAATCCAAGTTTGGGACGGTACTGATAATTCCAGAAAGATTTTTTTGCGAAATAATTGGAAAGATCATCCACGCTGTAGTGAGTGAAATTTTTTGTGATAAAGGACACAGGCAGCCCGTTGAGCATCACCTCGTCCATCGCTATGGACGGCGTCGTGTTGAATCCCTGCGGCGAGACGGTGAAATAAATGAAGTCGGGACGAATGCCGTGTTTCTTAAACTGAGTCATGAAATAATAGTAATAATCCGATGTTCCGCCGGGCACGGAAAAATTATAGAGAATCCAGCCCGGATAACGCGATTCAATGTAAGCATTGTCAAACGTCATGGTTCGCGAATTTCCGAACAGAACGAGTATCTTTTTTTTACCGCCGGATGCCCGGTAGAATCGCAGCTCGTCGATCAGCTCTTCCTTGTGTTCGTAGTTGATAAACGAGGCGGTGCGCAGAAAAGTCCTTTCAAATCCGCCGATATAGAACTGTTTGTCTACAATAAAAGCGGCCGCGAACAAAAGGAGAGGAAACAGGTAGTATCTTTTCATTCCGTATGAGTATATTCGGGAAAGCTTTCCCGGGGTCGATTATTTTTTTGCATTTTCTCAAGAGCGCCGCGGGACGATTCACAGAGAAAAACTTTGATTGGACAGAAATACAGGCTCGGGGCGCAATACACGTATGATGACTCTGCCGAAATTGCAGTTGATATTTCTTCTGTTGTCCAGTCTGTTCTTTTCCAGCTGTTCGGCGGCTGAATCTTCTATCCATGCCGCCGGCAGGGCACCGCCTCTGTGCGATAGGCAGGCCGAAAAAGAAAATGCAATTGTGCTCTGGGGGACGGCCTGGAGATCGAATCAAAAGGAAATGCAGTTTCGGGAACAAAAAGCTGCGGGGGCTGTCGAACGGTTTTTTAAAGAACAGTCCTGTTACGCAAAGACCGGCATTGTGAGAAATCTGTCTGGCCGGGATCCAATGCTCCTGTCCGATATCGAAGCTTTCAATCTGGTATCCGCCCTTCCGGAGAAATACGATAAAATCATCATCCTGCGCGTCGAAGAGCTGGGACCGCTGCTTGTTTTTTACTGTTCGCCCATTCTCTGGGAGGGCGGCAGCGAAGCGGTCGTTCGCATCCGCATTCTCGATGTGAAAAGCGCTTCAATGGCTTCAGATGTTGTTATTCATCGACGGGATTCCGGTCCATTCGTTCTCAGGGGAACCGAACGACTGGAAGAAGATCTCACAGCCGCTCTCGCTGAACTTTTTGTGAATCGTTAGCCCTGCATCGCCGGGTAGTTAGTGTAGCCTTTTTCTCCGGGCGTGTAAAAAGTCTTATCATCCCACGGCGCTGTCTCGCTTCCTTTTTCAAAACGAGCAGGAAGATCGGGATTGGAAATGAACAATTTCGCAAAGGAAACCAGGTCGGCCAGGCCTTCCTCAATGACGCGGTTTCCCTTTTCACGGTCAAAGCCGTTGTTGATCATTATGGTTCCTTTGTAGCGGGGCCGGTAACGCCCGGCGATTTTAGTTTCCGCATACGGAATCTTTGAAACATCGGTGAACGGTTCTGAAAGATGCAGATACGCCAGAGAAAGGCCGCTCAGTTTTTCAATGATATAATCGAAAGTGGGAATCGTCTCTTCATCCATTGTGGTTCCGAATACTCCGTTGAGAGAAGGATTGAGCCGCACGCCGATTCTGTTCTCCGGCATCACCGAGCGCAGCTCATCAATGATTTCAAAAAGAATTTTTGCTCTGTTCTGAATGGAGCCGCCGTATTCATCTGTCCGCACATTGGACGTTCGATTGAAAAACTGATGCAGAAGATAACCGTTGGAAGCATGAATTTCAACTCCGTCAAATCCCGCTTTCATGGCGTTCGCGCCGCCGTTTTTGAAATCAAGCACAGTCTGTTTGATTTCCTCTATCGTCATGGCTTTTGGCGCGACGGTGTCCTTGAATCCCTGCGGAGTGAATGATTTCGAATTCGGATTTATAGCCGACGGCGCAAGCGGCAGCTCTCCCTTATGAAAATCGGGATGCGACATCCGTCCCACATGCCAGAGTTGCAGAAAAATTTTCCCGTCCCGGGCGTGCACAGCATCGGTCACCGGTTTCCAGGCTGCTGTCTGTTCCGCGGAGTAGATGCCCGGAGTGTTTATATATCCCACGGCGCGCTCTGAAACCTGCGATCCTTCCGTGATGATCAAGCCGGCGGAAGATCTCTGCTCGTAGTATTTTACATGAATGGCCGTGGGTGAATGTGCTTTGTTGTCCGCGCGGCTTCTTGTCATGGGCGCCATGATAATTCTGTTTTTGAGATTGAGGTCTCTCATCGTGTGATTTTTAAGAAGCGGTTGTGTATTGGGCATAATATTTTAAATGCAATATACGGAGGATCGGCCGATTCGGCGAGAAAGAAATAAAATGTAAATTCTGGAGCAAATATTGTTTGGCGGACGGACCGATTAGAAAAACAATCGTATATGCGGCAAATACAGGACCCCGCAGATATCCTGTGATTCGCCGCAGGATCAATCAACGGGAGCAACCACAATGAAAAATCAACTGCCGGAATCAATGAAGGCCGTCAGGCTTTCCAATTACGAGAAAGGATTCAATTCTCTGGAATGTGTCGCAATGCCTTTGCCCGCATTGAAGGAAGGGCAGGTTCTGATTCAGATGGCCGCGGCTTCCATCAATCCATCGGACCTGGCGTTTATGGAAGGCAATTATGGATTTAAAAAAAAGCTGCCGGTGGTGCCCGGCTTCGAAGGAAGCGGCACAGTTGTCGCCGCATCCGGTCCGCGCGCGGTCAAACAGCTGATCGGAAAGCGCGTTGCCTGCGCGGCATCCTTTGACGGCGACGGCTCCTGGGCTCAGTACATGGCTGTGGGAGCCTCTTACTGTCTGCCTCTGAAAAAGAATGTCGATATTGAATCGGGTTCATCAATTCTTGTCAATCCGCTGACCGCGTACGTGCTCATTGAAAAAGCGAAAAAAAACGGACACACTGCAATCGTGCAGACCGCAGCGGCCGGCGCTCTGGGACGCATGATCTACCGGCTGGCCCGCCGGGAAAAACTGGAAGTGATCAATATCGTGCGTCGTTCGGAGCAGATTGAAATCATGAAAGAAATCGGCGCCGAGCATGTTCTGAATTCTTCAGACGATCGTTTTGACCGGAGTCTTCTTGTTCTCGCAAAAAAACTAAACGCAACGGCGGCTTTTGACGCGGTGGGCGGGAAAATGCCGGCGCTGCTTGCTGCGACGATGCCGACCGGATCTACAATAACTGTTTACGGCGGCCTATCCGGCGAAACAGGCGAACTTCATCCGGGAATTCTGATATTCAAACAGCAGACCATCGACGGTTTCTGGCTTTCGCGCTGGATGGGTGGACAGAGTCCGAAAAAGATGGCTGGAATCTCTTCAAAGATTCAGGATATGCTGAAGACGGAACTGAAGACTGATATTCGCGCGCGTTATCCGCTGGATAAATTCCGCGAGGCTCTGGAGGCCTATTCGCAGAATATGTCCGGCGGCAAGGTTCTGCTGCTTCCTTTTTGATCGCTCCGGCAGAGCCGCCGCGCTCGACACGGCTCAGAAAGGAGTTTCTGTCATCGAGTTGTAGAATTTTACAAAATTGTATTTCTCGTCTGAATCCATCCATTCCATCGCGCTTTTAGGATGTTCGTTCAGCATGCCTGTTATAAGATACGGTATGTGATAGCCCCAGTCAATTTTCTGCTGCAGGGGTATCAGGTGTTCCTGGATGACCTGAAAAATTGGTTTGAGTTTGAATTTTGGATTTTTCAGAAAGGCCAGAAGCGTTTCCGTGTGACAGTTACCGGCGCCTCGTCCCAGTCCCAGCAGAGTCGAATCGACCAGATTGCAGCCCTCGATAATGGCCGTGATCGTATTGGAGAAAGCCAGCTGCATATTGTTGTGCGCGTGAATGCCGATGACTTTATCCGGCATGGCTTTGAAATATTTCCGCGCCAGAAGCTCGATCTGTTCGCAGTACATGCTGCCAAAGCTGTCCACGATGTAGAGGGCGGGGACGCGCGATTTTGCGACATCGCTCAGAGCCTCGTCCAGGTCGCGTTCGTTGACCTTGGAGACGGCCATAAGATTGATGGTTGTCTCATATCCCTTGTCCATGCAGTGTTCCGCAAGAGCGATGGCCTTGTCCATCTGATGCACGTAGCAGGCGACACGGATCATGTCGACAACGCTTTCTTTTTTTGGCTGAATGTCGGCGAAATCGATCCGCCCGATATCGGCCATGCAGGACAGTTTTAGAGCGGTTTTGTTTTCTCCGACAATCCGACGCAGATCTTTTTCATCGCAGAATTTCCACGGACCGTTCTCTTCCCGCGAGTACGCCTTTTCACTGCTTTTGTAGCCTATTTCCATATAGTCCACGCCGGCTTCCACCAGGGAGTTGTAGACGGCCTTCACAAATTCATCGCTGAATTGCCACTCATTCATCAGTCCGCCGTCGCGGATGGTGCAGTCGATTACTTTAATTTCTTTACGATACATGCTATTTTGACTTCCTGAGAGATATTTGAATCAAGGGAAAACTGGAGCCAATCGGTCAACTGAAAAAAAGCTGTTTTGTCCGGCCTCATGCCATCGCTTCTGCAACAGCCTTGCCCAGGCGGTCAACTGTGTACGGCTTCTGAATAAATCCAATCACGCCTTCATCTAAGATTTCCTGCGCCCGCCCCTCGAGACTGTAACCGGAGGAGAGAATTGCCTTAATTTGCGGTTTGATTTTCTTGAGTTCACGGAAGCAGTCGCGGCCGTTGAGGTTCGGCATCATCATGTCAATGATCACAAGATCAAATTTCTGGCTGTCTTCGCGGTACATTCGCACCGCATCTTCGCCGTCGACCGCTGTGGAAACCTGATATCCAAGCGACCTGAGTATCTCTGAAGCAATATCACGAATGAGACTCTCATCGTCGATGAGCAGAATCCGGCCCGATCCGGTTTGATTTGTATCAGCCGGCAGGACCAGTTTTTCCACTTTCAATCCCTCTTCCAGCGGAAGGTAAATCCGGAAAGTCGTGCCTACGCCGACTTCACTGGAAACATCGATATGGCCTCCATGATTCTGCACGATGCCGTATACCATGGCCAGTCCCATGCCTGTTCCTTTGCCCTGTTCCTTTGTGGTAAAGAACGGCTCGAAAATATGATTGAGATGATCGGATTGGATTCCCTGCCCGGTATCACTGACGGAAATTTTAAGATAACGACCTGATACTTTACTATTTTTAAGATCGAATTTTTCATCGGCAGGAACAATTTCTGTCTGGAAAGTGAGCTTTCCGCTTTCGGGCATGGCATCGCAGGCATTGAGCGCCAGATTCATAAGCACCTGCTGCATCTGTCCTGGATCTCCTTTAACGATCGGCTCGCCGGAAGCGAAGATCTGCTGGATCGAAATGCCTTTGTCGATGGTTCTTTCCAGCAATCGTACGACATCGGCGATTGTTTTATTTATGTCCACCGGTTGGATTCGATGTTTGCCTTTTCTTGCGAAACCGAGCAGTTGCCCGGTAAGCTCGGCGGCTCGTTCAGCAGCGCCTTCAATGGTAAGAGCCGATCGATAATTTTCAGGATTGTCTTTGGTGCGTATTTTTAAAAGGCTGGCATGTCCCAGAATGCCAGTCAGAATATTGTTGAAATCATGCGCGATGCCGCCGGCCAGTGTGCCAACAGCTTCCAGCTTCTGCGACTCCTGGAGCAGCTCGCTAAGTTTTCTCCTTTCCTCCTCCAAATTTTTGAGTTGCGTAATGTCTGTATGGGTGCCCAGCATCCGGAGAGGCTTGCCGGCGGCGTCATATTCCAGGATTTTGCCGATAGAAAGAATCCACTTCCAATGACCGTCTTTTGTTTTTTGCCGGAATTCAACGCGGTATTCGTTGGTCAATCCGTTGACATAATCGGAGTATGCTTTTGTTGTAATATCATTGTCGTCAGGGTGCAGGCGCTCGATCCAGGCGGCATTTGTTTCAATGAATGTTTCAGGATCATAGCCCAGCATCTGCGCATACTCCTGATTGATGCTTGTCACTCCGGTCTGCACATTAAGATCATACAGGCCCTGATTGGCTGCTTTCAGAGATAAACGTAATCTTTCCTCGCTCTCGCGCAAGGCCTCCTCCGCAAGCTTACGTTCCGTGATGTCCTGGCATGTTCCCACAGCCCGCACCGGCTGTCCCTCCGCGTCGCGAAAAATCTTCCAGCGTTCTTCCACAAATTTTACCTTCCTGCTGGATGTTATAATCCGATGTTCGACCATATTATAAGCATCTTTTCCAAACGACTCTTCAAACACCGCATCCACTTTCGCACGATCTTCCGGATGAACAAATTCCATAAATGCCGGATGGGAAGCCTTGAAACTGCTCGAATCGAGTCCAAAAATCCGGTACGTCTCTTCTGACCATACCACATTCCAATTCGAGAGGTCGGTTTCCCAGCTGCCAACTTTCGTTACAGCCTGCGCCTCGACCAGCCGGGCGTTGAGTTTTTGCGTCTGCTCTTCTGCCAGCTTGCGTTCTGTGATGTTCATCGCATACGCAGTGATGCCGATTATTTGATTCTGCTCATTATAGATGGGATTGTAAAAGCTTTCATAGTAGGATTTGTTTACGTCACCGTAGACTTCTATCGTTGAATGTGATTCACCCGTCATTGCGCGGTCATAATTTTCTCTGGCTTTCTTGCGATCTTCATCTGATGTAATGCATTCGAGAATGTTCATGCCTGTCCCTACATCTTTGTTGTAGGCATATTTCATTGATTCTCTGTGGGCCGTATTAAAACAAAGATACCGGTAATTTTTGTCGATGGCCATGATAACAATACCGGCAGGGCTTTCGATGCTTGCCTGAAGGAGCCGGCTCGTATCACGCAGCGCATTTTCCGTAAGTTTCTGCTCGGTTATGTCGGCGGTTACTGTAACGGAACCGGTCTCAGAAGACAGTGGCGCCGAACTCACGCTGGTCCAGATTAAGGAATCGTTTTCCATTTTAACGCCGATTTCAACATTCATGACAGGTCTGTGTTCCGCCACGGCCCGCACACTTGGAAATTCCTCCCGGGACATTAGAGTGCTGTCATGCCGTAAGTATTCCCTGCTTCTGTAATCGCCTCTTATCAAACCTTCCCGGGAAATATTCAATATTCTGGCCAGCTGCGTATTCAGTTCAACAACATTGTTCTGGGAGTCGATTAATGAAACTCCGACCGGAAGAATTTCGAAAAGATCGCGCCATTTCCCTTCGCTCTCGCGCAGCTTCTCCTCTGCCTGTTTGCGCTCGGTGATGTCCTGTGCTGCAATCTGTATTGCGATAACCTCGCCGGTTTTCTCAATTGCAGAATACATAGATGAAAACCAGACTTCGCCGGTCGCAAGGACAACACGAGTGTCATCATAACGAACCGCCTGTCGGGATTTCGAGACCTGCTGGATTCGTTCCAGCATCAATTTGCTGAAATCAGAATCGAATAGCTCGGCTGCCATTTTTCCAGTGAAATCAGCCGGAGTTCCACCCATGAGCTGCGCAGACTTTCTATTATGATAAAGCAGTCGACCGTCAAGGTCATAGCAGGCAATAGCGACCCCGGCATTGTCCAGAAGCTGCTTGAGAGTATCCAAATTTAAGGCAAAGGAGTCCGAATCTGTGATTGTATTCACATCAACAGCTTTCCGGCAGGTAGAGAGAAGGCAAGCTTAATTAGACAAGCAATTTTTGGATTATTCGAAAGGATGATACGGGATCATTTCGCGTCTTTCGTGAAATTTCGGGGCTGAATTCGTTCTCGCCGATTATTCAGCATACCCCGCAGTTAAAACATCAGCCGACTGCCCGCTCTTCTTCCTCATGCCAGCGCTTCTACAACAGACTTGCTCAATTTCTCAACGGTATATGGCTTTTTAATAAATCCAATCACGCCTTCATCCAGGATTTCCTGCGCCCGCCCTTCGAGACTGAATCCGGTTGAGAGGATTGCCTTGATGTTCGGATTGATTTTTTTAAGTTCCAGAAAACAGTCGCGGCCGTTGAGTTTCGGCATCATCATATCTATGATCACAAGATCGATGTTCGCGCTCTCTTCCCGATAAATATTCACACCTTCTTCACCGTCCTGCGCTGTTATACTTGCATACCCGAGCACATTGAGCATCTCCGATACAACATCACGAATGACACTTTCATCGTCGATCAGCAATATCCGTCCCGATCCGGATTGTACGCTTTCAACTGAAGGGGCCGGTTCTTCAGTCTCTATAGTTTCCTCCAACGGCAGATAAATTCGAAAAGTCGTGCCACTGTCAACTTCGCTGGAAACATGAATAATCCCCCCATGGTTGTGCACGATGCCGTATACCATGGCCAGCCCCATGCCTGTCCCTTTGCCCTGTTCTTTTGTGGTAAAGAACGGCTCGAAAATTCGTTCCAGATGATCTTCAGGGATTCCATGGCCCGTGTCACTCACAGAAACTTTCAAGTACCTGCTGTTAAATCCCCCTGAGTTGTGGAGATCGAATTTCTCCTCCGTATAAACAACCTCAGTCTGGAAGACGAGCTTTCCGCCATCCGGCATGGCATCGCGAGCGTTGAGCGCCAGATTCATCATCACCTGCTGCATCTGTCCGGGATCGCCTCTGACATTGGGCTCGTCGTGGGACGGAAGCTGAACCACGGAAATACGCTTATCGATGGATCTTTCCAGCAGTTGCACGACATCGTCGATTATTTTGTTTATGTTCACCCGCTGAATTTGATACTTTCCTTTTCTGGCAAATCCGAGAAGCTGTCCGGTCAATTCTGCGCCGCGTTCTGCTGCGGCCTCAATGGTAAGCGCCGACTGATAATTTGCCGGAACATCTTTGGTGCGAATCTTTAACAGGCTGGCGTGTCCCAGTATGCCGGTCAGAATATTGTTGAAGTCATGAGCGATGCCGCTTGCCAGATTACCAATCGCTTCCATCTTCTGTGATTCCTGGAGCTGGCTGTTCAGTTTTCTACTTTCTTCTTCCGCATTTTTGCGCTCGGTGATGTCGTGGATTGAACCCACCAAAAATCTGTTCCCGGAATTGTCGATGTAGCGCGCCTTTCTTGTCACAATCGTCCTGGAGGCTCTGCCTTCCGCAGTGAGGGTCTCTTCGCGCACGTCGGGTATGCCTGTGTCAAGAACCCGCCGGTCGACTGAGAGAAAATGCGTTCTCTCGTCCTCCGGGACATGCTCCGCCAGTGTATAGCCGATTACGGCGCTTTCATCCACTCCAAACAAATCGTAGAAGGCACGATTGGCCAGGGTAATGCGATGGTCGTTGTCTTGAACAAAAATTGGGTCCCCCACCGTATTGAGAATCGTTCCCAATCTTCCTTTCTCATCGAGCAGTTCCTTTTCCGCCTGCTTGCGTTCTGTGATGTCGTGAATGATAGAATAGAGCAGTGTTTTGCCTTCTAGATTCAGAGGCCCGCTAAATACTTCTACATCGCGGATAACGTCGTCTGCCCGGCGATGCTTGAAGATAAAGTGATCGCGTTTTTCAGTGAGAGCCAGCTGCATCTCCGCATGAACCTCCTCTGGAGTCAGCATGTTGATATCATTAATTTTTTTTCCCAGCAGTTCTTCATGATTCCAGCCGTAGAAAATGCTGGCGGCTGGATTGGCATCCCTGATCGCGCCGTCAGCCGGATCAATTACCAGCATGATCGCATGATTATTTCCAAACAAATTCCTGTAGCGTGTTTCGCTTTCCCGCAGCGCCTCCTCCGCCTGTCTGCGCATCAATGCAATGCCGATACTCGCGCAGAAGCCTTCAAAAAATTGGATCAGATCAAGAGTGAAACAATTCATTCTACGGTCATTCAATTGCAAAAGGCCGAAATTCTCCTTGTTTACCTGAATGGGGATCAGCGCCACCGACTGGTAGCCGTCGTGGATACAGCGGTTGCGCGGACGTGTTCTTGGATCTTGATCGATCGGGATTTTTAACAGCTCCGTTGACTCGTTGGTCCAGAAACTTCCGCCCGGCGTGAGAAACGGTTCTGAAACGGCGGTTCTTCCTTGAATAACCATTCCGCATGTGCAATCAAGTTTTATGCTGCCGTCTTCATTCCTGCATATGCTGTCCTTCTCATCGCGGGTGATGATGGTGTTTTCCGTCAGCAGAAAATCGTCCGTAAAGCCGTCCTGAATAAAATACGGGAAGTCAGCCCCGCTGCGGATGCGAATTCCTACGGCGTCCAATCCGGTCTTGCGCTTGACAGCTTCAAGAACCAGTTTCATCGATTCAGCAAAAGATAAAGGCTCATTGAGAATTCGCAGAGCTTCCGTCGTAAGTGTGGTTCTGGAATTTGTCTCAAAAAGTTTGAAAGCCATTTTTATCGATGCGTCAAGGATCGTGGGATTTGAATCTTTAACCACATATCCATACGAAGTTATTTTTTCTGGACGATTTCCGGTTCAGTATGACTCGATAAAAACACAATGGGAATGTTGTGTTTATTTAAGATTGATGCGCCGGCCTGGGTTCCGTCCATGTCCGTGCCGAGGTCAATATCCATCAGAATAAGATCAATCTCGCTCCTTTTATCTACAGTTTCTATGGCATCTTTGCCGTTTCCGGCATGAACCACCTGGTAGCCAAAACTCCGCAGCATGCTCGTGTAAATTTCTGTAAGCACAGAACTGTCTTCAACGAGAAGGATGGTTTTTTTCGATTGGATTGTCAAATTTCAACACCTGAAAACACCTTTATCCGACGTTCAATTCATGTAAATTCAATTTTTCTAAAAAACGAAGTATATAAACTGATGACCGGCCACGGCCAGCGCCGGCAGAAGGATTCCGCCCACGAGCGCTGATGTGATGATAAGCAGAGGCGCATCGTACCGGCGCAGTTTTTCCAGCCTGTCCGGACTGTACTGGATCATATGAAAAAGAAACAACGCGATAAACATGAAAATGATGGAATCGATGGGCGATATTTCATTCAGCGATAGAATATCCTTTCCGAACACGCCTTCCACGTCGGCCGTGTCCCCGCCGGCCTCTGTGTAATCGTTTCTCGCCTCCGATTTCCCGTGCGTCACAAGTCCCTTAAACATAACCGCCATAATTTCGCCCGATGAATGCCTGATGCCGGCATGGTCGACGTTCTGGGATCGGAACATAAGCGCGCCCAGAGAAAACATTACAAACATAATAAAAATTTTAATATATCTTGGGATGCCGTTTTTTTCCGGAGTCGTGTTGAAGCCAAGTTTATCCTCTACAAAACGTTCCACGGCCAGAAGAAATCCCCAGAATGCGCCCCAGGCGATATAGGTGTAGTCCGCTCCGTGCCAGAAACCGCCCAGCGTGAATGTGGCAAATAGATTCACGTACGTCCGAACCGGTCCCAGGCGATTCCCGCCCAGAGGAAAATAAATATAATCGCGAAGCCAGGTCGCAAGAGTGATGTGCCATCTCTGCCAGAGTTCCCGGGCGCTGGCGGAAAAAAACGGAGCTCGAAAATTTTCCGGGATATGATAGCCAAGAAGGTACGCGCATCCACGGGCGATATCCGTGTAGCCGGAAAAATCACAGTACACCTGTAAAGAGAAACACATCCCTCCCGCCATGATCGACCAGGCTGTGTACGTATGCGGCTCCATGTACACGGGCGCGACGATGATTCCCATTGGATCGGCCAGCAGAACCTTCTTCACCAGACCTCCGAGAATCAGCCAGCAGCCGTTGTAGAATCGTCTGTCGTCAAGAGTCGGATTGTCGATCTGCGGCACAAAATCCGCGGACCGCATGATCGGGCCGGCAATCTGATGGGGGAAAAAAAGGATAAAAAGAGTGAAGCGAAACACGCCGGGTCTTTCAGTGATGACGCCGCGGTAAACATCCGCCGCGTATGCCAGCAGCTGGAATGTGTAGAAGCTCAGCGCCAGCGGGAGAAAAATATTCAGGTCGCGAACGGCGGCGGGAAGCGGCGCTCCGGCCGATGCAAGCATATCGCGGAAAAAACCGAAATACTTAAAAACACCGAGATTCAGGATATCCGCGATGATAATGATTGTTAAATAAAATTTTTTACTGTTAAATCCTGTGGTTTTTCCGCGGTCGCCTGCATTCTGCATGGCCCGTATCAGGGCATAGTTGACCCAGACTATGCCGACAAAATGAAAAGTCCAGCGCAG
>VFLI01000004.1 GCA_009885105.1 Spirochaetia bacterium | reverse complement strand
GGGAAGGACAGTTTCCGATGAAGATCTCGCGGCCGTTCGTTTAAGACGCTCAACTTTTCACGGAGATTGGAACTATACCATATGTCCAAATTATTAAATTACGGCCCCTTAACTTTTCATATAAGTGAAACATTCATGGGAGGTTTTTGCCTTCCATGAATGCATTTTTTTTACCTGCCATACGAAGAAATTAAACTTCGCTTTTTCGCGCTGACGGAGGAAGCCGTCGGACTGATCTTTCTGGCATCGATTCAAGAAGAGTCAAAATCTCACGATTGCAGATACACTCATAGCTGCCTGTGCACAGCTCAATGATTTTCGACTCTGGACAGGGAATCGTAAACACTATCCCATGCTTCCTGCCTCGTCCTTTGTTTAATTTTTTCTTTACCTTATCGAGCGGATCATCCCTCGTTGCAAAAATCCGGATTATTCATGCCTTTATTAGCAATTATTCATGGAATCACCCTGCCCAGATTCTGTCGGCGGTATTCTTCTCCTAAATGTAAAAACTTTGCGTATTTGCGAGCATTAGAGCGTTCGCGTGCCGCGCACCCGATTGCGGAGGCATGGATGCCGCAGCGCCCCGCGAAACCGGCCAGGGAGGGTCGTTTTCGCGGGGTCGGGTGTGCGGGACGTGAAGCTCGTGCATGCAAAAAGCAGGGTCAATGATGAGTCGTTACTCCGCCTTGTTCTGGGCCGTGCTTCTGGTAACGCCTTTCTGTCCAATTCTCGCCAGGATGCCGACATCCATCGAAGGTGAGATGCCGCGCAAATACTGGCAGTTCATTTTTCTGTATGAGAGGACTTCGACCGTCGGACAGACGGAGACAATACTCCATCCTTTTTTCAGTCATTACACAAATGAGGAGAAGGCTTACAGTTACAGCACGGTACTCTATCCGATTTTTTACTCACACGGAACCAATTACTGGAAAAAGTGGACCGCTCTGTATCTTTTTACCGGCGACGATTTTTACCACGAAGAGACCAAAGAGGATACGGACATTTTTCTCGCGCCGTTTTTTTACTGGGGCAGCGGAGACACAGAAAAAGAGCGGTATTTCAGCATCTTTCCTTTTTACGGGCGTATCCGGAGCAAGATCGGCTATTCGGAAATTCAGTACGTGCTTCTCAATCTATACGTGACCTGGGCGTACAGGGATTACCGGGCCTATTCGATTCTCTGGCCAGTACTCATGTGGGGAGGCAGCCCGACCCGCAGCGATTTCCGTTTTCTCTTTGTCTATTCCAGCAAAATTCACACGGGAAAGTACGAACACAGATCAGTGCTCTGGCCCCTGATCCAGTGGGGGTACGACGATCTGGACAAGCAGGAGCCGCGCGGTTACTTTCTGGCCTGGCCTTTCTATGGAAGAAAGTGGTCGCAGGACGGCAATCTGAGCGCCCATGCAATTCTGCCTGTGATTCCGCTGATGGCTCCCGTCATAGCCGCCTGGGGTTCGGATAAAAAAACAAACACCTTTGATTTGAAGCTGTTTCTGGGACTCTATCAGTACGGCTATAGCGACAATCCCATTCGGCGTATGAACATAATTTTTCCTTTCTACGGGTACTACCGGTTTGCGGAATTTGAAGGAACATTCATCGCTCTGCTTTACAGCAATCTCAAGACCCATTCTCTGACCGATGAGTCGGAGTATACTACGATCGTTCCTTTTTACTGGGATTCGGTCCGGCATCACAGGCAGGAAAGAGAAACAGAGAACTATTTCAAAATCTGGCCGATTTTCCAGTATATCAAAGACAGCCGGGGCAATGCGGGTTTCCGCACTCTGGTTCTCTGGCCCTGGAGGTCGGACGAATTTGAAAAGATATGGGGGCCGCTGTACTCCCTGTTGGAGTATCAGGTTTATGAAAATGGAGATCGATATTTTGCGACTATGTTCCGAATTTATTCTCAGTACTGGAATGAGCGGGAATTTCATATGTTCCTTCTGGGGTTCGAATACCACCGCACACCCACATACTGGTCCGTCGAATTTCTGGGCGGCTTTCTCGGCTTCAGCAGAGAAACCCTGCCGGAAAAGGATCCCGTGAACACTTTGAAGCTCTTCTGGTTTGACATATGAAAAAGATCCTTTCCGCAATCTCAAAGATCTTTTCTCCGATACGCGGCGCCGGGGACACGCTTTTACTTCTATTTCGGACATTTTTGAGTCTGCACGCTCTCTGGTTTAAAAAACAGGAAACTTTGCGTCAGATGTACATAGCAGGGTACAAAAGTCTGTTTGTTGTGAGCATCGTCGCCTCGTTTACGGGGATGATCATCAGTCTGCAGACAGGACTGGCCCTGAAGGATTTCGGTCAGCAGGATCTGATCGGGCAGGTGATTGTTGTGACACTGACCAGGGAAATGTCGCCGTTCATGACGGCGCTGATTCTTGCGGCTGCAGTGGGTTCGGCCATGGCGGCGGAAATCGGCACGATGACGGTGTCAGAAGAGATCGACGCGCTGGAAGTCATGTCGATCGATCCCATAAAATACCTGGTGCTTCCCAGAATTGTTGGATTTTCTCTCATGGTACCGATTCTTTCGATTTTTGCGACAATTCTCGGCATTCTGGGCGGATCGCTTGTGGCCAACACGCAGCTGAACGTGGAATATTTTACATATTTTAACACGGTTATTGAAGTCTTGAAAAGTAAGAATGGACTCAAGGACATCTGGGTTGGTATATTCAAAGCGTATATATTTGGTCTGACGATTGCGTCTGTCTCCTGCCGTCAGGGTCTGGATGCAAAAGGCGGAGCGATCGGTGTGGGCATTGCGGTGCGGCAGGCAGTTGTGACATCGTTTTTGCTTGTGATCATACTGGGGTATTTTATCACAGCTTTGTTCTATAGATAATATGATTAAAATAATCAATAAATATTCCAAAGAAGTTGTCGGACTTGGATTTTTCCTTTTTCTGGGCCTGATGATGTCCCGGACGATTTTTGAAAAAAAAGTCGCAGGCATCCACGGAATCACATATCTCGTAGTCCGCCTGAAGACCGCAGAAGGTTTGAAAATCGGATCTCCCGTCTCGATCGACGGGGTTTCCTCCGGCTCGCTTTCGTATCTGCACTACGCTCCCGTTGATACGGATAACTGGCCGATACCATATCCAGAATACAGCACCGGTCGCGAAGATCCGCCCGCGGGGCAGACAGTTATGGCCGTGCTTGCCATGAACCAGGACATTGTCCTGTATTCGAACTACAAAATAATTTCCCGCTACACTTCGGCTCTGTCGGAAAAGCAGATTGAACTCATCCCGGGCCGCCTGGGTCCAGACACGCGACTCGAAAATATGCTCGAGCTGAACGAGAAAGAACTGATAGCTTTTCGAAAAACGGGAATTCTTCCCAATAAATCCGGCGTGACGCTGGCCCGCGCCAGCAATTACGACGATCCGCTCTACAGCATCGCCACCGTCATAGTTGAAAACCGCAAATCGATCCGCCGCATCACTCACAATTTGGCGGAAGTGACGGACAAAATCAACAGAGGCAACGGAACCATAGCGGCCCTCGTCAATCGTCCG
The DNA here is from genome assembly GCA_009885105.1 of Spirochaetia bacterium. Lineage (GTDB taxonomy): Bacteria > Spirochaetota > Leptospiria > Leptospirales > Leptonemataceae > VFLI01. The sequence continues at coordinate 47,932 of VFLI01000004.1, read as the reverse complement.
GATTTTATGAATTCAACGAACGGTCTTCTGAAAAATGTAATAATACTGGTCAGAGAAATCAGCGACGGAGTGGAAGACACAAGAGAAAGCAGAGCAACAATCGACTTTCTCCAGTCTCTTATTACCATCACTTTTGCGGCGCTGTCGGGGGCAATCTGATGATTCAAATGATAGGTGTAAAAAAGACCTTTGGTGAACGCGCCATCCTTCGCGGCGTTGACATACATGTGAAGCGCGGAGAAACGATGGTGCTGCTCGGCGGGTCCGGCACGGGAAAATCCGTGAGCATACGGCACATAGTAGGTCTTCTGGAGCCGGACGAGGGCGACGTGCATATCGACGGATCGTCCATGAGTTTTTCATCCAAGGCCGTGAGACAGAAGCTGCGTTCGCGCATGGGAGTTCTTTTTCAGAGCGGGGCTCTCATCAACTGGCTCACTGTTTATGAAAATGTGGCGCTGCCGCTCAAAGAGCTGAAGCTGGCGGACAAAAAAACCATCGAAAAAATTGTGATGGAAAAACTCGAATGGCTCGGTCTTCTACCGGCGAAAAATCTGCTGCCGAACGATATTTCCGGCGGAATGAAGAAAAGAGTTGGACTTGCACGGGCTCTGACGACCAATCCGGAAATCATTCTTTACGATGAACCGACATCGGGACTGGATCCTGTGATGAGCCAGGTGATCAACGAGCTTGTGCGGAAACTTCAAAAAGAACTGAAGGTGACCCAGGTGATCGTCACGCACGATATGAGTTCCGCATACTACATCGCGGACAGAATCACGTTTTTGTACCAGGGAAAGGTTATGTTTGTGGGCACGCCGGATGAGCTGCAGAAATCCGAAAACGGCATCATCCAGCAGTTCATACAGGGAAAAACAACCGGCGAGATGGTGCTCGACGCCGGCGATCCCACAACGAGAAAAAAACAGAGCGAACTAATTCAAAATGGAGGCGCTTCATGAAGTGGCTGCAAAATATTCTGGTGGGAATCCTATTTTTCGGAGCGCTTGCTGTTGTTGGATACTTCACTATCGTGTCGGAGAGCGGTCCGTTCGCGCCAAAGGGCTTTCAGCTTGTGCTTTTCTTTGAAAATGCCGACGGCATCAAGGTCGGCAACCGGGTTACGGTTCTTGGCGTCCCGGCCGGCACAGTGTTTGATGTGGCGCTTGTGAACGTTGATGCTGACAATCATCCGGTTGATGAAAAATCCGCAGAAGCCGTCGCGCAGCGTGTTGCGATAACAGTAAAACTCAAAAGGCCCGTTGTATTCTATGAGAACTACTCGGTTTCTGTGAAAAATGAGTCGCTGCTTTCCGGAAAAATCATCGCCATTGATCCCGGATCCGCCCGCCCCGAACCCGGCGGAAAGCCTAATGAAATTGTTCCGGTGCTCAGCGTGGCGGAGCAGGAGCTTGCGGATAAGGGGCAGACAGCTCTGGCCTACCAGCTCTCGGCTAAAGAGAGAACTGCTTTTGTGGACATTCACGGTGTGACCACGGGAGATCCATTCGCCGGTCTTTCTAAACTCATCGATGAGAACCGCGAAGATGTGCGGCGCACGGTAAACAACATCGCGGAGATAACAGGAAAAATAAACGAGGGCCGCGGAACACTGGGACTTCTGGTCAACGACGATCAGCTGCACAAGAACGCAAATACGCTGGTAAGCGACGCTCAGGTTGTGGTGAAAGAACTGCGCGAAGGCCTGGAAGATACACGCGAACAGGCGCCTGTTACCAGTTTTATCCGCGCCATGTTCACGGCCTTCTGAGTTGCGAGTATCTCCACTCGGGCTGGCGTAGGAACGCCCACGCGCTCGGAAGACACTCGCAACTCATTGACGGGAAGATAAAGAGAAGATGGAGCGGCGCAAGCCCGCGCCGCCTGATGTAGAAGAGAAGATGTGCGACTGCAATATTCAAATTTTTGCGATGAGCAGTTGTACTTCTGGATGCGGCCGTTTTGTTTTATCGCGGACTCCCCGCACTGACCGAGTGACACTATTTCTGCCGGCGAGCAATTGGCAAGTTTCTGTATCTCCGGCAAAAGATCACAGCCTTCAAAGCGGGCAACAGTTTCAAAAGACGCGCCGGGTTTGCCGAGTTTGAATTCAATAAGATAGTGGCCGCAGCAACCTCCAACCATAACAGTGTCTGTTATGTTGTCAGTATTCAGGGACAGGAAAATGGGATCGCCGGCTCCGGGGCCTTGCCGATGTCCTTTTGAACCAGGCGACCGTTCTCACGGACAAAGAAGACGCGGCGAAGATCGGGCTGGGCGCCGGGCGGCGCGAAGACGCAGACCTCCGGAAGCGCGGACAATCCGCGCGGCGGCGGGGGTATTCTGTCCATGCTGATCTTGTGGAAAGCACAGACAGGTGAAGATGCTGATGACTGCGATTCTGAGTTTCATAGTATGGTTTCTCCGCATTCGGACACCGCGCCCCATCACATGGGAAAACACTTTTTTCCCGTTGCAAGCACATATACGATTGATACAGGAAATAGAATAATATCTACAACCAGCGCAGGGCCGTACAGGCAGGAGCCGACGGCGCGCAGCCTCCTGTCGGAGTCGCTCTGCGGATTGGTGACTGAGACGGGTCGAATATGTGAGTTCTCCGATTGAGGCGCAGTCGGATCTGATAGCAGGTATCGTTTACCTGCGTTTCGACTACCGCTGGTGATCGAAACAAGTCGCATATCGGAGACGCGGTGAAATTCCTGCTGGATCACGCCGGGCGGGAGCTGCGCGACAGCTTGCGAAGTGAGGGATCGATTCGGGCTGCCTGGGTCTGACGGTTTTTCGGCATCGTAATCGAGTCGAAATATTGCGTCACGCTCGTTTACAAGAAAAATGGGCGAAGAGTACGCCCAGGCAATGGCCTGATCTGCCTGTCTGTTTAAGGGAAAACGAAAAACTTTTACTATTGTTCCCGGCTGCGGGACATCCGAGAACTCCAGGAATGAATACTCCTCACCCCCGTCATCAAAATATCCAAAACCGCGGTAATGCTTCTTCGTAATGATGATTCCAAACTGAGTGAGGACATCTCCGGATTCGAGAATATCAAGCTTTCGCATTCCCGCTGTTTCATCTTCGCATAAATTCTTGCTCGCGCGTAAAGGCCTGTCGGTTTCGGGAAGGCACAATGCAATATGTTCGTCGGGAGCCTCAAAGTTGAGCCGAATCTCACGATTCGGTCCGATGAATACAGTGCGAAGATTGTACAGATGCAGGGAGCCGTCGTCCGATCCCTGAAAAGTGTCTTCAACCATGCTCGACAAACAGCCGGACAGAAGCATGGGCGCGAGGATTAAATACAAACAACTTGTTTTCATTGTGAGAAGCTTCTATTCTTCGCGGCCGCAATGCGAGGCATTTTTGCCAGCCATTGCACAGAACTTTGTATTTCGATGAGGCACTTCTTCTCCCATCAAGAGCGACGCGGGGCCTTGCGAGGAAGTCCGGCGGGTCTTCCCGACCGTCCGAAGCAAGCGCCCTGCGGAGCGAGTTAAAACCAATCGCCGAAAAAACCGCTGGCATCCTCCGCCTCGCAGGCGGCGGCATCAGATGTATTGGGGGCTTTGAGAACGCATTCAACCTGCTTTTTCTTGATGTTCAGGCAGTAACGGATTACGGCAGCCTTGCCTTCAGAAGTGCGCATGGCCGCATCCATTCCCTTCAGTCCGCTCTGGCCGAGCTGCAGAAGATGCTGGTAGTATTTTCCACATTCAGCTATGTTCGGTTTGCTGCTGCAGCCGGACAGACCCAGCAGGATCGAAAAAATAAAAATTATTATAAAATTCTTCATATGTATTCTGCTTTCCATGACAGGTTTGCCCTCATTTTACTGTATCGGCTGCCGGCCGGGGTTTTTTGAGTCAGGCGGGGCTCCCGGAACCAACGAAAAACGATGGACCAATAGCGCAATCGGGAAAATATTCACTCTCCTGAGCGCGGTGAAAGAAATTCAACCACGAAAGGGCGCGAAAAAATACGAAAAAACAAGAAAAAGAGAATGTATAACTTTTGGCTGACGCAAGAATTATGAAACGATTCGTCCTATTCTCAATTTTGCTGTATCCGATGGTCGCGTACGCACAGACTCAGAGCAATCCAGCCGATCAGGGTGAAATTGAAATTCAAAAACCGGCCTGGGAAGGTATCCAGGTGACTTCGGAAAGCCACTACCAGGACCAGGTGAACTGCGAGAGAATCAACTGCGTCACAGTCCCCTTCGATCCGGCGACTGCGAGTGACTGGATACAGGCAAGAATGGAAGAGAACGCAGGCCGATTCATGATCGATCTGACCAACAACATGCCTGCCTGGGAGGACAAACGCCTCGACGGTGTGCGTGAGTATCTCAGGCAGACTGCAAAACGCTCAGGCCGCGTGATCGTCGAACCTCTCTATGTCAATGTTCGCGGAGGCGATGTGCTGACGCCGCCCTCAATTCTGGATGTTTTTACTACGACGTACTCAATCGCCAATCGAATATACAATTATTTTCACTATTCTGAGACGGAGAATTATCACGCAAAAATACTCTACAATCCCATCGACCGTTCGATTGCGCTGATCTATTTTGTCCACAGACGATTCGGCGATATATGCACGACTCTGTACTCTCAGTGCGACACCATTGAATACCTGGATGAAGAAACGTTCGATCTTCTTCTCTCCGCCCGTCTGGAAGAGGCGATAAAATCCGGCCGCTCGACGAAAATATTTTTCAGAAACGTCCCCGCATATCTGCCTTCCGGAGAACTGAATGTTGCATCCATCAAGAACACAAACTCCTCTGTGCGTATTTACAAATGGATGGTGGCCGCCGGGGAGACGGAAAAAGTAAGCACGGTTCGATCCAGGTTCATCCCGTTTCAGGCAGTTGTCGCAGCTGTAAAATACTCATTGCAGGTGTACGACATGATCAGCGCTGCTGTGATGTATTCTCCGGCCCGGTCCATGAAAGCGCAGATCGTGTATGATGGCGCCGAATCAGGAGGAAAAATTCAGTCTGTCGTTTTTACGCCCAGGTCTCAGAGATAGCGTTTCTGCGGCGAAATTATGAAAAAATCTTTGATACTTGCCGGCGCCTTTTTTCCTGAGATCGATATAGCCGCAAAAATGAATGGACGTCCGCTGCCGGAATTTCCCGACATCACTCTGGAAACTCTGGAACTGGGCATTGGCGGCAGTTCGGCGATTCTGTGTCTTCAGGAAAGGCTATTGAAAATCGACCGGCCGGTTCAGGAAATCGTGTACATCGGCAGCGCGGGCCTCTATTCGGGTAAAAACGGCGTCCCGGATCCAATCGGGCTTTTTTCCTGGAGCCGATCTTTTTTCAATCAGGAAATATCGGTGATAGAAGGCAGAGGCAGAATCCCGGATCAGATGCGCAGCGCTGTTGAATCCCGGCCCGGCAGAATCGCTCAGCTCATCAGAGATCGTCTCAACTGTCCGGAGGCTTTGACAAACAGCGCCGATTCGATCACACTCAGCCGCGTGATATGGCCCCCTGCAGGCCTGCTTCCAGGCCTCGAGAACATGGAGGCCTTCGGCTGCGCGCTGACGACGGAAAAATACGGAGCTGATTTTGCCGCTTTTTACGCTGTGACAAACATGGTCGGGCCGGACGGCTCCGACGAATGGAGAAAAAATTATCTTTCCCTCTCGCAAAAGCTTCAGATTGCTGTAATGGAAGCTCTGGGATTCAAGCCGGATTCTTAACTGCGACGATCACAGTGCACAGTGAGCGGCAATGCTATGATTCAGATAACCGATCTGCACAAAAAATTCAACGGCCAGACGGTGCTGGACGGCATAGATCTGGAAATACGCGACGATGAAACCATGGTCATTGTCGGACCCAGCGGATGCGGCAAAAGCGTGCTTCTGAAACATATCGTGGGACTTTTGCATCCGGACTCAGGTTCAATAACCATCAACGGGGAAGACATTACCCGGTATTCGGAAAAACAGATTTACGAACTGCGCCGGAAATTCGGCATGCTTTTTCAGAGCGCCGCTCTTTTTGAATCGCTGAGCACGGGAGAAAATGTGGGCCTCTGGATCAAGGAGCACACAGACACGCCTGACGATCAAATCGAGGCGAAAGTCGAAAGAATTCTCAATCTGATCGGGCTGCGTGGAATTCAGAATAAGAATCCTTCCGAGCTCAGCGGCGGCATGAAAAAAAGGGTGGGCCTGGCCCGTGCGATCATACATGATCCGCAGTTTCTTCTGTACGACGAGCCGACCACGGGTCTTGATCCGATTATGTCGGATATTATTAACGATCTGATAATAAAGATCCGTCAGGAATTAAAAAATACCGCCATCGTCGTGACTCATGATATGACCAGCGTGTATAAAATCGCGGACAGAATTGCTATGCTCCATAAAGGAAAAATAATTTTTATTGGAAGCTCCGATGAACTGCGAAAATCCGAGAATCCGCTGGTCCAGCAATTTATCCAGGGAAAGGCTCAGGGCCCGATTACTCTGTAGACGGCGCTCCGCAATTATGTCGTCTTAAATGACGAGAATTGTTTTTCCCGATATCTTGCATCATAAAAAAAACCCGCAATTTAATAAAAAATCTCTGTACGTATTAGAATCCGGTTTTCCCAGGACGATAAAATTACAGGGAAGAGAAATGGATCAGAAGCTCTCATTTAGAATTAAATTGACAGTCGCCGTTTACCGGGAAAAAAAACTCGTTTACAGAAACGATATGGTTGTGCCGACTTTTTATCTCCGCCGCTCGGAAGCGAGAGCTCATATAAAAAAAGAGATCAAAGACCGTCTCAGGAATTCCAATTTTTTTATTTCCCCGCGAGTGGATTTTGATCTCGTGCGCTACACGCAGGAAGCCAGCTGCAATACATATCTCCGGTACAGAATCATTGAAGAAGAAAAGTCGATTGTTCCGTTTGAGCCGCAGCCGGTCGACGCCATGCCCGCATCCTCGTTCGGCGAGAATGATCCTTCGATTTAGCCTGATGCCCATTTTTGTCCGGTATAATTCTCTGCGCAATACACTTGACACGACGCCGGCCTCGCCTTACAAAGGCGCATGGTCGCCGGTCCGGTAACGACGGAATCAAAAAATGAGCTTTCGCTTCACACGGAGGCCTATTTACAGCTTTTTCAGGCTGTGCTGAAAAACCGGAATCTTCAGCCCGCGCAGAAAGACTCTCTTCTCTCGACTGTCAGAGACTACATCCATCAGAATATCAAAACTCCGGATGATTTCATCGGGCATATTTCAAATTTCGCAAAAACACTGAATGTGAGTGAAGGCGCCCTGGCCAATTTTATTGGTTCTAATTTTTTGAAAGCTCTCTCCATGGTCAAACAGCAGGCAGCTGAAAAACCGGCCCATGGAGGCGCTGTGTCGCAGGGTGCGCCTGCACGGCCCGGGGAATCGAGAGAATCGAATGAGCATAAAGAATCCAAATCCGGCAGCCTGATCGCAGAAATTCTATCCCGGTTCGGCACAATCATAGAGGCGCCGGACCGTTTTGTCGAAGTCGACAATGGAAATCTGAAACTGGTGACGCGCAATGGAGAAGTTTTTGGAACAGGCATGAACGGCGGCGGCTCTTCCGCGATGCCGCTTCTGGACGGCCTGCCTTCGTCACCCCCCGCCGCTTCCTCCTCTGTTACATCATCTGCATCGCCGTCAATGGCAGCGGGTAAGCCCTCTGGTCCTCCGCTGGCAGGCAATTCACCGGCTGTCCAGAGGTCGGTATCCTCTCCCTCTGCAAACATCGGAGTGGCGGAAAACTCGATTATCAAAGAGATTCTAGAAAAATTCGGCAGCATGCTGGATATTCCCGGCAAACTTGTCGTTTCCGATGACGATTATGAACCGGATGCTGTGGAAGCGCCTGTTATAATAGAAGAAACTCCAGCAGGTCCAAAAACAGTCACGGTAACTCGTCCTTCCGCGGATAAACCGGCGGCTGTGTACACGCGGGAATCATCTTTAATCAAAGAGATTCTGGAAAAATTCGGAAACATACTGGACATACCGGGAAAACTGATTCCGTCCTCGGGCATTGATGAGGCTCTGTCCGGCGAATCCTATACAGATGCGGACATGCCGGATGAGGAAGAATCGACGGAAGAAGAACAGATTGTATCGCCGATTCCTTTCGATTTCGAGCATTACATTGAAACCGTGAAAAAAATTCAGGAATTCCAGGCCAGCGGCGACCAGGACTCCTACAGAGCCTGGCTGAACTCTTCCGGCACGGGGCGCAAGGCGATGATCGGACTTCGCAATCTCGACAGGAAGGAAAAAAACGGACAATCAATCAACAGAGATGCCGAGCAGTCCAATATTGCGGCGCATTTGAATGTTTCACGCGGACAGGTGACGGAACTGTCCCGGCGGCTGAAAAAATTTGAACAGCTGCAGCGCATTCTTCAGCAGCTGACCACAGAGATCAAATCCAGAAAGCCGGAATTCATGAATGCCGTTAAGAAAATCTGGCCGCAGCTGCGTTTGCTCTTCCAGATCCAGAGCGATGTTGCCTCGATGAATTCACAGCTAAAAATCGTGCTTCTGCAGATACCTGATCCGGCGCTGAAAAGTGAAATTCTGACGATGATGGAGCCGGTATTCCAACGGGTGTACCAGGTGCATCAACACGCTTGAATAAAAAACACTATTGACGGGTAACCCCCTCCTGGAATATTTGTTTTTTTCGCCTTTTTTGCAATTTGCAAATTCCGGGAAGAACCAATGCCCTCTTAGCTCAGTTGGTAGAGCGCATCCATGGTAAGGATGAGGTCACCAGTTCAAGCCTGGTAGAGGGCTTAAGAACCGGTTTGGGCGGTCGGGGCGGATGTCGGTAGCGATTTTATTGAGATAGAGGCCGGTAGTTCAACGGCTAGAATAGGGGTCTCCAAAACCCTCGATGAGAGTTCGATTCTCTCCCGGCCTGCAGGAGTTTTTTTAGATGCTGGATTTTTTACGAGAAACGCGTGAAGAGCTGAAAAAAGTAGTTTGGCCAAGCCGGGATGAAGTTCTGGGCTCGACCCTTGTTGTGCTTGCGGCTGTTATATTAATTTCGATCTTCCTCTTCATCGTGGACCACGGTTTTGAGGCGATTTTCAACTGGCTGGTTAGATGGGGAACCGGAGGGGCGAGTTAGTTTTGATTGCTATGGCTTTAAAATGGTATGTAATTCGCACCTATTCCGGACATGAGAATAAGGTAAAAACGAATCTTGAAAAACTCGTTTCGACTAAGAATCTTGCTGGAAAAATAGGGCAGGTAAACATTCCGACCATCAAGGTTGCGGAGATGAAAGCGGGCAAAAAGCGCGTTGTTGAGAAAAAATTCATGCCCGGCTATATTCTGGCGGAACTGGACATGAGCGATGATCTTCAGTTTCTCATCCGTCGTCTGCCGTCCGTGGCGGGCTTTGTGGGATCGCCGGATCCGCAGGCTCTGACGGATGATGAGGTGAGAAACCTCATGAGCGGAGAGACTTCCGTTGAAGAAGAAGCGCCGGTGGCTCACATGCTTTTTTCTGTTGGAGAGAAGGTCAAGATTGTCGACGGTCCTTTCGCCAACTTTACGGGTATAGTGGATGAGATCATGCCGGATAAAGGCAGATTGCGTGTAAAAGTTGAAATATTCGGACAGGCGACACCTGTGGAATTGGATTATCTCCAGGTGGCATCCAATGTGGGGTAAAGAGATGATTGGCCACAAAGGCACGGAGTCCACGGAGAGGAAGTAAGGTTCGATATTATGGCAACGAAAAAAATAATCACACAGATCAAGCTTCAGGTGGAAGCGGGAAAAGCGAATCCGGCTCCGCCGGTTGGTCCCGCTCTGGGACAGCACGGTCTCAACATCATGGAATTCTGCAAGCAGTTCAATGAGAGGACAAAGAATCAGGTCGGCATCAAACTGCCGGTCGTTATCACCGTATTCTCGGACAGAAGTTTTACATTTATCACCAAATCGCCGCCGGCGGCTCTGCTCATCAAGAAAGAGCTCGGACTGGAAAGCGGCTCTGCGATTCCCAACAAAAACCGTGTGGGCACAATCAGCAGAGAGCAGCTGGAAAAAATTGCCAACATAAAAATGAAAGATTTGAACTGCAACGACATGGATGCGGCTGTAAAGATTCTCGCGGGAACCTGCCGTTCGATGGGCGTGGGCGTGGAGGGACAGGAATGAGACGCGGAAAAAAATGGAAAGCGATTGCCGAGAAAGTGGATCGCGCTGTGCCGCACGACCCCACGGATGCGGTCACACTCGTAAAGACACTGAGTTATACAAAATTTGACGGAACTGTGGAAGCCTCCATTAAAGTTGGATACAAATCTCTGCAGAATGTTCGCGGGATTGTGAAGCTGCCGCACGGCACCGGAAAAAAAGTTCGCGTCCTGGTGTTTGCCAGAGAAGACAAACATGCTGAAGCGAAGGAAGCCGGCGCGGATTTTGTGGGCGGACTGGAACTAATAGAAAAAGTACAGAAAGAAAATTGGACCGATTTTGACGCATGCGTGGCAACTCCGGATCTTATGAAAGATGTGGGAAAGCTCGGTCCGGTGCTGGGCCGTAAAGGTTTGATGCCCAAACCAAAAGCCGGAACTGTAACCAATGATGTGGCGGGAGCCGTAAAAAGCCTGAAATCAGGTCAGATGGAATACAGACCGGACAAAACAGGCGTTATACATCTTGGCATTGGAAAAATTTCTTTTACCGTTCAGCAGCTGGAAGACAATCTTCGTTCGCTGTATGCGGCGATTCTCAGAGACCGCCCCGCCGACGCCAAAGGTGAGTATATAAGAAGCCTCTTCATCAGTCCTACAATGGGACCTGGAGTCCGGTTGAATCTGCGAACGCTTGCGCCGTAAGGAGAAAATATGCCCTCAGTACAAAATAAAGAAGCACTTATTCAAGTAAAAAAGATACTTTCGGAAAACCCGGAATTTGTCCTCTCGACGTATTCCGGTTTGAATGTCGCAAAAATGACGGAACTTCGCGCGAGGATTCGCCAGAAAAAAGCCCGTATGAAAATTATCAAGAACAGTCTGTTCCTGATAGCGCTGAGGGAATCGCCCGTACACTCGGCTTATGCACAAAACGCAGAAGATCAGCTGAAGGGACCGATCGCAGTGACTTTCTTGAAAGACGATTTCTCTATGGTGTCAAAGCTTCTTGTTGATTATTCAAAAGAAGAAAAAGCCGTCGAGGTCAGGGCTGGATTCTCAGAAGGAAAATTTCTGAAACAGTCGGAAGTGAAAGAACTCGCCGGTCTGCCGTCAAGGGAAGAATTGCTCTCTATTATAGGAAGAGGATTGAAGACTCCGGCTCAGAAGATCGCAATCGGCATGAATGAAGTGATCGCGAAACTGGCGCGCGCGGTTAAGGCCGTGGGCGAAAAGAACGGATGATATAATTTTAACAGGAGAAAAGGAAAATGTCAACAGAAGCATTACTGGATCAGATTGGAAAGCTGACTTTAACTGAGGCGGCTGATCTGGTTAAAAAGATGGAAGAAAAATTTGGAATCTCGACTGCTGCCCCCGTGGCTGTGGCCGCTGCTTCCTCGGGTCCGGCCGCTGCCGGCGCGGGCGATGAAGACAAAACATACAATGTTGTCTTGAAAGCTCACGGCGACAAAAAGATCGACGTTATCAAGCTTGTTCGTGAAGCGACCGGGCTTGGCCTGAAAGAAGCCAAAGATCTGGTCGAGAAAGGCAATCAGCTGGTAAAAGAAGGCCTGAGCAAAGCGGCTGCTGACGAACTCAAGAAAAAACTTGAGGCTGTGGGCGCGGCTGTGGATCTCGCTGCGGTTTGATCGATATCGAAAGCAAATTTTCACCGCAGAGGCGCAGAGAAGAAAAAGAATCTGAACCACGGCGACCTGCCTGTTGGACAGGCAGGCGCGTGGAAAGAGTGGGAGATAAAGGAAAAATCAAGTCCGCATGTGATGAGCGTTCGGGACGCATGTTCACGCGACAGATTAGTTTCTTAAAATTTTCTCTGACTTTCGCCCTTGTAACAAAACTTCTCTGCGTTATCCGCGTCTCAGCGTTGAGATTCTTTTCTATACTATATGTTTTTGAGCAATTCTATGAACTACCCAATTCACAATCAAAATGTTAGAAAGATCGTCAATCTCGGAAAAATTACGGACCTTTCTGTAATTCCGGACCTGATTGATATTCAGTTCAAATCGTACGACTGGTTTTTGCAGAGGGAACTGCCTCCCAATAAACGTCTGCGCCAGGGACTGGAATCGGTTTTTCAGGATATTTTTCCGATCGAAAGTCCGAATGAAGACATGGTTCTGGAATATGTGAATTTTTCTTTCGGCGAAACAAAATGGGACGTTCAGGAATGCAAGAACCGCGGACAGACCTACGCGCTTCCCCTGAAGGCTGTCATTCGTCTGATCAACAAGCACACCGGAGAGGTTCGTGAGCAGACCGTCTACATGGGTGATCTGCCGATTATGACGGAACAGGGAACCTTTATCATCAACGGCGCAGAACGTGTTGTTGTATCACAGCTGCACCGCAGTCCTGGAATATTTTTCTTTTATGATTCGGAAAAACGCGTCTACAGCGCCCGCGTGATACCGTACCGCGGATCCTGGCTCGAGCTCGAGATGGACACCAAAGGAATCCTTGTGGCCCGCATCGACAGAAAAAAGAAATTTCCGGCCACCCTGCTGCTCAAAGCTATGGGAGCAAAATCCAACGAAGAAGTCCTGAAGCTTTTTTATCAGACTGAAAATCACCGCATTGCGGGCGCGACAGGAAAAGAGCTGAAAAAAATCATAGGCCGACGTCTTGCGGCCAGCGTCATCAATCCGGAAACGGATGAAGAAAGCATGGAAGCCGGGGAGAAAATTAATGAGGATAATATAGATATTCTCAAAGAAATGAAAGTGAAGCAGATTTCTCTCCTGGTATTTCCGGGTGGAAAGGATGATCCCACAATCATCAACTGCCTTGAAAAAGACGGCACCGCATCTCACGAAGAAGCGCTTCAGAAATTCCACTCCATCATGCGTCCGGGCGAGCCTTTCAATGTCGACAATGCGCGCGCGGAAATAGACAGACTGTTTTTCTCAGAAAAATCCTATGATCTGGGCGGTGTTGGTCGTTACAAAATCAACAATAAGTTTTCCCAGCACAATACAAAGGATTTCAAAGATGTCAAAGACCGTTCTTTAAGACCGGTTGATATAAATGAAACATTGAAATATTTTGTTAATCTTGTAAACGAAGTTCCGGATTACCATTACGACGACATCGACCATCTGGGCAATCGCAGAGTGCGAAGCGTCGGCGAGCTGCTGATGAATCAGCTTAAAACGGGTTTTACCCGGATGGAACGTGTCGTCAAAGAGCGCATGACCGTGCAGGATATCGACGTGATCACTCCGCAGGCTCTGATTTCCATCAAGCCGATCATGGCCGTTGTCAATGAATTTTTTGGATCCAGCCAGCTGTCACAGTTCATGGACCAGACAAATCCTCTGGCGGAACTGACGCACAAACGCCGTCTGAACGCCCTCGGGCCGGGCGGTCTTTCGCGCGAAAGAGCCGGTTTTGAGGTGCGCGACATCCACTACAGCCATTACGGCCGGATGTGCCCGATTGAGACTCCGGAAGGCCCGAACATCGGATTGATCGTTTCCATGAGTTCCTACTGCCGTGTGAATCAGTACGGTTTTCTTGAAACACCTTACCGCAAGGTCGACAACGGGAAAGTTACAAATAAAATTGAATATCTGACCGCGGACATTGAAGAAAGATACAACATCGCTCAGGCCAACGCCCCGATCGGTGATGACAGCCGCTTCAAAGGCAAACTCATCAGCTGCCGTCGGCGTTCCGATTTTCCCTTCTGTCAACCGGAAGAAGTGAATTACATGGATATGGCTCCGCTGCAGGTTGTGAGCATCTCGACGGCTCTGATTCCGTTTCTGGAGCATGACGATGCCAACCGGGCCCTCATGGGTTCGAACATGCAGAGACAGGCAGTCCCTCTTCTCGTCGATGAGGCCCCTTATGTCGGAACCGGCATTGAAGAAAAAGCGGCGTACGATTCGCGGACATGCGTGGTTTCCCGCCATGACGGAATAGTTGTAAAACTCGACGCCACGAACATTCATATAAAGGCGCCGGGTATCCGCGAACCTGTTGTGTACAGTCTCATTAAATATAAGAGAAGCAATCAGGGAACCTGCATGAATCAACGTCCGATTGTCGGACTGATCGTTGCCCCTTTTGAAGGAAAAGTCACAAAGCTGACTGCTGAGTCAATTGAACTGACAGGGTCGGATGGAAAAGTTGAACATTTCCCTTTAAAATCGCAAAATGCGCTTTTTGAAGCGTCTGTAAAATCGGGCGGCGTTGTGAAAGCCGGCGATACACTGGCGGGCCAGAAGGTATTCGCAGAAGTGATGGATGAAAGGGGAGTCGTTACAAAAAAAGGAACGGTTCTTGCGGACGGTCCCGCCGTCGATCAGGGAAGGCTGGCTCTGGGCCGCAACGTGCTCGTTGCCTTTATGCCCTGGGAAGGTTATAACTTTGAAGATGCAATTCTTTTGAGCGAACGAATTGTAAAAGAAGATGTTTTTTCTTCCATACATATAGAAGAATATGAAATCCAGGCCAGAGAGACAAAACTCGGCCAGGAAACAATCACGCGCGACATTCCGAATCTCAGCGACAAAGCTTTCCGTGATCTGGACGAGAACGGCATAGTCAGAATCGGCGCGGAAGTCAAATCGGGCGACATTCTGGTCGGTATGGTGACTCCAAAGGGAGAGGCGGACCTCACTCCTGAGTACAAACTTCTGCACAGTATTTTCGGCGAAAAAGCCAAAGAAGTACGTGACACTTCGCTTCGCATGCCCAACGGCTCGGAAGGCATTGTAATTGATGTAAAGAAATACACACGTGAGGCCGGTGATGAACTGCCGGCCGGAGTGGAAGCTCTTGTGAAAGTTTTTGTGGCAAAGAAGCGCAAACTGCAGGTCGGCGATAAAATGGCCGGTCGTCACGGAAATAAGGGCGTCGTCGCAAGAATCATGGCCGATGAAGATATGCCTTATATGGAAGACGGAACTCCGCTGGATATAGTCCTGAATCCTCTGGGTGTTCCTTCGCGGATGAATCTGGGCCAGATTTTTGAAACGCAGCTCGGCTTTGCGGGAGCAAGACTCGGTATCAACTTCGAAACGCCGGTCTTTGACGGCGGAACAGAAGCGGAAATTGAGAAATATTTGAAGGATGCAGAATTGCCGGCTGACTGCAAATTCAATCTGTTTGACGGACGCACAGGAAATAAATTCGAAGGGAAAGTATTCTGCGGACAGATCTATATGCTGAAACTGGCGCACCTGGTGGATGACAAAATCCACGCGCGATCGACCGGTCCGTATTCGCTTGTTACGCAGCAGCCTCTCGGCGGAAAGGCGCAGTTCGGAGGGCAGAGACTGGGAGAAATGGAAGTATGGGCTCTGGAAGCTTACGGAGCATCACACACTTTGCAGGAACTGCTGACAGTAAAATCAGACGATATGCTGGGACGCGCGCGCATCTACGAGGCCATCGTGAAAGGCATTCACACGATCAAACCGGGAATCCCCGAATCGTTCAACGTTCTTATGCAGGAACTTCGCGGACTGGCGCTGGACGTCGCTCTGTACAATTCAAGAGACGAACGAGTCGAACTCAACGAGCTGGACGATGAATTGAATCGGGGCGGAAAGAAGAGTAAAATCAAGCTCGAGACAATTGAGAGGATATTTTAATGGCGACTAAGAATTTTGCGGATTTCGATTCTATTCGTATACAG
Organism: Spirochaetia bacterium; assembly: GCA_009885105.1. GTDB lineage: Bacteria > Spirochaetota > Leptospiria > Leptospirales > Leptonemataceae > VFLI01. The sequence continues at coordinate 32,067 of VFLI01000004.1, read as the reverse complement.
CTCGCTTCTCCGGACCGGATCCGGGACTGGTCGTTTGGAGAGGTAAAGAAGCCGGAAACGATCAACTATCGGACCCTTCGTCCTGAAAGAGATGGTCTTTTCTGCGAACGTATTTTTGGAACCACGAAAGACTGGGAATGTTATTGCGGCAAATTCAAATCGATCCGGTATAAAGGCGTTATCTGCGATCGCTGCGGAGTAGAAGTCACGCATTCGAAAGTCCGCCGCGAACGAATCGGGCACGTGGAACTGGCCACACCGGTGGCTCATATCTGGTATTACAGAAGCGTTCCAAGCCGTATGGGCCTCCTGCTGAATCTCACGATCAATCAGCTGAAAAGCATTTTATATTTCGAGAAGTTTGTTATCATCGATCCGGCCGATTCCGGCAAAGAAAAAGGCGATCTGATAGACGAAGAAGAATACCACGAGCACCTGGATGAGTACGGGGATAAGTTCGTCGCCATGATCGGGGGAGACGCGATAAAAGAACTGCTGTCACGTATTGACATTGAAAGCGAAATACGCGATATTCGTTCGCGCATATCCGACCGCCAGCGCGTTTCGGACCGCCGCCTGCTCAAACGTCTGGAAGTGCTCGAAGCGCTGCGAGAATCAGGCAACCGTCCCGAGTGGATGATGCTGGATGTGGTGCCTGTAATCCCGCCGGAGCTTCGCCCCATGGTCCAGCTGGAAGGCGGACGATTCGCCACTTCGGATTTGAACGATCTTTACCGACGCGTGATCAACAGGAACAATCGTTTAAAACGTCTGCTGGCTCTAAAGGCGCCGGAAATCATCGTACGCAATGAAAAACGAATGCTGCAGGAAGCAGTTGACGCCCTGTTCGACAATTCGCGCAGAAAGCGATCCGTAAAGGGCAAAGGAAATCGTCCTCTCAAATCTCTTTCCGATATGCTAAAAGGAAAGACCGGACGCTTTCGTCAGAACCTTCTCGGCAAGCGCGTGGATTATTCCGGACGTTCTGTGATCGTCATCGGGCCGGAGCTGAAGTTCCATCAGATGGGCCTTCCTAAAAAAATGGCGCTGGAGCTGTTCAAGCCTTTCATCATGAAACGCCTGGTGGATCTGGAGCTGGCGCCGAACATCAAATCCGCAAAGAAAAAAGTCGAAGCGGAAGAGAAAGAAGTGTTTGAGGCGCTGGATGAGGTGATTAAGGAACATCCGGTTCTGTTGAACCGCGCGCCGACGCTTCACAGGCTGGGAATTCAGGGTTTCCTTCCTGTTCTTGTCGAGGGAAAAGCGATCAAACTGCACCCTCTTGTCTGCCATGCGTTCAACGCCGATTTCGACGGGGACCAGATGGCGATTCACGTTCCTCTATCTCCCAAGGCGCAGCTGGAAGCCTGGATGCTGATGCTTTCGCCGCACAATCTGCTGAATCCCGCCAACGGCGCGCCCGTGGTCGGACCGACGCAGGATATGGTTCTTGGCATCTATCTTCTGACTTCGCAGATGGACGGCGATATCGGAGAGGGCAAAATTTTCGGCGATCTGGATGAAATACACTACGCGGTGGATATAAACGCGGTCGGCCTTCGTGCGAAAGTATCCGTGCTGCACCATGGTAAGCTGATTCAAACCACTCCGGGTCGCGTGCTTTTCAATTCGGTTATGCCTGAAGGCTATCCGTATGTCAACCGCCCCGTATCCGACAAAGAAATAAATAAAATCATCGGTGAGGTGTACGATCGTTTCGGTTCTCCGTCGACCGTCATCATGCTGGACCGCGTCAAAGAGCTTGGCTTCCATTATGCAACCTTGTTCTCGCCGTCCATTTCCATAGCGGATGTGAAAGTGTCGCCCAAGAAAGCGGATATGATTACGAATGCAAACAAGGAAGTCGCGGATGTTGAAAAGGCTCACAGAAACGGTGTGATCACGAATGAAGAGCGTTATAAAAAAGTTATTGAAATCTGGACAAAAACGAACGAGCTAATCACGGAATCCATGTTCGCGGAACTGGAAAAAGATCAGAAAGGCTTCAATCCGATTTACATCATGGCCGCATCAGGGGCCCGCGGTTCCAAGCAGCAGATTCGTCAGCTGGCCGGTATGCGGGGACTGATGGCGCGTCCGTCAGGCGAGATCATCGAACTGGCGATACGCTCCAATTTCCGGGAAGGACTGGGAGTTCTTGAATTTTTTATCTCGACGCACGGCGCGCGAAAAGGTCTGGCCGACACCGCTCTCAAAACCGCGGATGCTGGATATCTGACCCGGCGTCTTGTGGATATCGCGCAGGACGCAATCGTTACCGAAATTGACTGCGGCACGCTGGAAGGCGTCCGCCTCAAAGCGGTGAAAGAGGGTGAAAAAGTTATTGTATCTCTGGGCGATCGTATTTTCGGCCGCGTTGTTGGAGAGGATGTGCTGGATCCGGTTACGGAAGAGGTCGTGATCCCCAACAGTTCCATGATTGACAAAGCTCTTTCCAGCAAGATCAACAGCCTGGGCATTGAAAGTGTTTTTATCAGGTCAGCTCTGACCTGCGAAACCAGACAGGGAATCTGCGCGAAATGCTACGGTATGGACCTTGCGAGATTGAAAGTGGCCGAGCTCGGCGAGGCTGTCGGTATTATTGCGGCTCAGTCGATCGGGCAGCCGGGAACTCAGTTGACCATGCGCACGTTTCACGTGGGCGGCGTCGCGACGAATGTTCAGGTCAAGGAGAGCGTTCATAAGCTTCCCTACGACGCCATTATCCAGTCAATCAGCGGACGAACCGTTGTGAATCCAGGCGGAGAAATCCTGTTCTCCACAAGAGCAAGCATCGGCGCAACACGCGTTACGCAGGTAATGGAAGTGTCCAAAATGAGTGGAATGCGGGTGGAGAAAGGCCAGTCGGTCATGCCAGGTGAGATCATCGCGGGCGGATACGATGGAGTGGAGAAAGCCATAACCTCCGATGTGCCCGGCACCATTGATATTCGCAGCAACACTTTCATGATCCTCGGGGAACAGGTAATCATACCGGTAAAAGCTGGAGCCATCCTGCTTGTGAAAGCGGGCGATCTTGTGGAAAAGAACACAACCATCGCAAAATTTGATCCTTACAGCGACGTGGTGATTGCTGAAAGCGCTGGAACGGTTCAACTGGTAGAAGTCGTCGAAGGTAAAAACCTGAAAAAAGATGATGACGGCAGTCTCAGGATTGTTGAATACAAAAGAGAAAAACTGGCGCCCAGGGTTCTGATCGGCGGTGAAGAATACGCCGTTCCGATGAACTCTCTGCTTATGGTAAAACAGGGACAGTCCGTGCAGAAAGGAGATGTGATGATCAAAATCACATCGGGCGCGGAAAAGACCAGGGATATTACAGGCGGTCTGCCGCGTGTGGATGAGCTTTTTGAAGCCCGCCGCCCGAAGGACGCCTGCACACTGGCGGAAATTGACGGCAGAATTGAAGACCACAATGAAGTGGTGAAAGAAAAGAAAATCATTTATATAGTGCCGGAAAACGAAGAGGATACCAGGATAAAAGTGGCGATTCCGGTAGGTAAGCGTCTTCGTGTGAGAAACAGCGACTACGTCAAGGCCGGTGATCAGCTGGACGAAGGCACACTGGATCCGCATGATATTCTGCGAATTAAAGGAATTTCCGCGCTGCATGAATTTCTGATCCATGAGGTCCAGGAAGTATACCGACTGCAGGGTGTTTACATCAATGATAAACACATTGAAATTATAGTGCGGCAGATGCTGCGAAAGGTGGAAACGGACGATCCCGGCGACACGAATTTTGTGGCGCATCAGCAGGTGGATCGTTTCGTTTTTGTCGATGAGAATGAAAGAGTGATCGCGGAAGGCGGTGTGCCGGCAACGTGCGGACAGGTTCTGCTGGGAATCACCAGAGCGTCGCTGAATACGGATTCATTCATTTCGGCCGCATCGTTCCAGGAGACAACGAAGGTCCTCACAGATGCTGCCATCAAAGGCAAGCGAGATTACCTGATCGGACTGAAGGAAAACGTTATCATCGGACATTTGATTCCGGCGGGAACAGGTCTCAAGCAATACAGGGATATTGAAATATTCAAAGAGGAATACGGCGATATTCAGCGCAGCGAACGGCAGAGAATGGAAGAAATGGCGCGTGAAATGTTTGCCACAAAGGCCAAAGAAGCGGCGGAATCTCAGAGCCAGCCGATATAGGCGTTGAAAACCGATCGGGGCAGGAATTTCCTTAAACAGGCCTGATCCAGTACCCACAATAGGGAAACGCTTGTCAGGAAAGGGACCCTGTATATTACTGGTCATTCATTTGGATTTTAGTCGCAATCAGGATTGATTAAGTCCTGATGACCGGTTCGGCAATACTGGACTTCACAGGATGAAGGATCAAGTTGCAGAACATTTCAGAGGGTAAAGCCAGGTGCGGGTTGTTTCTGGTATTTGATATACCGGATAATCCGAATGTTTAATCGGAAAATACCGGTTAATGTTTATTTATTTATATAAGGACGGTAGAAGTTGCCAACAGTCAGCCAGTTAATACGTAAGGGACGGTCCAGCCAGAAAAGCAAGACCAAGTCACCGGCTTTAAAAGCTTCTCCACAGAGAAGAGGCGTCTGCACTCGTGTCATGACTTTCACTCCTAAAAAGCCGAATTCGGCTTTGAGGAAGGTTGCGAGGGTCCGCCTGACGACGGGCATAGAGGTAACGGCATACATTCCTGGAGAAGGCCACAATCTGCAGGAGCATAACGTAGTTCTAATTCGTGGCGGAAGGGTAAAAGACCTTCCCGGTGTTCGCTATCATATTATTCGCGGGGCTCTGGACACTCTCGGAGTGGAAAAAAGAAGAAGAGGCCGCTCAAAATATGGGGCGAAAAGACCAAAGGCATAAGGATAAGATTCGAGGTTTAGTATGTCCAGAAGAAAAGGCGCCCTTTTAAGAAGATCAGTTGAACCGGATTCCGTCCATCATGACGAGTCTGCCGGAAGATTTATCAACTATATGATGCTAAGCGGAAAAAAATCCGTTTCGGAAAATATATTCTATAATGCTCTCGGAATTATCAAAGATAAGACGGGAAAAGAAGGCATTGAAGTCTTCAGGGAAGCTCTTGAGAGTGTTCGCCCGCAGCTGGAAGTGCGATCGCGAAGAGTCGGCGGTGTGACGTATCAGGTGCCGGTTGAGGTTCGACCGGAGAGAATGATGACTCTGGCGATCCGATGGGTTGTCCAGTACGCGCGCGCGCGTAAAGAGCACTCCATGGCAGGGAAACTTGCGGGCGAGCTGATGGATGCGCATAAAGGCGTTGGTGCGTCGATAAAAAAGCGCGATGAAACAAGAAAGATGGCGGAGGCCAATAAGGCTTTCAGTCATTACAGATGGTAATCGGTAATAATTACTAATAAAAATCAGGGTAAGTCGGGGAATTATTAAATGCCTAGAAAGGTTTCACTGGATAAAACAAGAAACATCGGTATCATGGCGCATATCGATGCAGGAAAAACCACGGCTACTGAACGTATTCTTTATTACACCGGCAAGACATACAAAATCGGCGAAGTTCATGAAGGTTCAACGGAAATGGACTGGATGGAGCAGGAAAAAGAAAGAGGAATTACGATCACTTCCGCGGCAACAACAACATACTGGAACGGCGCTGACAAGGACCGTGAGCCGCACAGAATTAATATCATTGATACTCCCGGACACGTCGATTTCACTATTGAAGTCGAACGATCCCTTCGTGTGCTGGACGGCTCCGTCGCTGTCTATGATGGAGTGGCCGGAGTTGAGCCGCAGACAGAAACTGTATGGCGGCAGGCGGACAAATACAAGGTTCCCCGCATCTGTTTTATTAATAAACTCGACCGGATGGGCGCGGATTTCTTTTTCTGCGTCAATTCAATCAAAGAACGACTGGGTGTGAAGGCAGTTCCGCTGCAGCTTCCGATTGGAGCCGAGGCTGAGTTTGTGGGAGTGGTCGACCTCGTTGAGGATCGAGCCATTGTATGGACAGGAGAAGAGCTGGGCGCAAAATTTGAGTATCGCGAAGTGCCGGAGGCAATGAAGGCAAAGGCTGCTGAGTACCGTCACAATCTTATGGAATCGGCGGCTGAGTGCGATGATCAGCTTCTGGAAAAATATCTTGAGGTCGGGACGCTGACGGTGCCCGAGCTGAAAAAGGCAATTCGCGCAGGCACTCTGGGTCTGAAAATTTTTCCTGTACTCTGTGGATCGGCTTTTAAAAACAAAGGTGTGCAGCCGCTCCTGGATGCGGTTCTGGATTTCCTTCCATCGCCTCTGGATGTTCCCCCTGTGCCTGGTAAATCTGTGGACGGCGATGATGATATGGTGCGCCAGGTGTCGGATGAAGAACATTTCTCTGCGCTGGCATTTAAAATTATGTCCGACCCCTATGTCGGAAAATTGACATTCTTCCGGGTCTATTCCGGAATTTTAAAGAAAGGTTCTTATCTGCTGAATTCAAGCAAGGATAAGAGAGAGCGCATCGGCCGTATTCTACAGATGCATGCAAACGACAGGGAAGAAATCACTGAAGTGTATGCGGGTGACATCGCTGCGGCAGTGGGACTGAAAGATACAACAACCGGAGATACGCTGTGCGAAGAAGCGCATCCGGTAGTTCTCGAGAAGATGACGTTCCCGCAGCCTGTGATTGATCTGGCCATCGAGCCTCTGACAAAGGCGGACCAGGAAAAACTTGGCATGGCGCTTATGCGTCTTGCTGAAGAAGATCCGACCTTCCGAGTGAAAACTGACCGGGAAACCGGGCAGACCATCATTTCCGGAATGGGCGAGCTTCATCTTGAAATCATTGTAGATCGTATGAAACGGGAATTCAAAGTAGAGGCCAATGTCGGCAAACCGCAGGTGGCCTACAGAGAGACGATCCGCAAAATGGCGGAAGTGGAATCGAAATACATCAAGCAGACCGGCGGCCGCGGACAGTACGGCCACTGCTGGCTTCGTGTTATGCCCAATGAGCCCGGTAAAGGTTACGAATTTGTAAACAAAGTTGTCGGCGGTGCGATACCAAGGGAATTTGTTCCGGCGATTGATAAAGGTATTCAGGAAGCGCTGCAGACAGGTGTGATCGCGGGATATCCCGTGGTTGACGTGAAAGTGGAAGTGTTCGACGGATCCTACCACGATGTGGATTCGTCGGAAATGGCTTTCAAGATTGCAGGTTCCATGGGATTCAAAGACGGCTGCAAAAAGGCCAGCCCGGTTCTGCTGGAGCCCATCATGTCTGTGGAAGTTGTAACCCCGGAAGATTACATGGGCGATGTTGTCGGCGATTTGAACCGACGCAGAGGACGAATCGGAGCAATGGAGCAGCGGGGCAATGCGCGCGTGATTTCCGCAGAGGTTCCCCTTTCTGAAATGTTCGGTTATGCGACAGATCTGAGGAGCGCCACGCAGGGACGCGCGGCGTACACAATGCAATTCAAGCATTATGAAGAAGTGCCGGCCAATATCGCCAATGAACTCGTGGCGAAGGCGGCGGTGTAAAATGGACAGTATATTAATTATATAATTTCGCGTCGTGGTTGAAGCGGCGTTAATAATAGATTTTCAGGAGTAGAAGTATGGCTAAAGAAAAATTCGACAGATCAAAAACACATGTGAATGTGGGAACAATTGGTCACGTGGATCACGGAAAAACTACCTTAACGGCAGCTATTACGTCGGTGCTGGCAAAGACAAAAGGCGGCAGGAATAAAGCTGTTAAGTTTGAGGAGATCGACAATGCTCCTGAAGAAAGAGAAAGAGGCATCACGATCGCCACCTCTCATCAGGAATATGAGTCTGACAAACGTCACTACGCGCATGTCGACTGTCCCGGTCACGCTGACTATGTGAAGAACATGATTACGGGCGCGGCTCAGATGGACGCTGCCATTCTGGTGGTTTCTGCTGTGGACGGCGCTATGCCTCAGACAAGAGAGCACATTCTCCTGGCTCGTCAGGTCGGAGTTCCTTACATTGTTGTTTTTCTGAATAAAGTGGATGCGCTCCAGGAATCGGACAGGGAAGGAATGATAGAAATAGTCACGGAAGAAATTAAAGACCTTCTCGTGAAATACGGTTATCCGAAAGATACTCCTTTCGTCCAGGGTTCGGCTCTGAAGGCGCTGGAAGGCGACGAATCAGACCTGGGTTCAAAAGCAATCCTGAAGCTGGTGGAAACTCTGGATACATATGTTCCGGATCCCAAGCGTGTTCTGGATAAAGATTTTCTTCTTCCCGTGGAAGATGTTTTTTCGATCACAGGACGGGGAACTGTTGCAACCGGCCGGGTTGAACAGGGCAAACTGAATCTTAACGATGAACTGGAAATTGTGGGAATTAAAGATACCATAAAGACGGTTGCCACCGGAATTGAAATGTTCCGCAAGCAGCTGGATTTTGCTCAAGCCGGAGACAATGTCGGTCTTCTTCTGAGAGGTATCAAAAAAGAAGATATCGAAAGAGGCCAGGTTATCGCAAAACCAGGCTCAATAACTCCGCACAAGAAGTTTAAAGCAGAAATTTATGTTCTCACAAAAGAAGAAGGCGGAAGACACACTCCTTTCTTCGACAACTATCGTCCGCAATTTTATTTCCGGACGACAGATGTGACAGGAACAATAAAGCTTCCTACGGGAACAGAAATGGTGATGCCGGGTGACAATATTTCCATCGATGTGGAACTGATCACCCCGATTGCCATGGACAAAGGATTGAAATTCGCAATTCGTGAAGGCGGCAAGACAGTGGGTTCTGGCGTCGTCGCGCAGATTGTAGAGTAATATCCAGGCGGAATGAGGAATGGCTACAAAGATTAGAGTTAAATTAAAGGCCTTCGATCACAGACTGATCGACAGGTCGGCGGCAGAAATCGTCGCCACGGCCAGAAGGACCGGAGCGGAAATTTCCGGTCCTGTTCCTCTGCCGACACGCATCGAACGGTTTACGGTTCTCAGATCTGTGCACGTGAATAAAAAATCACGCGAGCAATTTGAAATACGCACTCACAAGAGGCTGATTGATATCATGAATACCAATCCGGATACTGTGGATGCTTTGATGAAACTGCAGCTGCCGGCGGGTGTCAGCGCTGATATCAAGAGTTTAAGTTAAAATAGTATAGAGAAGTGTTTAAATGGCAAAAGGTATAATAGCCAGAAAAATTGGGATGACTCAGATCTTCGATGAAGAAGGGAAAAGCATACCCGTAACCGTTCTTCGGGCCGGACCATGCGTTGTGACACAGGTTCGTACGATGGAGAACGACAAATATGCAGCTTTCCAGCTGGGTTTTGAGAAAATACGCGCGAAGCTGAAATCAAAAGCGGAGCAGGGACATCTCAAAACAAAAAACCTGGAAATGTTCCGGATTTTGCGTGAGTTTCGCAATACGGGATGGGATTTCCAGACCGGACAGGAAATCAAAGCGGACATTTTTTCCAGAGGCGATATTGTCAAAGCATCCGGTGTTTCGAAGGGAAAAGGATTTCAGGGAACCATCAAAAGACACGGTTTCGGCGGGGGCCGGGCTGCTCATGGATCTAAATTCCATCGAGCTCCAGGATCGATCGGATCCAGCGCATATCCGAGCCGTGTGTTCAAAGGAACAAAACTTCCCGGACATACAGGATCGACTATGATTACTGTGGGCAACCTGGAAATTGTTGAAGTGGATGTTGTTCATAATTTGATAATGATTAGAGGCGCTGTTCCAGGACCAAGAACATCGCTCGTAAGAATTGAGGCGCAGAGATGAAAGCCGTCAAATACGATTCAAACGGTAAAAAAGCAGGGGAGATAAGCCTCCCTACGGAATTGTTCGGCGCGAAAATAAGCAAAGGCGCTGTGCACACCGTGCTGAGAGCTGAAAACGCAAACAGACGACAGGGAACTCATAAAACAAAGGGCTTCAGTGAAGTGAGCGGCGGCGGCAGAAAGCCGTGGAAACAAAAAGGGACAGGAAATGCACGGCAGGGATCTATTCGCGCGCCGCAATGGAGAAAGGGCGCAACAGTTTTCGGCCCGCAGCCCCGGGATTACACAATTCCGCTGCCAGATAAAATGCGAAAAGCAGGAATACGTTCGATATTTTCTTTAAAAGCTCAGAATGCGGTCATAAGCGTTCTGGCGGACCTGAATATTGCTGAATACAGCACGAAGAAAATGTCCGCAATATTTGAGGGAATGGGTTTGCTCCCCGGTCAGACGGTGGCCTTTGTATCGGACAGCAACGATCATAAGGTTCTCAAATCTCTGATGAATATTCCTCAGATTGAATTTGTTCACGCACATCGACTGACTGCGCCTGAAATGTATTTTTCAACGCATCTGGTGATAGCTGAAAGCGCAATGCCGTATCTGGTCAGCAAATACGGACAATCCGGCAGTAAGAAAGCGGGAGCTGTGGCATGAACCTTCACAATGTTATAATCAGTCCATTAATTACGGAAAAAACGGAAGCGATTAAAAATCCATCAAAAGACACAAATCGTTATTCGCTGAAAGTTCGTAAGAATGCGAGCAAAGAATTGATACGTCAGGCATTGCACAAGATATTCAAAGTTGATGCTGTAAAAATCAATACTATGATAGTGATGGGAAAACATAAAAGATTTCGAACCAGCAAAATCAAGCTGCCGACATGGAAAAAGGCCGTGGTAACGCTGGCAGCCGGTCAGAGTTTGGACCTCACAAGGAAAGCCTGATATGCCAATAAAGAAACATCGACCTGTTAATGCTTCGACCAGATTCAAGTCTGTTCTTGATTTTAATGTTCTTACTGATGAGAAAGGACCCTTCAAGCCGCTGACGGATTACGTTCATTATCGGGCAGGAAGAAGCGGCGGCGGACAAATCGCGGTGCGCAGAAAAGGCGGACGCCACAAACGAAGATATCGTATAATTGATTTTAAACGCGGAAAACACGGTATTGAAGGAAAGGTTGCGGGGATACAGTATGATCCGAATCGCACAGCAAACATTGCGCTGATCAAGTATGTCGATGGCGAGTATCGATACATTCTGGCGCCTGAAGGGCTGGAAAAGGATCAGGTGGTGATGGCGGGGCCGGGATCTACTGTGAAAGTGGGGAATTCGCTCCAGCTGAAAGACATTCCGCCGGGAACCAGCGTTCATAATGTGGAAATGCAGCCAGGAAGAGGCGGGCAGATGGCGCGAACAGCAGGCGGCTTCGCATCTGTGGCGGCAAAAGACGGCGATTACGTCACCCTGAAACTGCCGTCCGGCGAACTCAGGAAAGTTTTACAGAATTGTTATGCTACTATCGGTATTGTAGGAAACAAAGATCACAGTCTGGTAAGTATAGGCAAGGCAGGTCGAAACCGATGGTTGGGACACCGGCCAAAAGTTCGAGGCGTTGTTATGAATCCGGTGGATCATCCGCACGGCGGAGGAGAGGGAAAAACTTCCGGAGGCCGTCATCCGGTCAGCCCGTGGGGGCAGCCGACCCGAGGATACAAAACTCGGAAGAAACACAAGCCATCGGATAGATTCATAGTCCAGAGGAGAGTTAACAAACGTCTGTCACGCTGATCGTGCGCGGGGTTAAAGAAGCAATATGGCAAGATCATTAAAAAAAGGACCGTATATAACTGAGTCGCTGATGAGTAAAATCACCAGAATGAATTCAGACAATCAGAAGAAACCGTTTAAAAGCTGGTCTAGACGATCGACGATATTTCCGGAAATGATCGGACACACGGTATTATTACACAACGGGAACAAATTCATTCCGGTCTATGTGAATGAAAACATGGTTGGTCATAAATTGGGAGAATTTTCTCCTACAAGAACCTATCGAGGTCACACCAGTCTCGATAAGAAAATCAAGAAGTGAATTTGAATAAAAGATAAGTATATGGAAACAAAGTCAACAGCAAAGTTTCTTATGACAAGCCCGCGAAAGGTCAGGCTTGTGGCGAATGAGATTCGCGGTTACAGCTATCCGGAAGCGCTGGACACACTTCGGTTCACGCCGCGGAAAGGCGCGGTTCTTCTGGAACGCGTCCTGAAATCGGCGCGGGCGAATGCAGTGTTCTTGAAAAGCACTGTGAAAGACGCGGAACTGTTTGTGAAAAAAGTGTACATAGATGAAGGACCGACTTTAAAGAGATTTCGCCCGCAGTCACGGGGACGCGGTGTTAAGATTTTGAAACGAACAAGTCATATTACAATCGTGTTGAGCGATGAATAGTTAATCGGAGATAACCAGGGAAAATTATGGGACAGAAAGTAAATCCAATTGGTCTGAGACTGGGGATAACAAGATCCTGGGAATCGATTTGGTTCGCCGGGGCAGAATACAGAGCCAATTTGCATGAAGATATATTAATCCGGAAAATGCTGATGAAGAAATTCAAAAGAGCCGGAATAGTGAAAGTTATTATTGAAAGATTTCCTGAAAAAGTAAACATCAATATTCACACGGTCCGGCCCGGAGTCATCATCGGACAGAAAGGCGCAAGTATTGAGGCGATGAAAAACGATCTGAAAAAGAACGTCGCCAAGCCGCTGAACCTGAGCATTATTGAAGTCAAAAAACCGGAGACGGTGGCAAAGGTGGTTGCGGACGGAATCGCGCAGCAGCTGGAGCAGAGAATGCCGTTTCGCCGTGTAATGAAACAGTCGCTTCGTGGAGCAATGCGCGGCGGCGTTGACGGAGTTAAAATCATGGTCTCAGGCCGGCTCAATGGAGCTGATATGGCGCGGACTGAACAGTATAAAGATGGTCGCGTCCCTCTGCACACACTGCGGGCTAATATTGAATATGCCGTGAGTGAGGCGAAAACCACATTCGGAATAATCGGTGTTAAAGTCTGGACTTACCACGGTGACGTGATGAACAGCGCTGAAAAAGAAGAAGAAGATCAGTACACGGTAAAGAGACGAACAAGCTGATAAAGGCAGTCTAAAATGTTATCACCTAAGAGAGTAAAATACAGGAAACGACAGCGGGGACGGCTCAAAGGGCTTTCAACACGCGGCAATGAAGTTTCGTTCGGGGAATACGGATTGAAGGCAATTACTTCAGGACGTTTGACTTCGAGACAGATTGAAGCTGCCAGAAGGGCGATGACGAGACGAGTCAAGCGCGGGGGAAAACTCTGGATTCGAATTTTCCCGGATACGCCTGTTACTAAAAAGCCGGCCGAAACCCGAATGGGAAGCGGAAAAGGAAATCCAGAGTACTGGGTGGCCGTGATCAGACCAGGCCGGGTCCTTTTTGAGATCAGCGGTATAGAAGAGGAAACCGCACGAGAGGCGCTGGGCCTTGCAGCCCATAAACTTTCTCTGCAGACGGTGTTTGTTAAAAAGCAATTATTGTAGGATTTAATATGGGCAGCGTATTTCACGAGTATACAGACGAAGAGTTAGTAAGACAGCTGGAAACAACCAGAGCTGAATTGCGAGAACTGAGATTTACGTTTGCGATAGCAAGATCGCTCCAGGATCCTGCGCGCATTCGTCATTTGAAACGCAATGCAGCGGCTATGCTGACTGTGATGAATCTGCGGGAAAAAGGAAAAGCTGAGATCAAAGAAAAGACCCAGCGTAAAGAGAAAAAGAGCAAAACGGCGGCTGCAAAAGAAGTCAAGAAAGAAAAGAAAGTTGAGCCAGCGGCGAAAAGCGCAAAAGCCGAGAAGAAACCGGCCGCAAAAAAGGGCGAGAAAGAAGTAAAGAAAGAGAAGGCAAAAGAGACTAAAAAAGATACGAAAGCAGACGCAGGAAAGGATAAAAAGAAGAAAAGCAAATAGTGCGCTGATCGCGGAAAACAGTTATGTTGAATGAAAGAAATAAAAAAAATATAAGAATTATTCAGGGCCGTGTTATTTCGGACAAGATGGATAAAACAAAAGTTATCCGGGTTGAAATGACTAAAATGCATCCTGTTTTTAAGAAGGCTGTGAAAAACTCGCGCCATTTTAAAATCCATGATGAGAAAAACGAAGCGAAAGAAGGCGATCTGGTAAGCGCAATGGAAACCCGTCCGCTCTCCCGGGACAAGCGTCATCGACTTTATAAAATACTGGAGCGGTCTACATGATTCAAATGCAAACATATCTTGAGGTCGCCGATAATACCGGCGCCAGAAAAGTGCAGTGTATAAAAGTGCTGGGCGGCACTCGAAAGAGATATGCCAGTGTGGGCGATATCATCGTCGTCGCGGTGAAAGACGCGCATCCGGCATACGGACTGAAGGACAGCACCGGAAAGAAGGTTCACAATAAAGCTGTGCAGAAAGCAGTCGTTGTCCGCACACGAAAAGAGATCCGACGGGCAGACGGATCGTATATACGTTTTGATGATAATGCCTGCGCAATTATTGATGAAAAATTGAATCCTAAAGGGACCCGCATATTTGGACCCGTAGCCCGAGAACTCAGAGATAAGAAATTTTTGAAAATAGTTTCTCTGGCGCCAGAAGTTCTGTGACAATAGCAGAAGCGGTGAAATAAGAACATGAGAAAAGAAGCAGAATTAGAAAAGGAAAGAAAGAAGTTCAGAAAGCTTAAGCTGAAGACCGGAGATGAAGTTGTTGTAATATCCGGAGCCCAGAAAGGTAAACGCGGTAAGATAATGTTTATCGACAAAGTTAAAGACCGTGTTTTCGTTCAGGGTGTGAACAGAATAAAGAAATTCCAGAGGCCTTCGCAGGACAATCCACAGGGAGGTTCCATCGAGGTGGAAGCCGGGCTGCCTATTTCGAATGTATTATTTTATGACTCAAAGTCAAAAAGGGGCGTGAAGCTCGGACGTAAAGTTGGTACCGACGGGAAGAAAATTAGAGTCACAAGACCGGAAGGCAAAGAGGTTTAATCGATATGGCAGGCTTGCAGAAAAAATATAAAGAGACAGTAGTTCCTTCACTGAAAAGCCGCTTTTCGTATAAATCGGTCATGCAGGTGCCTCGTCTGGAGAAAATAGTTCTCAACATAGGTATGGGCGAGGCTCACACGAATCCGAAGGGCTTTGAAACAGCTCTTGAGGAACTTGGTTTGATTACCGGTCAGAGGGCAGTGAAGACGCTGGCCAGAAAATCTATCGCAGGGTTCAAGTTGCGCGAAGGCATGGTTATCGGCTGCAAGGTCACTCTTCGCGGCGTGAGGATGTTTGAATTTTTTGAAAGGCTGGTGAATGTGGCGTTGCCGCGGGTGCGGGATTTTAAGGGAGTGAGCCCCAAGGCTTTTGACGGCAGAGGAAATTATAATCTGTCGGTGAAAGAACAGATTATTTTCCCTGAAATAGATGTTGATAAGGTGGATTCCTATCATGGGATGAATATTACCATGGTAACAACTGCTCCCAATGACGATGAAGCGCATGCGCTGCTGGCGGAATTGGGGATGCCTTTCAA
The DNA here is from genome assembly GCA_009885105.1 of Spirochaetia bacterium. Classification (GTDB taxonomy): domain Bacteria; phylum Spirochaetota; class Leptospiria; order Leptospirales; family Leptonemataceae; genus VFLI01. The sequence continues at coordinate 16,682 of VFLI01000004.1, read as the reverse complement.
AAAGAGTTGATTTAGAATATTTAGAAATTTTTTTAGAAATTTAGGAATAAGATAATTATTGAGGATGGTTGGTTTACGGAATGGCAAAAAAATGCATGATCGAAAAACACAAGAGAAAGCCCGCCTTTAAAGTGCGCTTTCACAATCGCTGTCCGTTATGCGGAAGGTCCAGGGCATACATGCGCCGTTTTGACATGTGCAGGATTTGTTTCAGGAAACTTGCCGGTTACGGTCAAATACCCGGCGTAATTAAATCATCATGGTAATAAACGAGAGAGTAACAAAATGAGTCTTTCCGATCCGATAGCAGATATGCTGACAAGAATAAGAAACGCCTCAAGGGCGGGGCAAATGAATGTGCGTTTCCCCGGATCGAGGTTGAAGGAATCGATTCTTTCTATTTTAAAAAATGAAGGCTTTATAGAAAGCTTCAATGTTAAAAAAGAAAGCAAGAAAACTGATATTGAAGTCACGTTAAAATATTTCAATAAGCAGCCGGTTATACGTGAACTGGAACGGGTTTCCACTCCCGGCCGCAGATTCTATCTGCAGGCCAGAGACTTGAAACCGGTTCGAAACAATATGGGTGTGGCCATTGTATCAACATCGCAGGGTGTGATGACAGGCCGTAAGGCGCGCCGGCTGAATGTCGGCGGAGAAGTGATTTGCCGAGTATGGTGAAAGGACTGGAAATATGTCTCGTATAGGAAATGCTGCAATATTAATTCCCGGCGGCGTACAGCTGACGGTGGCAGCGGAAGAAATTAAAGTAAAAGGTCCGCTGGGGGAACTGCATTCGCCGCTGCCGGAAGGCATACAGTGTGAACAGGCGGAAGGAAAAGTTCACCTTCGCCGCAAGGATGATTCGCGAAATCTCCGTGAGAAACACGGGATGGCCAGGGCAATTCTTAATAATTGTATTCTTGGTGTGAGCAAGGGATGGGAGCGACGACTGGAATTGATCGGCGTGGGATACAGAGCTCAGCTGAAAGGATCGGAGATCGTTTTTTCGCTCGGTTATTCGCATGAGGTGCGCTATCCGCTTCCGGCGGGCATAAAGGCGCAGGTAACGGACCAGACCAAAATTGATCTGTCAGGAATCGATCGTCAGAAACTGGGGCAGGTGGCCTCTGAAATAAGATCGCTGCGTCCGCCCGAGCCGTATAAAGGAAAAGGAATAAAATTCAGTGATGAAGTGATTCGAAGAAAAGCCGGAAAAGCAGGCAAGGCGGGAAAAGGTAAATAAGTATGGATCGTTTACTGGAAAAAAGAACACGTCTGAAAAGGCGGGTAAATCGGGTAAAATTTGCAATTCGATCCCGGGCGCTTCGTCCGCGTCTCGTATTCAACAGATCCAACCGTTTTCTGTCGGTACAGCTCATTGACGACTCAAAGGGAATCACGATATGTTCCGCTACAACTGCGGGGAAAACCTTTGCGGGAAATAAAAAGAACAAAGATGCCGCGAAAAAATTAGGCGAAATCCTGGCCCAAAAAGCAAAAGAGAAGGGAGTTCAGTCTGTGGTTTTCGACAGGCGCGGAAGACTGTATCACGGCAGAATTGCGGAATTCGCTGATGCGGCACGTAAGGGCGGTCTGGAGTTTTAATATGGTTCAGAATGAAGAAAATGAAAAAGAGCTGATAGAGAAAATCGTAAAGATAAATCGTGTGTCAAAGGTTGTAAAGGGCGGACGAAGATTTTCTTTTAACGCTCTGGCGGTTGTTGGAGATCAGGCCGGCAAAGTCGGTATCGGTCTTGGCAAGGCGAACGAAGTGCCGGATGCCATCAGAAAGGCCATTGAATCGGCAAAGCGACAGATGGTAAGTGTGCATATTACAAAGAAGAACACCATTCCGCATGAAGTGGAAGGGGAATTCAAAGCGACGCATGTGATACTCCGGCCGGCGACAACCGGAACGGGTATTATCGCCGGAGAAGCCGTCCGTTCCGTGGTCGAGCAGGCGGGTGTTCATGATGTTCTGAGCAAGGTCGTCGGTTCAAAAAATCCAATGAATGTTGTTCGTGCGACGCTGGATGCCCTGAAGCAGCTGGAAACTCCGGCCGACTCTGCCAGAAAAAGAAATTTAAGTTTCGCCCAGGTCTTTGGTCATACGGAAAACTAAGGCGCAGGCAAAAATATGAGCGAATCAAAAGTTAAAGTTACACTTATTAAAAGTCCATTCGGGCGTATACCGGCTCACAGGGGAACACTGCGGGCGCTCGGGCTGCGAAAGATTGGAGCCGTTCGGACCCACACGGTGACTCCTGTTCTGAAAGGTATGATACAGCAGGTATATTATATGATAAAAGTAGAGGATGCAAAATGAGCGCAGCCGAAGTACTATCTTACGCATCGCTTCTGCCGGCCAGAAAAAAAGTTAAGGCAAAGCGGACCGTCGCCTATCAGCCTGTAACAGTCCCGCCGGGAAGCACAAAAAAACGAAAGCGAGTCGGCAGAGGCCGGAGCGCCGGTCAGGGCAAAACTTGCGGAAGAGGCCAGAAAGGACAGAAGGCGAGATCCGGATATTCTTATATGGCTGGTTTTGAAGGCGGTCAGATGCCTCTTCATCGCAGGCTTCCAAAACGCGGATTTACAAATATTTTCAAGAAAATGCATCAGCCCGTGAATCTCTGGGCGCTCTCTTCAGCGAACCTGAGCGGCGACGTGAATGCAAAAATTCTGTTCGAGAAGGGAATCATCCAGAGGGCGGACAGACCCGTGAAAATCCTTGGAACCGGTGAAATAAAAAACTCGGTTAAAATTATTGCCGACGGTTTCTCCGCATCGGCCAGGGAAAAAATTGAAAAAGCAGGCGGAAGCTGCCGTCTCGTGAATGAAGGTAAAAAGAAGCTCCGCCGATTTCCACCCAAAAAGCCGCGCGTACCAGTTAAAAAATAAAGAAAATATATATGTCCGCATTAATAAACATTTTTCGAATTCCAGAACTCAGGAATAAAATATTCTTTACCCTCGGTCTTTTGATTCTCTACCGAATGGGTTCGTTTATTACAATTCCAGGTGTGAACAGCGTGGCCGTTGCAGGCGCTCGTCCGCCAGGAACCTCCTTTCTGGATGTCGTGAATGTGTTTTCCGGCGGCGCATTGTTTAAGCTTTCGATTTTTTCGCTTGGTATCATGCCCTATATTTCGGCCTCGATCATTACCAATTTACTGACGGTGGTTATCCCTCCGCTTGCCAGACTGCAGCGCGAAGGCGAAGAAGGCCGCAAGAAGATCAATCAGTATACAAGATATGGAACTGTTTTTCTTTGCGCAATTCAAGCATTGTTCATATTAAAATGGGCGCTGGATCAGACCAATAGAAGCGGTGAATACCTGGTGGATCAGCAGGTGATTTCGCGAACCTGGTTTTATGTTGTGGGCTTGATGGCAATAACTACCGGAACAATTGTCCTTATGTGGCTGGGGGAACAGATCACCGAACGGGGCATCGGAAACGGCGTTTCATTGATCATATTTGCGGGTATCATTGCACAGCTGCCCAGCATGCTATTTCAGATGTTTACGGATCAGAGCATTCAGCTTTTCAACGTCCTCATTCTGCTGGTGCTATTTGTTCTTCTGATATCGATGTCGATTATTCTCACTCAGGGTGTGAGGAAAATACCCCTTCAGTACGGAAAAAAAATGCAGGGCAGACGAATGGTGCAGGCGAGAAGTCAGAGTATTCCTTTCAAACTCAACTCAGCCAGTGTTATGCCGATTATATTTGCGTCATCGCTGATGCTTCTGCCACAGACAATAACCGGTATGCTGGGCGGCAGTCCTGGATCGAAATGGAATGTCTGGCAGGAAGTTCAGAAATGGCTCGATCCGTTTTCTTCAAATTTCTATATGCAGATTCCCTACTATATCGCATATACCCTGCTGATTATTTTCTTTGCATACTTCTACACGGCGATACAGATCAATCCGCAGGAATTGGCGGAGAATTTAAAAAAATACGGCGGCTTTATCCCGGGCATTCGGCCGGGAAGTCATACCAAAGAATACATAGAATCTACATTGAATCGTATCACGCTGCCCGGAGCCATTTTTTTAGCCGGGCTGGCGCTTGCCCCTTATTTCATTATCAATATTATGGGTCTGCGAACCTCGACGAGCATACAGGGACTGGCCTATACTTTCGGCGGAACATCACTGATGATCATTGTGGGTGTGGCCCTCGATACGCTGAAGCAGGTGGAATCGCAGCTGCTCATGAGAAACTATGAAGGCTTTATGAAGAAGGGAAGAATTAAAGGCAGGACCTGACAGATGCGTTTGATATTCATGGGACCCCCCGGGGCCGGAAAAGGAACCCAGGCAAAGATTGTTACAACGGATTATGGAATTATCCAGATATCGACGGGAGATATCCTGAGAGAATCAATTCGAACCGGAAAGGAGCTGGGGCTCAAGGCGAAACAGTTTATGGATGCCGGGAAACTCGTTCCCGATGAGGTGGTGATAGGAATTGTACGAGACCGTATTCGTGAAAAGGATGCGGCAGATGGTTACCTGCTGGACGGTTTTCCCCGTACTACTCAGCAGGCGACAGCATTAAAGGAAATGATGAAAGCGGAAGGTCAGAAACTGAATGCCGCTGTGAATCTTGATGTGCCGGAAGCTGAATTGATCAGCCGGCTTTTAAGCAGAGCCCAGAAAGAGGGGCGAGCGGACGATACAGAACCGGTAATAAAAAACCGTTTGAAAACTTATATGGATCAGACTCTGCCGTTGATTGAATACTATAGAAATGAAGGTATACTGAAAGAAGTAAACGGCAATGGATCCCTGGAAGACATTACAGAAAGGATCAGGACTGCGCTGAGAAGCACCGTTTGAGGCAGATTCGGGGATGGGACAGAAACAGCGCGCATTATAACTTACGTGACGGGAGGGGCAGTATTCGGAATTGTGGTCATACCAGTATTCTGAATAAAAATATAGAGGATTTGTGGCTAAAGAAGAAGCAATAGAAGTCGAAGGAACAGTAGTTGAACCGCTGCCAAATGCAATGTTTCGAGTGGAATTGGATAACGGTCACAAAGTCCTGGCGCATATCTCGGGAAAAATGAGGATGCACTACATCAGAATTCTGCCTGGAGATAAAGTTGTTGTGGAGCTTTCGCCTTATGATCTGACAAGAGGAAGGATAACCTTCCGAAAAAAGTGAAACGGTTACAAAAAGAAATAATATATAAAGTATCGATAGCGGGAATCATTAAAATAGTAAGAGCGGAAACAAGATGAAAGTTAGAGTGTCTGTTAAAAAAATTTGCAGCAGCTGCCGGGTGATACGCCGTAGAGGCGTGCTCCGGGTAATCTGCACCAATCCGAGACACAAGCAGAAGCAGGGGTAAACCAGATGGCGAGAATTGCGGGCGTAGACTTACCAAAAGATAAAAGAATTGTAATAGGTCTTACATATGTATTTGGCATTGGAAAAAGCAATGCCATGAAGATTTTAAAAGAGGCCGGCGTTAAAGAAGATGTCCGGGTGAGAGATCTTGACGAACAGGCAGTAGCTTCTATCCGAAAAGTGATAGGGGACAAAATGCGTGTGGAAGGGGACCTGAGAACTGAGAACAATCTCAACATCAAGCGCCTGATGGATATCGGCAGCTACCGAGGTCTGCGGCATCGTCTTCATCTCCCTGTCCGTGGACAAAGAACCAGAACGAACGCCAGAACACGAAAGGGTGTTAAAAAGACAGTGGCCAACAAGAAGAAGGCGGTTAAATAATTTATGGCTCAACAGGCAAAGAAAAAAGAGAAACGCAATATTCCGAGAGGCAAAGTTTTTATTCAAGCCTCTTTCAACAATACAATTGTCTCTGTGACAGATCAGGGTGGAAATGTGGTCGCCTGGTCTTCCGCAGGACATATGAATTTTAAAGGATCAAGAAAATCCACCCCCTATGCGGCGCAAATGGCGGCCAGGAACGCGGCTGAAAAAGCGCGTGAATCCGGCATTAAGGAAGTGGAAGTTTTTGTGAAAGGGCCGGGCATCGGCCGCGAATCGGCGATACGGGCATTTGCATCGGAAGGGATGATGGTTCGTTCCATAAAGGATATTACACCGCTGCCTCACAACGGCTGCCGTCCGCGTAAAAGGCGACGAGTGTAATCTAAAAATTAGAGGCGGTTACTCGGCAATACAGTAAGAAAGAATTCATATTAATTAATAGCCGTCAACCAGGAGCAAGTGAATTGACACAACGGAATTTACTGAGAGGTCTAAAAAGACCCAAACAAATAGAATTTTCACACGATTCGTCCAAACCGGGATACGGAAAGTTTACAGCCGAGCCGTTTGAGCGCGGGTTCGGGGTGACGATTGGAAATTCCCTGAGAAGAGCTCTGATGTCTTCAATAGAGGGCACGGCAATAACTGCTGTTAAGATTGAATCTGTCGCGCATGAATTTTCGACGATCGAAGGGGTTGTTGAAGATGTGACAAGACTCATTCTCAACCTGAAACAGGTGCGTTCGACATACGACAGCGAAAATCGGGACGAGCCGAAAGTTATACATATAGAAAGACGGGGCGCGGGACTTCTGAGAGCGGGAGATCTGGCTGTGGATTCGTCCATTCAGATACTGAATCCGGATCTGCATATCGCCACTCTGAACGAAGACGCCAATCTGGTTATGGACATTCAGCTGGAAAAGGGACGAGGATACGTTCCGGCAGAGATACTGAAGAAGAATATCGATGAAATCGGAACGATTCCTGTGGATGCGCTGTTTTCTCCAGTAAAAAGAGTGAATTACGAAATTACAGAGACTCGCGTCGGCCAGCGCACAGACTATGAAAAAATAGTAATGGAAATCTGGACAGACGGTTCCATTGCTCCGGAAGACGCGCTTGCACAGGCCGCAAAAATTCTCAAGGAACATCTGACGGTATTCATCAATTTCGAGGAAGAGCCGGAAGAGGAAGAAGAAGAAACAAGCGAGATTGAAGAAACGCTCAAGCAGAATCTTGAAAAGCATATGGAAGAACTGGAACTTTCTGTTCGTTCCCTGAGCGTTCTTAAGAGCCTTGAAATTGAGACTCTGGCGGATCTTGTCCGTCGAAATGAAGACGAACTGCAGAAATCACGACATTACTCGCACCAGAGTCTTGAAGAAATCAAGCAGAAGCTTTTGGAATTGAATCTTGAATTTGGAATGCGCGATTTCTTCGCGCCGAGAGACTGATTACAGCCGCGGATTTTAGAAGATGAGAAAAAGAAACAAAGTAAAGCAACTCAACAGGGTGACATCGCACCGGCATGCAATGATGCGAAATATGGTGACAAGCCTGTTCGAGCATGAAAGAATTATTACCACGCGCGCAAAAGGCAAGGTTCTGCGGACATACGCAGAAAAACTGATCACGCGCGCAAAAAAAAATCTGGCAGAAGATATCAAGCCAGAGTCTGCGCTGCACAACAGACGGGAGCTTCTCCGTCATGTGAGAAATGAAGAAATTGTAATCAAGCTGTTCTCGGATATTGCGCCGCGGTTCAAAGAGCGCCCGGGCGGATATATTCGTATGGTACATCTTCCGGAGAGACAGTCGGATAGTTCACAGATGAGCATTGTCGAACTGGTTGAGAAGAAAGAGAAATCAAGAAAAGCGCCTCCCGTAAAAGGCAAAAAAGCCACCGTAAAAGAGAAAGACGCCAGAGGCAAAGATGCGAAAGGCAAAGAAGTCAAAGGTAAAGAGAAAGAAGTGAAGAAGAAGGAAAAAACGGAAGGAAAGTGGTACGATCGCTTCAAGCGAAAAAAGACCGGGAATCCCGATCTATAATTTCTCGTTGATCTGTCTGCGGTAATTCTCTAAATATAGTACATCATGCCGCTTTCCGTATTGCGGCTGGTTTCAACAAAGTCTGAAAGAGGAATATCAAGAATGGTCTTGATTTTTTCCTCGAGTTCCGACCAGAAAATTCCCTGTTCCTTGCCCCAGTATTTGTCGTTGCGAGCGGTGACGCTCAGATCGCCTTCCAGGGCCCGCAGAATTTCATATACGGTGATTTCTTGAGAACTACGAGCGATTCTGTATCCGCCCTCTGCGCCGCGGACGCTGGATACAAGTTTGTGTTTTTTCAGCAGGTTGATGATCTGTTCCAGATATTTCAGAGGGATGTTCTGCCTTTCTGCAATTTCTCGTGTTTTAGTAAGACGGGTATCTTCGCTGGATTTTGCCAGCTCCATCATTGCTCTGAGTCCGTATCTGCCTTTGCTGGTTATCTTCAAGGGTCACTCCGAATAGGATCAATATTTCTTAACGGCCTGACATCAACAATCAGCGGGAAAGCCTTTTGAGATCCGCGTCCACCATCATTTTAACCAGAGTAGGAAAATCCACCTTTAGCTGCCAACCGAGTTTTTCCCTTGCTTTTCTGGGATTTCCAATCAGCAAATCCACTTCCGCGGGCCTGAAGAATACGGGATCTATCACAACATGGTTTTTCCAGTCGAGGTCCACACATCGGAATGCCACTTCCACGAGTTCCTGCACCGAATGCGTTTCACCGGTGGCCACGACATAATCGGAAGGGCCGTCCTGCTGAAGCATCCGCCACATAGCCTCCACGTAATCACCGGCGAATCCCCAGTCGCGTTTTGCGTCCAGGTTTCCCATTCTCAGTTCTTTCTGCAGTCCCAGCTTGATTCGGGCCACCCCGTCCGTGACTTTACGAGTGACGAATTCTTTACCGCGCCGGGGGCTTTCGTGATTGAACAGAATGCCGGAGACGGCAAATAGATCGTATGATTCCCTGTAATTTACAGTAATAAAATGTCCGTACACTTTTGCCACGCCGTAAGGACTTCGTGGATAGAAAGGAGTGTCTTCACTTTGCGGAACTTCTTGAACTTTGCCGAACATTTCCGAGCTGGATGCCTGGTAAAACTTGATGCGAGGATTGATGTAGCGAATCGCTTCCAGCATTCTCGTAACGCCGAGGCCCGTAAAATCGCCAGTCAGCAGGGGTTTTGTCCAGGAAGTCGGAACAAATGACTGTGCGGCCAGGTTGTAGACTTCATCCGGCTGGGATTCCTCAATCAGAGAGATGATACTCAGTTGATCCAGGAGGTCACCCTGCCTGAGAATCAATTGCTCACGGATGTGTTCGATCCGTTCAAAACTCTCGGTGGAGGATCGTCGGACCATACCGTATACTTTATAGCCCTTATCCAGCAGAAGTTCTGCCAGATATGAGCCATCCTGGCCTGTAATGCCCGTAATTAACGCTGTTTTAGCCAATTTATGGCTCCTTTCTATTCTATATCAGACTCTAGGGACAAGATTTCAAAATAATTGCCTGTAGCAAGACTTTTCAAAATCCTGACATACATGCAGGAAGGGATAATAGAGGTGCTTGACCGGTCCTGGCCCTGCAGGACATAACCCAGAATCGACTTTTTCGGGCTGGAATTGAAGGTATTATTCGATTGAAGCAATTATTTGAAATTCATGTTCCGGGTATCGATCCGGAAAAATTAGCCCTGGAGCTGGAAAAGAATTTCCAGAGCCGCTCCTATGATCCGATCGAAGTGGAGAGGGTAAAAAATCTCAGTTTTACGCCCGTTTCTCCTTCTGGTTTGACTGGATTCGACCCGGCGCTCACATCCGATCTCTATGAAAGCCCGGTTCTTCCTCCTGATTTTTCAAGCAACAAATACCGGTATCTGATAGGACCCTTGAAAATTGTTGCGCGTCGTTTGTTTAATTTCTTCTCGCATCTTTTTGACAAGCTTTCTGAGAATAAAATTCAAGCTTTTTACAACGTCGTGCATGAGCTGATCGCTCTGAACTATCGACATAAGATTCTCACAGAAAAATTTGATATTGTATTAAGCGAATACTTAAATCTGCGGGCAAAATTTGACAGCTTGAAGCACGATGGAAACGGATCTTCCAGGGAATCTGCCAGCGTTACAGCAGGAGCATTGATTCCACCTGCGGGACTCAGCTATTCGGACACTGCCGACACTCTTGCGCTTCTGAAAGGAATTAAAAACGACGAGAGAATTCTCCTTCTGGACGACAGGTGGGGAAGTCTTTCCGTTGAAATTCGCAGGATGGGATTCTCAAAAATTCATTTGAATGCCGCTGAACCGGGTCAGTATCTTTTCCTGGCCGCCAGAAAAGAAAATACCGTGTCTGCCGCCGCCGCCGATGTGATGCTGTCGGGTGAGAAAGACTCGTCGCTTCAAATGATCGCTCTGCCGGATCTTTCCAACTGCAGCGGGTCGGCGGAGGTGGTACCGTCGCTGGCGGCGCAGAAACTGGCGCCCGGAGGATATCTGCTTTTCTATTTTTCACCGGAGCCCGTGTCCGCGGTAAAGAAGAATCCCCGGTACCGGATAGATATTGATAAACTGGCCGCTGAGCTGGAATCTCTGAACTGCAGAGTCCTGCACCGGGACCAGTCCGCTGACGGCGGCGAAAGAATTATTTTTCAAAAAGTATGACATTGATCTGCCAGCATACGCTCTGGCTGCATGAAAGAGACGCAACAGGGAACTGCGTCAGACTGCTTCATGAATGCGCTCTTTCTCAGGGGTTTGAAAGCTGGATTGTTTCTCTGAATCCTCCCCGGGGAGGCTACGGAAAGGAGATTATTTCGCCTGATAAAATAAATAAATATATCAATAAAAATAACAATATTTACAACATATTGCATTTCGCCGGAGCCGGCTATCCCCAGAGTCATGTGCGGCGGGCCGGAGGAAAAAAGATTCTATTCTATCATAACATAACTCCATCGTATTTCTTCACAAATACGGGCTCTGTATCCGGCAGCGGCATGGAACTTGCGGCTTCTCTTGTTCGATCGCGCAGAGTGCTCGCGGAATTTTCCGGCGAATGGGATGCCGCTGCAGGCGTGTCCCGTTATAATTTGAAAGAGCTTCGCCGGTACGGTTATAAGAAACTTTTCTATTTCCCTCTTCCGCTGAACCTTCCGGCAGAACTTCTGAAGACGGATGAATCCATGAAAAATGACGCTTTGAGCGACAGTCCGGTAATTGGAACTGTCGGACGTCTGGCGCCGAATAAAAATATAGAATCGATTCTGGCCGTCTTTTATTTTGTAAAAAAGATTTTTCCTGGATCGTCGCTGATAATCGCGGGCAGCGGCCGGGACTTCCCGGAATACAGGCAGAAACTTCTGAATCTGGGGTCTGAGCTTGGGCTCTCTTTATCGGTGCGCTATTTGGAAAATCTGGATGATGCGGCTCTGTATCAGGCATACAGGTCGATGGATGTTTTTCTATCGCTGAGTTTGCATGAAGGCTTTGGCGCGCCTATTCTGGAGGCCATGGCATGCAGCGTGCCTGTAATTGCCCGCGACTGCGCTGCTGTCGGCGAAACGATGGGGGGCGCCGGCGTTTTAATAAAGGAATTGCGGCCTGAAATAGTCGCGGAACTCGTTCAGAAGATTTTGAAAGACAGGGGATTTCGCGAGAGTATTCTCGAAGGTCAGAAAAAGCGAGTCCAGAATTATTCCGGGATTTCTCCGGCCGCCCGGCTGAAGGAGCTGGTGGAATTCGCATGAGCCGGCTGGTGCAGATTACAGGCGGATGCAGTCCGGGCGATGCGATCAGCACGGAAATTTTATTATTTGAGAAGATACTTAAAAACTCGGCCTGGAATGATGTCTTTGACGATTTCTCTGTTTACGCTGAATTCACCTCGCCGGCATTTGCCGGTACAGTAAAAAATCTAAAAGATCTGAAAACGAATCCGGACGATGTTGTACTGCTGCACTACAGTATTTCATTGAAGAATCTGGATGTTGTGCTTAAATTGAACAATACTAAATTTGTTCTTTATCACAACATAACTCCCTCGGATTATTTCAGGCCGTACAGCACAATGATTGCAGGAAGGCTTGCGAAGGCGCGCAACGAATTGCGGCTGCTGACGGGCAGGTTTGACGGATATTTTGCCGATTCGAGTTTTAATGCTCGGGAGCTTGAGTACTACTGTCGCAATCCGATTTCAGTCTGGCCGGTGCTGTTTCAGTTTCCGCATATTAAAAAGAATAAGCCGGAATTGACGGGAGCAGACGCGCTGAAACTTCTGAGCGTGGGACGGATCGCCCCGAATAAAGGGCATGCCGATCTTATTAAAATTCTTCACTATCTTCGCAAACTTTCTCCCGACTGCAGTCTAACACTGGCGGGCGGAATAGCGCCTGAACTGACCGGTTACCGCGGTGAGCTGGAGAGGCTGGCGCAGAGTCTCAATGTCGCCTCTGCCTTTGACTGCACAGGTTTTCTGGACGATGATGATCTTCAGAGGAAGTATGCGAATAGTTCAGCCTATGTCTGCGCTTCGCGCCACGAGGGATTCTGTGTTCCCCTTCTTGAGGCCATGGCTTACGATCTTCCTGTATTCGCTCTGAACAGTCCAGGTTCTGCAGTCGCTGAGACCATGGGTGAGTCCGGAGTGCTGTTCCACGAAATGGATCATGCCAGAGCCGCTGAAGTGATATTCTATCTCTGTACGAATTCAAATATCCATGAAGCGGTCCTGGAAGGTCAGAGAAAGCGTCTGGCTCAGTACGATCCGGAAAAAGCGGCGTTTGCCGCTTTCCAGCGGATGAAGGAGCTGATTGTGGAGAAAGGACGAAACTATGTATGAGAATGCGTTCATTGAATATCTGGAGCACCTGCCGGCCTGGGGAGTATATGTATTCATGTGCATATCGGCGGTCATTGAGAATGTTTTTCCACCCTGGCCGGGGGATACGGTAACCGTTTTCGGCGGTTTTCTTGCGGGGCGAAAAGTAATATCGGTGTATGTTTGTTTTATTTCGATTCTGACGGGAAACCTGATCGGCGCAAATATCATGTATTTCTTAGGGAACGGAATTCTGATTGAGGCCAGGAAATATCATGATCGATTCACCGGGCCAGCCATGATAAAGAAAGTCCTTTTCGAATTAACATCGCAGGAACAGCTCGATAAGACTCATGTGTGGTTTGAGAAATGGGGCATCCTGTTCGTTCTTGTGTCCCGTTTTTCGGCCGGAGTGCGTTTTTTTGTCAGCATCATTGCCGGTATCTCAAAAATGAATTACTGGATATTCTTGTTCTGTTTTTCTATCAGTGTCTTTTTCTGGAATTCACTGCTTCTCGCAGCGGGTCTGGCTCTCGGCGAAGAGTGGCGCAAAATACTGGATTGGTTGAAAATCTATAATATTGCGATAATTTCCATACTTGCTGCGGCTGTTGTCACCTACATTATCTGGAGATGGAGGAAGAAAAAAAATCGCCCTCAGGCATAGACTTGAAATACTTGACATGGCGGACTGCGCCAAAAACAAAAACTTTTGGGGGGCTTAGCTCAGCTGGTTAGAGCGCTTCCTTGACATGGAAGAGGTCACTGGTTCGATTCCAGTAGCTCCCAATCTAATGGACATTTCCGAACCGACTCGGAATCGCTGGAAACGGCGGTTTTCTGGATCTCCTCGGGGACAAAAAGGGCGAATGGCTCTTTGAATTCTATAGTAATATTCTGATTTTTGTTGATCTTTATCCGCGCTGCCAGGCGCCGCAAGATTGCGCCCCTGGCAGCGCTTCTTCCGTTTAAGAATTTGGTCGGCCATTCCTGAAACCCTTCGATCAGTTCTTCAATTTTTCTCGTGAAGGTTGCATCGCCTTTTTTGTGAGTTTCGAGCTGCCTCTCCAGTTCCGCCGCGCTTTTTTCCAGCTCATATTTTCTTTCTTTGTATTCCCCCCGCTCAAGCCCGCCGTCTAAATACAATGCCAGCAGCCGCTCTTTTCTTTCGTGCAATTCCCCCAGCGCGCCCTGGATTCGCTCCACATTCCCTGTCAAGAATCTTTTTTCCGTCGTCATGATCTCTTTAGATAGCTTACGAACGCGGTTTGTGAATATCTCCGTCCATTGAATTTGTTTCATGATTTTGTTAATTGTTTCAAGGATTTTGTCTTCTCGAATATAGAGCTTCTTGCCGGATTCCGGAAAGCGGGCACCGTAGTAGATGTGGCCTTTGTGGGTTTCGCCTGTGAACATCTTGTTGTGTTCGTTGAAGAGGAGACCGGCAAAAAGATAGTTTTGTTTTTTCAGGGGTAGATTCTCGCGTTGCATGACTTCCTGGCATTTTTTCCAGAGATCGAATGTGACCAGAGGTGTATGCTTGCCAGAATGCTGTTTCTTTGAATATCTGAAGTCTCCGTAGTAGAAGGGATTTGTAAGCAAGAGATAGACGGAAGAGCAATTGAAGTGTCCGCCACGAACTGTTTTGATGTCCTGTTCATTCAGCCAGTTGGTTAGATCATGAAGGCTTCTGTTTTTTCGTGCATATGATTCAAAGAGTTTCAGAACAATCGGGGCGGTTTGTGGGTCTGGTTCGTGACCGCCTGTTTCTTGATGTTTCCGATAGCCGAAAGGAGATTTTCCGGGATAGTGTCCTTCTTTTGCTTTCTGCTGCTGGCCTTTTTTGACTTCTTCCGAGAGATTGTCAAGGTAGGCTTTGGCCATGAGGACTTTGAAGCCGTGAATAACTTTAGAGTGGGATGTTGAATTGCGATCGAAGACCTCGCCTTCTTTCACCAGATGGATTGCGATTCCGTGTTTCTCGATCAAATCTTCAACCAGAACGTAGTCGCGAAAATTTCTATAAATGCGATCTGTTTTTTCGACGGCGATGATATCTACTTCTTGCTCAATAGCAGTATGGATCGCTTCCATGAAGTGATGGCGGTCTTTCTTGCCTGCTGATTCGTAAAATTCGAATATTTGTAAAAGCTTAATGTCGTGTTTCCTGCAGTATTCACGGATCGGTGTTTTCTGAGCTTCGATTGAATAACCGTCGGCTTGCTCCTTTGAGGAGACGCGAGCGATTGCAATGGCGGTTTTTGGGTTCATGGTTCGAAAAGATGGCGGGAAAATCCGACGTCAATAAAAAAACAAAAATAAATGTTGCTTAAGAATTCTGCATAGGGCTACTGGATGAAAATCGAACTCAGTGCAAAGGCGTGCGGGGTGAAAAACAATGGATTTTGAAACGGTTACGGCAGTCGCAAAGGCCGCATATATTTTCTTGAAAATTGCATTCTTCCTGTCACCGCGATTGTACTATTTCCTAAAAAGAAAGAAATTGTGTCTTACAGAATCGCATCTGGATGACATTCTTTGCACTGAGTATGAGCGTGTGACCGCGTATTTACGCTCGTTTCAAGTGGAGAGTGCAGTTCTGAAATCTCCGGACCAAGAAGCGATTCTGAAAGAAATCAAGGGAACGATTCGAAAGAAAAAGGACATTTTTTTATTCTCTACGGACGAGATCGCCGTCAAACTTTTTGAGATTTTTCTTCCTAAAAACAGGAAGCGGATTAATGAGTTTCTGAGGTACTTCTACTGCTATGAAAATGGGTACAAGGATGCCGTACAATTGACGAATTTTGCAGAGAAATTGCGGTCGATGTTTCGTCGTCCATATACGATTTTTCATTACCTGACCATCCCAAGCTATCGGAAGCAGTCTTATACCGATCTGCTAAGGCAAGTCGATAGCATTCGAGAAGTTAGTCCGATGCTGAGCGAAAAATTCATTCTCAGGGATGTTGCGGACTTTCAGAAGGAGTTGCCTACTGTTACAAATGCGATTGAACTTGCTCTCAAGAATGGAAGCATCAAGGAGTCCACAATTTTGAATCTTACCGCTAACGAGAAAATCATTTTCGTGCAAAAATATGCTGAAGGTCTTGGCGACGTTTATGATATACAGAAGGCAGAACAAGAGAGACTGGATTCTATCATTACGAAGGGGAAGACTCAGAAAGCGCGCGCTGAAGCAATGAAGGCGAAAGAAAAGCTATTTAAGTCTTGGGTTCGCGTCCCGCTGGGTCAAGCGCTTGAGCGGAATGGTTTTGTCCAATTATTTAAAGAAATGGATGGCGTCTATTTTCTTCCGTTGTCTCTTGTTCCTCGCGAATATTCTGAAAACGTAAGTTCGTACATGAATGATGTAATTGTAAAAGATGCAAAACGCTATTTGAACGATTGTAAACGTAACCGCGACGTTCTACCTGCGGTTCGGAAGTCGCTGAAAACATTACCAGACAGTCTCAACTACATTCTCCTCTTTCAGGTTTTTCCGATTTCTCAGTTTACAGTGTTGGTATCCAATCGGACACTGTCATTTTCTGCACCGCGACTATCGAGTCGTATCTTCACTAATTTTCTGATAAAAGATCGCAACGACATAGCGACGCTCTATATCGCCGACCTTCTGCAAAACATCGACATCGAATCATTATTGGATGATGCGTCAAAGGCAGGAGGGTTCCTCTTAAAGAATATTGGTCGTCTTAAAGCGTTGCTATGGACTCGATATAATGTTGACCTCACGCGGCCGATTCAGTTGCTCGCTCTGTCAGAAATTCAACTGAATGAGGTCGCAACGCTTCTTGTTGGACGCAGCAAAGAAACGAAGGTCACCTTTGTAATAAAAGTTTTACGCAATAAACTCCAATTCTATCGGCAAATCCAAGATGAGCTGTCTAAATACAAAGCTGGTTCGCGGAATAAGCGAGCTTATTCGAAAGTAAAGGCGGCGTAAATTACGACGGAAAAAAGATTCTTGACAGGGAATGTGGAGCGAATCCAGGGCGCGCTGGGGGAATTGCACGAAAGAAAAGAGC
>VFLI01000115.1 GCA_009885105.1 Spirochaetia bacterium | reverse complement strand
GCGAGGGAGAGCCCGACGCTCCGCGCGCGGAGCGGGGCGCCCAAAATTATTCCGCAGTGCCCGCAGTGCCCGCTGTGGTCCAAATTCTTCAATTTCTTCACAGGTTCAGGGGGAGAGGAATGTCCGAACGCCGGGAATTCGTATATAACCGGCGCTTATCGGAGATTTGGGCGATTTATGCATGACAGAGGGCTTAAATTTGCTCCGCAGTTCTTCGTGGCGAGGCTTGAAGTTTTTCAGGCAGCCCAGCGACTCAGTAGGGGTTCCGTCCACTGTGAAATGCTCGTCGCTCATAATATCTTTGTTACGTAAAAGAGCAGCAACTTCTCTAGAAAATCGCCGGGACACATCGGCTTTGAAAAAATTGCGGCGGTTTTCTGAAAATACTGCGGCTGTCCATACGGCGTCATCTGGATTCAATCCGACAAACCATTGGAAAAAAAGCTGGTATTTCTCCATATTATTCTCATCATCAGCAATACTGTATGTTGCGGAAGATTCTACTCACTTTTCAAATTGTTTCCTGCTTATGGACCATGAAAATAATGTCCGCCATACTGGTTTATGTCTCCTTCTTCTGGCGGGGCGGCACAGGAAGCTCTATGATTCAATCGCCGCGGTTTTTCTTTTCAGCGACAATTGCTATTCTGGTCTTCGCGCCGCCACTTTTCGCGCAGACTTCTGCTTCGCAAAAAGTCCTGACGATCCAGGAAGGGCAGACGCATTTTTCCATCGGACTGTTTTCCGATTTGCTGCTGGATCCGGATAAGTCCCTCGATATTTCCGGGGTAAGCGGTCCGCCAGCTTCCGGCGCTTTTCAGCCTTCCGGCGCCGAAACCCCGAACCTGGGTATGATCGACTCGCCAGTCTGGGTCCGTTTCACAGTAAGGAATGAAAGTCGTCAGAGCGAATGGCTGCTGGAACTGGCATACCCCTTGATGGACGATATCCAGCTCTTCTGTCCGGACCCGGAAACATGCCGCTCGATCCGGACCGGTTTTGCTCATCCATTTTCTTCAAGAGCGGTTGATTACAGAAACTTTTTATTCCCTGTGACAGTTGCCCCCGGGACGCAAAAAACATTTTACTTTCGTTTCTATAATAATGACAGAATGGAAATAAATCTGCATCTCTGGGATCGGCAGGCTTTTGCGAAAAAAGATTCGGAAGACTTGCTCATCTCAGGCATATATTACGGATGCATCGGCATCATGCTTCTGTACAATCTGTTTTTATTTTTCTCCGTGCGAGACCGTAGTTTTCTGTACTATGTGATTTACATCGGCGGTTTTCTCAGTTTCATGACCACGCAGCAGGGTCTGGTTTACCAGTATTTGATCCCGCATCCATTGGCCTGGCTCAATCGAAATATTCCTATTACAATTGTTATCCCGATCGTCGGCGCTGTTTTTTTTGTGCGAAGTTTGATGAATATCAGCGCGAAGCAGCCGGTTATGAACAGGGCCCTGCTTTTCCTTGTGATGCCGGCTCCGATAATCGTTGCACTCCAGTTTATAAGTTATAGATACGCCATCTTCTATAGATACGCCATCTTCGCGGCAGTGCTGTTGACTGTTCTGACAGTTATCGTTATTTTTTTCTCAGCCATAGTGGAGACTATTCGTTCCAGCAGATCGGCCAAATTTCTGCTGATTGCTTTCACCATTTTCTTCTGCGGTGTGCTGACTTTCACTTTTAAGTCGATGGGAATTCTTCCTGCGAATTTTATTACGATTTACGGCATACAGATCGGATCGGTCATAGAGATATTCCTTCTGTCTCTTTCTCTGGGGGATCGCATGAATACTCTGAAAGCTGAGAAAGAAACGGCGCAGGCAGAAGTCATTGAAGAAATACGAAGAACAGACCGATTGAAAGACGAATTTCTCTCCAATATTTCTCATGAATTGAATACGCCGCTGACATCGATCATCATGCTTGCGGAAATGCTGGAGTCGGGAGCTTACCAGGGTGGCGAAGAAAAACAGGCATACAGGCAGTTGATAAGCGATTCTTTTCGACTCAATGAAATTGTCAGCCAGCTCCTGCTGGTCGCAAGGATAGAATCGCAGGGAATTGAGTGTAAATTTACACCGATAGAATTGGATCAATTTATTTCGGACATTATTTCTGATGTTAAAAATAAATTTTCTGATACAGAAATTCGTTTCACGGGCGCCGGAGTCCGCTTGAATGCGGATCCTGTTTATTTGAGGATTATTCTTTTGGAATTATTAAAAAATGCAGTAGTATTCTCCCCGTCACCGGCTCAGGTGACAGTGGAAGCCTTGCAGACCGATGGAATGTGCAGTATTACAGTATCAGACAGAGGGCCCGGCGTGCCGGATGTTTTTCTTCCCAGAATCACGGAAAAATTTTTCCGGGTGGAATCCGGGCTGACATATACGGTTTCGGGGACGGGATTGGGACTGTACATTTCGAATCGTCTGATCAAGATGATGGGCGGGGATCTTCGTCATCGCAATCGTGCAGAAGGAGGATTTTCCGCAACGATCCGAATCAAGTCCGAGCAACACCGGGGCGAAGGTTCAGAATAACTCAATCTCTCTCCAGACAGGCGGCGCACTCAAATACATGAATATATCAATAATAATAAAATATATATATACATTAACAGCGACAGTCTTTCTGTTAACAATAAATCTGAAAACAGAGCTCTTCGCCCAGGAAATCTTGATTGGTCGGGACCAGAACCAGTATGAACTGGGAAAAAGAATCGAATTGTTTGAGGATCCGGGAGCTCAGCTTACCATCGGCGATATCGCGAATATGGATCAGATAAAATGGGTTCGTTCCTCAAGTGAAAAACCGAGCTATGGTTTTACTTCGTCGGCCTACTGGGTGCGATTTACTCTGATAAATAAAAGCGAATCTCAAAAGACCGTGTATCTGGAGAGCGGTTATCCCAATATGGATTCCGTCGATCTTTTTTATTCGAGAGAAGACTCGGTTTCTTACATCCATACGCATTCGGGCGATATGAGCCTGTTTTCTCAAAGACCGATAAAATATCGCAACTTTATTTTTCCTTTGATTATTGGTCCCGGTGCCAGTCAGCAGTATTACATGCGATTTAAGACGGACGGTTCCATGAATATTCCGCTGACAGTATGGTCGCCGGAATCTTTCACTGAAAAAATCAATACCGAGCAAATTGTCCTGGGATTGTTTTATGGAATTTTCGTTGCAATGCTTCTGTACAATCTCTTTTTATTTATTTCATTAAAGGATATTAACTATATATTTTATATTCTTTGGATCTTCAGTTCAGGTCTTTTCTATTTTATACTCAACGGATTTGCTTTTGAGTATTTGTGGCCGGACAATCCTGTCTGGGCAAATCAGTCGCTGGGATTGTTTATGTGTTTTGGAACGGCCAGCGCTCAGTTATTTACAATGTCGTTTCTCAATACACGAAAAAATACTCCCGTTCTGCATAAAATACTTTTCGCTCTGACGATTTTTGACGGTGTTGGAATAGGATTCGCGCTTTTTATGAACCAGGCTGCCACCATTCGATTGATCGCGGTTCTGGGTTTTGCCTTTGCGATTGCAGTTTTTACAACCGGGATACTGTGTCTGATTCGCACTTACCGGCCTGCGCGATACTTTGTTATTGCCTGGAGTGTTTTCCTCCTCGGAGGCGTGATCTATATCCTGAAAGCGGCGGGAATTCTCCCGTCTAATTTTCTTACGGAATACGCCATACAGATTGGATCGGCCGCTGAGGTAATTCTGCTTTCCCTTGGACTTGGCGATAGAATCAATATTTTAAAGAATGAAGCAGAATTGGCTGCAAAGCGGGCGATAGCCGCTCAAAAAGAGATCGTTGAGTTGCAGGAAAAGGCAAATCGGGATCTTGTTGAATCCACCGGCAAAACACTGGAAATGATCAACAAGCTCAATGAGTTTTCCCGCAAAATGAATTCAACAGAAAATCTCGATGAAATTCTCGATCATATTTTTACGTACATCCATGAAAATTTTGCGGTGCAGAGGATTGCTCTGGCGCTGGTCGATACCGGCAAGAATGAATTGTATCGTCATAGTTCTTCAGTTGGAGGCGCCGGTTATCGTACAACGCTCCCCGAATCACGGGATGACAGCAGAATTTCATTGGCGGATGACCAAAGTCTGGTTGGGAAAGTATATCGACGAAGAAAGCCTTTTTATTACCGCAGGGTAATGAATCTTGAGAATAAATATGATCGGGAGCTTGTTGAACAATACAACGCACAATCCGCTTTAATCGTTCCTCTTGTTATACGTGATGAAACGATTGCAATATTGCTTTTTTCAAATTTTTCAAGAGTTTTAAATCTTTCAAAAAATGATATTGAAAAAATTTCTAAATTCTGCGAACAAATTGCCGGAGCGGTTTATTCATCCATCCTTTTCAAGAAAATTGAGGATGAAAAAGATAAAGCAAATGAGCTTCTGCTCAACATTCTACCGCGTAAAACAGCAGAAGAACTGATAACTCACGGGTCAGTGGAGCCGCTGTTTTATGATCAGGTCACAATCCTTTTCACTGATTTTCAGGACTTTACAAAAATAGCGGCTGAAATGCTTCCCAATGAACTTATTGATGAACTGGACGGATATTTTTTCCAGTTTGATCAGATCATAGAGCGGAACAATCTAGAAAAACTGAAGACCATCGGTGATTCTTATATGTGCGCCGGAGGCCTGCCTGAAATGAACTACACGCATGCCATTGATGTCTGCCGGGCTGCTCTGGAAATTGCTTCTTTTATGAGTCAGATAGAGGATATACGACGGCCTCAAAATCTTCCCGTATGGAAGCTGCGGATCGGCATTCATTCCGGACCCACGATGGCAGGAGTGATCGGAAAAAAGAAATTCGCATTCGATGTCTGGGGCGATACAGTGAATATCGCGTCCCGAATGGAATCCGGCGGAATCCCCGGGCGCATCAATATCTCAGAGGATACTTACAATCTTGTCAAAGATTATTTCGATATGGAACACCGCGGATTGATGCAGGTCAAGAATCGCGGCGAAATGAATATGTACTTTTTGAACAGCTTGAAAAAAGAATACACAAAGGAAGGCTCCCCGAATACACCCAATGATTTGTTTTTTGAACGATACGGCAAAATAAAGAGCGGCATCCTCTGGTGAGTAGGCACGGGAGCATGTATTTTTCGATTGATAATCTGCGGGAGAAATTCGGAGATGTATATTGAAGCTTCTAAAAAGAAAAGGGGAATAGAATGAAACGCATTTTGATTGTGGATGACCAGCCTCATATTGCCAAAATACTGACCGATGTTTTGCAGAAAACGGGATATGAAACACATACTGCGGCAAACGGCCAGGCCGGAATTGACTCAGCCAGGACATTAAAACCAGATTTGATAATAATGGATGTTATGATGCCGATTAAAACAGGTTTTGAAGCGACAAAGGAGATCAAGGAAGATGCTTCGATGAAGGAAATTCCCGTTGTTTTCCTGACCGCAAAAGGCCAGGATTCAGACCGTACAACAGCTCAGGAGCTGGGCGCGGCCGGATTTATAACTAGTGCCCGGCCGAAAACAGTACGTTGATAGAAAAAGAAGCCAATTCCAAGGCGAATATGGCGGATATTTGAAT
>VFLI01000047.1 GCA_009885105.1 Spirochaetia bacterium | reverse complement strand
GCGAGGGAGAGCCCGACGCTCCGCGCGCGGAGCGGGGCGCCCAAAATTATTCCGCAGTGCCCGCAGTGCCCGCTGTGGTCCAAATTCTTCAATTTCTTCACAGGTTCCGGGGGCGGGGCAATCCTGGCCCGGCTTGTCAAGTATTTTTTCGGATACCGGCCTCAGCACAATCGATTGTTGGTTTTGCTTTTCATGATTGCGCTTTTCCCGGTATCGGGCCAGGCCTGGGACCGGCCGCCACGCTCTGAAAATTCTGAGATGGCGCTGCGATTGAATTATCCGGCAATATCTCCAAACTCCGACGGTGTACAGGACACACTTGAAATCACAATTCCGGCCCTTCCGGAGCCGGCCAGGCATCCGCTGGGCTGGACCTGTGAAATCAAAAACATCGCCGGTGTAACGGTCCGCACAATGCAGGCAGATCGACGGCTGCTGCGTCCGCCGGATTCTCGGCTTCCGGGATTCTCACCGGATCCCTATGACGTTGAGCCGCTTCGCATATTCGACACACTGGAATGGGACGGCCGCACCGACGAGGGAGCCAATGCCGTTGATGGTATCTACTATATATATATTTTGATTTTCACTTCCGATGGCGATTTTCGTGGATTTGCGCAGGTTGAACTGGACAGACTGCGACCGCTGGCTCTTCTTTTTTCGCCGTATCCCGCGATTTCTCTCTCGCGCAGCGCAAGCAGTACCGGCGAGATGATATCGATCCGGCAGCTATCCGAGGATCAGGCCGGCATGAAGTATTCCGCGGAAATTTTCGACGACACCGGCCGCATCGTCGAGGTGCGAAGCTGGAGCGACAGGCTCGATGAATTGGTGACCTGGAACGGCCGCTCGCAGGACGGTGAATTTGTATCTCCCGGCGCCTACACATACAGACTGACAGTTGCGGACAGGGCGGGAAATACCTCCACAGCACAGTTCGACGATCTGATCGTTGATCAGGAATCTCCACAGCTGGATCTGCGTTCGTATTCGCGTCGGTTTTCTCCCAACGGAGACAGCCGACAGGACACGCTCTCTCTAGAAGTCTACAGACGGGACGCCGCGGGAGCGTACCAGAGCGTCACGGAGAAAGACTCGACCATCAGCTGGAAACTGGAAATTTTCGCCGCGAACAAAATCGACCGCCTGCACTATCGTTTTGTGAACGGGCCGCTTCCGGAGACCATTGAATGGGACGGCACCGATGAAAGAAAGCGCACTCTCTCGGACGGCATCTACTATGCGAAGCTTACGGCCTATGCGAAAGCCGGACAGTCCGGCAGCATTTTCAAACCTGTATATATCGATACGGAGACTCCTTCGATTTCTCTCTCCGTTTCCAATACTCGTGTTTCTCCGGACGATGACGGGGACGACGAGTCAATGGAATTTGAAATTCGAGCCGTAGATCCCGGCGGCATCAAAGACTGGAGCATCGCCGTCTATCTGTTTACGGATACGGAAAATCCGTTTCATAAACTGTTTCGAATATTCAGAGGGAACGGCCCCCCTCCTTTATGGATTTCCTGGCACGGAAAGAACGACTCCGGGCAACTGCCCGATTCCTACGAGGAATTCGCCGTCTCACTGAGCGTCCGCGATCAGGCGGGAAATTTTATCGCAACGAATCCCAGGCGGCTTCAGTCCGATGTGCTGATACACCCGGCTGTTCCGGGTCAGTCCCAACTTGCTTCTCTCATCCCAATCCAGGATTATTTTGGTCCGGACAGCGCCCTGACTGAAAAGGGCCGCTCCATGCTCGACCGGGCTCTAAAAAAACTGGAACGATACAAAAGATATTTTATACATATCGAATGCCATTCCGACAGAGCTGGACTGGAGGAAGAGAATCTGAAAATTTCAGAGGACCGCGCCTGGCGGGTATTTGAATATTTTATGAAAAAAGGAATCGATGCGAAAAACATGGAATACCGCGGCTACGGTGAGACAGAAATACTGTATCCTGATACCGGAGAATTATCGTCATTCAAAAACAACCGCCTCCAGCTGCGACTGGAAGTGCGCCCCGCACAGAACAAACCGCCATGACGAATTTTTCCAGATACTCTCCATTTTTGGCCGCTGCGATTATCGGGCTGCTTCTTTCATGTGTGTCCGTCAAGGCCGATTCCGTTTTCTCATTTCGCAAATTCACCGGTCTTCGCACCGGCGACAGATTCGCCGTGCTTGTCCATCCGCGGCCTTCGTTTGACACCACGATTGAAGTCGGCGAAGGAATGATGAATTCTCTCGGCCCAAAGCGCATGCAATTCCACTTCAAAGCGAAATACCTGACCAGGGAAATTTCTGGCCAGGTCAAAATCCTCTATCTGAGATCGGAAGGCTCTGAAGACATTCTGCAGCTCGACTACAGCGGCGTCGATAACGGAAAAAACTTTTCTCTAAGCGAAATCGTGCGCGCCGACGGCATTCTGGCGGCGGGCAACATCCTGACATTCCAGTTTGACAGTAGCACAAAGTTTTTTCAATTTTCCCGCGACAGCCGCGGTAGAAACAAAATGATCAGCGACTGGGGCGCCTGCATCCTGGAGAAACGGCCGCCGATCGATCATCAGGATTGAACACGAGGTGTTCTCCAACAACCAGTCCTGGTGGAGTTATTGAATAATATGATTCTTATTGCGCCTTAACGACAATTAAATTCTTGACTCATGCCCGTCGGATGTTAAGTTATGATTATGGGAAAAATCATGCAAAAAGCCCTGCTTCAAAACACGGGCGATCTGATGGCAGCACAAGACGGCTACATACCCAAAGAAAAAATTCGCAGAGCGGAAGTAGATTTTCTGGTGGATACTGGAGCGGCCATGATCTGTCTTCCGCCGGAGACTATAGTATCTCTTGGCCTTAAAGCACAGCATGAACGTGAGGTGATCACAGCAAACGGCCGTGTAATTAGAAAAGTCTACAGCCCCGTTCAGATACGAATTTTAGATCGTGAGTCGGACCTGAATGTAATGGAAATTCCAGAGGGAACGCCGCCCCTGCTCGGCTATCTGGCGCTTAGATCGCTGGACCTGTATCCGAATCCCAACAAACAGACTTTAGAGGGAAATCCCAAGTATGATGGAAAGATGGTTATGGATTTACTGTAAAATCCGTGCGACTCGGTTTCGCGCGAATGTTCAGCGACCGCTGGTTTTGGGGAGTTATTGAGAATAAAAAAAAACGCCGCTCTTTAGAAGCGGCGTTCTACAATCTTTTTTGCTTTTTCTAATTTCAGAATGGACATGCTGGAGCCGCAGTTCCCGTTGATGGGAAATTGATTGCAGCTCCCGGCAGTGCACCAGCTGACGGCGCTTCATTGGTAATCAAAGTATCCACGGCAGCTCCGGTAGGATAGCCTGAAGGGATATTCGCATTAGAGACACCATCGTTCACCCAATACCCAGTAGTGGAAGCGCTGGTACTGAAAATACCTGCATTGGTTGTGTTGCTATCTAAAACGGCACACCATCTGATAAAATTACCGGATGCATATGGTGTATCATTCCAGCCCCATTTTGCAGTTGTATTGTATGGTGATGCTTTATTTGCAATGTACCCCAGTGTATACTGATCGTTCGCACCTGTACAGGCGAGAGTACCATTCAAGGCAGCCAGTCCGATAACATTGATCTGACCGTTAGTTGTGTCATCAAATGCCATGATTCGTCCTTGAATTGGGCCTGTCGTTGCCCCATCAAACGGAGTAGCCGTATTCCACTTGCATACCATTCCTGTTTTTCCGTTTGCCGAAGTACCCAGACCGGCGATTGTTCCAAAAGAACATTGAATATTCGCACTGCTGGATAATGTTGAATCAAACAATTTTGGTTGCCATACAATCACGACTCCAGCTCCAGTAGGGTTCGCAGCGCTATTCAGATAAACTTCCATAGCAAGTAAACTGCCCACGCATATTTGAAAATTTCTTGAATACGCAGGATTTGTCGCTGTAGCATCATTCGTTATGTTCAATGCATTTGTTGTAAGGCGAAACTTGTTTGTTCCGGATGTGGTCGATGGGTACGTTGTCAGATTCATGATTCCACTCGAATTGAGTGATGCGATGAGTGTATCCACTCCTCTTGCTACACCACGAATAAATGTGGCTGTACCCCTGACCCCGGCCCAGGTTGACGAGGCGCCCATAATCGGTTTCAGTCCGGCAAATTCCATATTTAACGATACTTCTTTCTGCCAGGTAAAAGGCTTCTTGATTACTGTAACAGTAAAAGAAGCGGCGAGAAAAACTGCTGTTGCCACTACTATATAACTTATTTTTTTCATATTTCTCATTTGATTTTCCTCACTGCGCCACACCGCACGGTACAATCACAACAAATCCACTCGACGATGTTGGTGAACATGCATCGGCTCGATTCAAAGCAGCCGCGCCCAACAGCAACAGCAACCCCGTACTATCATCTTCTTCTTTCTTACAAAAGGTCAGCACCGATGCGACCAGTATGATCGACAGAGCGACCCATCTCATTGCTTTCATATTTTTCTCCTGAACACCGCCTCCGGGCAAAATGTTCCGTCCCAATTCTATATAACCGATATCCATGAAAAAATTTCCATCTTTTTTGCATTTTTTTCACTTTTTTACATAAAAAATTTGGTTGTGAGCCGATGAGGGGCGTTTACAGCCTGCCTTAATGCCCACCGCCGAACCGCTCCTGAAAATCCCCTTTTTCGACAGAAGAAAGCGCATTCGGCGGCCATGGACGCTCATCGTTTTTGGACTTTTTTTCCTGATCTGGCCTTTTGCCAACTATGTCGTTCTGGCGCGGCAGTTTGGGATCCCTCTGGATATGCCGCTTCCAGTGATTCAAAATTTAAAATGGATCCAGATTGCCCTGATGGTGATTCCAATTCCCGTGGGTCTTGGACTGTTGATGGTGAAAAAATGGGCCTGGTGGCTGTTTCTGATATTCTCGGCCACGCTGATCATCTACAACCTGGTGGCGTTGATTTCCATGCCGGTTCTGTATAATTTCTGGGCTCTGGCACAGGCGGTTATTTCGATGAGCGCCGTGTACTATTTCACGCGCGAAGATATTTCCGCGCCATTCATGAAAGTCTATCCCCGGGGCTGGCGGCTGCAGAAAAGAACTCCGGTCGAAATCGACGTGGAAATCAACGGCATGCTCATGCGTTCCAAAGACGTGGGTTCCCGCGGTATCTACGTGATGTGGCACGACTGCCCGTCGAGTCCCGGAGATGAAGTTTCCATCTATTTCAAACTGGGAGCGGAGCCGTTCCAGCTGCACGGAGGCATCGTTCGCGTCGATCCGGACGGAGCCGGCATAGCGTTTCGCGGCACTTCGCGCACGACACGCAAAATGATCGCGCTGGGAATCAAGGAACTGACGGCGGAAAAAGAATGATGGGCTGATTCAGACCAGTTCTGCGATCTGAACCGCGTTGAGAGCGGCGCCTTTCAGGATCTGATCCCCGCAGCAGAACATATCCATCTCTCTTCCGTCCGAACTGCCTATATCGTGGCGAATTCTGCCCACGAGAACATCGTCCTCTCCGCTGGCTTCAAGAGGCATCGGGAAATAATTCTTTTTGCGGTCGTCGACCACGCGAACACCCGGAAAAGCTGCAAGGGCGGCGCGGACTTTTTCCAGATCGACCGGATCCCGCAGCTGCAGATGGATGCTTTCCGCATGCGCGCGAAAAGTTCCGATTCGAATGCACGTAGGCGAAATAGCGATGTCGTCAGTGTGAAGAATTTTGTGGCTCTCTTTGACCATTTTTATTTCTTCCTGGTTGTAGCCGTTTTCAAAATCCATCTCCGAATTGTGGCTGAAAACGTTGAAGGCGATCGGATGAGGAAACACGGTCGGCTTCACGTCTCTGCCCGCCAGATAATCGCCGGCCTGTGTGCGAAGCTCTTCCATCGCCACGGCGCCCGCCCCCGATGCCGCCTGGTACGTGGAAACAACGATCCTCTTCACGGGATTGATTCTGTGAATCGGCGCGACAACCATCAGAAGAATGATCGTGCTGCAGTTTGGATTGGCGATAATTCCTTTATGTTTTTTAATATCTTCCGGATTGATTTCCGGCACGACCAGAGGGGTTCCCGGGTCCATGCGGAAGGCCGACGAATTGTCGACAACGATCGCCCCTGCCTTCACGGCAATCGGCGCGAATTTCTTGCTGATGCTGCCGCCCGCGCTGAACAGAGCGATGTCGATTCCGGAAAAGGAATCCTCTTTGAGCTCCTCAACAGGCAGGTCTTTGCCCGCAAATTTCATGGTTTTTCCCGCGGACCGGGCGCTGGCCAGAAGCCGGAGCGATCCCACAGGGAATTTTCTTTTTTCCAGGACACGAATAAGTTCCTGGCCTACGGCGCCGGTGGCGCCCACAATGGCGATATTTTTTGACATAATGAAAGACTCTCAATCAAAGAATTTTTCAGGGGGCGGCGGCGTCAAGCGGGAACAGGCAGGGTTGCTCTGGCGTCTTCTCGACTCCAGAACCCGCAGAACTGTTTCCGCGCATCTGTCCCTGGACGAACTCGAATCTCTGAACGATGCCTACCAGGATTACAGAAAACACAGTCCGGAACTCAGGCGCCGGATCGAGAATAAAACCCGGCTGGCGGCCCGCACCGGCGCGCCCCAGTTTCCGGCCCTGCTGTGCCTTCTGGGATTCTGCATTCTGGGAGCGGGAATGGTCCTGCAGCTTGTGACAGACCCGGGAATGTCCATCAATCTGCGCATTCAAATTTTCTCGCCGCTATTTCTGGGGGCCGTCTCGCCGCTGGCTCTGTATTTTCTGCCGGCCTACCGGATTCGATTTCTGTTTCGATTTCCCAAAGAGTTGCCGGAAGTGCTGTACGCCGTCGCCTGCTTCATCGGGCTTCTCTGGACTCTGACGTTCATCGGCCGTCTGGACAGATCGGCGGTCTATCATCCGTCCGGCTGGACTCTGTTTTTTCTGTGCCTGGGAGCCGCTTCGGCGCCGCTGCTGGAAGAGGTTCTGTTCCGGGAACTGCTGCCGTCTATGATCGCGCGTCCTCCGCATTTTTTCGGCCATGCGCTGTCTGCAGCGCTCTTTTCCATCTCGCATCTGCCCGGCGATCTGGAGACGGCGTCCCTCTATGTGATGTCGGCGCTGTTTCTGTCCGTCCTGCGAATTCAGACGGAGGGGCTGCTGTTTCCATTTCTTGCCCACGCCGCGGCCAATGTGGTCGTCATTGTTTTCCGACTGTGAGAAGAAGAAGATTTGCCACGGAGACACGGAGCGCACGGAGGCTTTTTTTCTTTGTTGCCACGGAGACACGGAGCGCACGGAGGCTTTTTTTCTTTGTTGCTCCAAGGATTGTTACGGAGACTGATGTATTTTAGAGCACAAATCGCTGTATGCCGGACTTTACAAGTTTTGAATTAAAATTAATCAAGAGACCCACCGGATACGAACCCAATTTCATATATGATAAAACCTGCGCTTCGAAAATTGGATCAAAACGCTCCACGCTTTTAAGCTCCACAACAATAACATCTTCTACAAGGAAATCCAGTCTAAATTCTCCAATTTTCTTGTTTTTATAAATAACAGGCAGCATTCTTTGCCGCGAGAATCCGAGACCCTTTTCCGTGAATTCGATATCCATAGCCGCCTCATAAACAGATTCCAATAATCCGGGACCAAGGTTTCGATGGACTTCAATCGCGCATCCGATGATTACTTCCGAAATTTTCTCATATTCCATCTCCGTGTCCTCCGCGACTCCGTGGCTATTTCATTCCGGGATGCATGCCAACGCTCTGGCGATTCGTTTCGCCTCTCTTGCGGTCTCTGCGACCTCAGCGTGAGACACCTTTCTTACTTCATCGATTCATTCAGAAAATTCACAAGCTCCTCATACAGCTGCGGCCTGTGCACAAACATCGCCACTCCGCGGCCGGCATGATCGACGGTAAGCGTCCTTGCCCCGGTCGTTCCGGAAAGAACATTCATTTCGTCTTCAGAAAGATTGTCCGCGATGAAAAGCGCGGGCATGGAATATCGCCCGAGTTCCGTCAGCTGATCCCGCTTGAAAAAAAATCTGTCCGGCGAAAGAAGAACCAGACAGTCGAGTCCGGACGGCGGAAACCGCAGCAGAGCCGCGGAATAATAATTTCCGACAACGGCGCACGCTTTTTTTCCGTCAAGAACGCTGTCCGTTCGGCGGCCGGCGATGACACGCACCAACTCATCAATATCAAATATAAATTTTCTGTAAAACAAATCCATGCTCGCATAGCTGGCGGGCGCGCGGCTGAAAAATGTGCGAAGCGGCGGAAACGGACGCGGCGTCAGCACGGCGACGTCAAATTCATTCAGCAGACCGGACAGCACGGGTCCCGCGCCGGAACGGCCCGCGTCCGGAACAAGGACAATCAGATTTGCCGGACGTTTGCGCCCTCTGTAGAGCGATGCGCTGATGCGAAGACCGTCCAGCGTGATCATTTCAATTTCAGCATGGTCCCCATAATCATGGATTATGTCCCATTGCGAATCCTGAGAAAATATCGCCGCAGGCTGCAGAAAAAAAAATCCAGATATGACGAAAGCGGCGCCGACTAAAATGTTAAGGATTAAAATCTTTGCTTTCATATCGTTTCCTCAGATCCATCTGCATTCCCGCGACAGACTTCGTTGTTCCGTCGATCAGATACACGATGCCGTTGATTTTTCCGGGCATGGCCAGAAGTGTCACGGAAAGCGCCGTAAAATAATTGTCAAGAAGAGCCCCCTGTCCTTTTTCGTCCAGGCTTCGGCTCTTAAGAAAAAGCTTTGATTCCGATTCCAGAGTCTGTCCGCGCATATCTATGATTAGATCGCCGCCGTTTCCCTGCGCGCGGAACCAAATTTTCCGAACAGCATACCCGAGCTCCGGAAGGTTTTCCAGCTCCTCCGTTCCCGCTTTAAGATTCTCTCTGAGCTCCTGGGGAGCGCTCAGAGTAAAAAGAATTCGTTCCGCATTTCTTTCCACGCTGCTGTCCATTAAAACTCGGCGCGAATACTGCACAATTTTCCCGGTCTGCAGAGATATCCCGTACATTTTCACGGTTGTTCTCTGGTCCCTGACCGGAAAGGGATACGCCAGTCCCGGGATTATGAGCCGGTAGGGATTGGAGGATGAAAGAACGCTCACACCGGCGAACACGATTACAAGAGACCACAAAATCGTGAGATATCTCGTGCGTGGACTGCTCTGAAGCGACTCCAGATACCGGTAAAAAATCTTCATCGCAGCTGACACAAATGCTGGAATGCTGCGGAAGAACTTTTTTATTTTTCCAGGCAGCAGCGGAATTCCGCTTCGCACTGCGCCGGCAATGGAAAGCAGTCCTTTTTTTATAAATGATACAGCTTCAATTAAAATCTTTTTCAATCGTTCCATGCCAGACCCCGTGAATACCTGTTATACAGGCCCGGTGATTCTGTCATCCTGAAAAAATGCAGCCAAGGCTCGGCAAAAAGCATTCGACGCCCAATGATACGAGTGTAAAATACAGACCAAATGGAGCTGACCAAAGAACAGAAGAAGAGCATTCGCACACTGAAATTTCCCGGAGAGATGGAAGCAGAATTCAGACGGGAGTTTCTCAAAAAAAGCCTGCCTGCCTACCGGTGGCTCCTGCCCCTGATTGTGGTTATGTTTGCGTCCTTTGCGCTTCTCGACTGGATTTCATTCAATCATTTCTTAAAAGAAATTCTGATCATTCGATTTATCGGGGCCGCGTTTATTCTGGCGGTGACCCTGGTCAGCTACTTCAAAATATTTGAAAAAATTTCACAGTCCGCTCTAACTATTGCATCGATTGTTTCCGGAAGTTGCATCAATGCCATCATAGCCGTGAGCGACAATTCGGACCCGGGAAGCGATTTCTATTTTGCGGCGCTGGCCCTGGTGTTCATGGGCGCTTTTGTGGCGCTGCGCCTGCGCGTCGTGAATGCTCACTGGGTCACAATATTCGTAATGATCGGGTATGAGTATGTCGCGATCCAGCACCAGGGCCTGCTTTCATCCGCCGGAAAATTCAGCATATTTCTGATTACGAACTTCATTCTGGCGGGCACATCCATGCTGGGCCTGATTACCTGTTTCAATCTGGAAGTTTCGGCGCGGCGGGACTTTTTACAGCAGCGTCTGCTTGAAGAGGAACACCAGAAGGCGGAGGCCCTTCTGCTGAACATCTTTCCGGAAAATATTTCAAAGCGTTTGAAGTTAAGCTCCGATACAATTGCGGACGGTTTTGAGAATGTGACTGTAGTTTTCGCGGATATTGCCAATTTCACAAATCTCGCGCAGAGAATCACACCGGAATATCTGGTGGAATTCCTGAACCGTATCTTTTCTATGTTCGACGATTTAGTGGAAAAACACGGTCTCGAAAAGATCAAAACGATCGGCGACGCATACATGATAGCCTCGGGACTGCCGGACCACCGCGAGGATCATGCGGTTGCGGCGGCGCGCCTTTCTCTGGAGATGATGCAGATTGCCAGAAGGTTTAAATTGGAGTCAACCGGAGAAGGTCTGACTCTTCGCATTGGCATAAATTCAGGACCGGTGGTTGCGGGAGTGATAGGGAAAAAAAGATTCATTTACGATCTCTGGGGCGACGCCGTGAACCTGGCGTCAAGAATGGAATCGCACGGAATTCCTGGTGAGATTCAGATATCACGCGAAACCTATGAATTGGTAAAAGACAAATTTGAGACTGAAGAGCGCGGCATCATCCATGTTAAAGGGAAAGGCGATATTATGGTGTATTTCTTGAGGCGTGAAAAATAAAATCCAATTAAAATCCCTAAAGAATACTCATAACACATTCCGGATTTTTGTGAGAATTTTCGCATAGCAGAGAGGCAGACTCCGCATGCCTTTTCTCAGACCGCCCCGCCGACGCAACAGAACGTTTTTCCTGACGGACATACGGCGCCAGAATCAGGATGAGAATTATGGCGGCAATGGATGCTCCGGCCAGAGCGCTGCGTCTCCCCCGGCTCGGCGCTCGAAAAGACGTTGCTGTTCGTGCGGCAAACAGCATCTTTTCAGCAGTCGGCAGCTTTTCCAGACCGGGCAGTTCGTGCCCGCCTGAATCCGGAGGCGCATATCCGCTCTCAAGGCTGATCAGAACATTGCTTATTATTTTTTCTTTATTATATTTTTTAATATTCTTGTCGTTCATGACGCCGCTTTTGCTCTTTTTATCGAGCGACTTTTGCATTCCCGACAGATGTATTTGCCGTCGGGCAGGCAGAATATGCGGCGCCGGCCGTGCTGTAAACTTCCACCTTCCTGTCCGAAAGCAGAACAGACAGGAGCAGATCGTACAGACCTGGAATGTCATTCGCATAGGTGGTTGTCACATAGTAGTAATACGGTTCGCATCCCTGCAGAATGAATCTGAGCTGTCCGGAACTTGTCCAGAGATAGGAGACCTTCTGACTCCAGGCCCAGTTCGATGTTGAAAAGACGCTCAATGCCAGAAATACAATTGTCAATAATTTCCGTTTCATATTTTTTCTCCTTATTACAGCCTGTTCAGAGCAGCGTGATTGTCCTCGGAATCGGCAGGATCAGAACAACAACTGTTTTCAATTCCACGTCGCCCGTTGCCGCAGTCGGGCAGCTGCTTCCGCTGACTTCAACCATGCGGCCCGTTGTCAGAGCGGCCAGAAGCATGGAAAAAGCTCCGGGCAGCTGCGAAGAAGTAAATTTGAAATACGGATCCGAACCGCTGCAGCTCGATACGCGAAAATACACGACGCCGGCGGAAACTTTTAGATTTGAAACCGTTCCGTATGCGCCGCTGGTAAGAGAAGAAGTCAGAGTCGTTCCATCAGGAGAAAAAACCGGATCGTTTATGATTCTGACAGCGCTCGCCGCAACCTCTGTAGCCGACGACGGACATACAGTAATGGAAGAAAGTGTAATTTTTCTTCCGGATATCTTTGCCGCCAGCAATGCCTTGAAGGCGTAGGTTTGATCGGCCGGATAGTTCACGCTCGACACAAACCAGTATTCCGTCGAACCGGGATTTGAGCAGGCGTCCAGAGTAAACTTAAAAAGACTGCCCCCTGAAGTTGGACCTGTTATGATTGCAAGTGTGTTCACCCTGCCGACAATGTCCGCATGAATCGATGCGGTCCAGAACAGAACTGCCGGCGCGGCGAAAAGAATGAGCCATGTTTTAATTCGCATATTTTTCTCCTTGTTATTCCTGTGAAAACTCAATACGCAATCAGGTCCACCTGGGTAATTGCGACGCCCACTCCGCAGGCGCTGGGTGTGGTTACCTTTCGTCCGCTGAACTGCGCAGCCCAGATCAGAAGCTTCACCTGATCGTGGATGTTTGAGGTAGAGGCGACTTTGAAATAATCCCCTGACGCGCATGAATCCAGCCAGAACCTCAACTCGGAAGTTCTATGAGTGATCTGGACGACAGATCCGGAAGTCGCCTGCAGAGTTGAAATTCCGAAAAATGACAAGACTAAAACCGCAAGGCATAGAAATCGTTTAGTTTTTTTCATACCGTTCTCCATATACAGCATCAATATCAATGACATCTAATTTACTGAAGTCTGACGGTTCCGATCGTCAGATTGGCCGTTGACGGGCAGGCCGTCATGTAGCCGCCGCTGGTGTCGTATAGATTCACATCTTTTTTAAATATCATGGATGCGATGACCATGCGGGTAATATCAATTCTGTCTACGTTCGTGCTGGCCACCTCAAAATAATAAGAACCTGCGCAGCTATCGATCTTAAACTGTGTTTTGCCGCTGACAACACGGACAGTCGTCACCTTGCCGATCTGCGTGCTGTAAAGACTCGCCGCAATAAAACAAATACATAGAAGAGTCACCAGTATCTTTAACATTCTTTTCATGCAGGAACCTCCCGTCACACATTATGAAGACGCGCCTCAAAAACATCAGTGCCAGAAAAAAATTTCACATTGGGAAAAAAGATAAAAATATGTTCTTTACAGTAATAGACATTCCCGCTTCATTGAGTCGGATGGAAAATCAAGCAGAATCATTATGACACTCAAACCACCGCGCGAATCATTTCTCAAATCAGGGAGCATCGGACAATTTCTGGACCGGCGCCTGGGAGAGCCCCGATGGATCGGTGTTCTGGGTTACTTTTATATTTTGCTGCCGGTGATAAGTTTTCTTGTAATGACCTTCGCGGAGGTCATGCGTCCTCAGCGATTTTTTTTCTGGGTGCTGCCCATGAATCCCATGATATGGAACACAGTCTGGCTGGTCGTCAGCCTGGCGACGCCGGTCATCGGAATCGGGCTGATTCGCAGAGCGCGATTCGCCTACTACGGAGTGATCGCTCATGCGGCAACCGTTGCCGTCCTGAACAGCTATGCGCTGATCAGCTATTCGT
The DNA here is from genome assembly GCA_009885105.1 of Spirochaetia bacterium. Lineage (GTDB taxonomy): Bacteria > Spirochaetota > Leptospiria > Leptospirales > Leptonemataceae > VFLI01. The sequence goes on along the minus strand of VFLI01000047.1, from coordinate 37,002 downwards.
ACACATTCTGGAAGACCGTTCAGGATGCCGGACTCGACCTGCTATGGAAGATGGGCCGGAATCATTTCTACTGGTATTCAGGGATCGTCGGAACAGATATTCTACTGGCTTTATTGATACTGGTATTCTTGCGGCAGAAAGTAAAAAGCAGCTATTTTGCATCAAAAGCCGCTTGAATTCGCTTAATTATCCGCCCTCTACTTTCCATTTAAACTGACGATATTTCGTCACTCCAGACCCGAATGTTAAATATCTGACGACGAAATCTCGTCAGTCAGTCAGAATCCAATCTAAATGCAGGCATTTTGTGTGGCACAGTATTTGCACTCAGATGCTGTCCGAATAAAAACACGGGGAAATAGAGAGGAGAACGTTCATGAAAATCCTGAGAATGCTACATAAGTTTGGTCGAACATCAATCGGGCCGGTTTTGATCGGGGCCCTGCTGACAGGCAACTGCCTGGTGAATCCGCCTGCCGTCGATGATCCTCAATTTGCGGCATTGATGCTGCAGACGGTGAATGCCGTAGCCGGGTCCCACAACGGCCTTGCTCTGGCCGATGTGCCTCTGACGGGCGCTGCGCTGACCAGCGGCTATGTTATGACTCATGAACATCCCACGGAAGGCATGGCGTTCGGCGGGAATTATTCCTGGGCCGGCAGCGGTAATTTTCGAACCGACTGGGGCATGCCTGACAATGCGGTGCCGAGTTGCAGCGGCTGCCCGGCGCTGAGTTCCTGCGATCACGGCGAAGTAAAAGGGACGATGACAGGATTTCTCTACGGCGAGGACATGAGCGACCATCCGGCCAGAAGCGTTAAGTTCGACAGCTTTTCGCATCTTCGCTACAGCAGTCAGTGGATCAAGGACGCCTCATACAGCGCTCCCACCACAAACAAAATGAGAATCATGGTGGCCTATGCCGTGGAAAACGAAGCGATGTGCGAAATGCTCTACTACTACAATGATGGAAACGGCGGCGCGAACGGAGTCGGTTATCCCTGCACAACGGGAGACAGTGTGAACTCTCTCGAAAGACAGATTGCCGCGTTAAAGAAATGGGCTGCCGATAACAGTTCCTGGGTCGAGGTTGCCTACACGGCGGCGCAGGCCCGCGATATCGCGAACCGCAACAAACTGGTTCTCATACTTGGAATTGAGTCCGAGTATGCTTTTGGCGCGGAAGACCGCAGCTTCGATCCGGTCGACCGACTCATCCGGTATCACGATGACGGCGTGAGAACTTTCTATCTGGCTCATAAAATTAACAGCAGGCTGGCCGGCGCGGATATCTACATGAACTCGGGCACATTTGCCGGCAAAGCGATACGCGCGCAGCAGGCGATATCCGGATGTTTCTATGTGGATGATCATGTGGCGCCCGTGGGATCTTCCTTTGACATCAACAATGGAGACGGTCATTATTACTGCCAGACCGGCTGCGAAAAAGGCGGAAACGGCACAGCGAACACCTTCAAGGGATCCGGTGTCTTCGACGACTGCAATTACAAAATCAGCGAAATCTCAGAGACCAATATGGTCTGGTACATCGCCAACGGCGCGTCCATCATGAACGGCTTCTACAAATATCCAAAGCCGGCCGGTTTTTCCGATGCTTCCGGCGGCTCCTATCTGGATACTTCCACCTTTCCCGGCATTGAAAGGAACAATCTGAGCCTGTCCGATAACGGAGAGCGCGTCGTCGCAGAAGCGATGAGAAGAGGCATGCTCATCAATCTCGACCACACATCGTCCCGGTCTCGCACGGACATTCACAATATTTCGCAGGATTATTACAACTATCCTGTGAATGCATTTCACAACCGGCCAAACTCCATGGTGGTTTCACCGGAGCCGAATGAATACGAATTCAATGATAACGAGCTTGATTATATAAAAAACAGCGACGGAATTTTTGGACACATTCTCGGACCGATGGACGCCGTGGAAAACCAGCCGAATGTCGGAAATTCAATTTCCAACTGCCCGAACACGGCCACGGAAAATGCGAAAGTGCTGGCCTATCTCATGGACAGGGGACTGAACGTCGGTTATGCCCTCGATTTCGCCACCATTACGGAAGGCGCGCATTCCAGGACGCATGAGGCGCTCAATGACGGAACAGACTGCCGGGGACTCGGCACAGATCATCTTCATACTTCCGGCGGCGTCACCACAGAGGGTATTGCGCACATCGGGCAGATGGCAGACTGGCATGACGAACTCACCACGGTCGGTTTGAATTCCTACTACGTGAACGAACTGAAAAACAATTCCGCGGAACATTTCCTGCGCATGTGGGAAAAGTCTGAATTTATTTCCAGCATGCCTGCGACGGTAATGTCGATTGTGAAACTGGAAAGACCGGTGAGCGCAGAAAGAAGACTGGCAATGATCCAGGAAGCCCTTCGCGAAATCGCCGGCCGCGAACAGACTGTTTCAAGCCGTTGACTGTTATTGAAAATGCGGCACCCTGTTATCGGGGGCCGATACAAAGGATGAAAATGGAACCGAATCGCGACATCGACAGTCTTTTCAAAGAAATGTACGAGCAGCATCGACAGAGTGTTTACAGATATATCTACCGTCACAGCAATGACCCGGAAACCGCTCTCGATCTGACTCAGGAAGTTTTCCTTCGCCTGTACAGCCGCATGGATCGTCTCAGAATGCAGGAGAGCGGAGTGCGGACTGCCTGGCTTTTTCGTGTGGCGCACAATGCTTTCGTGGACCGGTTTCGCCGGCGCAGCGCGGAGGCAAATTACATCGCCGCCGCACGATGGCAAATGGAACGTCACCCGCAGAGGGAAGCTCGGCAGACTTTTGAAGACAGGGATCTTCGTACTCGTATTCTTATGGCGATCCGTCGACTGACTCCGGAACTTCGGCGGATCTTTGTTGGATGCGAATTGCGAAATAAAGGCGTGGAGAATGTGAGAAAACAGAGCGGACTGAGCCGGCGGACATTTTTTCGCCGGCTTGCGGCTGCCAGGGAAACGCTGCAACTCACACTGGCCGCTTACGCTGAGCTGTAATTCTTTTATTGACTGCCCGAATATAAGGTTTAATTTTTTTCCTTTCTGAAATACACAACACCGCTGTGAATCAGAGAAAAAAACCAGGCCGCCCCCATAAGAGTGGAAGCATATTCAACAAAATGCCTGCCCGGCGGCCAGATCAGGGCGAACAGCCCGAAAATCCCGGTTGTCGTGTAGAGCAGCGCCAGCAGAAAACCCCGCGACCTTCCAAAATAAGACGAGTACGACATTCCCAGCAGCAGACAGCTGATAAACAGAGCAAACCATTTCACGCGAGTCCAGATTTTCAAGGCCAGTATGACGCTGTCCGGAATACTTTCGACAGAAGAATATGATGTCAGTTTCAGAAGCTGTACGTTTTCCAGAGCATCGCCGACAAGCATTGCAGCGGCCAGAAAAATGCCTGTGTTGACAAAGATTTTTCCGCTGTAGAATTTCCGGTTTTTCTGCGAGTTCAGAGTTGATGTAAAAATAAAGAGCGACGCGGAAAAAATCGAATACATGACCATGAAACCGTAATCGAAGCGATCCATGGTATCCAGAATTTTACGGACAGACTGCCCCTGGGAGCTTGAGAAATCTCCCAGAATCTGAAATATCTCGGCTGGATTGTCCGCTAGCTCCAGCCAGAGAATGGCCGTTTGAAAGCCGGGCTCGTTCGGCATCACAGCGGGCGGAGGGTTGGAAGCGGCCATCACGAGCATCAGCGTCCAGACAAGGAAAGTGAGAATGCCCGCTGCAAAAGCGAGAAAGGATGTTTTTTTTACTGATTCGTTCACAGGGAATTATTTGCCCGTGTGTCCTGTGCTGGCAAGCCGAATTATTGAATCCTGAGATTTCCCGCCGTCTCTTCATACCCCTTGCGTCAACTCAACGGCCTGGTCCCAGACTTCCTGATTGAAAACTGGATCCGCTGCGCCTTCCTCAGGTGTAAGCAGTCCGAAATTATCGCCTCGAACCGTGTCATGATAATCCCCTTTATTCCTCCCGGAATTTATCCTTGTATGCATAAAAGATACAATAAAATTGACAGGCTATGCAAAAGCCCATTCTCACCGAAACAACTCCGGCAGGCAGCGGAAATATTTTTCGTATCACCATCAATCGGCCCGAAATACACAACTGCGTGAACGGTGAAACATCCCGCCTTTTCCTGGAAGCCTGGAAAAAATTTCGAGACGATGACACACTGACCGTGGCCGTCCTTCACGGGGCGGGCGAAAAATCGTTCTGCTCCGGCGCGGATCTCACCGCCCTCTCCGAACTCGTGAACATCAATGCGAACGAAAGGGAGATAGAGCAGACGATTAAATACGGCACGGGCCCGATGGGCGGCAGCCGGATTGTCCAGATAAAGCCTGTCATCACGGTATCGCAGGGATACACGTATGCCGGCGGACTCGAGCTTTTCTGCCACGGACATATCCGCATTGCGGAGAAGCAGGCGCTTTTTTCCGTGGCCTGCCGCCGCTGGGGCGTGCCTCTGGTCGACGGGGGCACAGTATACCTGCCGCGGTTGGTCGGAAATGCGGCGGCGCTGCCTCTGATTATCACAGGCCAGAGAATTCGCGCGGACCGGGCCTTTCAGATCGGGCTTGTATGGGAGGTCACGGAAAAAGGCAAGGGACTCGACCGGGCGATGCGGATGGCGCGCCAGATCTGTGAACAGCCGCGAGATGCCCTGTTGGCGGATCTGTCGTCCGCGATTCGCGGCGTTCATCTGCCGATTGAAGAGGCCCTGCTGCTTGAGGCGCGGAATATTTATCCAGTCATCCGCAGCGAAAGCATCAAAAAGGGAGTCGAACGCTTCAACAAAGGCGAGAGATTCTGGTTTCGCTGAAGCGCCTCTTACGAAACGGCTTTACCGGCAGTCCGCCGGATTCTGAATCATGTGAATCGGTCTGGCATAGTATTCATCGTACATAGACGACTCTGTGACGAAATCCCGGACAATCAAAATTTCTCCAGGCGCATTTTGAATCGTCTGATATCGCTGCCTGTAGCTGTTCAGAGTGACGCCGGCCAGTTTAAGAAAAAAGACAACGATTAGAATCGTCACCGCCCCAAAAATTACCGCAGCCGGAAAGATTCAGCGGATCGTGCGTCTTCACTCCAAATATGCTTCCGGAATGCCAGCAGTTCCCTAAATATACGCCCGCCGAGACCATCAGAAGACCGGCACTGGAGAAAAACAGCGCGTGTCGCATTGGCCGGATCCAGTTACCAGTTGGTTGAATGTGTCCTTCTCCGCTGCCTCATTCCCGGGTGATAGTGTCTGTCTTCGTCGCCCCGATTTTTAGTCAAACTCTTTCATCTCAGGCAGGGCCTGAGCCGCAGGAATCGCAGCACAATCCTGCTTGACCGGGAAGGCATTTGTAATAATTCGTCTTTGGAGCAGGCTGCCTTAGCTCAGCTGGTAGAGCAGCTGATTTGTAATCAGCAGGTCGTGGGTTCGAAGCCTACAGGCAGCACAGTTTTTTTGAAAAAAGACATTTCATGGGCAGATTCCCGAGTGGTTAAAGGGACCAGACTGTAAATCTGGCGGCTACGCCTTCGAAGGTTCGAATCCTTCTCTGCCCAATTTTTCTACGCACCCCTGCGGTGAATCCTCTTCTACGATTAAGGTTTGCCCTGAGTTCCCGGCTCCGGCGGCTTACCGCCATTTCTATCCAGACGCTCCAGCATCATTCGAACCAATATTTCAGAATCCCTGGCCATGGCTTGAGACTGCAGCGCCATTGCTTTAGACTCGAGAGCCATTACTTTGGATTCCCGTAAAATTTCCAGGGAGCGCCGATTCTGTGCCCGAATCACCAGCAGATCGCGACGGTCGCGACGACCTCGTCTGGAGCTCTCCGCATCCATGCGGTCGAGAGTTGTTTGGGTCTCCCGATGAATCTGTTTCATCATAGTTCGAGTTTCCACCCGATCCCGCCGCATAGCCTCCCCGAACAGGAGATACTTTGCGTTCAGAAATTCAATTCCACGGCGCCCATCAAATACCAGATAAGCAAACGTCCCGGCTACAATCAATACTGTTGCAATGCTCAAGAAACCCAGAATCATATGTTCCGACATACTCATACCCTCCTATGATAACAGGAGGTAAATAAATTGTCAAGCGTTGCGCAAAATTTCTTTAATTTCAAGAATTTTTTGCTTTCCCCGGCCCCGGCCCCGGATGGGAAAAAAATGGCCTTTCGGCCCGGGGGCGAGCGAAGATGGGAAAATATTTACAGAATTGCGGCCGTTGTCTGTGTAACGATGATGTGCGTATTGGGATTTACGGCGTGCCCAAAGAAAGAAGACGATACGTCAACAAACCTGCTCATACTTTTTGCTTATCAATACATTACTGGTTTTAACAGCAGTTGCGATCAACGGAGTATTAATTTTAAATGTGCAAATGCTTATGGCACAATAATTGGCTGCACAACCGGTATTTTCAGTACAATAAAATGTCCGGGAACATCGACTTCAATCTCAAATTATGGATCCTGCAGATCGTCAACCACTGAACAGGTTTACTATCCAGGAGTTACGACTCCCTGCACAAGCGCTGGCACTTGCCAGACTTACTGCATCAATCTAGGCGCAATCTACACGGCAACTACACCGGCCTTTAACTCAGAAAATAATTTCGCCGCGCATCTTCACGCGACGATATCCTTTATTCCGCCCTCTTCTTTCGTGCTCTTCGTGTCGTTTCGTGGCTAAACTCTTCTCTTAATCCCTCCCCCTCTGCGTCTCTGCGATCTCTGCGTGAAACCTCTCCTCTTTTTTCAACTCCCCGGCCAGGCCCGCATACCTGGCACCGGCGCCCTCTCATACTGCGGCCCTTGATATTTTTTATATATTTCATATGGAAACTGCGGCGTCAGAAAAACGATTCGTATAAATACCATAACGAAAAGCACGCTCAATATACCAAACGCCGGCGCCGTGTAACTTTCGTCGTCCTGATTCTTCAGCAAAATCAGAATCGGCACGATCAGCGTGAACATGCGGCTGATATTTTCGTAGATGCCCCAGAAATAGTAGTAATCGGCGATGATGACGCTGGCCAGAAGTAGAACGAGAGCCAGACGAAAGGGAAGCAGCTGCGATCGTCGTCCTGAAAAAAGCGTGTAAATGGCCGCGGGTATCATTAAAAGCAAAAGTATACGCGCTGAAATTTTGACGAGAGCGCCGGCGGCCGCCCCTCCAGGCGTTCGAAGAAAATCCGCGGCGGCAAAGAGCGAAGCGTCGGCCAGACCCAGAATGCCGTCCAGCGGCGAAAGAAAAATCTTCAGAACGCCGGCCGGCACCATGCCGTGCGCCTGACGCAGATACAACTGCCAGAGAATATACGGGAGCAGCGTCCCGGCCACGACGGCAATCTGCGCATAGCGCAGGCGGAGCAGAGCCGCAAGTCCCAGGGGAAACAGAAAAAATAGCGCCGACTCCTTTGTCAGAAGCGCCAGAGAGAAAAAGATCCAGGACAGAAGATAGAGTGCCGTCGCACGTCGGCAGCCCTTCCTGTTGATGCCGCAACTGTCCTGAGATTCCACGGCCCGGTTCAGCAAATACCAGCCAATGACGCAGAGCGATATCATCACGCTGTCGCTGACAAGCAGAGTGAAGCACTGCAGATTGAAGGGCGAAATCACATAAAACAGAAGCAGATATCTCCGGTCTGGATGCAGCAGCCGGAAGAGACACAGGGCGCTGAAGGCGATCAGCGAAATCTGCGTGAGAATCATTCCGCAGACAACGCCGCCTGAGCCGAAAACCGAGAAAAGCCCGGCCAGAAACGGATACCCAATCCTGGGCGCGCGGTACGCATTGTTGAATCCCGCGGGCCACGCTCCGGGGGAAAACAGAGTCCGGCCAAAAAAGTAAAAAATCTGACCGTCGTAGCCGTTGCCGCCGTGCTCTTCGTTGCCGATAAAAATCACGGCGCCCTCCGGGATCAGATCCGGATTCTGGCGGGCGTAGTACTCGCCAAAACGAACGAGAGAGCTGGGATTGAATTCATAGCGCGCAAGCACGGCGGCAGCGGATACCAGATAGACAATGGTCAGAATAATCAGATAAAATAGAAAGGACCTGGCATTGAGAAACTGCCTCGACCGATCCAGAAAGCTGAGGATTTGTTTCAACATAGACGCCTTTCTTTCAGTGCGATCGTCTCGTGCCGGATCTCTTGGTTGCAATCAGATGCAGACCGAATCTCATGGCCTGACGCAGAACACGGCTGTTGAATGAAGAATTCGAAAAAACATATTTGATGGGATTTTCCGCGGCGGTCAATCCCTCTCGCAATGCCAGCGACAGAGCTTCCATATGAAAGTCAAAGGCCTTTGATTTCAGGTCGGCCAGAGCGATGATGTCGGAAGCCCGGCGTGAATACCGGCGGAACCCGCTCGTGCAGTCATGCAGCCTGGGACCGCGCAGATCGAAAAACGACTTTGAAAGTGAATAGTTCACGACCAGCGCCGCGCATCGGGAAATGACTTTTCTGTAGAGAGGCACATTTTCCATTTCCTGCCTGCTGCCGATCACGACATCGACGGACGGATCGAAATTAATGAAAGAAGGCAGCGCGTTGGGATCGTGCGAAAGACCGGCGTCCATGGTGATGCAGAACTCGTAACCCTGCCCTACGCCGTATTTGAAGCCGTCCTGCAGACCTCCGGGGATGTGCGTCGCTCTTTCATGAGTGATGACATGGAGGCTGTGCGTATGCTTTCCCTCCCTGCATTCCTTCTGCAGCGTCCGCAGTATTTCCGCGGTCCTGTCGCGGCTTCCATCGTCGGTCACGGAAACGTCGGCGTATTTTAATGACCAGGCCACGACCTCGTAGATCGACTGCTCTTCGTTGTGGGCGGGAATGATGACCAGTACTTTCGGCATAAGGTTATCTCTGTGCTGGCGCTTTGCGCTATTGATGCGTATTATAAAGAAGAATATCGTTGATGAATTCTTCCATTCTTTTCTCAATAAACTCTTTGTCCGTTGGAACCCACTTGCTCAGCATCACGTGATTTCCATTGGCCACGGCAAAACTTCGGTTCAGAGCGTGTGCCCGGGTTCCGCCAAAATGACTGAAGGTATCGAGCATTGCTGGAACGGAGGCGGTGCCGTCCTGATTGGCCTCATCTTTATAATAGTAGAAAAGCTCCACCGGGACCGTAACACGGGCGATTGTCGACGGCCGGTTGATAAAATTTTTCATCTGAATGAGGGAGCGAACCGCGGCGTAGTATGTCTGAACGTACCAGTATTTTTCGTAGCCTGGAAGCCGCCTGTCCGACGGGTCCTTCGGATTGATGGATGTATCCCAGATCTTGGTTCCGCGCACTGTCTCCATAAACCAGATTCCTCCCGGATACGCGGCGATGTCCCCCAGAGGATTGACAGGCTCAAAGAACGGCGATGCCAGAATCAGGCCGGCGATTGTATCCGGATGCTGAGCTGCCAGATATGTCGCAATCAGTCCTCCCATGCTCGTTCCCACAACGATGACTTTTTCTCCCAGGGTCGACACCATCTGCAGGGCGTTTTCCGATTCGTCCAGATATTCCGAATAGGAACGGGCCGCCTGATCCTCCATGTTCGTGCCGTGTCCGGGCAGACGCAGGTAATAGATGCTGGCCCGAAATTTCTGTGCCATGTTGTCCATCACGGCCTCTCCCTCCGCTCTAGATGCTTTAAATCCGTGAATGTATAAAAATGCAACTTTTGCTTTGCCGGGAGAAAAACTCAGCATTTTCGGCTCGGTTCCGGGCCGCGCCTGGTCCCTGACCGCCTCCGCCAGCTCTGATTTATAGTATTCATCAAAGGAGGCCGGCAGCCGTGCCGCGCTGTGCCTGTAATCCCTTCCCGGAATTAATAAAAAGCCGACAAATAGAAAAATCGGAATCGCGACAAATGGAATGTATTTCTTCTTTCCGGAAATATTCATATGGGTCCTATAATTTAAACTGGCTTCTGCCGGGCAAGAACTTGAATCCGGGCTGTCTGGAACCGACAATAAAAACAACACACAGAGGTGCCGATTATGCAATCCTATTCAGTCCTGACAGCGCTTCATGATAGTGTTTTCCGGTTTTCAGTGCACCTGGAACCGGTGTCCAAATTTCCGGAATCACCCATACTGCAGAATGTGGCCTGGGAAAAAATAGCGGTTCACAGAGACGCACAGGGAATGCTCCGCGCCCAGAAAAAAGCGCTGCGTTTTATTTTCGATCCGCCCACCGGCAATTTCCGGGTATCGGGGCAGTCCGGCGAGATCATCAGCGGCAGTATTGTGATCGAACAGGGCAGCAAAGCGTCTCTGCAAATCGGCATTCAGGTGACGGATATCATCTATGGTTTTGGCGCCGCAACGGGATTCCCCAATCGAAACAACCAGCAGTTCGAGCTGATGAATCTGGACACGCTTTTTTATTCCGTGAAAGGCGCGTCCTACTCGACGTTTCCGTTTTTTATCATCCGACGGCAGCGGGATTTTATTGGAATTTTTGCGCACATTCTTCTGCCGATGAAGGTCAGCATTTACGGTTCTGAATCGAATCCGGGCGGACCTTCCATTCAAATGGAACTGGCGGCAAACGAAAGAAGCGTTCCGATCGATGTGATGCTGTTCTCCGGAACTCTGCCTGAAATTTTGAACAAATATTCCGACATCACGGGCAAGGCATTTCTGCCGCCGGTATGGTCGCTGGGATACCATCAGTCACGCTGGTCGTACAAAACTGCCGACCGAGTTCTCGAACTGGCGAAGCGATTCCGCGAAGAAGAAATTCCCTGCGATGCGATCCATCTCGATATCCATTACATGAACGACTACGATGTTTTCACCTGGCATCCCGACAGGTTTCCAGATCCGGAGGAGCTGCACAGAAAACTCGCGGAGATGGGAATGCGGACGGTGGCAATCGTCGATCCGGGCGTGCATGTGAAGGACGGCTACACCGTGTACGAAGACGGAAAAAGCGGCCGATATTTCTGCGTGAAGGCCAACGGCGATCCGTATCTGGGCAAGGTCTGGCCTGGCAAAACGGCATTCGTTGATTTTACAAATGAGAACGCGCGAAAGTGGTGGTCGCAGTGCCACGAGCCTCTGTTCAGAGCGGGAGTTTCCGGAATCTGGAACGATATGAACGATCCGGTTCTTCGCGTCGGCAAAAAAATCGATGTGCTTTCGCAGGATATCCGGCACAGCACGGGCAGTCATGCGGAAAACAGAAATATCTACGCGAATCTGGAAGCGGACGCAAGTTGCGGCGCATTCAAAAAATTCCGTCCCGATGAAAGATCCTTTGTTCTGACACGCTCCGCCTTCTGCGGCATCCAGAAACACGCCGCAGTCTGGACCGGGGACAACTATTCATCCTGGGAACAGCTTCGTGACAATCTGAACATGGTCATCAATCTTGGTTTGAGCGGAGTTCCTTTCAGCGGCGCTGATGTGGGCGGGTTCGGCGGGCGAAGAGGCCTGACAGGGATGGTAAAGTTATTTAAGAATAAGGAGCTCTTCGCCCGGTGGATGGAGCTTGGATCGCTGATGCCTTTTTTCCGCGCGCACACCGTGCTGTATTCGCCGGATCAGGAGCCCTGGAGTTTCGGGCCGGAAGTTCTTGAGTCGTCAAAAAAACACATCCGCCGGCGTTACCGTCTTCTTCCTTATATATACGGACTGATGTGGCAAAGCGTCAAGACGCTTGCGCCGATCGTGCGGCCCGTATTCTATGAATTCCCGGAAATCCCGGAAAGCCCGGCCGACCAGTTTTTCCTGGGACCGTGCCTGATGGCGGCTCCGATTCTTTCGCCGGGCGTTACATCGCGTACAGTGTACCTGCCGCCCGGCGACTGGTACGAATACGAAACCGGCAAAAAACATTCCGGGCCGGCAAAACTGGAATTCAACATTCGTCCAGGCTCGTATCCGCTCTTTGTCCGGGCCGGCAGCATCCTGCCCGTATGCCGCGCGCTTCAGAACGCGCAGGCCAGCATGGAATCGGAGCTGATACTGGAAATTTATCCGGACACAACAATCAAGGGCTTCGTCCATCTCGACGATGGAACATCGCTCAAAGCTCTTCAGGGCGATTATTACGAACAGGAGATCGATGGGAAGCGGGACCGCAGCGGAAATATCACGCTGACGATGAATGTTCTGAAAAAAAAATTCGCTCCTAAATACAAAACAATTAAGCTGCGCCTGCCGGTTCAGTACCGCTATATGATGCTGCGCGGAAAAAAAGTCGACGGCACCGCTGTCGATCTTTCCCGGGAGGACAGAAAATTTACGATGCAGTCGTTCGAGATACCTCTGACCGTGCCGAAAGTTGAGTTCACCTACCGCACCGCCTGGCCTTGAGGAAATTCTACAATCCGCTCAAACTTACAGCAAATACTGCAAACCGAAATACAAACCACGGCATTTTATGTTATTGATATATAGAATGTAACACAAGTTTATTATTGAACGATCTTTTATTGTTGACCTTTGGATCGGAATATTTTTATATCAAATATTGTACTTTGCAATCCTGAGCTTTCAGTCTGCCAGTTGACAGATCACGTTACGGGAGGATCTTATGTCTCATATTCGACCAACAGTATCGTTGGGTTTTAGCGATGAAAAAGTTCCAGCAGGAACGCACATGTGTCTTGTTTTTACCCGGGACGAAGAACGTGCCGATTCTTTGCTCAAATTCTTACTCGCCGGACTCCAGGCAGGAGAGCGTACCGCCTGTTTTTCAAGCAAACTTACGGAAGAAACCTTACGAGAGTTCCTGGCCAAAAACAATATTTCCTACGATGAGTGTAAAGCGAATAAGGCCGCAATTCTTGCGGGCACGAGCGAAGTTTACTTCCAGGATGGGAAGTTCGATCCGGATCGTATGCTGAATACTCTTGCCGCATTTCATGATGAAGCAAGGGAAATGAAGTTTTCCGCATCACGGGTAATCGGCGAAATGATTCCAGAAGTGGAGCATGTTCCTGGCGGAGAGCGATTGCTTGAATACGAATCGAGGGTGAGCATTCTGCTCCGAGACCACCCAGTTACCGCAGTTTGCCAGTACGATGCCAAAATGTTCGATGGCGCGACTATCATGGAAGTTTTAAAAGTTCACCCGCAAATGATTGTCAACGGAACTGTGATAAACAATCCTTTCTATATAGAACCGGAAGACTATTTATCTGGAACAAGGTGATGAACTCCGGTAAAGGCCTTTCTGTCGAAATTCTTGGGAGAATTACACTGCTGCAAAGTATTGTTACTCTGCTTCCGGATCCCGGTTCAATATTAAAATTTATCTGTCATGGACTGAAGGATATTTCCGGCGTCAGAAATCTGACATACAGGATTTTTGACTCAAATACTTCTCTTCTGGACGCCGAATCCAGGGAAAATATGCATATCTTTCCGATCCGACACAATGCCGTGACGTATGCTGAATTGAATTTTGACATTATAGAAAATGAAGCTTTCGAGCCGTACATTCCATTCATAAAGAATTTTGCAAACATGCTGGCCGTTATTTTTGAGGAACGATCTCAGAGAAAACTGAATGAAAAATTGACGGCAGAGCTGGAAGAGCGCGTACTCGAACGAACACGCGAGCTTCAGAAAAAAAAAGAAGACCTTCGGATAACCCTCAACTCAATCGGCGATGCGGTGGTATCCACCGATACTCAGGGCAAAATTATCGGATTGAATCCCGTGGCGGAAAACCTGACAGGCTGGAAAGAAACGGAGGCCCTGGGCAGAAACCATACAGACATATTAAATATTATTAACAATATAACAAAGCAACCAACTTTAGACCCGGTCGCACGAGTGCTGATCACCGGCGACACTGTAGCGCTTGCAAACCATACTGTGCTGATCGCCAGAGATGGAACGAATTACCAGATTGCCGATACTGCGGCGCCCATTCGCGGTCCTGATGGACACATTGGCGGAGTGGTGCTTGTCTTCCGGAATGTAACAGATGAATACCGCATTCTGGATGCTCTCAAATCAAGCGAAGAAAAATATCGGGAAATTGTGGAAGGAACCTCTGACCTTATTACCAGAACCGATGACAGCGGTGTGCTGATTTTCGTGAACAATCACGCAGAAAAAATCTTTGGTCTGCCGGTGTCTGAATGTTTAAGAAAACAAGCCTTCGACTTCATTCATCCTGAAGACAGGGCAAGAACGGAAAATTGGTTCCGCGACTGTGTTGAGAATCGTCTCGAATTGAGCGCCATTGAAAATCGTCAGGTAAATCAGGCGACCGGGGCTATTTGTTATTGTCTCTGGACATGCAACTTTCACTACGATTCCCAGGGGCGTTTGCGATACGTCAACAGCGTAGCCCATGACATCACGGATCGAATAAAGGCCGAGGAGGGACACCTGAAGTTTGAACAGCAACTTCACCAAATTCAGAAACTCGAATCTCTAGGTATTTTTGCCGGCGGTATTGCGCATGATTTTAATAATCTTATGGGTGGTATTTTCGGATTCATCGAATTGGCAAATAGCGAAACAGACAGGAAGCAAATTTCAACCTACCTTTCCAGAGCAATGACAGCAATGGATAGAGCCCGCGATTTGACCCGGCAACTGCTGACATTTGCAAAAGGTGGAGCGCCGATCCAAAAAATTGGTCCGTTATTCCCCTTTGTAGAGGAAACAGTAAAATTCGCTCTCAGCGGTTCTGCTGTTAAATGCAGCTTTGATGTGCCTGAAGACACCTGGTCATGCAATTTTGACAAAAACCAGATTGGTCAGGTCATCGATAATCTGATTATCAATGCTCAACAGGCAATGGAGGCTGGCGGAACGATACATTTGACGGCTCGGAATGTCACACTTGCAGAAAATGAACACCCAGGACTATCGCGCGGAAAATACATTAAGATATCCGTAAAAGACAGCGGCAGCGGCATAGACAGTGAATTGATTTCCCGTATTTTTGATCCTTTTTTTACTACCAAGTCAAAAGGCCAGGGCCTGGGACTGGCAACATGCTATTCTATTATCAATCGGCATGGAGGTTGCATTGATGTAGAATCAGAACCTGGCAAGGGCACCACATTCAATATTTTGCTGCCCGCGTCGCTGGAACCCATACCACCATCTGCGGAAAAACCGGTAATGGAACTTCAAGGGACAGGCGCTTTTCTTATTATGGATGATGATGAAGCAATGCGAGATATTGTCAGGGATATGCTTGAGAAACTTGGGTACTCTGTAGAATGCAAAAAGAATGGAAGAGATGCGGTGGATTTTTTCGCGGCAGAAAACAAAGCGAAACGGAAAATCGTCGGAATGATTTTTGACCTGACTGTCCCGGGCAACATGGGCGGTAAAGCCGCGCTTGAAGAAATCAGGAGGATGGATGCCGATGTGCCGGTATTTGTGGCAAGCGGGTATGCCGATGATCCGGTAATGAAAAATCCAGTGGAATATGGTTTTACGGGGAGTATTTCCAAACCCTTCAGATTGATTGAAATTACAGAACTCCTGGCGAAATATGTAGGATCGAATAAACAATCAGGAAACAAATAGAATGACAAACTTACAGCAGTTTCGCAATCTGGAAACATGCAAGCTGGTTCCGGTGAAATTCCCAGGCTGACCGGGCATATAACGGGAAAAACTGTATTTCTTGTAGAGGACAATCCCGCGCTTCGAGCAGAAATGGCCGGTCATCTGAGTCATTTTGGATTTCAAGTTTCTCAATATCCATCAGTAGACATAATCCGGGGAGAGATTGAACACCAGAAACCGGATGCGCTGATCGTGGATATGGTTTTTCCGGAAGGCAGCACCGCCATGATCATCGCGGAAATCCAGCAGAGTCTGGCAAAGCCGGTTCCTGTCATTTTCCTGTCCGAGAAACAGGATTCCCGTTCCCGTCTGCAGGCGGTGCGATTCGGCGGCAGCGCGTATTTTGCCAAACCGGTCGATATCAACGCGCTGATCAACGTTCTGGATTCACTGACTGTTGATGCCAGTCCGGAACCATACAGGATTCTGATCGTTGAAAATGACAAAAGTCTTGCGGATACGTACTCCGCGATACTCCGCGAAGCCGGGATGCATACGGAAATCACCGGCGATCCTCTGAATATCTTGAATCTGCTTCCCGATTTTGATCCGGAACTGATACTGATGGATCTGTTTTTTCCCGACTGCCTGGGTATTGAGGTCGCCTCTGTTGTGCGTCAGCATGAATCGATGGTTTCGATTCCGATTGTCTTCCACTCAGAAGAGGCAAGCCACGACAACCGCGCCGCGGCCATGTTCCAGGGAGGGGATGATTTCCTGATTCGTCCCATCGCGCCCAATCTGCTGATCTCCTCCGTGCTGGCAAGAGTCCAGCGATCGCGCACGCTTCGTTCGCTCATGATCCGCGACAGCCTGACCGGACTTCTGAACCACACGGCTCTGCGTCTTCGTCTCGGAATGGAAGTGGCAAAAGCCAGGCGCAATAGAAAAAATCTATGCTTTGCAATGGTCGATATCGACAAATTCAAGCGCGTGAACGACACGTACGGCCATGCCACCGGGGACCAGGTTATCAAGAATCTGGGCAGGACTCTTTTGTACAGACTGCGCTCCCAGGATTATGTGGGCCGCTACGGCGGAGAAGAATTTGCCGTTATCATGCCGGATACATCCCCCGCGGAAGCGGTGGCTCTTATGAATGAAGCGCGAATAGCATACTCGGAAATCCGGCATGCGTCCAGCCTGGAAGAATTTACATCGACCTTCAGCTGCGGCGTCGCAAGTTTCCCGGAATTTGAAGTGGCAACCCGTCTTAACGACATCGCGGATAAAGCTCTCTATCATGCGAAAAAAAACGGGGCCAACCGCGTGCTTCTGGGCGCGAAAAAGAAGAAGTGATCGCAAAAGAATATTGAAAATCAGGAAAGAAGAACAATATCACGCAGAGTTCGCGGAGAACGCAGATGGAAGGGCGACAAGGATTTCACGTTTTGAAAAGACATGCTGACTGAAAGTTGCTGTGCCTGCATAAGAAATGAGAAAATGATGATTGACAGCGCAGGTGATGCCGGGAAGATTTTGCATGATTGTCTCCGCCAATTTCGTCCGTTATGTATTACTCATAGCGGTTATCGTTATACTCAATGCTGGTTGCGCGCGGCATTACTCCGGGAAGCGGCAGCCGTCGCTGGCGTACTCGACCTGGGACAGTGGGATTTTGAAAAAGACGGACCCGTCAATTTTTCCGGGCAATGGGAATTTCACTGGGAGAAACTGCTCGGGCCAGGGGATTTTGCATCTCTTCCGTCTTCCAGTGTGCCTTATATCGCGGCGCCGGCCTTCTGGAACCGGGAACATCTGAATGGAAAAAAACTGCCGGGGCAGGGTTACGCCACGTACCGGCTGCGTGTTCGACTGCCACAAAGCGGAGGTCCGTACGCGCTCATCATCGCTGAGGCCATGACCAGCAATCGGGTGTTTGTAAACGGCCACGAAGCAGCCCGAAACGGTGTGGTCGCGGTGTCTGCCACAGACAGCCGGCCGCGCCTCCTGTCGGAGATGGTGTCTGTAGATGCGCCCGATAAGGAAGTTGAAATGGTTGTTCAGATTTCCAACTTCCACCATCAGAACGGCGGGATGGCCGTTGCGTATCGTCTGGGTCTACCTCAGGATTTGCGGCTGGAACGCGAAAGCGAGCGCGATCTTGAATTTTTTGTTTTTGGCATCCTGCTTATCATGGGACTGTATCATCTTACGCTATACGCACTGCGACGTTCGGACAGGTCTGCCCTGTTCTTTGGCTGTTTCTGTCTTCTGATCGCTCTGAGAACCCTGGTCATGGGTCAGCGCGCTCTCGTTCGCCAGCTGCCCGACTGGCCTTTTGAGGTTTTTTATAAACCACAGCAGATGGCGTATTTCCTTGCCGTGCCTCTTTTTATCATGTATGCGCATTCGCTTTTTCCGGCGCGCATCCATTGGCTTACGACCCGAATCGTTCTCTGGCTGGGTCTGCTCTTTTCAGCAGTCGTCGTGTTTACCCCGTCGCTTGTTTATTCCTACATGATTACAGTCTGGAATGTGCTTACGGCCATCGCCGGTGTCTACATGATAGCGGTGGTTGGACGGGCCGTGTACACGAATGATGATGGAGCGCGCCTGTTTCTTGGCGGTTTCGTGGCGTTCTTTGCCACAATCATAAACGACATCCTGTTCAGTCTGGGCATACTCCATACGTTCTACGCCACGCCCTTCGGTCTGGTGATCTTCGTCTTCGCGCAGGCTGCCCTCCTGGCCAGGCGTTTTGCAGGCACCTTTCGTAGAGTGGAAGTGCTCTCCACGCTACTGGAAAAACAGAATGCGGATCTCACACGCGTGGATCAGCTCAAAGATGAGTTTCTCGCCAACACCTCGCATGAACTGAGAACGCCGCTCAACGGTATCATCGGTCTTGCAGAATCGCTCATCCAGGGGGTGGCGGGAGATCTGGGGCCAAAAGCCAATCAAAATCTGAATATGATCACGGTCAGCGGCAAGAGATTGGCAAACCTGGTCAATGATATCCTTGATTTCTCGAAACTCAAAAATCACGAAATCAATTTGCAGAGCAGCTCTGTGGATGTCCGTTCCATGACCGATTTAGTGTTGACCCTATCGCGGACGCTTGTTGCCGGCAAGAATCTGATGTTGGTCAACAATATTCCCGCGGACCTTCCCCTTGTCCAGGCCGACGAAAACCGTCTGCAGCAGATTCTGTTTAACCTGATCGGCAATGCGATTAAGTTTACTCATGAAGGGGAAGTCGCCATCGGAGCAAATATTCAAAATTCTGATCTTCGCATCTTCGTATCGGACACCGGGATTGGCATCCCTTCCGATAAACTGGATTCCATCTTTCAGTCTTTTGAACAGGCTGACGGTTCCATCGAGCGCCAGTACGGCGGCACGGGACTTGGTCTGGCGGTGACGAAAAGTCTTGTGGAGCTGCACGGCGGGAAAATCTGGGCTGATTCGGTTCCCGGAAAGGGTTCGACTTTTTTTTTCACACTGCCGGTAGCTCTGGATCAAAACGCACCGGCGGCTCTGACTGCTGCGGAGCAGGAGAAAGTCAGCGCTCTGGAAATCACAAACCTGGTTCGGGAGGATGCGATCCCACGGCGGCAGATTGATGAGGATGTCGGCGTAACTGACCATCGTCCGGGCGAAAGAGACAGACAGGAGGCGGTCATAACCAATGTTGAGACAAATTTAAAGGTACTGGTAGTCGATGATGAGCCCATCAATCTGCAGGTCATTATCAATAATCTCTCTCTTGCCGGTATGGAAGTCACGCAGGCCACCTCAGGCGAGAAAGCCATCGAGAGTCTAAAAGCAACTGTGCCGGATCTGATCCTGCTGGACGTTATGATGCCGAGGATGAACGGCTATGACACAGCAAAAAAGATCCGTGAAAAATACAGTCTGGACGTGCTCCCCATCATTTTTTTGACAGCCCGCAATCAGGTGAACGCTCTTGTAGAGGGATATGCAGCCGGAGGGAACGATTTTATTGCCAAACCATTTTCGCGCAATGAACTCCTTTCGCGGATCAACATCCATGTAAAGCTTGCGCGTCTGCTCAAACAGGAGCGTTTCTCTGTTATCGGTCAGATGGCGGGCGGCATTGTGCATGACCTGAAAAACCCGATCACAATAATAAAGGCTTACGCTGAAATGGTAAGGGACTTTGGACTTGGCGAAGAAAGAAAGAAGGAATACCTGACTATCATAGAATCTGAAGCGGATCGTCTGAGCGATATGGCGCATTCCATCCTTGATTTTGTAAAGGGGGAAATAGTATTAAATCTGGAAACAGTAGATTTAAAACAATATTTAGATGACGCGGCGAATTTCATTAAACCTGTCTTTGATGATGATTCCAAACATCTGCACTGGCAGATTGACAATAATGGCATGGTGACTTTCGACCAGGACCGGATGCGACGAGTGATCATCAATCTGGCCAACAATGCCAGGGAGGTTCTGCATCCAGGCGGGAATTTTACGATCCATGCCTCGCGCACAGACAGGTTGCTTCTTCAGTTTACCGATGACGGCCCCGGCATTCCTGTTGAGATTAAAGGTAAATTATTCCAACCATTTGCGACGCATGGCAAATCATCAGGAACAGGGCTGGGCCTGGCAATGGTCAGGCAGATCGTCGAAGCGCACGGCGGAAGCGTTACCTGCAAGAGCCCGGTGATTGATGGCAAAGGCGCCAGTTTTGTTGTGGTATTGCCTGTGAAATAAGGTGTATAAACATATGGAAAAGATTGACTGCTCCCCCTACTGCGTCCGCATAATTCGCACATCTTCAATCAGATCGTCGATCTTTTTCAGAGCGTGCGCGCGCTGCTCGGGGCTCACGGTAGGATCGAGTTCCAGCAGAAATTTTTTCATCTGTTCGTTCCAGCCCTGCGTCAGTTTTTTGTAATAGTCCGGATTGCCCGCATCCATATCCACAAGCCAGGTGTCGAGCCGGGTGGATAGAGTCTTCTCATCGGGATGGCTGCGTAAAAAAGAAACAAGCTGTTGTTCTCGTTCTATGCGAAAGCGCAGCTGCACGGGAGCGAAGTCGGGAAAATCCCCCGCATGCTGTCGTATCTTTGAGAGTTGCTCCGGACTCAGCGCTCCGATCCAGTCCTCCGAAGTTTCCAGCATTCGCGTGATTCTCTCCTCTATGCGCTTTTCCGGCGTCAGGGCCGCGCTCTTCACAAGATCGGCGTCGAAATCGGCAAGGCTCTTTTCAAAGTAGTTGATCTGCTCGTCGGTCAGCGTGGAAAGAAATTGGATCGTGTCCGGTTTGATCTGAAGCATGAGATCTCTTCTCGAGACTCTAATCTTCCCCAGCAGCCAGTCGACCTCCGCGCCCGTCAGCCCGTCCGCCGACTTTTTTCTCCATTCCACTAAAAGCGCCTCGTATTTTGGCATTTCCTGCGCTTTGTGTCTCTGAAGATGACCCTTCAGTGCGGTTTTCAGAAATATTTCCTGTTCGGGATTGAGATCAAAATACTTATCAATTCTGTTCAGAACAAAAATATCCGCCGATTGATAGGCCGTGCGGTATACGTATCGCGAGCAGGAAACGGCTGCCAACGCCAGAGCCATGGATAGAAAACAGAATTGAATGAAGCGGCGCACTACTGTCATCATATTCCTTTCCTTTTTTATTAAGTCCATTAAATAAATTTCTTGACTTTTATTCATTTTCTGCTGCCAATCCATCCCGAGGTACCTATCTATGTCCAATATGATAAAAAAGATTTTTCTTACCATGATTTTTGCAGTTTCCGCTTTAATTTCCTGCACTTTGGTTCAGGTCACAGACTCCAGCGGAGCCAGAGGCAGCCTGCAAAGCGTGGAAACATCCAGCGGATGTCTTTTTCCGCTCCTGGGCCCATCGACGGCAACAACTTCTCTCTGCAACGGAAAAGCAGTTTCTGAGGTCGTTGTTCGATACACGTTCGGCCAGTTTATTTGGAATTCCTGTCTGGGAATTATCAGCACAAAATACACCGTCGATTACAGATGCGCCGACGGAACAGCCCACACCCGCCAGCTGGATCGCACAGCGCTTGCCTTACTGGAAGAATCGGGCATACCGGTACGATCAGAATCTATCGCTCCAACAATCCAGAGATAAGATGAATCTGCCCGCCGGTCCGGCGGGTTTTTCTCTGCTTTTTTTATTGACCAGGCTATCTTTATGGGGTCTTTACGTCCGTGGCCGTCCCGAATAAAATACAGGAGCTGATTGAACGATTTCGCCAGAATTATGAGGCATTCAAGAGCGCCAATTATAATGAAACCAGGGCGCGGATTGAATTTATAGATCCTTTTTTTCGCGAGCTGGGCTGGGATATTAATAATTCTCAAGGATTCGCCGAGGCCTATAAGGACGTCATCCGCGAAGACGCCATCAAGGTCGAAGGTTCGACAAAAGCGCCCGATTATTCGTTCCGAATCGGCGGTCAGAGAAAATTCTTTCTCGAAGCAAAAAAGCCGGCCGTGCATATCAAAGAGGACATCGGACCGGCTTACCAGTTGCGACGATATACCTGGAATGCGGGTCTGCCCGTTTCCGTTCTTACCGATTTCGAAGAATTCGCGATCTACGACACGACGATCAAGCCCGACATAAAAGACAGAGCCTCAACGGCCAGGATTTTCTATTGCAAGTACGATGAATACCATGAACATTGGGAATATATACATTCTATTTTTGCAAAAGATTCAGTCCTGAAGGGAAGTTTTGATAAGTTCGTCAAAGACGCAAAAAGGAAAAAGGGCACTACGCCCGTCGACAAAGTTTTTCTGCAAGAAATGGAAAACTGGCGCAATAACCTGGCGAAATCCATCGCTCTGCGAAATGACATTGATATTCATGCATTGAATTATGTAGTTCAGGCGAAGGTCGAAGAGAAACCGGAAGTTAAAAAAGCAGGCGGTGTTTATTATACGCCTCAATATATTGTAAAGTATATAGTAGAGAATACTCTCGGCGAATTATTGAAAGGCAAGACTCCGCCAATGGTAGCGGGGAAAGTTAAAGGCCACAGCCCGCTGCGAATTTTAGATCCGGCCTGCGGGTCTGGCTCGTTCTTAATTTTCGCTTACCAGTATTTGCTCGACTGGCACCGCGATTGGTATGAAAAGAATATTTCAGAAAAAGACGCCGAACAGGCGCGCAAATATTCGGAAATTATTTACGAGGGACCGGGCGGCCATCGGCATTTAACTACGAAAGAAAAAAAGCGGATACTTTTAAACAATATTTTCGGCGTGGACATCGACCATCAGGCAGTCGAGGTCACGAAGCTGAATCTGTCATTGAAAGTGCTGGAAGGCGCAATTGATAAGCTGGTGTATGAGTTGTATGGATTGACGGAGGAAGAGATACAGACTGTGGAGGGGGATAAATGAAAGTATATGCAGACACTTCAGTTTTTGGCGGAGTATTTGATGTAGAATTTGAAGCAGCATCGAGTTTGTTTTTTGACCAGGTGAAAAATGGACGATTCCAATTGTGTATTTCTGATATTATCAGACGAGAATTGCAGGAGGCGCCGCAAAAAGTCAAATCGATCTTTGAAGAATTTCTGCCGTTTTGTGATATCTTACCCATCTCCCAAGCCTGTCTGGATCTTCGCGATCAATATTTGCTTCATAATATCGTCACAGCCAAATCTTCCGACGACGCATTGCATGTTGCCACAGCATCTATCAATAAAACCGATATTATCGTAAGCTGGAATTTCAAACATATCGTTCACTTTGATAAAATTAAACTTTACAATGCGGTGAATCGAATTCAAGGTCTCAATGAAATATTTATCAATAGTCCATCGGAGGTAATTTATTATGAAGAGTAAAAATTTTGATTGTGTTGAAATGAAAAGAAAAGGCGCCGAAGCTGTTCAATCTTCAATATCGAAATTATCAAGAGAAGAGGAAATCTTGTTCTGGCAGAAAGGTACGGCTGAATTGGAAATCTTGAAAAAAACAGCGGAACAAAGAGTATTATCCATAAAAGATGCTGACAAATAGATACAAAGGGCATCATTCTCATAAAAATCCCGATGGTTACCTGACGTTTTCAGCTATAAGCTGCCGTTAAAAAAAACCAGATCCAACGCCACATCAAAGCGGCTGCCGTGATAGAAGTAGTTTTTAACAATCCACCGTGGAGAATAACATGAGATTTATTATCAATATATTTAATTTTTTCCGGCAGTTTTCCTTCCTCTGTTCCTGATATCTCAGGCGCTGCTGAGCCGGACATTCGCAGGGCGGGTTGTTACGGAATCGGGACGGCCGATATCCGGTGCCATCGTCACCGTAACAGACACAAATGGCTACAGTGAATCCGTGTATACAAATCCCGCAGGAAGCTATCTGCTCCCCTCGAAGGTTGACGGCGTAGCGTCATTCCGTGTGCGCGCTTATGGATTCGCCGATTCCACACAGCGGCTTCCCGGCGCAAACACCGGCAGAATCGTCCTGCTCCATCATGCCGGCAGACTGGAATACTCCAACGATCTTCCGGCCAGCGCGCATGCGGCGACTATCAAATGGGAGGACGCGCGCATCCGTTCCGACTCTGTCAGCCAGTGCCAGTTCTGTCATCAGTTCGGCTATATGTGGACCCGACGCACAAAAACTGAGGACCAGTGGGCAACTGTCATCTCGCGCATGGAGGGCTACGGCTCCGTCATCACCTGGGAAGACGGCAGAGAATTCAGAAGAATCCTGGCAGCGTCGTTTAAAGAGAATCCTGTTGAAACCGTGCTCACACCCGATGTGTCCCTGGAGCTTCCGCGCGCGAAGGTGCGCGAAAGGTCGTTCGGAACCGGCATCAATTATGTGCATGACGTTGAGGCCGGCAAAGACGGAAAAAGTTACGGCGTCGACATGAGCGTAGACCATCTCTGGATTTTCGATCCCCGAACAAACAAAATGGAAGATCTCAAACTGCCGGAGAACGGTCTGCCTCTGTGAGGTAAATTCGAAGGCGGCGTTGCTCCCCTGGGTACTTTCGCCGCTCGGCACGGACCGCACAGCATTGTGGAGGGCCCGGATGGAAAAATGTATATTACCTGCTCTCTTGCAGCGGAAATCTGCATATTTGATCCTGTTTCAAGAAAATTCGAATTTTATCCAAATGGAGGCGATACTCTGTTCCCGCACACGCTTCGCTTTGACCGTCAGGGAACTCTCTGGTTCACTTTCGCCCTCTCCAATCAGATCGGAAAAATGGACATCAAAACTCATGACATGACAATCATCGATCTGCCTTCCAATGGATTCTGGCGATGGCTGGCGGACGCATTGCTCCCGACAATTCTGCGCGTTGCCTCATGGTTTGGAAAGCACGATTTCTACGTTACGCTTTCGCATCATAAAACAAGCGGCGAAGGGCACAATGTTCTCAACCTGCCCTACGGAATCGACATCAATCCCGTCGACGGATCGGTCTGGTATTCGAAACTTTACGCAAACCGGATCGGCCGCCTGGACCCTTATACTCTGGAAGTTTACGAATTTGACACTCCCCGTCAGGGGCCGCGTCGTATGCGCTCAACGTGCATCCCCGCACCGGAGAAATCTGGATCACATCAAATCTGTCCGACCGCTGGTTCCGCTTCAATCCCGTCACCGAGAGATTCATTAGCTATCCCAGCCCCACCCGCGTCGCTTTCATGCGCGATTTTATTTTTCTGGAAGACGACCAGGTATCCACTTCCAATTCCAATTTACCAGCTGCCTCCATTGAAGGCGGCAGGCCGAAGATCGTCTGCATCGATCCGGATATGTATGTTACACCAGCGCGGGCAGGCAGATGACAGGCGCGCAAAAAGGGACGCCAGGAAATCAAGGCAGATTATATGGATTTTAAGGGAAAGACTGTTTATATTACCGGAGCCGGCAGCGGAATCGGACTGGAAGCCGGCAGACAGCTCCTGAAGGAAGGCGCCATTCTGGCCGTTTTCGATCTGAAGTTCCGCGGCGAAGCTCTGTCGACATTTCGCGAAGCAACGGGCGTCTCAAAAGAAAAATTCCGCACATCCAAACTGGACGTTGCGAATCCGGAAGCTGTGGAAAATCTGCTCCGCCCCGGCGGACGTCTGGCTCTCATCGCCTCCCTGGCGGGAATAGTCGGCAGTTACGGGTACGCGGCTTATGCGGCCTCCAAATTTGGCGTCGTCGGTCTGGCTCAGGTAATTCGCATGGAGTGGAAACAAAAGAATCTCAGTGTATCCGTTATCTGTCCGCCGGAAGTGGAAATGCCGATGGTCGTTCGCGAACGCGAATTTCGTCCAAAAGCAACCAGCGCGCCGAAGGCCTTTGCCGGCACTCTGTCTGTCGAAAAAGCAGTCGATGAAATATTAAAGGGGCTGCGCAAAGAAAAGTTGTTGATCATACCGGGTTTTCGCGCGAAGTTAACAAATTTCTTGGTTCGGTTTGTTCCGACTTCACTGAATCATGTCATCGCGGACAGCATAATGACAAAGGCGATGAAGAATTAATAAATGAAAAACTTTATCCAACGTAAACTGGACCGCATTAAGGAGCCAGATTCACCTGTGAATTTTTTGATGCTCCGATTCAACAGTATTCGGACCAAACTGATCTTCTCCTTCCTGGCAATAGGTCTTATCTCTATTCTCGTGACTAACTGGTTCTCTTATCTCAATGCTCGCGATTCGATCCGCCAGGAATCATTCAAACATATGGCCACTCTCCGATCGGCCAGGGCCACACATATTGAGAGTTACTTCAAACAGATAAAGCACGAACTGGCCGTTGTCTCACAAAATTCCCTGACCGTCGATGCTCAGAAAAATTTTTCAGCGGCGTTTCAGACTCTCAATACCGCGCCGGCTGGTATTGATGAGTTTTCCAGACATTCAGTAGAACAATATTATCTTAAATTGTTAGATTCTGCGCATCACGGTCTTATTCCGAGCACTGCAGCCGGACTTCTCCTGCATTTAAGATACATTGTCAAGAATCCTTTCCCGGCAGGACGAAAGCACGAATGGGACGGCCCCGGCGGCGGCGGCTATTTTGAAATGCACCGCCGCTATCAACCATACTTTCGCCGTATCATGGATGAATTTGGTTACAGCGATCTTCATCTTGTCGATAACGCGAACGGAGTCATTGTTTATTCCGCAGATAAAGAACTCGATTTCGCGCAGAGTACGCGAACTGATTACATTAAGGACACGCTTTTTGCCCGTTTGATCGAATCGTTGTCCGATTCGACGCCCGGCACTGTGCGATTTGTGGATTTTTATGAATACGATCCTTCGACAGGAAAGCCTGTAATGTTCGCCGGAGCTCCTGTCTTCTCCGGATAGAAAAGAATTGGTTATCTTATCGCTGAAGTGCCGATCGATGAGATCAATGAAATCATGACAGGAAACCGAAGCTGGGAAAAAGAAGGACTGGGCAGAACCGGAGAAACCTATCTTATCGGCGATGACAGCACAATGCGAAACGATTCGCGGCATCTGCTGGAAGAGCCCTCGGAATTTTTTCGCCGGGCGGCGTTAATTTCGGGCAACCGCGTCGAAGATATGCGGCGCCACTCGACAACCATCCTATTCCAAAAAATCAACAATTCCGCCGCGAAAGAAGCGCTCCAGGGAAAAACTGGCGAAGATACAATTATTGACTATACCGGCCGCGAGGATCTGACCTCATATGCTCCGTTGAAAATTGATGATCTTCACTGGGCAATTGTCGCCCAGATTGACATGGACGAAGCTTTCAAAAGCGTGTACAGTCTCCGCCGGAAAGTAATTTTTACAAGTATCGTGATCGCTGTTTTTGTCGGTCTTTTCGGCTGGCTTTTCTCCCGGATAATTTCGCGCCCGATAACGCTGCTGATCAACGGAACAAAGGAGCTGAAGAACGGAAATTTCTCGAACCGAGTGGCCTCATATTCCGGCGATGAAATCGGACTGCTGACCAATTCCTTCAATGAGATGGCGGATCACCTGGACAGGATGATGAAAAAATCCAGGACCAGAATATGCAGCTCAATACCGACTCCATTCGAATGACGCTCATGCAGCAGATCATCCGGCAATACATATCAAAATCAACCTGGGAAAAAGCCGATTTTTTGTCAGGCGAAGGCCGGCTTCACATTGAAGAAGAGGAGCTTGAAATCACCTGCCTCTTCGCCGATATCGTAAGTTTCACGCGAATTTCTGAAAATCTCAAACCGAAAGCGGTAATTGCCCGGTTGAACATTTTTTTTGAGCCGGCCGCGGCCGCAGTGTATGCGAATGAAGGAGATATTGATAAATTCATGGGTGATGCTTTCCTGGCAATTTTTAAAGACCCGGACCAGGCCGTTCAGGCCGCAATCGAGATACAGAAAGAGCGCGGTGCTCCGAAAGGGCTCAGGCTCCGTATCGGCATCAATACGGGAAAAGTCATCCGAGGTAATGTGGGTGGTGATCTGCGAAAAGACAATACGATTATCGGCGATGTAGTAAATACCGCGTCCCGTATAGAATCCCATTCCGGAGCGGGAAAAATTCTGATATCTGAAGACACTGCGAAAAAATTGAAGAAGAAATACCGGCTTTCCGGCCCCCTAACTATTGAGGCGAAGGGGAAGCAGCTGCCGATCACTGTTCGCTGGCTGCAGTCCGGCAAATCCACCGGAAAAAGCCGAAAAAAGAAGTATTAAAGGAAGTTTACTGCCTCAAATTCCCCTGTGTTGCTCGTTTTTAGAATGTAAATCCATTGATGACCCTGTTTCAGCGCCGCGAATTATGTCACTGCATGAAAACGAGATGGCCGTACCAGGCGTACAGCATTAAGAGATTGGAGGCGCAAAGCATTCCGATTGTAATCAGAATTTCGCGCATGGACGAATCATCGTTCCGATGAATCAGACGGCTGACTGTCCGTTTCAGCCTGCGAATTTCCTGCTTCAGGCGGAGGGTTTCGCTGTTCGGGGAGCGAATTTTCCCCTTCACCAGACTGAGCCGGAGTTGAGGCGATGTTCGCAGGCGCAGGCAGATTACCGGCAGGTGTAATACCCGCAGGCCGATTGGCAGAACGTGGATTGACAGTTCGAGAATTGCTGCGTTGAGGATTTAAGTTCCCGGCAGCAGTATGCGGATGATTCGAAATGGCAGACCTTCCCGGTGCGGAGCTGTTCACCGGCGCCGACGCAACATTTCGCAGGGCCCTGTAAACGAGATCGTATTCATTTCCGGCATTCCACATCATCCATCCGGTTCCGCCGCCTTCGCGGATGCCGTTGATCTGGTCGCGGATGTAATTTTCATTATAATGACTGACGCGCCATTTGAAGGCCTGCACCCAGGGACGGACTGTCACGATCGCCGGAGAGGCCTTTTCAATCACTTTTCGCACACCGCTGGAATAGAAATGAAATCCCTGATCGGCGGGCCGGTCAAATCCGTCAAATCCCGCGTTGAAGTGCGAAGGATAGAGCATCGGGCTGATGACATCGACAAAGGGAGCCAGCATTTCGATCCTCTGTCCTGTAGTTTTAACGTCGACCTCTTCTCCCCAGGCCACCACTCCAAAAATATCAATGGCTGTGCGAACTCCCATGCGGCGAGTCATCATCCAGGCGGAGGCCAGGAAACTCTGCAGGTTTCTGGATTTGTCCAGACTGTCGCGAACGTTGTGGTAGGTGACCCGGTTCAGATTTCCCTCGGCCGGATACCGTACGTAGTCAAACTGAATTTCATCGACTCCGAGAAGAATCAGCTCCTCCACAATGTCCAGATTGTACTGCCGCACTTCTGCCAGACCTGGATCGACCCAGAGCGGCCTGCCTTTTACAAGCAGCTGCCCGGTCGGCGAATTGCCGTCACGAATCGCAAGATCCGGACGCCGGGTTGCCAGGTTCTGATCCTGAAAGAGGGCCATCCTGGCGAT
This sequence comes from Spirochaetia bacterium, assembly GCA_009885105.1. GTDB lineage: Bacteria > Spirochaetota > Leptospiria > Leptospirales > Leptonemataceae > VFLI01. The sequence continues at coordinate 7,490 of VFLI01000047.1, read as the reverse complement.
CACATAAATGCCGTTCGAGTGAAGAAAGCCGATGGTTTTAGTAATGCTTGGAATCGGCGGTTGATAGCGTCTGTACTCTTCCACGGCAGGCACGGACGAACGATAATTGACAACGCCGAGAATGTCCTTTACATCAAAAACGACGGCATTGGCGCCCACGCTTTTCAATCGGACCGTTTCCGCCGCCAGCCGGCGGGGCACAGTGTTATCTCCCGTCAGATACACAGCAAGAACGGGATGATCCGACGGCCAGCCCAGCGGCTCGTTTACCACCGGCTCGAGAATCGGAAGCGGGATGGATATCTTAGCGTCTTTGCGGCATCGGCCGGAAACGAAACCGTCCGGATTCAGCCGAAGAGTCTCCTCTTCCATTTTAGCCGAAAGAAATATAGCGGAATAATTATAATAATTTTTAACTATTTGACGGATATTTTCCCTGCCGGAACATACCAGAGTCAGCCGGCCGTTTTCTATTTTCAGTCCTTCCGGCATTTTTGCGCGATACTGGCCGATGTACTCCGGCTCTGTCTGAGACTTTCGAAGGGCGCTCTGAATCGGTCCGACGATCAGCACGACACCGGTTACTATCAGCGCGAGCATAGCCAGGCCGCGCAGAGGGACCACAGGCCCGCCGGAGAGACGTGAAGCGGTGTAACGGTCTGTCATCCGCTCGACAAATAGAACCCAGTCACGCACAAAGCGAATTCTCAAGTATTTCAGCATTCTGATGGTCATTTTTTTTTAGGGGCACAGGGGGTCAATAAGAATAAATCCTCAGCTTATGAATGAACCAAACACTGTTAAGAAGCTTCAGCTTATTTTCCGATTGAAGCGTTCGCGCACAGCCTTCGCCGCAGCGGCCGCCTCCTCGTCGGAGCAAACAAATATTCTTTTCTCAAAAATCGCCTGAATCACTTCAGGCCCTGCCGCAGACATCGTCGGCATTCGCGGAATAATATGGAAATGGACATGGCGCATCACCTCGCCAAAAGAACAGACATAAATTCTCTCCGGCGCAAACGCATCACGCATTGCAGCGCCGGTTTTTTGCAGAACAATTCCGTACTCGGCCGCTTCTTCCATTGTCAGATCATAAATATTTTCACAGTGCCTCTTTGGAAAAATAAAAAGCGAACCCCGCATAAGAGCCGGCCGTGCGCTGTGGCAGACATTCCAGAATTTTCCCTCATGGATCAGTCCGCCGGGAGCCGTATCGGGATTCGCGGCGATTTCGCAGGCAAGACAGTTGTTATGAGTATTCACTTCCCGCTTCCGCTTTTTTCAATTTTTCTGTAATATTCCTCAAGAATCTGAGAATGCTTGATGTAGCCCAGAAATATGCCTTCATGCACGACCGGCGCCTTGTCCGTTTCCTTCTCCGTCATCAGGCGCATCGCCGCACTGAGCGTCTGATCCGGGTCGAGCGGCGGGAAAGCGCCGTCTGCGGCGTCTCCTGCTGTGATCAGAAAGCGGGCCGCCTGGTCGAGAAATGAGAGGCGGACTTTTTTCAAAGAGAGCATACCAAAATATCGACCCTCCCCATCCAGCACGATAAAATCGCTGGCCTGCATTTCCGGCGCGCGGTCCTGAATTTCAGAGAGCAGATCGCCGCTTTTCACGACGGCCTTTTTTCGCAGAGCAAACAACATATCCCGTATTTGCATACGTGAAAGCACATCCAGATCCATATCCCAGTAATGGGCCGGCGATTCGAAACGATTCTGAAGCTGGCTGGGATAAAGAGTGCGCTTCCTTCGCGTTAGAAAGGCTATGATCGACGCCACCATCAGGGCCGGCAGCAGACTGTAGCTGCCGACCATGTCGCACACCATCACCATGCCGGCCAGCGGCGCGCTGGCTGCTCCGGAAAAGAACGCGGCCATACCCACGAGAATAAATGCCGGCACGGAAATCCCAATTTCGGGAAACAGCCACATCGCCGCACAACCCACGGCTCCGCCGACTGCCCCGCCGATAAACAGAGACGGACCGAACACACCGCCCGATCCTCCCGAGCCGACCGTGAATGAAGTTGAAACCATTTTCAAAATAGCGATTGCGATAAAAGCTCCTGCCGTCAGAAGCGCCGATCCATTCTCAAGAGGCATGCGGCCGCTCACCCAGCTCTGCAGATGCCTGAAACCGACTCCTATAGCTTCGGGAAAAAAAAGACCGATCAGACCAACAATCAGACCGCCCAACGCCGGCTTCAACACAGGATGCACTTTCAGGCGTGAAAAACTCCCGCCGAGAAATCGGAAAAGTTCGACGAACATTTTGCCGGACAGCCAGCAGACGAGTCCCAGAATCAGATAGAACGGTATCTCCGCGTAATTTTGGAAAGAGAGATTCTGCACAAAGAGAATCGGCCTGTCGCCCAGAAATATTCTACCGGTCAGATAGGCCGTGACAGAAGAAAGAAAACAGGGAATCAGCGAATCGCTTTCAATATCTTCCTTATAGAGAGATTCCGCCGCCGTCAGAGCGGCTCCAAACGGCGCCTGGAAAATCGCCGACAGTCCGGCCGCCGTTCCGGCCAGCATGAGAGTCCGCCGTGCCCGCGCTCCGGCTCCGATCGCGTCGGCGAGAGCCGAACCAATGCCCCCTCCGATCTGCATCGTCGGGCCTTCTTTCCCGGCGCTTCCCCCGGACGATATGGTGAAAAGAGTGGCGATTGATTTTACGACAGGGACTTTCGCGGCGATCCGGCCTTCCTCATGGTGAAACGCGCGGATGAGAGCATCGGTTCCGGATCCGGCGGCCTGCGGGCATAAGAAATGCGTGATGATACCGCTGCAGAGCCCGCCAAACGCCGGCAGAAAAAGAACCACTGCCAGTCCGATACCCGAGAATGCGCCGACCGATGTTCCGGAAAACAAACTCCAGTTTCCGGGCGAAACCCCGGATGCGAAAGTGGACACGGCAGATTCGCTCAGGTTCACGAGAGCGGAAAAACCTACGGCAAGCAGACCCGCCACGATTCCTATTACGATTGAATAGGCATAGATCGTCCCGGGACCGCGTATCCGAAAGTAATTCTTCACGGAAATTCTATGACTGACTCAAAGCCGCCTGCGCCGCTGCAAGTCTTGCCACGGCAACCCGGAAGGGCGAACAGCTCACATAATCCAGACCAATTTTGTTGAAGAAATGGATGCTGGCGGAGTCGCCTCCGTGTTCGCCGCAGACTCCCAGTTTAATGTTGGGACGGATCTGTTTTCCGCGCTCAATTGCGATCTTGATGAGATCGCCCACGCCATCCTGATCGATGGTGACAAAGGGACTTCTTTCGTAAATACCGCGGTCCACATAGTCGCCAAGGAAACTTCCCGCGTCATCGCGGGAAAAGGCCAGTGTCATCTGCGTCAAATCGTTTGTTCCGAAACTGAAAAACTGCGCATACTCTGCGATCTGCGCCGCTCGAATCGCCGCGCGCGGCACTTCAATCATCGTACCGGCGAGATAAGCAATTTCAATTCCTTTTTCAGTCATCACTTCCTTGGCCACACTGTCGATAATCTCTTTCTGGAATTTCAATTCCTTTTCATGACCGACAAGAGGCACCATGACTTCCGGCTTCACATCGATGCCCTTTTTCTTGATATTGCAGGCCGCCTCAAATATCGCCCTGACCTGCATTCTTGTGATTTCCGGATACGTTATGCCCAGCCGGCAACCGCGATGTCCCAGCATGGGATTCATTTCATGCAGGCTCTGCACACGATTTCGTATTTTTTCGGGCGAGATTCCCAGGCTTTTTGCCAGGTCTTCGTCTTCTTTGAATGTGTGCGGCAGAAATTCGTGCAGAGGCGGATCGAGCAGCCGTATCGTAACCGGCAGACCGTTCATGGATTGAAAAAGACCTTCGAAGTCCTCACGCTGATACGGAAGAATTTTTGCCAGAGCTTTTTCTCGCTCCACTGCAGTTTCTGCCAGAATCATTTCACGCATTGCGAGAATGCGTTCGCCCCCAAAGAACATATGCTCCGTGCGGCACAGCCCGATTCCTTCGGCGCCGTACATTCTGGCCGTCTTTGCGTCCCGGGGAATATCTGCGTTCGCTCGAACACGAAGACGCCGTACTTCGTCCGCCCAGGAAAGCAGTTTTATGAAATCCTCCGCAAGCCTGGAGACATCTCCATTCTCTCCGTGCAGCGCCTGGTCGATCTCCGAAGGCTGCGTGTCCAGGTGTCCTTTCAGAACCTCGCCCGTGCTTCCATCGATTGAAATGTCATCGCCTTCTGCAAGAGTGACAACGGATCCGTCCGATTTTTTAACAGTCATTGTTTTTGCTTTGATATCGATCTGCAGAGCGGAACAGCCCACAACGCAGGGTTTGTTCATGCCCCGGGCAACGACAGCCGCATGCGAAGTCATGCCTCCGCGCGCTGTCAGAATGCCCTCTGACGCCTCCATTCCTATGATATCTTCCGGACTCGTCTCAAACCTGACAAGGATTGTTTTTTGACCCTTGAGGGCCAGTTCCTGGGCCAGCTGCGAAGAAAGGACCAGAGCGGCGGAAGCGGCGCCCGGGCCAGCGTTCAATCCCTTGGTCAGCAGTCTGCCGCCTTCGACGGCCTTTTTTTTCTGCTCCTGATGGAAAATCGGGGCAAGAAGCGAGGGAACTGTTTCCGGATCCACACGCATCAGAGCCGTTTTCTTATCGATCAGCCCTTCATCGACCATCTCGACGGCGATGCGAAGCGCGGCAAAACCCGTGCGCTTGCCGGAGCGCGTCTGAAGAAGATACAGTTTTTTCTGCTGAATGGTGAATTCAATGTCCTGCATGTCCTTGAAATGCTTTTCCAGTCTGTCCTGAATTTCAAAAAGTTTGCTGTAGGCTTCCGGCATGATTTCCTGAAGATCCTTGATCGGATGCGGTGTGCGTATGCCGGCGACGACGTCTTCGCCCTGCGCGTTCATCAAGAACTCGCCGTAGAATTTTCTTTCTCCCGTTGAAGGATCGCGCGTGAAGGCGACGCCGGTTCCGCTGTCCTCGCCCATATTTCCGAATACCATGGCCTGAACATTTATGGCCGTTCCCAGATCGTCAGGAATACCGTTGAGTTTTCGGTAGAATTTCGCGCGGTCATTGTCCCAGGATTTAAAGACTGCCTCAATCGCTTTTTCCAGTTGAACATAGGGATCATCCGGAAAATCGATCCCTGCGTCTTTACGGACAATTTTTTTATATTCTTCTATGAGTTTCTTCAGATCATCCGCGTCGAGTCCTGTGTCATCTTTGACGCCTTTTTGTTTTTTCGCCGCTTCCAGGGCAACTTCGAAATCATGATGCTCAACACCCAGAACGACATCGCTGAACATCTGGATGAATCGCCGGTATGAATCGTTAACAAAGCGCGGATTGGAGGTCTGTTTGATCAGGCCGTCCACCGTGCTTGGATTCAATCCGAGATTGAGAATCGTGTCCATCATTCCGGGCATGCTCACCGGAGCGCCGGAACGAACCGAAACGAGCAGCGGATTTGATGCATCCGCAAAAGTCTTTCCCGCAGCCTGGTTCAGTTCTTTCATTTTTTTATGAACATCTTCCATCATGCCGTCAGGTAAGCGGCCGTTTGCGGAATAGTATTTGCAGGCATCCGTAGTGATGATCAGACCCGGAGGCACGGGAATACCCAGCCTCGCCATTTCCGCCAGATTTGCGCCTTTACCGCCCAGGATTTTCTTGCCAAGCTCAGTTCCTTCCGCCCGGCCTTCGCCAAAGAAATATACATGTGACATAACCAGCTCCCGTTTCGTTTTTATTCTGCCGCCTGCCCAGCGATGCAAAACCGATCCTTATATACAATCTCTTTCCGGAAAATTTTGATTGTATACAAAGACAATGAAAAAAATCAATAGTTTTTGGAACTGATAAATATCATGTCACTCAGGCGGCACCTATGAAAATACATCCAACAGCGATAATAGACAAAACTGCCCAGATCGACGAATCCGTCGAAATCGGCCCGTACACAGTCATTGAAAAAAATGTAACAATAGGAGCCGGCACGGTAATAGCCAGTTCTGTGCGCATTTACGGCAACACACAGATGGGTAAAAACAATCGCATTTACCACGGGGCCGTTATCGGCGCGGAACCTCAGGATCTGGGCTATGATCGCAATTCGGAAACGGGATTGATTATCGGGGATGGAAATATTTTTCGCGAAGGCGCGAATATCCACAGAGGCACAAAGCCGGATCATCCCACCACTATGGGCAATAACAATTATTTTATGGGCAACTTCCACGTGGGGCATGACTGCCATCTGGGAGACAGCAATATTTTCACGCACGGCACGGTGTTGGCCGGTCACGTCGACGTGGGAAATTTTGCTTTTATTTCCGGGGTTGTGGCTGTGCACCAGCATGTCAATGTCGGTGACTATGCCATGGTGGCGGGCTGCTCAAAAATAGTGAAGGATGTTCCGCCATATGCGACGGCCGATGGAAATCCGGCCACGGTGATCGGCATGAATGCCGTGGGCATGAAAAGGGCCGGAATGCCTCCGGAAGCGCGCAACGCCATCAAGCATGCGTACAAAATTATTTATCATTCCGGCATGAACACATCGCAGGCCGTCGCCGAATTGAAAAAAGAAAAGATGACAAAAGAAGTACAGAATATCGTCGAATTTATCGAGAAGAGCGACCGCGGAATCACGGACCATCGGTAAGTCGGCGCCGTTGACCGATTCGCCTTCACATTCGTTTTGCAGCAGAGGTCCGACGCATCCGGCTTAATTAGCATCCTCGGCAGTGATCGATTAAAAATTAAAATATGAAATCTATTCTTTTTCCTGTTATACTCATGACCGTTGCTGTCTGCTCGTCTCAAAAAAATCACTTAAGAAGCGGCGACTATCAGAACAAAGAAGAGAAAATTGCAGTATTGAAACAGTACTTCAACGTGAGAACTCAGGTCTTGGATGCAGAATTCGACATATACGATGTGAATATGAATGCCTCCCTGTCCATACCCGGGCCGACTCACCGCGACTATCAGGTTGCTTTGCTGCTGAAAAAAGAAGATGCGGAGAAGTATTTATCCGATGTCGTTTTAACTTCCTTTCCGAAAGACTCTGCCTGGTGCCGGCGTCTGCTTATGAATAACAAAAACTTTCATCTGAAAAATGAAAAGGATTTCTGGACCTACACGGGAGATCATAAGCTGGCATTCTATTTTGAAAAAGAATGCATCCTCTGTATCAGAATTTATCAGGACTGACAAAGCTGGGCATTAAATGGCGATACGGATAGTTATCCAGGATGTGATTGCCGTCTGCGGCCATTCAACGATCGGGTTTGACGAACAGTTCAGTTACACAAGAAGTGTCATTCATGGAAGAGAAAAAAGACTCCGCACCGGACAGCACAGCAGTACGGGTCGCGCTGTGGCGCGCCATGCATGTTCTGATAGATGCTCCGCCTCATGCGCTGGAGGACGAAATCGGCCTGCGACTTGTGGCGCCCGAGGAAGGTTG
>VFLI01000011.1 GCA_009885105.1 Spirochaetia bacterium | reverse complement strand
GGGTTTCTTCCGCGGTCCTGCCGGAGTGGCGCTGGATGAGCAGTCCATTTATGTTTCGGATTCAGGGAACAGAAGAGTGCAGAAATTTGACAGAGAAGGAAAATTTATTCTGGTATTTGGCAGCGATGATCGGGGCGACAAACCGGAGGAACCGGCAGGGCTTGCCATTGATGCAGACGGCCTGGTCTATGTTGCGGACAGGAAAGGACGGAGAATACTTCGCTACGATTCAGACGGAAATTTTATCGATGATATTCGGTTTGAAAACCTGGAGGAGCCCAGAGGGCTTCAAATAAAAGGGGATACTTTGATTGTTGCCGATGAGAAAAGCGGTGTTCTGTTTTACAATATTAAAGAAAAAAAATGGACAGGTTTCCCTCTGCTCAGGGATGAAAATGACAGACCGGTTACCTTCAATCGTCTTGCAGCCGCCAGATCGAACCAGGACGGATCGATTCTTCTGGTTGAATATGGTTCGCAGCGCGTGATTCAGGCGATTCCGCGCGGATTGAAAATTACAAATCTCGACTGTCGAATACAGAGAATCGACGCCCGATCCTATCCTCAGATTGGAGTCTTTATGACTGTAAAGAACAGACTCGGGAATGCGGTTCACGGACTGAATCGATCTGACTTCATGGTGTTTGAAAACGACAGCCGGATCGGACAGATAAAGACAGACAATGTGGTTCCGTTCAACAACCGCGTGAACATGTCCATAGTTAAAGAAAATTCAAAAATATTCTTAAATAATTTCAACGGTTATATTCCCTCGGTCATGAAAGGAGTGCTGGACCCGATTCGAATTGCGGACCGGATTCGAGTGATCCGAGCCGGTGAACAGGTGCGTTCAGTTCATGAAGGCCTGCAGAGAAGAGAATTGCTGCGATCCATGATGGAAGGTGAGACAATAGAAGAACCGAATCTGGGAAAAGCTCTTTTTGAATCGATAACCATGCTGCTGCCTGAAATTGGACCTCGGAATGTTCTGCTTGTCGTGTCCGGGAAATATTTTCCCGGGGCCTTCAACCAGTACACGATGCAGCGGATTCGTCAGTATGCTTCCGCCAACGAGATAATGATAAATATCATTTCTTTTGAAGGGGATGATGATGAAGATAAGAAAAGCCGGGCTGCGGAAATGTACAAATATCTGGCGCGCCGGACCGGAGGTGAATATCTCAATGCTTTCAATGAAAGCGAAATACACGGACTGTATGCAAAAATGCAGGAGAAACAGGATGAACGATATATTGTATCTTACAGCGCATCCAATGAGAATCTGATGCAGGGCAGGTATGCTGAAGTCAGACTGGAAATTCGATATCTCGGCACTACAGGAATTGCGGACGGCGGTTATTTTGTTCCCTGAAAATAAAAGAATCCTCACAATCGGCATGCATGCCGCTGCCGTTGCGGTTTTGCTTGTCTGCGCTTTTTCAGTGATTCGTCCGCAGGAAAAGAATGCGCTGTTCTATTTCAACCAGGGACAGAGTCTACTTGAGAAAAAAGACTATCGTTCGGCTGTATTCAGTTTTCGAACCGCGCTGGAACGCAATCCACGGTTTTCCCGGGCAGCGCTCGGAGCAGCGCGATGCTATTTCTTTCTGGGCGATATGGAACGATCGCGCGAAAATTATGAAGTTGTTCTCCGGCTTGAAAATAAAAATATTGAAGCCATGACAGGACTGGCGCGCGTGCTTGTCCGCAGCGGACGTGTGGATCGCGCACTGGAATACCTGAAAGAGGTCTCGAGTGTTGATCCTGGAAATACAGAAAACAATTTTGCCTTCGGGGAAATGTATTTGCTGACGGGAAGGCGCAATCTGGCCCTTTCCTATTTTGAAAAAGTCATAAGAAATTCTCCGGCGCATATACCTTCACTTCTAGGCCTCGCCAGACTTTCAGCGGAAAACGGGCGTTTTGACGACGCGGACAGATATGTGAGAAAAGCTCGTCAGATCGATCCGATCCGGGCAGATGTTCATTCGGCTGCCGGGCAGATACATTTGAGTCAGGCTCTACTTTCCAATGATGAAAATGAAAAGATTTCGCATTTGGACCTGGCCTATGACGCCTTCCGAACAGTCCTTCAACTGGATCCACAGAACCTGGACGCGGAAAAAAGAATAATCTGGATTTCCCTTTATCGCAATCATATCGACGAGTGCATCCACAGTGTTGAATCAATGCTCGCGCGTTATCCGGATAATGCACAATTCAATTATTTTATGGGAAATCTGGTCAGACTGCGGTCGCCGGCTCAGTCGAGGAATGGAATTGGCTTCATGCGAAAAGCGGTGCAGCTGGATTCCTCAGATTCTTTTGCAAGGTTCGGTCTTGAAGAGTCTCTGCGGGATTTCTCAGGAGATGCTTCCCTGAGCTCCCTGAGAGGCGAGCTTGCGAATTACCATCTGGCGCGAATGCGCTACTATGCGTCGATCAATCGCGCCGATCACGTTGTTACGCACTTGAATCGTTCCATTGCAATAGATTCTGACAATCAGAACACCCTCCGCCAGTTGATGGATCTGGACCGGAGAAACGGCAATTATGAAAGTTTCATGAAAAATCTACTGAAACTGCGCCGTCTGAATCCTGACGATGCCCGGCTCCGCAATCTTCTTGAGTATGCCCTTCGAGAGAAGAATAAAAGTCTGCCCTACCGTGAAAATCTTCTGAGCCCTGAAGTTTCCCCTCAGGACGCAACCTTTCAGAGAACACCGACTCGAATTTTTATTTATGATTTTCGTCCGTCCGATCCGTTTCCCTACAATCCGGATTCGCCGGGTCTGATAGCTTCGGCTCTGGCTTTCCAGCTTCGAATCACAGGAAGAATCAAACCGGTGACTGATGAATTCAATTCAGCCGTCAGGCGTTCGATAAGGCGATCCAATTCATCGTCGTCATTATACTCGTACGGCGTTTACTACACTGCGGAAAATATTTCGCTCCTGGAGGATCAGGAAAACAACGTCAACCAGAGCGCTTACGTTATACACGGATCTTTCCAATCCGGGCCGACCGGATATACAATAAATTACGAGGCGATGGAAAAGAACTCCGGACGACGTGTGGATATTTTTTCTCTCTCCGCATCGGGCACAGACGCCATATACGAACTATCGATTCGGGCAGCGGCGAGATTGACCCAGATGCTCCCTTACGGAGGTAAAATTATCAAGATCAGGCCTGGTGAAATATTTATCAATCTGGGAAGAATCGATTCTGTGCAGAGAGGCGATAAACTGATTGTTTCACGATTGAACAATGAGACGCCGGTGCTCAGAGTTGAAGAGGTTTCAATGTATGTCTCAAGGTGTGTTACGGTCGGCGCCGACTGGAATCTTTTCCTGAATGGCGACGCGGTTCGAATTAAGAAATAGCCGGCTTGAATACGACAGATCAATGCGGCTTTGTCAAGGTATCGACTGTTATATCGAATTCGACTCTGGAACTGTTTCCATTTAAATCTTCAGCGGTCACTGTCAGAGTGTTCTTACCCTCTGTGAAAGCAAGCTCGCCGAGATTGTAGAGGCCGTTCATGTAAACTTCGGAAAAAGGATGCAGGCCTTCGAGTTTCCATTCATTGTCTTTAAATTGAATATTAGAAAATAAGAATGATCGTTCGCTTTCCGAGTTCAGGCTCCATTTCAGGCGATAGATTCCTCTTCGCGTTGATTTTTCCAATCCCGGATCTATGATATTTATCAGAATAGGATATTTTCTGGTGAGCCGAATTCGCTGCGGCCGTGAATGAGAGACTAGTGTGGTTCCATTGGGAGTGATAATCGATATTTGTCCAATTACCGGCGGATTTTCATCTTTGACGCGGGGAAGATGCTCCAAGGGATTCACAATAGTCAGCCCATTGTCTTTCAGCAGAAAGAAATGAAGATGAAATCCGCTGGAGTGGCCGGTATTTCCGGCTCTGCCGATTTCTTTAACTCCGTCTCCTCTGGAGGGATGCGTCAGATGGTAATAACCGCTCCACCAGCCGTTTCCATGATCCTGAAAAACATAATCTCCGGGTCCGGGGCTGGGCATATAGGGATCATCCTCCTCACTCCGGCTGTATATTATGGAACCTTCTCCCATTGCTCTAACGGCAATCCCATTTGCCGCAATATCCAGACCGTTATGAAAATGATCCGAGCGGGACTCCCCGAAAGTGGATGTCAACCCCCGCGCTTCAGGAAATTGGCCGATCATTATCGGCCATAAAAAATCATCAGGGCCGGACCGGGCATTCCCAGGTAAAAACAGAAAGAACCATGGAATTAGTTGTAAAAAAAGACCGAATTGTCGAAACTGTCCCGTGCGTCGGATGGGAACAGGCATTGTATCTTTGATTTGATTGATCATCCTTTCAGAAGATGTTTTAATTAAGAAACAACTGCACGACAATCATTTTTTTTAGAAATGTTATAGAGACTATGGAAGAATCCGGACAGTCAGAAGAAAATTTTCGAATTTCCGCGGTGCCGGATGCGAAAGAGATACTGGACCTCATAAAAAAATGTGGAAATGGGAATCCTGGTTCATTGAGCATATTTTTTGAGCGTTTTGCAAGCGATATATACAATTTCCCAATAAAAGTGTTCCATCTGGATGAAGATTCCGCATCGGATTTTTTTCTCTATGCGTATGAAAGGTTGAGAGACGGCGGCCGATTCCGATCATTTCAGGGGAGATCAAGTTTTCGGACCTGGTTTTATACAGTCCTTCGAAATCTGGTCATCGACTGGATGCGCACTATCCGGGAAGTTCGGACTGTAAATTTCCGGCAAAATGACGAAAAAGGATCCGAATATCGTGTTATTGAGAACACTCCCGATCCGCGTGCCGGCAAGGAGGAAGATACTACCCGGCTGCAGGCATTCAGAAACAGAATTGCAGGTCTTGGAATGGAGCTCAGGCTCATTTTTAAATTGTCATATGTTTACTATATGGATCTGGAAAAAGATGAACTCGAGTTCCTGAGCGAAAAGACTGGAAAATCGACGGCAGAATTGATAAAATATACAGCAGACCTGCGCCATTTTTTATCAGAAAAAGAAATTAAAAACCTGGATTCTGAAGATAAAATAACCGGACTCTATGTCAACATAATGGACTTGAAATCTAAACGCGAAAAGCTTCAATCCTTGGTGAATCGGCCAGGTCCGGTGCCGGATCAGCTGGAAATTTCACGCCTGAACAAAAGCCTGGAAAAAAAATACAATCAGAGAGAGAAACTGCTGAATCGGAGGGAGAAGGGTCATTTTATTGTGCGTACACCCTACCGTTATTTATCCGATTTACTCGGTATTCCCGAAGGAAGCGTTTCGGTGCAGATGATGAGAGCACTGGAGAAAATCCGGGAAAGCTCTCCGGAATTTGAAGAAAATGACCGTAAACTCTAAAAAAAATCCATATTTTGATTTTGAAAGCCTGTTTTTTTTCGTCTTAATAGTTATCATCTGAAGTAAAGAATTGAGGGTAGAATGAAAGAGAATGAAGACTGGAGTTTTATTAAATACATACTGTCAGATGCTGACGCGGAGTTTCCGGAAAATCTGACAGAAGCGCAAAAAAGAGAACTCTTTGAATATGAGGAACTGATTGTAGCTGCCATGTATATATCAAACCAAAAAGACATGGAGAGTCGGATACCGGAAGATGAAGAGGAGGATATTGCCTGCTCCGTTGACCAAATCATTCAGGATGCTCAAAACAATCAGGGTAGATTGTCATCCAGAACCAGAGAAATTTTTCAGATAATGAAGGCCTCTCTTGTCATGTCGGATCCCTGGATTGCGACTCGTCCCGTTCCAGAAGCGCTTCAGAACATTGTGAAATCCGTCAATGTAAGTAAGAAGGTCCCTTCTCTTCTTCTACGGCTCAGTCAGAGCGGACTCAATGCGGTAAAATCGACCTTTCAGGGTTTTTATATTCAACCGGAAGCTTTTGTTGAAACTCGTTCCGCAAGCACAATTGAGAAAAAGCCAAGATTGACAGTACGTCAGACGCTTTCCTCAGATCCGGAGGATTTTATCGAATGTCAGATTGTGCGTGAATCAGATACAGAATTGATGCTGAGCCTGAGTCTGCCCAGAAAGGCAGCATCGTCCAGGATTGATTTAAGAAAAGACAGTAGAATGATCGACTCTCAGCGGATTGACGGGACAAACAGTCTGGCGAGCTTCAGTCGTCTTACTGCAGGTGAATACGATGTGGAAATTTCGGGCGCAATCACCAACAGTTTTTCTTTGATGGTCGAATCGAACGAGCTTTAAGGCTGCTTTTATACGACTCTGTACTGATCCCCGACTGACAGAAATATTCCAGTAATTTCCCTTATGTTTTTTAATCTCTGAACTAAATCTTGATTCAGTTGAACATTAAAACTTTCGTGCGCCCTGATAATTCGGTAATCTGGTTTTACCGAATTCAGACTATTTTTTTCTACGGCGGTGTTCTGCAGCAAATGAAAATAAACTTTCAGGGGTCCATTGAAGCACTTCAGTATCGTCTGCAGCTGATCCACAACAATTTTATCCATCGTTGCCGAGTTGATCTTTAAGTGCAGAGATTTTTCCAGTTTTTCTTCCAGTAAGTCTCTGTTCAGCATTTTTACAGAGTCAATCAGAAGCTGTGGAGTTCCCGTCTCTTCTTTTTTCTCGAGCGTCCCTTTAACAAGCACGGGATGGTCTTTCTGGATCATTGGGCGGCATGCTTCCAGCGCCGTCGGGAAAACAATACCCTCCACGCTTCCTGTCATATCTTCCAGAGTCAGGCGGCACATCTCTTTGTTTTTTCTGGTCATGCGCATGGAGAAATCTGTTATAATTCCGGCAATTTCAACCTTGCTTCCCGATTCCTTTGCCGGCAGCGCCTGGACGGGAAGGGCCTTTATATTCCTCAGAATTCTATCAAACTTAGTCAGCGGATGACCCGAAAAATAGAAGCCAAGAACTTCCTTCTCATTCTTCAGAAGATCCGTTTCATTGTATTCGGCGACGGTTTCGCCTTTCGGGATAGGCTCCATGGATGACGTTTCTTCCTGCATAAAACCGAAAAGAGAATTCTGTCCGGTCTCTCTATCCGCCTGTGTTTTGTGAGCATGCTGCAAAGCCAAATCCAGGCTTTCTATCAATGCCTTCCTGGTATAATTCATCCCGGTAAAACATCCCGCAAAGATCAGCGATTCGAGCATCCTTCTGTTGCAGAGTTTCAAATCTACATGTTCCAGAAATTGAAAAAAAGAAGAAAACTTGCCGTTCTGTTCCCGCCGTTTCTCAAGTATGGTTGCCACGGCCTGCGATCCTACATTCTTAACAGCAAAAAGCCCGAATCGGATCTCTCCCTCTTTCACAAAAGAAAAATTCATTTCTGACGCGTTGATATCCGGCCCGAGAATTTTTATTCCCATTTCGCGGCAGGCGTTGATGTAGGGCACAAGCTTTTCTGTTTTTTCGATCTCGCTGTCAAGAACAGCCCGCATGTAATCGGTTGGATAATTTGCCTTCATAAAAGCGGTGCGATAAACAATCATCGCATACGCCGCTGAGTGGGATTTATTGAAACCGTATTCGGCAAATCGGGCCATCTGATCGTAAATATCTTCGGCAAATTTTTGCGGATAATTTTTTTCACTGGCTCCGGTCAGGAATTTGACCCGCATTTCGGCCATTTTTTCCTTTATTTTCTTTCCCATCGCTTTGCGCAGGGCATCGGACTGGCCCGGAGTGAATCCGCCGATTTTTCTTGAAATCTGCATCACCTGTTCCTGGTAGATGATAACGCCATATGTATCGCGGAGAATCTCTTCCAGGTCCGGGTGAGGATAGACGAGTTTTTCTTTTCCTTTTTTTCTGTTCAGGTAGGAAAGAGCCATTCCGGAGTTCAGCGGGCCCGGCCGGAAAAGCGCAATCAGAGCGATCAGGTCCTCAAAACGCTCCGGCTTCATCTGGATCACGAATTCCCGCATACCCGGGGAAGTTTCCAGCTGGAATACGCCCTTTACATCTCCGCGCTGCAGAAGTTTGTACGCGGATGAATCGTCCATGGGCAGATTCAGCAGGTCGATGTGTCGACCTGTGCGCTTTTCGACTTCACGCACGGCATTGTCCAGAACAGTGAGATTGCGCAGACCAAGAAAATCCATTTTCACGAGACCGACTTCAGAAAGCGCATTCATATCATACTGGGTAACCAGCACACGGGGGCTGTTCTTCTCTCCGCTTTTTGCAGCCACTGTCGCCAGCGGGACAATTTCCTCAAGAGGAGCCGGCGCTATAACGACACCCGCCGCATGCACACCTGTGTGTCTGGAATTGCCTTCCAGAGTTTTTGCCACCGCGAAAAGCTTTTTCTGCAGGGGCCCTTTTTCAGAATACTCCTTCAATTCAGAAGACTGATCCACCGCTTCCTGAATCGAGATATTCAGAACATCGGGAAATTTTTTAGATATTTGATTGGCTTCATCGAAAGGAATGTTCAAAACACGAGCCACATCTTTCAGACAGGCTTTTGCCGCCATGGTCCCGTAGGTTATGATCTGTCCCACACGGTCGCGACCGTATTTATCCTGAACATAGTTGATCACTTCTTCGCGCCGGACAGCGCAGAAATCGACGTCAATGTCCGGCATTTCTTTCCGGTCTGGATTCAAAAATCTTTCAAAGAGCAGGTCATAGGCAAGCGGTTCAATATCCGTGATGCCCAGCGCATAGGATATGATGCTGCCCGCGGCCGAACCGCGGCCTGGACCCACAGGAATGTTCATTTTCTTGGCATAGTTGATAAAATCTTGAACTATCAAGAAGTAACCGGAAAAATCCATTTTGACGATGGTGGAATACTCAAATTCAAACCGGTCCATGATTCTTGGTGTGATTTCACGATACCTCCGATGCAAACCCTCAAGCGCGAGTTTTCTGAGATAACTTTCCAGAGTATCGCCCGGGGGAACATCAAATCGGGGAAGAAGAGGGTTCCCGAAATTGAAATTCAGATCGATCATTTCTGCTATTCGCAGTGTGTTGTTGAAGGCGCTTTCTACTTCCGGAAAGATGAGCGCCATCTCAGCCGGGGACTTAACGTAGAACTCTGAATTGAAAGAAAACTGGAGCGGATCGTCGATTGTCTTTTTCTGATTGATGCGAAGCAGAATATCCTGTGCCGCCTGATCTTCTTTTCTTAGAAAATGGCTGTCGTTCGTGAGAACAAGGGGTATGTCCAGTTTCTTTGAAATTTCAAGATTGCCTCGTGCCGCCGTCATTTCTTCCGGCAGTCCGTGGTTCTGGATTTCCAGATAAAAACGATCCGGCCCGAATATTTCTTTGAGTCGACCGGCAAGCTTTTCTGCATCAGACATCCGATTGTGCAGGATCCTGCTCTGAACCTCGCCCCCCAGACAGGCAGTAAGGCAGATGAGTCCCTCCGAGAACTGTTCCAGAATTTCATAGTCGATGCGGGGTTTTCTGTAAAAACCTTCCGTATAAGACCGGCTGGCCAGCCGGATCAGATTGGCATAGCCGGCAGAATTCATGGCCAGGATGATCAGATGGTAGTTGTTTCCATCTGCAAGTTTCTCAACATGCTGTTTGTCGGTGCGTTTACCGGGCGAAACATAAAATTCGCAGCCGATGATTGGTTTTACTCCGCCGCTGACAGCCGCTTTGTAGAATTCAATTGCGCCGAACATGTTTCCGTGGTCGGTCATGGCCACGCTGTTCATTCCCAGGGCTTTAACATGATTCATCAAATCCGGAATTCGGATAGCGCCGTCCAGAAGGCTGTACGATGTATGCAGGTGCAGATGGGTAAAACTGCGCCCGGCGTCTGTTGTCTGCCCGGTATTTGACATAAGTTAAAGTGACATAATAAAACCGGAGGCAAATTCAGGCAAATCTTTCATGCACCTGATAAAGAAAAATCCCAGGGCAGAAGGGCGAAAAAGGGCAACTTTTTTGTGTGGAAAAGTCAATTCATAATATTTGCGATATTTCCAGGACACGGCCAGGAATATGTTGATTTCTCTGGAGGAGAAAACTTTATATGCACCAATCACAATGTTTTTTTTTCATTCCGAGAATGGTGCTTGACATGCGAGTTTCAGAAGCTGCTTTAAAGCTTTCGATTCCCCGATATTTCATCTATTACTGGAAAAAGATCGGACTGATAGACGGCCAGAATGAAGACCTTGATTTTCAGGATATTCTAAAAATCCGATTTATCGATCTTTGCAAAAAGAACGGCATCAGCCTGCAGAAAATACGTCAGCTCATTACCGGATTTAAGTCGGATAAAGAAATGGAAAACTGGCTGCCTGCGATGGTGCTTCATACGGGAGGACACCTCCTTGTTCGACAGGAAAATCAACTTCTGCAGTTTGAAACCGGCCAGCTGTTTTTCAGAGAATTTTCTGATAAACAATCCGGGAAACTGATTGAGAAGGAACGGAACTTCTGGAAATCCGAGGACAGCTCGCAGGATCGGCTGAAGTCTCTGGAAAAGGATTACCTGGAAGCCATAGGGAAGCGGGATGAGCGTGTCATTCGCACAATTCTATCTGAAATACTGAGTCTGCAGAAAGATCATGTCGGCGCGCTGATCGAGTCGGGCAACATTGCATTTGAGAACCAGAAATATGACGATGCGCTTTTTTTCTACGAGAAGGTTCTCGTTTTGAGATCGGACTGCGTGGAAGCGCTTTACAATATTGCAAATATTTATTACAGACAAAAAAAATACGCGGCTGCAATCCGATATTTTCACCGGTGCATTGATCTGGAACCGGATTTTCCGGAATCGTACTACAATCTGGGAATAGTATATCTGTCTTTGAAATACTTTGAGAAGGCAACAGCGATGTTTGATCACTATCTTCGTCTTGATGTTGAATCCGCCTGGGCGGATCAGGCGCGGCAGTTTCTGGAGGATATCAACCAGGTGATGCAGGAGCCCGCGCTTTTTGGCGGCGCAGAGAAAGAAAATCTGCCCGTCAGTTAATATTATCCAGAGCACAGGACCAGGAAACAGCAACACTCTTTATTTTTATGAGCACTGAAGACAATACAGGCGATTACGCTTCAACGATTTATAACAGTATCAATCTGCTGACGATTCGAAAGTCGGCCCGGTTCCTCTGCGAGCTGGAGACGGATATCATGGAAGACTTTGCCAAGAAGTACTCCGGGATCATGATTTTTCTTCTAAACATTCTCGATCAGGAATCGTCCGTGCATTTGCTGACCCGGCTGACAGATTCGTCCATAATCTATGTGATTGAGGAAGAGCTTCGCATGCTTCTTATCCGCGAAGTCGCCCGGGTATCCACAAATCTGGATCTGCTCGTGGCCCTGTCCACATATCTGGAGTTCATCGATCGACCACATCCTGAAAATGCTGTGCACGAATCGGCCCGGGAAGTTCTGCAGCTGCTCTATAAATCCAATCATAATCGCCTGAAAAAGCACTTCAGCTATCTGGAAAATCTGCCGCAAACGCACAGCAATGCTATAATAGAACAGATGATACAGAGAAACATGCATGTTGCATTCGGCGTTATGATTTTTGCGCCGGAGAAAATCATGTGCGAAATTATCGACTCGATTGCCCGAATCAGACCGCAGGATTTGATGCATGCTCCGTCGGAAGTCTTGAACTGGAGATTCCGTCATGATTACGATTTCTATACACGCAATGCTGTGTATTCCAATCTGCCGGACGAAATCAGCGACAGTCTGAAAGAACTGGCCCGTGTGAGAAAGGAGCAGTCAGTTCTTCTGGAGCGCATTGAAAAAATAATTAAATCAGAAATACCTGAAATCGAGCGAAGAAATGCGGTTCTTGAGGTTGTCTTCCAGATACTGCATCGGACAAATCCCAGTCTTCATGAAATTCTGCTGCTTGAACTAAAGCACAAAAACCTCCTCCGGGAAGGAGATATCAGAATACTTAATTATGTTTACAAAAGAAATTGATCGTCCACTCTGTCAGCGGCATCCCGGGTTCAGGCCGGGCGCCGCTTTCAGGCTGCAAAAAAATCTGCTTTTAATATCTCTTCAATATGAAAGCTGGCCTGAATCCCGTCCCGGCCGTTTTTAATGACCACATCGCCTTCCATCTGCCGATTCTTGTCGAGTTCGATTGTGGTTCCGTCTTTCAGGTAAAGAATAATATCAATCCCGCGGAATTGTATATATTGCTGTAGTTGTTTCTTAAAATCATCAGTTCTCAGTTTCAATGTGCCACCCCTGCGTTTTATGTCTCTTAGGTACTCAACGGTACAAACTGCAGAAAAGTACAGCAAAAAAAAACTCAGGTGAAAAAAATATTCAGTACGTACAAACTAAAACCTGGATGAGGATTCACAGCTCAGGCGTCTGCCCCTGGTTAAAAGCACCTTCTGAGGTCGTACGGAGAGCTGATTTTTCGGCATTGACACCTGCTGGAGGTGGATTTTTCTGGCTAATCTCAGGAGTGTGCTGATATTATATGATAGGAATTGTTGTAAAAGACGGAGAATCCATAGAGTCTGCATTGAAGCGTTTTAAAAGAGAATGTGTGAATGCCGGTATTCAATCAGAAATTAAACGGCGTGAATTCTATGAAAAGCCCTCTGAGAAAAGAAAGAGAAAACTGGAAGCCGCAGTGCGCAAACGCGAGAAAAAAAGAATTCTTATGCTGAGGAAAGATAAGTCCTGATCTCCAGATATGCCGGATTTATATTCCAAAATTGAAGAAGACCTCCGAGCGGCCCTCAAAGCAAAACAAGAACTGAAGCTGAGCACTCTGAGACTGCTGAAGAGTGATATTCAGTATGAAATGACAAAAACGGGTGTCAAGTCGTTCGCCGATGATGAAATCACGGCCATAATTAAAAAAGCGGTTAAGAAAAGAAAAGAATCGCAGGAACAATTCAGCAAAGCCGGTCGTATGGAACAGGCAAAGCGGGAAAGCGATGAAATTGACGTCCTGAAAAATTATCTTTCTGCTGAAGTTTCAGAAGAAGACATCAGCAAAGCGATCGATGAAACAATCAAAGAAATGAAACCCGGTCCAGGCGATACCGGCAAAGTAATGGGCAAGGTTATGAACCGATTCAAGGGACAGAATATCGACGGATCGGTCGTGAAACAGCTGGTACAGCAAAAGCTGCAGAATTGAGCGAAAGGGATCAAATACGCGCTGCGATTCCGATCGACGTGTATGTCGGCCGGTATGTGGCGCTGAAAAAACAGGGCAAGTCTTTCTCCGGAATCTGTCCGTTTCACCAGGAAAAAACTCCATCCTTTCATGTGTATCCCGATACAGGATATTTTCACTGTTACGGCTGTCAGAAAGGCGGAGATATTTTCACTTTTGTCATGGAGCGCGAAAAGGTTCCGTTTCCTGAAGCGCTGGAGATTCTGGGACGGTTTGCGGGAATAAAAACGGACCGTGAAGCGGTAAAAAATCCCCATGTGGAAGCGCTTCTGGATGTCAATCGCAGAGCTATGAAACTGTTTACCGAATTCCTGGAAAGTCCCGAGGGGCAGCCGGCAAAATCGTACATTTCCGGCAGATCGGTCTCAAAAGCAATGATAGAAAAATTTCATATAGGCGCCGCATCCACTCAGTGGCAGTGGCTGACCGATCAGTTTATGGATAAAAAGAAAGAACTTCTGGAACTGGGGCTTGCCAGCCAGAAAGACGACCGGTGTTTTGATTTTTTTCGGGGACGTTTGATCTTTCCGATTCATGATGTGCGCGGACGCATCATCGGATTCGGGGGAAGGGTGTTGCCGGGTATTGACAGTCCTGCCAAATACATCAACTCGAAAGAAAGCATTCTTTTTCACAAAGGTTCCAATCTCTACGGTCTGCACCAGGCTGCCAGCGAAATCCGATCGTCGGGAGAATGCGTTGTTGTGGAAGGCTATCTCGATGTGATCGGTCTTTCGCAGGCTGGTTCGGGCAATGTCGTGGCTCCCCTGGGCACAGCCCTCACGGAAGACCACCTGAAACTTCTGGAACGTTACACACTGAATCTGACGTTTCTTCTGGACGGTGACAAAGCCGGCCGTGCTGCCGCTCTGAAGTTCAGCCGACTGGCCGGGGATTTCCCGTCCATTCGGGCCGCTGTTGTACTTCTGCCGGAAGGAATGGATCCCTTCGATGCTTCGATTGTTCTGACTTCGGCCGATCTGCGTGACGTGCTGCATCAGAAAATTTCGTCCGATCGTTTTCTTCTGATTGAATCGCTTTTTCCGGGGAAGTTCCTTGAGCATCTGCCGGCAAAAAATGCATCCGGTCCGCTGGAATACTCCCGTCTGGCAAAAGAATTCTATTCCATGGAGAGATCGGATCGATTTTTTCAGGTAAGCATGGAAGAAAAAAAAGCGGCTCTGCAGAGATTGCTCGAACTGATCGGCGCTCTAAAACATCAAACAAATCGTGATCTGTATCAGGAAGAAGGCGCAAAAATTTTGGGCATTCAGGCATCTTCTCTGCGCATCGACAAAGCCCAAACCAAGAACAGCCCCGCCGCTGCCGATACTAATATATCAGAGGTTGCGGAGAAGAAACGCTCCGCATCAGGAGACAATTTCCTGGTTCAACTGGAGAGAGAAATGATACTGGAATTCCTGCTGACTCCGGCCGTCCTCGGCGATGTTATGGAAAACCTTCAGTCACTTGAATTCCAGGATGAGTTTTCTGAAATTGTCTGGCGGTTTCTTGAAAACAGGTATTTGACGGGCAATATCTGGACTCCTGAAATTCTGCAGCAATCGGATTTGCCCGCAGAGCTCACTTCAGCTTTTACGGGTATGCTTCTGAAGCGACAGGAAGCTCATTTTCACAGAAATTTTGAGGAATCAAAAGAAGTCGTAAAAGAATTCCTGATCGACCATAGACTGCGGCTTCTAGAAAATGATCTGAAGGGTATAAAGGAAGAAATCCGTATCGCCGATCCGATAGAGAAGGAATACCTTTATCAGAAGCAGGCAGATCTATTAAAAGCTAAACAGGCGCTTTCCACTCAAAAGAGAGGCGCAGGCGGAAGTCTGCGTCAATAAAATTTAGAACGATTATAAACAGGGGTTATTGTATATGGCGATGGAGGATTTACCGGAGATTCAGAAGATTATTTCTATTGGAAAAGCCAATGGGGAGATCACCTATGATGAAATTAATGAATACCTTCCGGAAAAGATTGTCAACTCAGAGCGCATAGAAGACGTTTTTACGCTATTGAATCAGCTCGGCATTGAAGTTGTCGAGGAATACAGTCAGAAGGTTATGGAAGAACCGGTCCGGAAAGAGATTAAAGCTCCCGGCACCAGAAAAAAGAAAGATTCCGGTTCTTCTACAGTCAGTGATGATCCGATTCGACTGTATCTGAAGGAAATCGGAAAAGTGTCGCTGATTTCCGGCGACAAAGAGGTTTTTCTCGCCAAGCGTATTGAAAACGGCGAGAATATTATAGAAGAAACAATTCTGGAATCGTCACTGCTGCGGGCCAACTTCTTCAAGTTGATGCCCAAAATCAGATCCAAGAAGATTAAAATTTCTGATGTAGTCCGTGTCAATAAAGCATACTATCTGAGTTCGACAGAGCTGGAGAAGCTCGACAAGAATTTCTTCGAACAGATGGAAATCATCTCCGGTGAAGAAAAAAGGCTCTCGGAAGCATCCAACCGTCTCCGGAAATACGTGGACGGCTCCAAAAAATGGCGTGAATACCGTCAGAAGGCGGACGAGGCCCGCGCCATAATCAATACCGCTGTGCGAAAGGTAGGCGTATCCCAGAAGGAGATCGCCAGGATATCGCAGAAAATCAAATCGATGGTTTTCCGGATCAAGGAGATCCAGCGGCATTTTCTTTCCATCAAAGCTAAGTACAATCGTGATATCAAAGATATAAAGGCCTTCAACAGATTCATTGAAAAAAATGAGAACCTTCAGGAAATCGAGCAGGAAATGGGCTGCGGCATCGATGAGGTGCGCGATGTAATCAAAGATATTCGGAACAATGAGAGAAAACTGCGCCGCATGGAGCAGGAAGCCGGATCGTCGATTCAGGATATTCTGCGCTGGGGCGAGTTCCTGAACAAGGGAGAACGAGAAATCGCTCAGGCGAAAAAAGAGTTGATTAAGGCAAATCTTCGTCTGGTTGTCTCTATCGCCAAGCGCTACGCGAACCGCGGAATGCATTTCTTCGATCTGATTCAGGAAGGAAATATCGGCTTGATTAAAGCGGTCGATAAGTTCGAATACAAAAAGGGCTACAAGTTTTCCACGTATGCCACCTGGTGGATTCGTCAGGCAATCACTCGGGCCATTTCCGATCAGGCAAGAACGATCCGCATACCGGTTCACATGATTGAACAGATCAATAAGGTCGTCCGCGAAACCAGGCTGTTTTTGCAGGAGACGGGGCGTGAACCGACCAATGAAGAAATCGCGGAGCGCCTGGGCTGGCCCGTGCAGAGAGTTAAGGCTGTGAAAAATGTCGCCAGGGAGCCGATTTCACTGGAAGTGCCGGTCGGGTCGGAAGAGGATTCGGAACTGGGTGATTTTATTCCGGATACGGAAGTGGAATCGCCGATGAACGCCACGGCGCACCGTCTTCTTTCGGAGCAGATCAAGACGGTTCTCAATACACTGCCGGCGCGGGAGCAGAAAGTTCTGCGGATGCGGTTCGGTCTGGATGACGGTTATTCGCACACTCTGGAAGAAGTCGGTTATGTTTTTCAGGTAACCCGGGAAAGAATCCGGCAGATCGAGGCCAAGGCGCTCCGTCGTCTGCGACATCCTTCGCGCAGTAAGAAACTGAAAGATTATATCGACTGATTCCAGGGCCTGCAGAAGCAGACATACGGCGGCGGGTTCAATGCGCTGAACTGGCCAGAAATAATTCCCGGAATGATTCTTCCATAGTTTCGATCAGCAGTTTGAGGCCGGGTCTTCTTCTGTCGCGGTGGCAGAAATAGAATTTTCTCTGGGCCGTCAATTCGTTGACCTTCAGCGCCTTCAGTTTTTCATTCAATGAGAGCTCCGAGGCAAAACCGATTCCAAGACCCGCTTCCACGCACCGGAGGACAGATTCAACTCCTCGAAGTTCC
This sequence comes from Spirochaetia bacterium, assembly GCA_009885105.1. GTDB lineage: Bacteria > Spirochaetota > Leptospiria > Leptospirales > Leptonemataceae > VFLI01. The sequence goes on along the minus strand of VFLI01000011.1, from coordinate 57,562 downwards.
ATCACCACTGTCGGCGCGAAACGAGGCTTGATGGTCCGCATACGGCTGTCGACTATGCGGCGGATTGCTGAAGCAGGATGGTAGAAAACAAATTCCTGGTTCCTTAGATCATCAAGCCGGAGCTTTTTCTTTCTGGCGAGCGGATGATCTCTGGATACAAAAGGGACAATGCTGTCAGAAAAGAAATATTTGTGTATCATTTCTGTCGGAGGAAGAGGGTCGGACAGAATTCCAAGATCCACATCGCCGCGAATTACCCATTCGGACGCTGTCTGCGCATCGCCTTCCAGGACACGAAAGGAGAGGCCCGGGTATTTCTGCCGTATTTTGCGAATGAGTCCCGGAAGAATCCAGGCTGCGACCGTGCCTCCCGAAGAAAGGGAAAATTCCCCGGCCGGAGGCCCCTCTGGATTCTGAAGAATGAATTTGGTTTCCTTCCAGATCTCATCCATCCGGACGGCCTGTTCGTAGAAAATCTCGCCGGAGCTTGTGAGCCGGATCTGACGGCCGGTCCGGTCGAACAGCTGAAATCCGGTCTCTCGCTCGAGAAGGGAGATCTGACGTGATAGAGCGGGTTGAGTCAGTCCCAGGGCCTGCGCCGCTCTGATAAATGAGCCCTTGCTGTGTATTTCCAGAAAATATCGAATCTGACGGAATTCCATGAACTATAACTAAAAGTTATAGGAAAAATAACAACAATTTATTTGCATTATAAATGAAACCATGCATAATTGAGTCTATGAAAACGCCCAAAACAGCCAGAACAATGTATGACAAAATATACGATTCACACCTGGTGCACGACGACGGGCGGACAACGCCGCTGATATACATCGATCGTCATCTGGTCCATGAGGTTACTTCTCCGCAGGCTTTTGAAGGCCTGAGGTTGAATAAAAGAAAAGCGCGCCGTCCGGATCTCACCATCGCCACCATGGACCACAATGTTTCAACGAGGACCCGGGACTGGAACGGAGCCGGAGAGATATCACGAATTCAGATGGAAACTTTGAAAAAGAACTGCGAGGAGTTTTCAATCAGGCTCTATGATTTAAACAATCCCGATCAGGGCATCGTGCACGTAATCGGTCCGGAAATGGGATTTACTCTTCCAGGAACGACAATTGTATGCGGCGATTCTCACACCAGCACGCACGGGGCTTTCGGAGCTCTGGCATTCGGGATCGGCACGAGCGAAGTTGAGCATGTCCTGGCCACACAGACACTTCAGCAGTCGAGATCCAAAAACATGCTGATACGAGTGAATGGAAAGACCGGCGAAGGAGTCACTGCTAAGGATATTACTCTCTATATCATCGGCCTTATCAGCACAAACGGCGGGCAGGGATATGTGATTGAATATTCCGGCGAAGCGATTCGTGCGCTCTCGATGGAAGGACGGATGACGGTCTGCAATATGAGCATTGAGGCGGGGGCACGCGCCGGACTCATCGCTCCTGATGAAAAGACATTCGATTACATACGCGGACGCGATTTTGCGCCAAAGGGTGAAATGCTTGAGAAAGCTATCGCATACTGGAAAACTCTGCCATCCGATGACGGGGCACATTTTGACCGGGTGATCGACATCGACGCATCTTCCATCGCCCCGCAGGTAACGTGGGGCACAAATCCAGGACAGGTGACAGGCGTGGACGCAGCCGTGCCGGACCCTGTCTCCATGAAAGAGCCCGGAGAAAAGGAAAGCGCAAAGCACGCCCTTGCCTATATGGGCCTGGAGCCGGGGATGAAAATAACAGATGTTAAAGTAGATAAAGTATTTATCGGCTCATGCACAAATTCAAGAATCGAGGATCTCAGACTGGCGGCGCAGGCGGCAAAGAACAGAAAGGTGCATTCCGGTGTTCAGGCGATTGTGGTTCCAGGATCGGGCCGCGTGAAAAAGCAGGCAGAGGCGGAAGGCCTGCATGAAATCTTTCTTGCGGCCGGTTTTGAATGGAGATTCGCAGGTTGCTCAATGTGTCTGGCGATGAATGATGACATTCTCCAGCCCGGTGAAAGATGCGCTTCGACTTCCAATCGAAATTTCGAAGGCAGACAGGGACGGGGAGGGCGGACGCATCTGGTCAGCCCCCAGATGGCTGTGGCGGCCGCAGTGGAAGGCCGCTTTACGGATATCCGCGCTTGGTTGAAATGAGTAAATCAGCCGCTCCGTTGATGCGAAAATTATGCATCCAGTAATATAAGAATATTGAACGAGGTTAACTATATGAACGCTTTTGTAAAACATCAGGGAATTGTGGCGCCGCTGGATCGGGCGAACGTGGACACCGATCAGATCATACCCAAACAGTTTTTAAAAAAAATTGAGAGAACGGGATTCGGAGTCCATCTTTTTCACGACTGGCGCTTCAAGGACGATGCCGGAAAAATCGAGAATCCCGATTTCATTCTGAACCGGTGGTCGTTTCGAAAAGCGACAATACTTCTGGCAAAGGAGAATTTTGGCTGCGGCTCGAGCCGGGAGCACGCGCCCTGGGCCCTGGAAGATTTCGGATTTCGTGTAATCATCGCGCCTTCTTTTGCGGATATCTTTTTCAACAACTGCTACAAGAACGGCATGCTTCCTGTAATACTGAAACCGGAAGAAATTCAGGAATTGTTTGCATACGCAATGTCCGGTGAAAAAACGCTGGAAGTGGACCTTCCGCAGCAGTGGGTCGCCGTGCCCGGGGGGAAGAAATATTCTTTTTCAATTGATGAATTCAGAAAAGAATGCCTGCTGAAGGGTCTTGACGATATAGGCCTGACCCTGCAGAATGAAAAAATGATCGCAGAATTTGAAGCGAAATATGCTGTCGAATATTCTTTCAATGGAGCCCCAAAATGAAGAAAAGTATGTCCAATTGCGCAGGCCCCGTGCTTGCTGTATTTTTTGTATTCCTGACAGGCTGCGGCGGCGGTCAGGAAAGAAGATTTCTACCCACCGGTGTGGAAACGGTCACACAGCCGGGAGGCGTGATACAGATAATAGTGACTTCTCGCGCATCGGCGGAAGCCATCAATAAAAACATGGCTGCCATGAAACAGACGACATCACGCGAGGCAGCATTGAACATGCTCAGCGCCGAGCTGAAAAAATCCGATTATCGCAATACGCGGACAAACTATCGGACTGTGGATCTGGATTTTCTGGAAAATTTTGAATACTGCCGCATCACGGGAGAGTACAGTCCTGCGGGATTTGCCCCGGTTACACCGCCTGCTGCAGACCCGGCAAAACCAGCGGAAAGGTCTGCGCCTTCGATTTCAGAAGAGGCCATTTCAGTGGATCGAGATCTGCGGAATATGCGGCGGTGATGGATTAGAATTCAGCGGTTGATGATGCGATCGATCAGAATCGCCGCCGCCACTCCTGCATTCAGTGAGGATGTTCTGCCTCTGAGGGGTATGGAAACCAGGTAATCGGATTCAGCAACGGCAGATTTTTTTATGCCTTCGCCTTCGTGGCCGATTATGAGCAGTATCTCCTGCGAAGGCGGCAGTTCCTGGAACTCTCCTACGGACAGGTGTCTTTGATGTTTTTCGGGATCGGCCGCGGCAACTGCGGAAGCAATCCACCAGCCGTCCTTTTTTGCCGCATCGACCAGTTGCTGGAGATTCCCTGCTTCGAAAATTGGCAGATGCAGAAATGCTCCGGAACTTGCGCGTACGGCCGCATCGCTCAGAGGAGCGCCTTTGCCCGTGAGGATCAGACCGCCGGCGCCCAGAGCCTCTGCGCTTCTAAGAATGCTGCCCAGATTCTGAGGATCCTGGATGCGGTCGAGAACAACAACCGGACCTTTTTTCTGTTTGAGGAGTTCTTTCCAGTCGGATAACTTTCCAGGCTGTGTTTTATAACCCGGGCGGAAACGAATGACAGCGCCCTGATGATTGCCGTCCGGAATCAAACGATCCAGCTCTTTTCTATTGGAAATTCGCAGAAGTTTCTGCGGGATTTTTTCTTCTAATTTTTTGCGGAATTCAGGCGAAGCGCTGTCTGAAATATAGACAGATTCAACGCCGGACAGATCCTCCGCCATTTCCATAAACTCAAGCACGGGCCGCCGACCGTAAAGAAATGTCAGGGAGACCATGACTCCGCTATCGAACCTTTTCCCATGTAGTGCCGTCAGGCGTATCCACAAGCCGGATGCTCCGGGTCATGAGATCTGCACGAATTTTATCAGCCAGGGCAAAGTCGCGGCTTTTTTTTGCAGCGTTCCGCTTCTCAATCGATTCGCGCACGAATTTTTCCGTTTCTGTGTCGAGACCTTCCTTCACAGGCTCAGTCGGCGTGAAACTGATGATGTCCAGAATTTCATTTATGCGAAAGAGAAAAAGCAGTCCTTCCAGGGCGTCCTCTTTCGGCAGCGACCCTTTCTCAATCAGAAGGTTCGTCTCATGTATATAGTCAAATACAGCGGCCATGGAGCGCGGTGAATTTATATCATCATCCATCGAATCGATAAAAGCGTTCATGGCTTTTCCGCTTGAAGTCGTTTTGTTCGCAAACTTAGAGCAACGCTGCCCAGGTTTTTCTTTGTCCTTTTTATCAATATCCATGGATATTTTACGCAATTGATCTTCATTTACCTCTGCAGTTTTCATCAGACGAACGGTAAAATGCTGGATTCGATCGCAAGATGCGTCGGCGCTTTTCAAATTTTCGAAAGTGAAATTCAACTTGGTCCGGTACTGGAAACTTAAAAGCAGATATCGCAGGGCTCTTGTGATCTTATTTTCCTGTATCAAATCGAGAAGAAACTCCGGCGCTCGCTTCGCATCAATAAGCTTTTTAGCATCCTCGGGCCGAGTGAGATCGCGCAGAGTGTAATAATTGCCGAGAGATTTTGACATCTTTTTTCCGTTCACCAGGAGGTGCTCGTTGTGCATCCAGTACCGAACAAAAGGCTCCTCCGGATACGCACAACGGCTCTGCGCGATTTCATTTTCATGATGAGGAAACAGAAGGTCGATGCCGCCCAGATGGATGTCAATGCCGCCTTTTCCGTATATGTCACGAATCATCGCGGAGCATTCCAGATGCCAGCCAGGTCTGCCTTTGCCCCAGGGCGAATCCCAGCTGGGCTCATCGGCGCGCACGGGAATTTTCCAGAGAGCGAAATCCCTGGCATCTTCCTTCGTATACTCATCCGCTTCAAATCGACCGTCTGCGGCCGTCAGAAGATTCTGCTGATCCAGACGGGACAGCTTTCCGTAATCACTGAAACTCCTCAGACGGAAATATATATTCCCTTCCACATTGTATGTGTGTCCCTGTCTTTCCATCTCCTGAACCATGTCAATCATTCTGGGTATGGATTCTGTGGCTTTCGGCCGGTGTTCCACTTCCTGTATTTTTAATGTTTTTATGTCTTCCAGGAAGGCTTTTATAAATGGCGCTGTAAACTCCTCTATGGTCTTTTTCTCTTTCAGCGAAGAGTCGATGATTTTATCATCCACGTCTGTGATATTCATTGTGTGATCAAGTCCATAGCCGCGAAAGGCCAGATACCTGCGAAAAATATCCACAAAAATGTAGGAGCGAAAATTTCCAATATGATTGAAATTATATACGGTTGGGCCGCAGTTGTATATGCGAACACGGCCGGGGTCAGTCGGTTTGAATTCTTCTTTTTCTCCCGAATAAGAATTGTAAATATGAAGACTCATGGGAGCAATTTTCTTTGATGCACGCCGCTGTCAAGCCTGCGTGAGGCATGTTGCCAGGATAAGCCGGGTAGTTTTGAAAAATTATAGTGAGGGCACAAGCATAATCAGCCGGGAAATCGCTTCTCTGGCATCCAGAATTCCCGGATCAAGATAGACAGCTTCTTTGAATGCATGGAGCGCTTCTGTCAGATGTCCGCCGCCTTCCAGAATCACACCGTAATTGTACCAGAACACGGATTCGGCCGGGAATTTGCGCACAATGAGCGCATAGGATTTTTCTGAAATATCGTTGATGCCCTTGATGCGGCTGAGCTCGGCCAGGGTATGAAGAAGACGCGGGTACTTTGTTCCGCAGCGAATAAGGCTCGCCAGTGCTCTGTCCGGATTTTTTTCCGATTCATACATTCCCATAAACCCTCGAAAAAACAGGTTAGGTCCCGACAGAGCAGACAGTGAAGGAATAAAACTGTCATCAATGCTGTAAGATTCGTTCTGATAACAATAAAGAAAATAGTCTCGCATTGCCATTTCCAGGAAATCCGTATCATTATTTTCTGCGATATATTTAAATATTTTCGACCAGCTGCCGATCGATCTGTCAGAATCTGCGTGGACAGCCAGTAGATTTAAAAGCCTGGATTCATGATCATGGCGCAACAGTTCCGGCGAGCCGGAACTGCCTCTTTCCATTATCATTGCGGCTTTTTGCTCGAATGCCAGTATTTCATCCCTGAACTGATTGTGTTTCCGGCAGAATTCCTGAACGAGTTCCAGGGCCTGCTCCGGGGCGCTGCGGAAAATACAGTAAACTGCATTGCGGCAGTCCTCAAGCGACAGAGGTGTTTCCAGCTGCGATGTTAATTTAATAAAGGAATAGAATTTACCGTTCATTAAGGCCAGTCTGAGATAAGCTCTCAGCAGAAAATCAGATCTGCCGTCGTCAGTCCTGTTCTGGCGAATCGCTCGAAAAATATGACCCGCTGCAGCAAAGATATCAAATTTCTCAGCCGCATCAAAGTCTTCTGATTTCGCATACAGTCCTCGGTAATTTTCCAAGTTTTCAACCTGATTTTCTCCGCCCGACAACAAATGCAGCGCGCATTCACTTCTTTCATTTCTGTTTATGATGATTCTGCTGTAATAATCTGTCAGAGCGGTTTTTGATTCCGACGCTCCGATCAGGGCCGCCGCATAAAATACTTCATCGGAGTGGATTTTTGAGCTTAAAAGACGAGAGGCCAGATTGTATATCCATTCATTTCTCCCTCTCCAAATTGCGTAATTCACTACTGGAACGAGAATTGGATGATAAGAAACCGGATCGAGAGAAGACATCTCAGCGCGGACGAAATGATGATAGAGCAGGGGCATAAGACTGTCCGCTTGAAGACAGATTTCGTTGTCATTCATAACTGCTGATTTCAGAAAAACGGATCGGTTTCGATTCATTGCGGGCATTCCGTCAATCCCCGGAATGAAAAAAAGATCCGGGCGCAGCTGCTGACGAACATGCCGGCGCAGCTGCAAATCAAAAATATTTTTCTGACGCGTAAAGAGTTCATGGTTGTCCGGGGCGGAAGAGAATACGATTGTCTGTCCGGATGACGACGTCCTGTTTGCGGCCACAGCTGATTTCCTGGTAATGGATTCTGATTTGCCCGGCCTTTCAGTTATTTTCAATTCCGGTTCTGTGACAGGAGAACCAGGCTGAGAAACGGAGCGGGACTGGCTGACCGGCGGCTCAGGCGTCTTCGATTCGGCCGTCTTATCGCCGGATTTTGGTTCCGACTCTTGTTCGGATTCTGAGGATAGAATTCGAGTTCGAACCTTGGTCTGTTTGCGGATTTCCCTCTTGCGCAGAGAAACATACAGCACAACGGGTACCGTGAACATCCAGAGCAGACTGATGCCCAGAACACCCCAGAGCAGGAATCTGGTTTCCAGGATGGGCGTGGAAAGTAGAAGACTGGTAAGTATCATATTAATTTTTTGTCATTAAGCTAGGTTGAAGTCAGTCAGGATAACCACAGATGGGATGCCTGAAATTGACAATTATTGTGTTTCTTACCATTATATACGGCAAAGTTGGGGCTGAACCCTCGATTTTTTATTGATTGATATACCGGAATGAACCGTTATCTTAATCAATAAACTTCGGATGAAAAAGATGCTCCCGATCATATGTTTCCAGTAAAAAGCATGCATCAAGCAAGATATTTCAGAATCATTCGTTGGGTTCTTCTACTGCCCCTGGTTTTATCCCCGCTCCATTCCCGGAGCACTGAAATCAGCGATCCTCAGGCAATGCTTCGAGCCGGCCGCTGGCGTGAAATCGTCGAATATTTCGACCAGCATCCCCCTTACAGAAAGAAAGACCGGTATGCCTATGCTTCGGCCATGGCTGAGGCTGCAGTCATTCGAATATCGCCAGCCCTGCCGATATCCGGGGAAGCTCTGAAGGTCATTCGTGAATATCTGCATATTGTGAATCTGGACTGCCCAGGAAATATGGAGGTGTCAATCAATGATTGTGTGAGCAGGAAAGGGAATGATACCGTTGATGATTTCCTTGAAAAATTATCGATCTGGAAGCTGGCTGGTTTTTTAAGAAAGACTCCCTACAGAGCTCTCCGTTTGAAAACTCTGTCGCTTGCGGACCTGTCCGATCCGGATCCGCTGTCGGAATCAATTTTCTGCGATCGATTGGCCCTCCTGCAGGAGATTCCGAATATTGCGGCCCTTCAGGAATTGACGGACCGTTATCCATCATTGAAGGGACCACATTCTCTGAGCTGCCGCGCCGGAGCGATGCTTCGAACGGGACCGCGGGATGCCGCTTTGAGAATGTATTTCCTGGCCGCTTCTGAGACGCTGGATGATCAACTGATCCGATCAATCTATTCTGAAGTGAAACGCTCCTTTCCGGAAGTATTTTTACCTGCTGCAATCGCCAATACCTCGTACAACCGCAGGTTGTCCCTGTTTTCATCGTTTCTTACATCAGCGGAGTTGAACGGTCTCAGGCAGTCTGTCTCGGCTCAGGCAGTTGTTGCTTCGTCAAACTCAAAGTCAGTTTACACAGATGGAATTTTTCTGATCCGGACCGATCAATCTGCGCATCTCGACACTCTATCAGCGTCTCTCTACACATATCTTTCGCAGCAGCCTTCAATTCTATATACATGGGCGGATTATTTATTCCGTGCAAGGCAGTACGAAGATGCGCGGAAGCTCTTTGCAAGGTTCGCGCATGTGAAAAGACAGCATTTTGGTTTCTGGAAACTTCACCTTGACCTGCTGGCAAGGTTTCCAGATAAGAAGGCGTATTTTCAGGAAATCGTTGAATATCTAAAAGTATTCCATTCAGATTATTCCATAAACGACCGCCTGATAGAGTCACTGATCGGCACCGGAGGCAGAATCAGCTGGGCCGATGCTGAATTCTGGGAATATGCAAAAAATAATCTGCCGCCGCTGACTGCAAAGGGACGATTTGTTTACTGGCTGAAAAGGTACTACCAGGCAAAAAATCAGAACGAGGCGGCAGAAGAGATCTCAAAAAAGTTTTATGCATCGGCTCCCGGGTCGTTTTACGCCAGGGCGTTTTGGGACGAGCGTCAGCCGGAAGATTTCGCGCGGAGCTGGCGGAGCGTCCATGACAGAAGCAGCTATCTTGAATGGATATCCGCGAACGGCGGGAGCGCGCAGGCGCTGCGATTTCTTACGACAAAGAATGTTTCCACATTTCTGGATCCTCAGGCGGCGGCTCTGTGGAGGCGAATCAACGATTCTAACTACAGAATACCCATAGAACTTCTGGAGCTCTATGAACTGGGAGAATTCAATCTGGGACAGGAATTTTTCAAGGTGGAATATTTCCAGAAAGTTTCGAATCAGGAATACCAGGCCAGAATGATGCAGCTGGGAAGACGAACGGGCAACCTGAACCTGTCGGTGTACTATACCAGGCAGCTTATCCGCGAACAAAACATTGCGGAAGACCCCTTTTCACTGCCGCCAGCAATGCTGAAAGCCCTGTATCCGCGGCCCTATCTGAATGTTGTGAATCAGTCAGCTTCCAGCAACGGCATCGAACCGGAGATGATCTACAGTCTGATGCGTCAGGAAAGCCTGTTTCGTGAGGGAGCGGTCAGCCGTTCCGGCGCCCTGGGCTTGATGCAGATCATGCCGGCAACCGGTCGGGAGCTGGCCCGCGCACTGCGACTTGGATCGCCAAATTTGAAAGATCCGGAGATTTCCATCAGCATGGGCGCGAGATTCTTTGCTGATCTGATGCGTGCGAATGGCTCCGATTTTCGCTGGGCATCGATCGCCTACAACGGGGGACCGGGCAATCTCAGGCGCTGGAAGCAGCTGCATTACACCGGCGATCTTTATATGTTCCTGGAGAATCTCCCAAAAGCCGAATCGCGGGATTACTGCCGGGTCACCTACCAGAATTATCAGCATTACCGGACAACATACATGTTGTATCCGGAATGACTGAATCCGGATTGAATCAAAAATCGATCGGCGCAAGTCTGAGTCAATTCAATCCTGCCTGACAAATATCAGACTGTCTGTGTCGAAACCGGCTTCTTTTGATTTTTTTATGAATCGATCCATCAGCTCTTTACTCACGTCAGGCGATCTGGAGAGAAGCCAAAGAAACGAAGTTGTGTTGCCGGAAATGAACGCATAAGAGTAGTTTTTTTCATCGATATCAAAGACAGCGTATGAGCCATAGAACGGTCCGAAAAAAGATACCTTCAAATATCCTTCATCGTTTCCCCGGGCAAAATAGGCTTTACCCTCGGCCTGTTTCCATTTGTTTTCCGCTTCAGAAAAACCTTTATTGAGGACTCTCAATCCGCCGTCTTCGCGCAGAGAATATTCCGCCGTTACCCTGTCCAGACCTGATTCAAAGGAATGATCAAGACGAGCGATTTCAAACCATCGTCCCAAATATTTGTTTATGTTGAAATTCTTAACAGGCTGAATACTGTCCGGCAGACCCAGGCATTGCATCAATGCAATGAAAGGCAAAAATAGAACAAAAAATCTCATTGTATTATCCGGAATACTCAATTGGACCGCAACGGTGAAGTGACTGCTAATCCGTTCACTCAATAAATAAAAAATCCAGCCGACAGCCGACAGTTTTTTTAGAACATTCGGCTGAGTTTGTAGCCCAGCCATATGCCCGCCAGTCCGCCTATGACAGACAGCAGAATTCCGGGAATAGAAAAAAAGTCGTCCCCCCAGATACTGGGTATCCAGCCGCCAATGAGTGAGCCTGAAAACATTCCTATCCAGACAAGTTTCTTTTCCATAAGGATGGCATACTGATCCAGAAGGTCAGCATATGTATATTAACATTTAATTAAATACATTGGATGCAGCATGGCGGCCGATTTAGGCTTCTCCTCCTTCTCAACCGGCGAGTATCTCAATATTTTGAACAAGAATGATCAATAAACAGGAAGAAAAAACGCTTGCCTTACAGTCTTCTGTCTGTTTGTGTATCGATGTGGAAACGGGATTCTCCAGAACGCAACTTGATGAAATAGAAAAACTGCTCAAATATATCAAACAGATGGAGGGGATCATAAGGACCTCGCCCAATAAAGAGCAGGTCGAAAGGGTCAAAAAGGAAATTCAGAAGCACAAGGACAAACTGAGCTCTATTGTGCCTGGAATAAAGGGGAATCAAACAGCGGACGATATTCGGGCAGCTCTGGGTTTTACCACTCTGTCCGAGAATGAAGGCCCTGGAGCATTCATACCGGCTGGAGCTGATATACTGGCAAAATTTCCGGTCCAGAAAGCCAGTCCTCACAGTTCCGATGCGGAGGTGAACTTTGTATCTACGATACTGACAACTATACAGAAAGAATACTGGCCCGCCATATCGGACCTTCATTGTAAAATGGACTTTTCCCACACAGCGGAGCGGGATCTCCTGCGCACACAGCTGGATAACGCATTGCGCAATCTCAAAGTGCTGGCTGAAACCATAGAGGAATACAGTCAGGCGGAAAAACAGGATTTCCGGGACCAGCTGCTGAAAATGAAAAACAAGCAGACCAGAATCTTCCTTTATGAAACGAACCAGATATTGAAAAAAATTCGGGACTTTTTAAGGGATTTGATTCAGGATATCAAGAATGGAGGAAATCCGATTCTGAACAAAAATGACGCAATCCACTTCAATTCCAGGTTTGAGGAGGCGACCGCCCTGGAGGGTGTCCGCGTCGGGGATGCTCTGATCGAGTTTGATATGTATGCCACCCAGGCCGTGGAGAGGATCAATCTGCCCGAGTTAAAAATCAATAAACCTTAAAAATCGTTTTGCCAAACGGCAAAGGATTTGAAAATATGACATCAGGATCTTTCAATGGCACTTGTTAAAACAGCTTCCGAAGTAACCAACTCAACAATCGGGGAAAACTCCTATTTCAGCGGACGATTTTTCATCAACGGCTCTCTAAAAATTGACGGAAAATTTGAAGGGAAGTCGCTCCAGGCAGAGCAGCTATACATCGGTGTTACGGGCAGGGTCAAAACAAACGTTACAGCCTCATCGGTAATTGTGGAAGGAATTATTATTGGCAACATCACAGCGCGCAACAGGGTTATGCTCCTGCCAACCGCTCGCATTCTTGGCGATATCAGCACACCGGAACTAATAATTCAGAATGGAGTGATACTGGAAGGACGCTGTATGATTTCCAATGACCTGAAACATTCGGCCAAGCATTACATTGAAAGTGAATACACCAGAGACAACCTTTCTCTGGAAAGACTCTTTGGCGCCAAACAAAAAGCATCCTGATTTCAATCCGCCCGTATTGATTTCCGGCGGTGATCCGGCCGGTATTGCTCCAGAATTGATAGTTCATCTTGCGCCTCTCATCAAGCAAAGTCCGTTTCCTGTTGTCTATTTCTTCAATTCAGGCGAATCTCAGTTGAAAGAGTTATTGAATGCCTGCAAACAGAATGAGATTGAGCACACGATTTATAAAGAAAGTCCATCAGATCCTGCCTGTCTGAGTTCGCTGAGCATTGTTCGGACAACATCGGAATCGTTTGATGTCAATGATGTGCAGCCGGGGAAACCGTCAGAAAAATCGGGATGGCTGGCGCTGGAAGCTCTCAATGCGTCGCTGGAATGGATAGAAAAATTTGGCTGCCGCGGACTTCTGACGGCTCCGCTGTCCAAGGAGCATGTGAGCCGGTGGCAGAAGGATTTCCACGGACACACGGACTATCTGAGTGAAAGATTCCATTCCAGAGTTCTCATGCTGATGCACGGAGAGAGATTCAGCGTCATTCCCATGACGGCTCACATTCCCATTCGGTCGGTGCCGGACAGCCTGCGAAAAGTTCTTGACAGCGGCGTTCTGGATGACCTTCTAAAAAGAATTAAATTGATAAATGCATATCAAAACAGCCGCTGGGCCGTGTGCTCATTGAATCCTCATGCAGGCGACGGCGGAACCATCGGGAAAGAAGAGATCGATTTTCTTAACGATCACGTGAAGAAATGGTCCGGTATGGATCTGCCGGTGGAGGGACCTTTCGCGGCAGATTCTCTTTTTCTCAAAGAGAGAATTGGCACATACCGCCTGTATTTGAGCTGCTATCATGATCAGGGGTTGATACCTTTCAAATCGCTGGAGGGAAACCGCGGAATCAATGCGACAATCGGGCTTCCTTTTCCCAGAACCAGCCCGGACCACGGCACGGCGTTCAATATTGCCGGCAAAAACACAGCCGATGCAGGGAGTATGCAGCAGGCATTTACAGCACTAATAAAGGGTGATTTTCTAGGTGCCGATAATGCTTAACAGGATGTCATGGAATTCAAAATAATAATTGGGCCGGTCTTTTTTCTATGGGGACTGGCTATGCTGCTCGTTCTTTTTCGCGGAGGCATTGACTGGATCTGGAAAATCTGCAGCGTGCTCATCTTTGGATTTTACTGCCTCTGGTTTCGCGAAGAGCTGACGCATTCCTGGCATGATTACAGCGAAAAATTCGGCAGCAGTTTGATTGACCTTGTCTCCGGCGCCGGTCCTGTTATCGCGTTCACGCTTTTTCTTTTCTGGCCAATTGCTCTGTTTATTGCATTTTTCTCAGCCTCAAAAACTGTCGGGCGGGCTTTCGTGCGCACGATGGTTCTGATCACTTTGTTCTACTGGATATTTTGGTTTTTTCACGCCTATGTTCAGCACATACCCGTAGAATACCTGCGTTCCTGGCTGCCGGAAAAAATTCAGATTCCGTCTCTGCCCGCGCCTCCAGTCAGATAACTCCGCTTTTATTTTTCCAGCCGTCCGCGCATCCTGGAGGAAAAAAATAGATGCAGCGCTGTTGACAGAATAATAATGCTGAAAAGCAAAATAATCCCGGTCCGAGAGCTGTTCAACAATTCAAAGGCAGGCCAGAGGAGCAGCAGATTGAAACCGAAAAACAAAAGATTGATTTTTCCCGCTGTCCATCCTGATCTGTACAACAGCTGATAAAGATGATCTTTATGAGCCTGAAAAATATTCTGACCCTGTCTGAGCCGGTATATCAATGTCAATGAAGTGTCCAGTAAAAAAGGAAGAAGCAGAATGAACACGATCGTGAAGTCGGCCGGCCCGCTGCTGATTTCTCCTCCTGTCCACTTCAGGGTGTGTTTTCTCATATCTGCCTGCGTTGAGTATGGAGTTATGAGAGCGCAGAAACCAAATACAAATCCAAGAAAATAGCTGCCCGTATCGCCCATAAAAAGGCGAGCAGGCGGAGTATTCCAGAGAAGGAAGCCGGCAAGCGCTGAGGCCAGACAGAAATATCCGAGTCCCATCGCTTTGAAAAGGACCGGATCGTGCATGCCCGGCTGTGATTGCTCCGCAATATTACTGAACGGATCGAATAGAAACAGAAATCCCATAACAATCGCCATGAACAGTCCCTGATTTGAGGCAAGTCCGTCCAGTCCGTCCATGAAATTAAAAAAATTGATGCAGGCTATTATCCACATCACCTGAAAGGCGAGAGCAGCTGCTCCGGTAACTTCAACGAGACCTAGAATCCGGATTCGTTCCGGAACTCCGTACAGACAAATAATGATAGCAAAAAGGCCCTGAAGCGTCAACCGGGGCAGAGCGGGCAGCGCAAAAGCGTCATCCAGCAGTCCGAGCAGGGCAATTATTAAAGCTCCTGCAGTGAGAGCGGTGATGCTTTTATTGTACGTAACATCCGTGACCAGACTGATCAATACCATGGAAGTAAAAAAACAAAATACAAAAGCGATTCCGCCCCCTCTCGGGATTATCTTTTTATGAGCAGAACGAGTATTGGGCACATCGGGAAGAAAATCCGGAACAAGAGTGATGATGCCTGAAAGAACAAATGATGTCAGGAAAGATAGGATTACCAGAATTACCTGGAACGATTGTGACATTGTAGCCAGAGAGGAATTACCGGGGAAAAGGGAAAACTCGTTTTTGAATTTTGCGGGAAAAATAGCACACTGAGAATTATCCTGGCCGGCAAGAAAAAATATGTCGCCTTTTTTCGGCCGATTCAAGTAAGAGTCGTGTTGGGGCCGCAAGAATGTGCAGTTTTCTTTACTGGCAAAATGGCTATACATTAGTCTAAACTATTTTATTACGTCCCCTGAGACAGGTTTAATATGGAATTCAAAGGCGTATTCACGGCAATAATTACTCCCTTCATGAGCGGGGGAGATAAAATAGATTACAGAGCGTATGAGAAACTTATAACCCGGCAGATTGACGCCAAAATCGACGGAATCGTACCATGCGGAACGACTGGCGAATCCCCCACGCTGTCTCATGAAGAGCACAGGGAACTGATACGAAAATCTGTGGAATTTGCCGGCGGTAAGATCCGTGTAATAGCCGGAACCGGATCAAATTCGACAAAAGAAGCTGTCGGACTGACTGAGGATGCCTGCAAAGCGGGTGTTGACGCAGTAATGCTCGTCAATCCATATTATAACAAACCGACACAGGAAGGACTGTACAGACATTTTAAAACTGTGGCCGGAGCCAGTTCTGTGCCCGTTGTCCTTTACAATATCAAAGGCCGCACTGCCGTGAATGTAGAGCCTGAGACATTTGTCCGCCTGATGGATACGCCGAAGATCTGCGCAATAAAAGAAGCGAGCGGCGATCTGTCGCAGATGAGTCAAATCATTGCTCAATGCGGCAAAGCCTACTCACTATTGAGCGGAGATGACAATCTCATTCCGGCAGTCATGGGCATCGGGGGGCAGGGTGTCATCTCGGTCGCTTCCAATCTGTTCCCGGTTAAAATGAAGAGAATGATGGCGGCATACCTGAAGGGAGATTTTGCAGCTGGAAATTCTGTATTCTATTCAATGCTTCCTCTCATGAATTCGCTTTTCTGGGAAACCAATCCAATACCGGTGAAAGCCGCCTGTAATATTTTGGGTCTATGCGGGGCGGATATTCGTATGCCGCTTGTCGAACTGTCTGATGACAGAAAAAATAAGATCAAAGAAATTCTCAGGCAAACAGGCAGCGACGAATGATTCCGTTTGCAATGATCGGCGCGGCGGGCCGGATGGGGAAGACAATCATTCGTCTGGCTGAAACAGAGCTGGAAGCGAATAAAAGAGTGAAACTCAGCGGCGCTCTGGAAAGTAAAGGATCTTCTTTTCTCGGAAGAGACGCGGGTGAAATCAGCGGATCAGCCGCGAATGGAATTCAAATAGTCGATGATCCGGAAACGGCTCTTGCCGGAGCAAAAGCGGCAATCGATTTTTCGCATCCGGAAAATACAGTTAGAATGGCTGAGCTGTGCGCGAAAAAGAAAATCGTGTTCATTGCAGGAACGACCGGACTCACCCCGGATCAGAAAACTGAAATCTTGAAAAATAAAAATAAAATTCCTGTGATGATATCTCCCAACATGTCGCTGGGGGTGAATCTCCTTTTTCATCTGGTCAGTCTGGCTTCCGCAGCTTTGAAGGATTATGATATTGAAATTGTTGAGGCGCACCACAGACATAAGAAGGACGCTCCCTCCGGAACCGCTGTTCGTCTGAAAGAGATTTTAATTAATGTGCTTTCCCGAAGTGAGAAAGATATCCGCTACGGACGCCAGGGAATCACCGGAGAGCGGACCGGGAAGGAAATTGGAGTCCACGCTCTTCGCGGCGGCGACACAGTCGGCGATCATACTGTTTTTTTTATGACGGAGGGAGAACGGCTTGAGCTCACGCATAGAGCCTCTTCACGGGATACATTCGCAGCCGGCGCGCTGCGAGCTGCGGAATTTTTGACTGGAAGGCCGCCGGGCGAGTATTCCATGTTTGATGTTCTGAATATCAGAGCGGACTGAATGTCAAGAATTATTCATGCTGCATTACCTGAACACATATATCAAACCCGCTCTGGATGTTCTGATTGTTGCATTCATTTTCTATCGTGTCTATGCCCTGATCAGCCGCACCAGAGCGATACAGCTGATCATTGGTTTTTCTTTGATACTTGTTCTGGATATAATGGCCCGGTGGCTTCAACTTGAAACTGTTTCCTGGTTGATTACCAATGTTTCCTCTTATCTGGTTTTCGGTCTGATCGTTCTTCTGCAGCCGGAACTCCGTCGTTTGATCGGCGAGATAGGGCGGATGCCGATTTTTCAGTGGGTTACGCAGTCAATTTCTGTCCCGCTGGACGACATTGTGGAAGCGGTAAAAAATATGGCCGCGGACCGGACGGGATCGATAATCTGCATACTTCGTGAAATCAGGCCCCAGAATATAATTGATAATGCGGTTGCCCTGGATGCCAACGTTACGAGAGAACTAATCCAGACTATCTTTCATAAGGACACACCTCTCCACGACGGCGCAATCATGGTGGAAGGAAACCGAATCGTTGCGGCGTCATGCTATCTCCCGCTTTCCAGCTCGCGAACCCTCAAGAAAACACACGGGGCCCGACATCGCGCTGGCATGGGGATCTCTGAGGAATCGGATGCTATAGTGATTGTTACATCGGAAGAAACGGGACGTATCAGTGTAATGCTGAACGGTGAGCTGAAAAGCGTGAAACCGCTCGAACTTAAATCGATGCTGTTTGAAACTTTGACTGTTAAAAAATCTGTCCGGGAAGAAAAAACACCGCCGGATGAAAGAAGCAGGCTGCGCGATCAGGTGCCGACAGAAAAGTCTGCCGATCCAGTCAAGAAAGAAGGCGCAGACCCAGGTAAGACAGCGTGAAAAATACACTGCTTAAATTTCTTGATCACTGGAGAGCCAAGGCTGGCAGCTTTCTCGTGGCTGTGCTTGTTTTCTCATATGTAAATTATACGAAGAATGTAACTCGTGTTATTCAGATACGTCTGGAAAAACCTGACCTGCCGGCCAACCTGGTTCTGAGCGACAATCTGCCGTCTTTTGTGAATGTTCAATTCTCCGGTCCCCGGGAGCAGATGGATTTTCCCGTGTCTGATTTTCGCATTTTACTCACAAATCCACGGCCCGCGATCGGAGAGAATATCTATCGCGCCAGGCTTCTGCCGGATCTGCCGGATCGGATCAAAGCAAAATACAATTCGAATGTTACTGTAACACTGGATATTGTGATGACCAGAGATCTGGCCGTTGATCCCGATATCGATTATGCTCTGGAGAGCGGTTTTCAGGCTGGTTATGTCTGGACAATCCCGCGAACTGTATCCGTGCGAGGGCCTTCCCGAATTGTGAGCGATATGGATCGAATTCGCACTCAAAAATTCACTATACGTTCACGGGAAAATTTTTTCTCTAAAAAAGTTCTGATCGCCGATCTTCCTGAATTCACGCAGCTGGCTCCAAATCAGCCGATAGAAGTGGAAGTGAGCGCAAGGATTCTTTCCGCTGACATAGGCGGAGATACGAGCACTCCGCTTACAATGGTAAAAATTCCGGTCCGCTGCATTAATGAGATTCGGGGTTTGGTCTTAAAAATACCCGGAAGCACCTTTGTTGAAGCTCTGGTGAATGCGGAAAAAAATATTGTCGCACCCGATCAATTCACAGCCCGGGTCTACTGCCCTGTTTTTTTTGATGAGAATACGAAAACAATCAAACCATCCTTTCTTGTTGAAAGCATACCAATCTTTGTTGATGATCGTTTCAGCAGAAACAATGTGCAGATCCTCAAAATTGAACCAACCCGGGTAACACTTCAGTTTGAAAGAGTGGAAGTCGTCCGGCCAAATGAAATTCAGGAAGGTCTGGAAGAACACAGGATTCCACGATGATACTGGGTCTGGGGACTGATATTGTTGAAAATGAAAGGATAGAAAATCTATTTCGTCAGCATGGCAGAAAATTTCTCGAACGAGTGTTTACAGAAGAGGAAGTCGAATATGCGCTTTCGCATGAAGATCCGGTGCCTTTTCTGGCCGCTCGATTCGCTGTGAAGGAAGCGTTTGTCAAAGCGCTCAATATTCGCGGCGCATCGGGAATGCGGTTGAAAGATGTGGAAGTGGCGGGAAAAATATTCGGCAAGAAAAGCCTCAAGCTTTACGGCAAGGCCAAACGTATGGCCGAGGAAATGGGAGCTCTTCACTACCACATTTCACTCAGCCACAGTAAAGCTTCCAGTCTCGCCGTGGTGATACTGGAGAATTGAAGGTCTTTTTTTCAGAGTTTGAAAAGCAGTTCTTCGTAAGTCGGGAACGGCCAGGCTTTCTTATCCACAAGTTTTTCCAGTATATCGCCGTATACTCGAAGCTCGGCCATTTTTACAAAGACTTTCTCCCGGAATGCTTTTGCATGCTGAACAATATCTTCAAGCGATTTTGCCTTCTTTAGCTCGGCGGCCAGTTCGTCTGATTTGGTCTTCAATCCTTTGATGTTTGAAAGAATTTCTCTGATTAATCCTTCCTGAACCGAAGTATCAGCGTCCTTAACAGCGGCTTTTATTGAATTTACTGAATCGGCCAGCTCCCGGGCGAATCGATTCGCGGCGGGAAAGATGAGAAGATTCGCCATTTCAATCATGGTTCCAGCTTCAATGTTGATTTGCTTGCTGTACTTTTCGAGATAGATGTGAAACCGGGATTCCAGTTCGACTTTCGAAAGAATCTTATGTTTTGCAAAAAGTTCAACGGCCGATTCCTTTACCATTTCCTGGAGAGCATCAACCGTTGTTTTGATGTTTGGCAGGCCTCTTTTTGCAGCTTCTGCTACCCATTCTTCGGAGTAATTATTGCCGTTAAAAATTATTCTTTTATGTGTATTGTAAGTATCTATAACTATTTTGTTTATACTATCAATCACATTGTTTGATTTTTCTAAAATTTCGGCAAACTGGCAGAGCGCTTCCGCGACGACAGTGTTGAGCACAACATTGGGTCCGGAAATCGTATCGCTGGAAGGAACCATTCTGAATTCGAATTTATTCCCGGTGAAGGCAAACGGTGAAGTTCGATTTCTGTCCGTCAGGTCCCTCGGAAGTTTGGGCAGAGAAGTCTGGCCGACTTTGATGAAGTCGCCTTCTTTGTTTCCGCCCTTTTCGCCTCTGGAAATATTTTCGAATATTTCCTGGAGCGGATCGCCCAGAAAAATCGAGATGATCGCCGGAGGCGCCTCGTTTGCGCCGAGCCGGTGGTCGTTTCCCGCATTGGCGGCGGACATTCGAAGAAGTCCAGCATAGGTATCCACAGCCTTTATCACCGCGGAAATGAAAACAAGAAATGACGCATTTTCCTGCGGATTGCTGCCCGGTTCAAGCAGATTGATTCCGTCATCGGTGCTCATGGACCAGTTGTTGTGCTTGCCGGAACCGTTCACGCCGGCAAAGGGTTTTTCGTGGAGCAGGCAGACGAGTTTGTGTCGTCCTGCGATTTTTCGAAGTGTTTCCATCACGAGCTGATTGGTATCCGTTGCCACGCTGCACATGCTGAAAATCGGAGCGATCTCAAATTGATTCGGAGCCACTTCATTGTGCTGTGTCTTGGCTGATATCCCCAGTTTCCAGAGTTCCAGGTTGAGTTCGCGCATAAAATCTGCGACACGTTCTTTGATTGTGCCGAAGTAGTGGTCTTCCATTTCCTGGCCCTTTGGCGGCATGGCTCCAAACAGAGTTCTGCCGGAAAGTATCAGGTCCGGTCTCTTATTGAAATATTCTTCATCGATTAGAAAATACTCCTGCTCCGGCCCGACTGTTGCCGTCACTCGTTTGGAATTCCTTCCCATGACTTTCAGAATGCGAAGAGCCTGCTTGTTGATGGCTTCCATTGATCGGAGCAGCGGGACCTTTTTATCAAGCGCTTCTCCTGTATAGGAAATGAAAGCAGTTGGAATGTAGAGAGTGACTCCGGTTTTATCTTCTTTCAGGAATGCGGGAGATGACACATCCCAGACGGTATAACCGCGAGCCTCAAATGTTGCCCGGATTCCGCCGCTGGGAAAACTGGATGCGTCCGGCTCTCCCTTTATCAGCTCTTTTCCTGAAAATTCCATGATCACTCGGCCGTCATCGGTGGGCGAGATGAATGAATCATGCTTTTCAGCGGTCAGGCCTGTCAGCGGCTGGAACCAGTGGGTGAAGTGAGTCGCGCCTCTTTCAATGGCCCAGTCTTTCATGGCATTCGCCACTACTTCAGCGGTTTCATGGGTCATTTCCAGGTCACCGCGTTTCACATTCTGGATTTCTTTGTATATGGATTTGGGCAGTCTTTCCTTCATCACAGAATCATTGAAGCAGTTCACTCCATAAATTTCCGGAATGGGTTTATTGTTAAAGTAGTTATATTTGTTTTCCATAGATATTTCCCTGGCATCGGTTCGGTATTAAAAAGTCGAACTTTTTATACCAGCCAGAAAATGAAAGATAAATTCTGCCCTCTGTTTTGAATTATAAGGGCCATCCGGAATGGTCATTTCAAGGGGCGATCATTTTTCTGAATTCTATCTCTCTCCCAAATGTTTTTTCGAACAGATCGGTTTTCAATCCGGCGGCCCAAATTTCCAGAGAAATATCGGCAGCCGCCCCTGCCGCCTGTGACGGTATAACGTCGCATATAAGTCCCTTTTTTTCCTGCGTGAGAATCAGGTCCCGGATGTTTCCCGTGCCGCTTCTGTCCAGACCAACGATAATCCGGAGGATGGAAACCATGATCAGGATTTTTCTCTGTATCAGAGGCGGAAGCGATGTGAACTCCGGATGCTTTTTCGAGGGACCGCTTTTACGGTGGTACCGCGCCAGAAGCGCAATTATCTCAATTTCCTGGGCGGAGAATCCAAGCAGGAGTTCGCTGTTCTTAATGATGTAGTAACTGTGCTTGTGATGAGCGGAATGCGAAATTATCAGACCAATATTGTGAAGCATTACGGCCGATTCGAGCAGGAAGGAGTCAGAATCATCCATTTCCGGGATGAGTCCGAGTTTGCGCATATGACCAAAAAATTTCAGAGACAGCATTGCGGAGTGACGCGCCGATCCGGCTCCGGGAAGGCCCTTTCTGTCAAAACTCTCAAGAAGATGTTCCACCGAACTCCGTCGAATATCATTCAGACTGGCGGCCGAATGCTGCTCTCGTGACATTGTGTCATAGATAACCCCTTCGCGCAGGGCGTAGGGCGATACCTGCATGTTCTCGATTCCGAGAAGCTGGAAAGCTTCCTGAAGCAGAATAACGCCGCCAACAATAATATCCGCTCTCTTCTCATCCAGTCCAGGCAGTCGAGATCTTTTCCTGGCAGTTTCAATGCTGAGTATTTTTTCCGCGGCCTCGTCAAGTTCCGCCCGAGTGATGAATAGGTCTCTTCTCTTAGAATCGCCCTGATCGGATTCATCCAGATACTTCATACCCGCAAGCGTTTCGATCGTACCGGATGAACCAATGGCAAGTTCAAATCCCCGGGAACGTATTTCATCTCGAACGCCAGTCAGCTGGATTCGTATAAATTTCCGGCAGTCGTCTATCATGCCTTTCGTAAGAGGTTCTTTTTTGAAAAATCTTTCTTTCAGACGGATCGCGCCCAGCTTGACAGAAATCGCATAGAGCGGTCTGCCTTCAAAACCGATCAGAAATTCCGTCGACCCTCCGCCGATATCGATCATTAAAATCTTTCTGTTGTAAAGAGGCAGCGCCTGCAGCATGCCCATGTAGATGAGCCGCGCCTCCTCGTGACCCGGGATCACCTCGGTCTCTATGCCGCATTCGGTGCGGACGCGGTCGAGAAATTCGTCTTTGTTTTTTGCTTCGCGGACGGCCGATGTCGCGACAGCCCGGACCGTCGCATTCATTGTTCTCGCAATCTTTGAAAAACGCGCAAGAACTGTTATTCCTCTTTCCATCGCGTCCGGCTGTATAGTCTCCAGATCGCCGGCTCCGCTTCCGAGGCGGACAGATTCCTTTTCACGCCCGACAATTTCGAAATTGCCATGTTCGTCCGTTTTTACTACAACAAGATGAAATGAATTCGTTCCGATATCAATAGCGGCAAGATTACTCATGGACAATGATACCTTCCAGTTCCAGGATTTTTATCGCATTCGAGCTTTTCACAGGGCCCTGCTTTATTCGATAATCGAATGTCATCTGATTGTTTTCGATTATTTCTTCAAAATGGCTGCAATAATATACGCTCTCTTCCGAACATAAATTTGTCAACTCGAGATCATGCGTCGAGACCATCAACCGGCAGCTGGTTTTTGACAGTTTGTCAAGAATGTGACGGCTGGCGATCAGGCGTTCTCTGGCATTCGTGCCTCGGAGCATCTCATCAACCAGAAGAAAAAAAGGAGTTTCAGAAAGAGGGATTTCTTCAAGAAAATATTTAATTTTCTTTACTTCCTGATAGAACAGCGAAATCCCTCGGCCGGGATCGTCTGAAATATTCATGGATGAGAAAACACGGACAGGAGAAAACTCAAATTTTTTTGCGCAAACGGGCGCGCCCGCCATCGCGAGAATTAGATTCACGCCCACAGTTCGCAGAAAAGTGGATTTGCCGGACATGTTGGAGCCTGTTACGATCCATATCCGCTTTCTTTCTTCCATATCAATATCGTTGCCGATTCTTTTTGTTTCATGAATCAGCGGATGACCGAGATCCTGGGCTTTGAGAAGCTCTCCGCTGAACTCGGGACGGCAGAAATCTCTATTGTCAGACTGGAACTCACCCAGGCTGATCAGGGCATCCAGGAGAAAAATATCAGAGAACCACCCGGACAGCCGGGAACGATTGATACTGAGCCATCTGTCCAGAAAGTAAACCAGAAGAAACTCATATCCCAGAAATATTCCCGCCAGGATATGCGCGAAAGGGTTTCGCCGGATAGAGAACAGGCTCGTGATTATGGAAAGCGCGCGCAGTCTGTCCCCGGGGCGCATGGAGCTGTAGGATCGTTCCTGCAGATAGTTTGAGGAAAAACTGCGGTCCGATGCGGTTTGAAATATCCGCTCATAAGCGGGCACAAAATCGGCAAGCGCGCCGAAAAATGCGGAGGTCTTCTTCGTGTGGAAATGAGAAAATAAGAAAAGAAAGAACTGAACCGGAAGTGTCAAAAGAAAATACGCCGGCAGTAAGTCCATGCTGAAGAATACATAAGAAACTGGAGTCAAAACGCTGAGCATAACGGACAATCCTGTGATGATTTCTAAACCTGCAAAGACCGGAACCGATGTATGTTCAACTGCTGAGATCCAGTCGAGGCGGTTGTCATCTTTTAAGGACTCAATGCCTTCGCGTCGAAATTTCTGTCTGAAGACGCCAAGTTCTGCCAGCTCTGACACAGCATCGGATCGCTCACGCCACTTCTCTGGATTCAGAGATGTTGAATCCGGCTGCTCCAGAAGAAGGTTCAGCAGAGTCTGGTGTCCTCCGGAAGTCACGGTTCGGTCCAGATACTGCATCAATGAAAATCTTCCGGTGATATTCAGATCGTTTCCGTAGGGATGATTGTCCGCCGGCATGCTTCTATCAGTCGCAAGCCGGTCGATCCAGTCCGGGGAAATGCGATCCAGGCAGCGCATTTGATCCGATTTTTGCGCCCGCAATTTTCTGAGGGATCGTTCAATGCGGCCGAACAGCAGCACCAGCACGATAAAACCTGTCAGAGCGGGCAGACAGACCGCGCCGACCGCCAAAGTTCTGGCAGGGATCACTGAAGTCTGTATCAGAACCACCGGCAGAGTGAAAGCTGCCGCAAAAAAAATGAAGCGCAGTCTGGATATTCTCAAAGCTCTTTTTTGAAGCTTTTTCTCCAATTTTTCCAGCCGGCGCACGGAAGTTTCGTAGTTTCTTTTAGTTTTTTTCATTTAATTATGTCATGCTGGTTCGTCCACAGACCGGATCAAAAAACCTTGCCGTTAGAGAGCGATGTTGAGATTGTGAAACACATTCAATGAATACAATAATTTCTGTCGAGAACCTTTGTAAGAAATTTACAAACCGTGTCAGGAGCCCGGGTATTGCGGGATCGATCAAAAGTCTGTTCACTGCCAGGAAAGAAGAAATCGCGGCGGTCGACAATATCAATTTTTCTGTGAAGGAGGGGGAACTGATCGGATATCTCGGCCCGAACGGCGCCGGCAAGTCCACCACGATAAAGATGCTCACCGGAATTCTCCGACCCACATCGGGCCGGGTTCTGATCAACGGCATTGATCCTGCCCAGGATCGCAGAAAAGTCACAAAGAATATTGGCGTAGTTTTTGGCCAGAAAACACAACTCTGGTGGGATCTTCCGGTCGGGGAGAGTTTTAATTTACTGAAGGCTATATATAAAATAGATAACACAGATTTCAAGCGAAGGATGGAACTTTTCAACGATCTTCTGCATATCGGCGATTTTATTCAGCAGCAGACCCGCAAGCTTTCTTTGGGCCAGCGAATGCGCGCGGACCTTGCGGCGTCCCTTCTTCACGATCCGCCCGTGCTCTTTCTGGACGAGCCGACAATCGGCCTGGATATACTCACGCGTGATACAGTGCGTGATTTTATCTCAAAACTCAACACGACTCAGAAAACAACGATCCTTCTGACAACGCATGATATTGTTGATATCGAAATGCTGGCCACTCGGTTGATACTTCTGGATCGCGGAAAAATCCAGTATGACGGCAATATAGAGGATTTTATCGGAGAGTATGCTCTGACAAAAATTCTTTCCCTTCATCTTGAAGCGCCGCGCGATACGTCCTGGTTTCAGAATGCAGGCTATGAAGTGATCCAGGCTGAGGCGGGAAAGCATTTTGAAATAAAATTGAAACAGGAGCAGAGCCTGGCGCCGCTTATCGACGCTCTGTCAGCGGACGGAGGTCGCATCGCTGAAATTGAAGTGAGAAAGCAGGATCTTGGAGAAACACTCAAACAGGTTTACAGCGGCAGCAGAAATGTGGAGCTGTGAGAAAAGGAAAGTAATAAAATGGCCTATTTGAAATTCATATCGATGTCATTCCAGCGCGCCATCGCTTACAGGGTGGAATATTTCACGGCGATTCTGAATGCATTTCTGTACATTTTTATTTTTACTTCCGTCTGGCGCGCGCTGATACCGGAAAATTCGCCGGTTGACGGACTGAAGCGTTCTGATATGATCGCCTATGCTGTTCTGTCAACCCTGATCAAGGCCAGCTTCGGCCGAAATGACAGTCTGCTGAGCACGCGGGTGCGGTCGGGGGAAATTGCCGTCGATCTGATGAAGCCGTTCAGTTTTCCTCTAATGGTTCTATCGGACACAATCGGAGCCACTCTCTTTCAGCTTTTTGCCAGGGCGATCCCTCTTTTGATATTCAGTCTGGTCTTTTTTGATTTGCAGCTTCACATGAGTGTGTCAGTGCTTGCGGTGTTCGTTCCGGTGTATATTCTGGCTTTCATTCTTTTTTTTCTGCTCTCTTTCTTTATCAGCACCATGTCATTTTATTTTGTGGATATATTTCCTTTCTGGATTTTTTATTACGCGCTCATAACGCTGACTTCCGGCGCGATAATTCCGCTGGATTTTTTCCCTGTCTTTTTCAGGGAGGCTCTCATGTGGACTCCGTTCCCGTATCTTTTCTATTTTCCGACAATGATCTTGATTAAAAACTCCAGCCAGATCATGCCCCTGCCGGACATGGCTCTCCGCTACGGCGCTTTGATTCTTTTGACGGGAGGCGCCGCCTGGGCATCATACAGAACGGGAATCAACAAACTTACCATCGCAGGCGGATGACATGAAAAATCTGATACTGGATTTAAAGGAATTTCGGGCATATGCCAGTATTGTGCGGGCTGCCGTGCAGGCACGGATGGAATACAGGGGCAGTTTTATTATGTATCTGATGACGCTGATCGGTTTTTATGCGGCGCAAATTTCAGTGATCATATTAATGCTGCAGCGATTCAAGGCGATCGGAGGCTGGGGACCCGGGGAAATAGCGTTTCTGTACAGTCTGCTGGTGCTTGCGCAGGGACTGGTTTCTGTTTTTTTTTCCGGCATGCTGGAATTTTCGCCGTTCATCCGGGAAGGCACTTTTGACAGGCTGATGCTTCGACCGCTTTCGCCGATGCTTCAGATACTCGCGATGCGGTTCGAACCGGGGGGAGTGGCCAATTTAATTCTGGGCGTTGCCGGCCTGACTGCGGCCAACAGTCTTGTGCATCCGCAGTGGACGCTGGTCTCGTCTCTTTTTCTGGTCATGATAGTGCTGGGCGGGATGATGATTCTTGCCGCGGTTCGAATCGGAGTCGCCGCGGTGGCTTTTTTCACCGTAAGCAATGAAGGCCTGCAGCATTTGATTGTCTTTTCTGTAAGGGAATTTTTGCTGTATCCGGTGGATATTTATACAAAACCGGTCCGATTCCTTCTGACATTTCTGTTTCCACTGGCATTCATCAATTTTTATCCGGCGCACTTTTTTCTGAATAAAAGCACAGATTCGTTGTTCCATCCCTATTTTGTTTTTTTTACATTCCCCGTCGGCATTTTCTGCATGGCCATTTCGCTGAGAATGTGGAGTTTTGGAGTCAGGCACTATGGCAGCACCGGCACCTGACAAAATGCCTGTCTCTCGCAGCGGATTCAACGCGGAAAACTTTTCTTCCATCTGCATACCGGTCGGCCTTCATTTCGGACGCGACATTTTTGAGCCGCTCTGCGCAGCAGGGAATTGGAAATTGATCGAGTACCGGCTGGATATGCTGAGAGAAGGAAAAATTGAAGATATTCTAAGAGAAAAGCCGGCTCTGCTTATCATCCCGACTTTCTACAAAATTAACGCAGATATAGCGAAAATTCTGAAAGAGAACACGGCGGCTCTTGCCAGTGTCTCGACCGGGATAGATCATGTCGACATGCCCTCTCTGAAGAATTCGGGAATCGAGTATTTTTATGCGCCCGGGATGAACGCGAAATCGGTGGCTGAATATGTAATTTCCGCATTTCCTCTGCTCGTTCCGGAAGAAAGGCTTCTGAAACCGGGAGAGATGATAGTTGGACTGATCGGATACGGGCGGATA
The DNA here is from genome assembly GCA_009885105.1 of Spirochaetia bacterium. Classification (GTDB taxonomy): domain Bacteria; phylum Spirochaetota; class Leptospiria; order Leptospirales; family Leptonemataceae; genus VFLI01. The sequence continues at coordinate 29,397 of VFLI01000011.1, read as the reverse complement.
GGACGAACAATTGGAGAATATTTAGCTAAATTATCAATTAAATATATTTACAATGATCCTTTTCTGGGGGACGATTTTGATTCCCGGCCTCTGAAAGAAGTGCTGGCCTGCGATATCGTATCTTTTCATGTTCCGCTGACCGACACCGGTCCGCATCCGACCCGCGATATGATTGATGATGAATATATTTCTCAGATCCGCCCGGGCGCCTCGATCATAAACACCGCTCGCGGTTCAATTTTTACCAGCCGGAGTTTCCGGCAACTTTGCGCAAATTTTCGCTCAATTATGGATGTTTTTCCTTCAGAGCCGCCCGGGGTCGAGATGATTGAACTGCCAACTTACGCAACACCGCATGTGGCCGGATACAATGCCTCGGCCAGGGCCGGCGGAGGCGTTCATGTTGCAAGACAGTTTGCGGAGTGGGCCGGGCTGCGGTATGAATCAATCCCGATTCCTGAGATAATAGAATCCAAAATTAATGTGATTGATTTTCTAAATGCAGAATCCAGTATGCTGAAAAAGAATCCTGGATCTTTTTCTAGCCGGCGGGATTCGTATCCGCTGCGCGGAGGCTGGAAAGAGGCCCGGCGAACCATGGAACGCTTCAGCTCTTTCCATAAAAAAATTCTGACGAATCTTGTATGAAAGCTGCATCAAACCTGGAAACAGAGCCGGATATTTTTAAGGACCGTGAGGCAATTCGAAAACTGGCCATGGATTCTGGATATAATCTGGCCGGTTTTGCCCCTGTTGAACTGAATCTGGAAGACAGGCACAATTACATTGAATTTGTGAGACGCAGCCATCACGGAAGCATGCAATGGTTTCGCCGTTATCTTGATCTGCGATTGAATCCGGCCGGTGTTTTTCCCCAGGCGAAATGCGTAATGGTTCTGGGTTCGTTGTACAGACTACCCCGCTTTGAGGATATTATTAAAAAGAGCAAAATTAAAATTTCCCGATACGCCGCCGGCCGCGATTATCATAAAATATTAAGGAAGAAAGGCGTCAATCTGCTGAAAGAGATTCAGAAGATTTTTCCGGAAGCGGCAGGCCGAATCACGGTGGATTCCGCTCCCGTCGCCGAGAAAACTCTTGCCCGAATGGCGGGAATCGGATGGCAGGGAAAAAATACCAATATAATCCATCCAGAGATCGGGTCTTATTTTTTCCTGAGCGTTCTGTTCCTGAATCTTCCGCTGCCGCCCGATGAGTCCCAGAAGGATCGATGCCTGACCTGCCGAAAGTGTCTGGACGCATGCCCGACACAGGCGCTGGAACCATACAGAATAGACGCACGCAAATGTATCTCCTATCTCACGATTGAATTGAAATCCAGGATCGAGGAAAAGTTTCAGAACAAACTCAGCGGATGGGTATTTGGCTGCGATATCTGTCAGGAGGTCTGCCCGTTCAACAACAAAAAGTCCGCACTGGATCCGGAGATTATCCCGGAATTTTTTCTTCGCGATTCGGTCCTGCCCCTGATGAATGAAGAAATCAACGTTGAGGATGAATTTTTGAAAGCCGCCGCCGGCAGCGCGCTGGGACGGATAAGCTATGAAAAATTTATCGAAAATAAAAAAACGGCGTTCGATTATTTCCCGACAATCTGAGATGGATCTGTCGCCTCTCTATAGATGGTACAGAAAGTCGGGCAGGGACCTGCCATTTCGCGCAGACAGGGATCCCTATCGCATCTGGATTTCTGAAATAATGCTGCAGCAGACTCGTATGAGTACCGTGCTTCCCCGATATTCAGAATTTATGAAAATATATCCTTCCGTGCAAGCGCTGGCCGAGGGAGGATTGGATCAGGTTCTGCAGGCGTGGAAGGGACTGGGATACTACTCACGGGCCCGGAATCTGCACGCAGGCGCCCGGCACATTGTTGAAAAACATAACGGCATCTTTCCGGATACTATGGAATCTGCCCTGGAGATTCCCGGTGTGGGACGGTATACGGCGGCCGCTGTGATCAGCATAGCCTACGACAAACCGCATCCTGTGGTGGACGGGAATATTAAGAGAATCTTCTGCCGTCTGTTCAATCAGGCCGGAGAGCCTCCTGAAAAATATTTTCGCGAAAAATCGTATATACTCATAGAGCAGTGTAATTCGCCGGGCGAACACAACCAGGCGCTGATGGAGCTTGGAGAAACCATCTGCGTCCCGGGGCGGCCGGATTGCATGAATTGCCCGCTAAAAAATCAATGCTTGAGTTATCAGACGGGTCAGAACGAGTACGCTTCGGGAATTGGCGTTCGATCCCCGCAGAAAAAAAATGATGTTGAGCTGGTTGTTCAGGTGTTCGCTGACAATAGGAAACCAGGCCTCTGGCTTTTCCGCGGCGAGCGGTCATATTTTTTTAAAAACTTATGGTTTTATCCGTGCATCATTGCAGAAAGGAAAAAGATTCTCTGGCAGTCGCCAAAATCTTCATGGCTGAAACAGAAAAGCGTCCGACGATTTGAAAACAAATTTCGTCATTCGATCACGAATCACAGAATTACTGGAAGAGTTGAGATTCATGAAATAGACAGCAGTCCCGGCGCTGAGAATTTGTTTCGTGTTCCGGAGGGAGAATATATGTTTGTCGAATTTTCTCTGGTTGAAAATTCGATTGTTTCCTCTATTAGAAAAAAGGCAGAACTGATTTACGCGGATTTTATTCTTCCGACAATGCTCTGATATTCTACCGCCTGATCCTTGCCGTTTCGTTTTGCCTGATACATCGCTTCATCGGCATGAGCCAAAATTTCATCCGGCTTCATTATTTTTTCAGAATCCGTGCCCGCTATTCCGATGCTGACAGTCACCTGAAGCTCTACATCGTTTACCCGAATTGATTCTCCTTTGACTGCCAGGCGCAGTCGTTCTGCAATTCTCACAGCTTCCTCAATGCCGCTGCCGGGAAGCAATGCCGCAAATTCCTCTCCGCCGATTCGGGCCGCTGTATCGCTGGTTCTCAGAGACTGGATCAAGCGCTGTGCCACGGTTTTTAAAACAATGTCGCCGACCGCATGACCGTGAGTATCGTTGATTTTTTTGAAATCGTCCACGTCAACCATGAGCAGCGTCAGAACCATCGTATCAGTAACAGGTTTGCTCCTTTCTAACAGCTTTGACAGTATTAAGTCAAAATGCCTCCGGTTCGTTAAACCTGTCAGTCCATCGGTGGACGCCTCTTCCTTCAGTTGAAACTCCTTGCGTTTTCGTTCGCTTACATCCTCTTTCACCGCCACATAGTTGTGAATGAGTCCTCTGCTGTCGCGCACGGGCGAGATAATGGCCGATTCCCAGAAAAGGCGTCCGTCTCTGGCAACGTTGTGGAACTCTCCCCGCCACTGATTGCCTGCCTTCAGCGTCTGCCAGAGATCCTGATAGGTTTCCGGCGGTGTGGTTCCAGATTTAAGAAAATTTGATTTCTTGCCGCGGATTTCTTCGAATGTGTATCCGGTCAGAGTCGTAAAAGCAGGATTTACATATTCAATGGCGCCTTCGAGATCAGTGATCACCACACAGGCAGTGCTCTGTTCGACCGCGCTTTTGAGTTTCTGTATTTCATATTCTGTTCGCAATTTATCGGTCACATTGCGGAAAATTAAAAGCGCGCCGTCGGCTGAATCGCTGCTCTGTTTTACCGGATGATAGGAAACTTCAAAGTAATCTGTTTTACCTTTTCTGATCAGCGGGAAAAAAAAATCGTTCTGGTTCGAGATTAGATTGGGCGCGAGATCCTGGAATAATTCAGGAAGCACGGCGCCGGTTCTCGGCGCGTACCCCTGCAGTGTTTCAAATATCCGGCTGAATGCTGGATTGAAGTCAAGGATGCGAAGCTTCGAATCCAGCACAAGCATCGCTTCTTCCATGCAGTCGATCAGAAGGGAGCGCGATACAGGGACAATATCCATCAAACCGTATCGGAACATTGCCAGAGCATAAAACATACTGCTGACTGCAAGACCCAGGACAATCACATTGAATCTCAATCCAGGTATTAGATTGAAAGTCGGGACAAGAGCGCTGCCTATCATAAAAAGCCAGCCCGCAAACAGTGTAATCATCTGAGAAATAAAAAGCCTGTTGTTGCGTATTCCGGAATACAGAATGCGTCCCATTCCAAAAATCAGGCAGAAGTAACTGTAAAACACATGAAGGTGAAACCAGACAGCCGGTTTGCGGGTGCTCAAATCGGGCAGCATCAGACCATCATGATAGCCAAATTCTGGATTATGGCTCAACCACAAACCATGATAACTGTTGGTCCATATCATTATCTGTGTTAAAACAGGAATCATCCAGGGAAGACTCCGAATCGTTATTGAAATTCTGCCGGTACTGGACGTCATCACATCCGCAAGAAGAAAAAAAATTACTGGATTGCCCGCCAGTCCGATGAACCGGAAATTAAAAAAGAACAGGGCTGTTTCCGGCGTAGAGGAAAGGACCGAGAAAAAATCAGCGATGGTAAAAATGAGACTGGAGAAGCAGAATAAAATAAAAACCATATAGCCGCGGATTGAGCTTTTATTCAGCGCATAAATGATGATAAAAAGCAGTACCGAAGCGGAAATAAAAAAGCAGGAGAAATATGCAATCTGAGTGACCATGGAGCTTTCAGTATGACGTAATAAAACTTATTCCGCTTGTATCCTGAACATAATCCAGGTTGAAAAATTTCTCCCGTATTTCTGATTGGAATTTTCTTTCATTGTAAACATTTGTCTGCGAAGCAGCGGCAATCGCTCCCGTTATATTTGACAGATAAAAAATCAGAGCAACAAATCCGAAAATACCGGATGCGGTGTGAGATCTGCCGGCTCTGTTTTCCAGATTATAAATTACAGATGCGGAGCCAATGAACATGGAATTGAAAAAAAAAGCAGACAAAGCATCCGCTGTGTGCCCGGCATAAAGCTGGCCGCTTCCCGGAAGGACAGCCGAGAAAAAGCCAGCCAGAATCTGGTTTTTACGGGAAATCTCAGTGTAGGCGCTCATAGAAGTCAGAACGGATCCGCACAGCCGCTGGACAATTTCATCTTCCGTATCCTTCTGCAGTTGCGTGTAGTATCTTTCGGCTTCCGGAAAATCACCGCTGTCCAGATATACGCTTCCCCCGAGAAGTTTCGCTCTTCCCTTCTGGCTGCTTTGAGTTGCGGCACTATCCAGGATTTTCCCCTGATCGATAAGAGCTCTTTCCACATATCCTGCGCGAAACGACGCATACATGCGCAGATACATGACACTGAAGCTTCTGTCCCCTCGAAGTGAGAGCACGCTCTCTCGGAACTTGTCTGTGCGCAGAAGGCTCAGCCCTGATTTTGCGATAAGCATGTCTTCTTTTTCTTCCGACATGGGCGACAGCAGAGCTCTTTCATACTCAAGTCTGGCCAGCACGTAGTCGCCCCTGACATAAAAAATGTCCCCGCTGATTGCGCTGTCCTGAGCCAACAGGCCTTGTGCCGCTGTCGAAATGAATATTATCAGAGAAATGGAGAGTGGCGAAATTCTTATCATCACGGCTCCTGTTTTTGATCTCCCGCATTGTTGGCCGCTTTATAAAGATTGAATGTTGCCAGCGCCTGTCCCTGATGATGTCCCTCATGCCAGAGAAGTATTTGAAACATTCTTCTGTACGCGAAGTGAGAGTCTGGTTTTGGTTTCTCATCAATCTTTTTCATATCAAATACAAGGACGGCTCTCTCAAGAGATGACCGTGAATCTGACAGATATTTTCTGATATCCGCCGCAGATGGAATATTGCCGCTCGCCGCTTTTCCGCTCTTGAACTCATCAGACCAGGATTCCGACACGGCAGGCTGTCCGCCGATCGAACCAGACATGCGGTCTTCCGTTGAGGCCAGATGCATAATCTGCCAGCCGATGGGCGCGCGGCCGGGACCGGCTCGCCATGCAAGCGCTTCAGCCGGGCGTCCAGTTTTCTCAATTTCATCCAGAAGTTTGAGAGTCGCTTCTCTCTGGAATCGCAGCTGCGATTGTATAAAATCTTTGTATTCTCCCGATGAGTCCCGGCAAGCGCTCGTGCCAATTGAGACACCCAGAATCAAACTGATTAGAATGTAAACGCGGCGTCGTGTCATATCTGTCTATTAGAACGCGGCCGGGCGGTGTCAAGAAATTCCATTGAAGCAGATAAAAATTGCTGTCAGCAGAATCTCAAAGTGCTGAATCTTACACTGACGGGAATAACATTGTAGACGAAATCCCCGGAATGTATTTTAATGCTGAAGGTTTGAAGAAAAATCACCAGATCATTTTTTCAGCGCTTTTTTGCTGCCTATCCTTTTGCTGTTCATCCGCGCAGAAAAACGATCAGGAAGAAGAGCAAGGCAGCATACTTTTCCGTCCTTTGATGGCTGTAATCCGGGAGCATAGAGAATATGGAACACACCTGGACGGACCGCGCTGCCCTATGTATCCTTCCTGCGCTGCCTATGCTGAAAAGGCGATCCGAAGACATTCATTTCTGGGATTCCTTCTTTTCATTGACCGGCTCTTTTATCGTGAGGTAGGTGATCTCTCATCCAAGTACTTTGTTGCGCCCTCCCGGCTGTCCAGGCATGCCAGATATTATGATCCTGTCGAAGATTCTCTGCCCCTCTTTGAGAATCACAGACCCTCGCTCTTCAGAGAAAGCTTTCATTGACTGACATTATGGCAGTTAAAATATCTCTCCAGCGGAGAAAAAAACTAGATTGTATTATCTGATTGTCACAGAGACATAATACAATAATTATGTGCCAGTGAATGCAAGCAGGACAAATACCGCAGAAAAGCTCAGAAACGAGTTTCTGGATGAACTGTCCCGCCACCCAGACTTTTCAGAGATTCTATCCGAGGATTTTTTTGCCACAGACGTGGAAGGAATCCACAGTCCGCTCCTTCTGCCTGATCTGGAAAAAGCAGTCACTCTCCTCCGTCAGGCAATAGACAATAAGGAAACCGTGCTTGTTGCGGGTGATAGAGATGTGGACGGCGTCGCTTCCACAGCGCTTCTGAGCAGCTTTCTCCGAGAGAATCATGAGAAAATGGGAGGAAAGCTCAGCATGAAAGTCTCGGATCAGGGAGATGATTACGGACTGTCAGGAAATTTTTTTGAAGAAATACTTACAGGTCCGGCAGGGCTTATCATACTCCTTGACATGGGAACATCCAACGGTCCGGAAATCAAACAGCTTCTGGATGCGGGAAAACAGGTGATCATACTGGATCATCATCAGATACACGACCGCACGGTTGACGATTTGCGATGCGCATTTGTGAATCCCATGAGGATGGAGGAGAAACTGGAGCATGAAGGCAAGATTGCCACGGTCGGACTTGTGTTCAAACTTCTTCTGGGCTTCGCTCTGTCTCATACAAAGGAATGGCGTATAATTCATTATGTGGTTCTGGATTCTGACCCGGAGAAACAATTGGAGGAAGGGAAGGCGGCCGGCCATGCGTTTCGATGCGGAAGCTATCTGGGAAAATTTGACTCTATAGAGAATCTCAAGTCGCTTTCAGAATATGAGGGATTTGAATTCCTGCCGGTGGATCCGGTTACTGCGTACGATGATATTTCACTATGGAATCCTCACCGGGAAGGAAAAAAAATTCTTTCCCGGCTTATTCGCGCAAGGCCGCGTCTGCGTGAGTTTGTAATTTCGCAGAGCGATCTGGCGGCGGTGGGTCTTGTTACGGATATGGTTCCGCTTATCGGCGAGAACCGATCGCTTGTAAGAATAGGCATCGGGCAGGCTGCGTATTCACAGAACAGGGGAACTCGAACATTCAGAACTGGATACGCGGCGCTGATCCGGGAGCTCAATCCCGGAGAAGAAAAAATTCTCAGCCGTGACCTGGGCTGGACGATCGGACCCGCTCTGAATGCGGCAGGAAGGATGGGGCAGACATCGCTGGCGCTGGAACTCCTGATGGAAAATGACCGCGAAAAAGCGGCCAAACTGGCGAAATCACTGCGCAAACTCAACGAGGAACGCAAGCTTCGCACAGTTCGCAACGAACTGATCGTTGAGAAACATTTTGAGGAAAATCCCGCAAAACTTGATCTGCCTGTAATTTTTTGCTATCATTCTGAGCTCGAACCGGGAGTTTCCGGAATTGTGGCGACACGGCTTATGGAAAAGTACGGGCGCCCTGTAATCTACATCAACCGGGACGGAAAGCATGCAAAAGGATCGGCTCGATCGATGGGCGGCCGGAATATTCTTCATCTTCTTGATACGGCTTCGCATCTTTTGATCCAGTTCGGCGGTCATCCAGAAGCAGCCGGATTTTCAATCGAGTATGATAAGATTGACGAGCTGGAAAGCATTATGGGCAAAAACGCGGGAAGCTTTTTCAGCGAAAATGCACAGATGCAGTCAGAGATATCGCATCATCTTATTATGAAGCCGTTTCAGCTGAATCATGACACATATCGAGAACTGGAATGGCTGGAACCATTTGGCGCTAGCAATCCCCAGCCGGTGATCAAGATTGAAAATACGGGAGTGCATAAACTGAAGTTCTACACGGACGGACGTCATGCTTTTTTTTCGCTTCCGGAAGCGCCTTCGTATCTGGAATGCGTCGTCTGGAAACGGGGCCGGGATTTTTCAGAGGCAGCTGCGGGAAATAAAAAAATCGATCTGTTCGGCTGTCTGGAAAAAACAAATTTTCGTGGTATGCGGAATCGTCTTCTTCTGCGAGTGGATTACTTCCAGAATTCGATTTGAATCAGAAAGATTCCCGCCACCGGTAGGCATCGTTGTAATACCGGTAGGATCCTGTGTAGCAGCCGTAATAATCGCAGCCGCTGTATCTTGTCCTGAATCCTCTGCCTGAAGGCCGCGATAGAATGGGATCATAGAAATCAGGGCCCATTGTCCGCTGGCGAAGAAATTCAGAATAAAAGGACGATTCCCCCCTGGAGCGGATTTGCGGCGCGGATGGGCCGGGTGCACTGTCGGAACGAGGAGATGCGGCTCTGAAGAAATTCTCTGACCCAGCGGCGACAGGCGCCGGAGCAGAATAACTTCGAAAAATAATAAATCCCAACAGTAGAAATACAACCAGCAGCTGAATTTGAATCCAGAAAAGAACTGTATTTTCTTTCAATTTAATCCCGGCCGTCAGGGAGTTGCGTCCTGGCGGATACTTCTGTTTTTTGAAGAAAGGTAATAGATCACTTCCCATACCTGACGGTCGCTGCCAAGCGTTCCCCTGGGAGGCATGCCGCCCTGCTTTCCTTTCTCTGTTTTAGCATCGGCCGGCAGTATGCCTTTCATGATCAGCTCTGCCAATCTTGTTTCTGTCATCTGACCCTGGGCATGCAGCCAGGTGTCATCCGTGAGATTTGGACCGATACTTCCTGTAAGAGCCGGGCCGCCGTGGCAGGCTCCGCAGTTGGTTGAGGCTGACGCCTCTCCATTGGCGATGGATGCTGCATTTCGCTCAGGTTTTTCCGGGATGAATGCCACGGCAAAACTCTGACCTGTAGAATCTCGATAAGCGCTGCTCTGAGAATATCCAAGAAATCCGTGCATGAAGATTCCGTACACTGCGCCCCAGACAACAGCGCCGAAGAATAAAAATAACAGCCAGTTCGGTATCGATTTACCGGCGGATTCTTTGTCCGAATGATTCGAAGACATAAACAATTCCTTTTCCCAATTAATGTATAACAGTAATCTTTCTATTTTGAACAATATCCTATTGCTGAGCGTAGTATTTTCCGGCAAACTGCATGGAAACCTTTCCTCTCGACGCTAAATAAAGGACCAGTAAATCCCCTCTGGTTCGATTCTCCAGCCGGTCAAAGAAACCTCGCTGGAATGGATCTGAGAAGGCATTGCCTGCATTCATCATCGCCCGTATTTTCCAGGACATTGCCCGACCGGATACAGTCTGGTCTGGTTCAAATAAATATCCGAATTGATGACTTGCTGTGAGCATTGAGTCGCTCTCCGCGTTCTTCAGCAGTCTTGCAAGTTCCTCTTCTGTATATTTTCCCGCAAGTCTTGATAGATCCGGTCCGATTCGAAAACTACCTCTCATGGACGGAGACTCATGTGAATATTCCACGATTTCCGGAAGCGGAAAATTTCCATATTTTTCCAGGTTTACGAAACGATTCACTTCCCAGGAAATCGGACGGAGGTTCTGGCTGTGACAGTACTGACAGCCTTCCTGATGGTATACTTCCTGTCCGGCAAAAACCGACGGGTCTGTTATTGACAGTTGCGGACCGGTTCCCTGAAAATCCGGGGTGAAAGGAAAACACACGGCAAAGTAAAAACCCGCCAGACCTGCAGCTGCCGCCGCAATCGCGCTGGCCAGAGGTCGTGCCAGTATGTCTGCGATCCAATTCGTTACTGATTCAACTGGTGATTTCATCAATGGGCTCCCTGGCTGATATGCATCGGCGCCTGGATTTTTTTGTGCAAGTCCGGCTCTCCGTAGGGCTGAGCATTGGCAAAGAAAACAAGAAGCAATGTGAGTGTGCCGAGCAGAATACCTATAAAAATAACAGCGATGCCGGTCAGCGAGAGAACTCCTGCGCCCGAAAGGAACTGAACGGCCGGATCTTTTGAAGAAATGAAAGATCCGGAAAGAAGCGTATCCTGCCAGGTTTTAACTGAAAGGGCTCCGTCGGCTCCGGTTGAGCGCAGCGCGATGGACTGGAAAAATCCGGCGATTGCCGTTCCAGTAAACAGCAGAGCGGAACCGGCTGTTAGAGAAATCAGGGTCGATTTCACAAGACCGGCAGATGCCTTTCTGTTTTGCAGCTGCTGTGAGGCAATAAAAGCGCTTCCGAAAAGAATCAGCATACCGTACGTGACCGTGTCAAGGCTGATATCGGAGCTGTTTATCCAGGTATAGGCGAAACGCTCCTGTGCCCAGCGAAAAGAGCCGATGGCGCGAACAGTCGTGAAAAGAATCAGGAAGAAAACGCCGCGGGAAAAAAACTTTGAAATATCGTCCTGATCAACAGCGATGGGACCGTTATTCAATGTATATTTTACATTCATCGCTCCCGCAAGAAGGGCAGCGCCGAGCGCCAGCGCGCATATCATGCCGAATGTCTGAAGACCGCCCGGAACAGGACTGAAGGCCAGATTCGCCGCGCCGGCAACGGGTATCAACAATGCCATTGCGGAGGCCTGGAAGTTGGCCATGGAACTGCTGTACAGCTGGATATTATGGTAGGCCGGCACATAGCTGTAGAGAATCGCAAATAATGGAAACAGCAGAAAGTATCCCAGCACACCGGACCGGTAAAATTCCTGAACGGACGCGTCCTGCAGCCCCGCCGTATAGGGAACAGATGAAAAAATATCGTAAGGCATACCGGCATTGCCGAATTCAAAAACCAGCAGAGCGCCTGCAGCGGAGAGAACTATGAATATCTGACCGCGGCTCGGCGATTCTGCGCCTTTGAGTGAAACGAGAACAACAACCAGGAAAATAAAAATTGAAAGCGCGGTAAGACAGTCGGGAATCCAGCCTGCCTCACCGTATTCTCGTCCCTCGTTGTAGCCGGCAACAATGCTTATAATAGAGAGCAGCACAGCCAGCTGCTGCACGTACATTCCGATTCGCGCGGCTAATTCCAGTTTCAATTCAAGTTTTCTCTGCAGACTGTGATAGGCAATGCCTGTAAAAAGGGAAAGCACGGCGCCAAAAATCAGAGCGGTTGTGAATACAGGTCTCAGAATTCCGTATCCCAGAATTGTATCCGAGGATGGAAAAAACAATATGAGCTGGACGCGATTGATAACTCCGAAAAGAAGCGCAATCACGGTCCATCCAATGCCAAAAAGTATGGAGTATTTAATAACTTTATTGAATTTTTCTTTTGGATTCATGAAATTATTTTCCTGCCAGTCGTTTTACGAAAACATATAGTTCCTGCCAGTCTTCATCGGCGAAATTTTGATACGCGGACGAAACGCCTCCGTTGGTATGTCCATCCTTGAAAGCATTGACTGAACCAAGCGCCGGGGATTGGGCAAAATCGACGGCAGTTAGGTGTACGGCGCGCTGTCTGTTCAGTATGGCTGAAGATTTGGCCTCCGGAATCAGACCGAATCGAATCGAGGACACACCGCCCTGGCCGTAATTGCCGTGACACTGCGCGCAGTTATTCCTGTAAAGATCCGCTCCCCGGCCGAACTCCAAAGATACAATTCGTCTTTCATCAGATACCTGACCGAGCGATTCTTCCTCTACAATACCGGCTTTGGGAATCAGGGTGTTCAGATCCGGCGAGGCGGTTGTATCGCGCGTGTAGCCGACTTCCCAGTTCCGTCCCGAAGCATAGGCCCGCTCAGTATCTCGCGCTCCGCGCTCCAGAGAAGTATCATGCTTTTCCTGATCCTTCTCCGCGACCGGACCGTTCAGGGAGAAAAGATAATTTGCCACGGCCCATCGGGCACGGTCTGTGTAGGCAAGATACGCATGCGAAACTGCCATCCGGGAGAGTTCCTTTCCGCCTTCTTCAGATTTCGCGGCTGGATGGGATTGAAAAAAGACTGCCGGACCGGTTATCGCCTGGAAATAGTCGGCGGGGGACCTGTCGGGATTGGCTCTGGTAAAATTGGTGGGCGTCAATCCGATTTTCTTCAACCGAGTCGCATCGGGGCCGTCACCGTCCCACTTGACACCGTGGCATTTCGCGCAGTCCGATGAAGCATAGTAAAGGGAACCTTCATACATTCTTTCCGCGGTGACGGTGTAAACCGGAGGCTCCTTGCCGCCGCTGCAAGCGGACATCATCACGGATAAAACAGTGATAAGAAGTATGTTCACGAAGGCCGCAATGCGCATTGTGTAGTTCAATTCGTTTCTTGTATTCTTTATTTCTTTCATATTGCTGTTCCGATTCCTCGCGTCATTGATGCCAGTGCAGGCACTCTTCCAGCCGGGGATCCTTTGCCGGTATGAGCGACTTCATGCTCAGCGCTTTTGCCACGATCAGCACATAACTTCCCGCAACCAGGAAAAGCGGTCCGAGTTCCTGCCACCAGAAGAGCACAAAGCTTCCATCGTGATTCAGAGTCGGGTAGGTCACCCAGTACATATCAAATATCTGCCCGAATATTACAATCGATGCCACCACCGCCATGTAATTTATATTTCTCTTCACTTCTCTTTTGATCAGCATAAAAAACGGTATTGCAAAACGTATGACCGGAAGCAGGAAACTGACTACGGCCCATTCGCCGTCTGTTCTGGTTTTGAAAAATGATGTCTCTTCTGGTATATGCGCGTACCATATCAGCATGTACTGGCTGAAGCCGATATAGGTCCAGAAAATGGTATGTCCAAACATGAATTTTCCCACGTCATGAAAGTGGTTTTCATTCAGCGTCTCGCCGTAAAATCCTTTCGATTTGAGATACCAGATCCAGAGAATGAACGAGGCGTACATGGTAAGCGCCATTCCGGCGAAAATGTACACGGCCCACATTGTTGAAAACCAGTGCGGTTCCAGACTCATGCTCAGGTCCCAGGAGCTGGCTGAATACGATAGCCCGAAAATAACGAGAAAACCGGCCGACAGTTTTGCCAGAAGTTTTGTTCGGGAAACATTTCCATCTTCGTCCTGGCGCGTCGAAATTCGCCAGAACATAAATCCAAAAAATCCCCAGATGACAAGCCAGGCCAGATTCCTGCCGATAAAAAACGAGGGATTCAACCAGGGTTTTTTCCATTCGAGAAGCTGGTCGCTTTCATGAACCCATTTATAATTATCGCCCAGCCCGAAAAACACCGCAATCATCAGCAGCGCCACAACCGGAAGAAACCAGAAATAGCTCTCCGCAAGACGGCGAAGCGTTACGCTCCAGAAGGCTCCGGAAACGTGGTTCACTGCCGTAAAAAACAATCCGCACAATCCTAGAGGAACGGCGATCAGAAGTCCCAGGAGCAGCGATTTAAACAATCTGGGATTCCCGGCGTGTTCGGCGGCGCCGTGCGCATGCCAGGGAAAAACAATCTGCGCGGCTATGAGCGCAATTCCAACACCGATCAGTGTCAGACAGATAACAAGCAGCTTCCTGGGAATTTTGAATTGTAATGCGGATGGATCAGTTTTAACCATTTTTTTTCTCGTTATCTATTTTATTGGTTTGCAGTATTCGCCTGGAGGGCCCGCAGATAATGCACGATGGCCCATCGGTCTGCCGGCTGGATTTGAGCTGCGAACGGCTTCATGGAAGCCCGGCCTATTGTTATCAGATGGAATATCTTACCGTCTTTGAAATCTCGGGCCGGCCCCGCGACCAGATTGGGCGGACGTGTTGGAAAACGCGCGGCCACGCTTCCGTGTCCGTCCGCAAGTCTTCCGTGGCAGACGGAGCAGTAAATATTGAATTCTTTCTGACCCCGTTCCAGAATGTTCCTGGTTCGGGGAAGGGGATTCGCCAGCTCTTCCCCGGCAAGATCGGATTCACTTTCTTCGTACGGATACGGTTCAAAATTGCGAGGCACGGATCCTTCCGGAGGAATGCGTATCGACGAACCGGGACCGCCCCAGGAAACAACGGTTCCGGAACTTTTCCACCATCCGGTCGGCTTTGCAAGATCCAGAGTGAGAGGATCTTCTTCCTGAGCTTCCACGGCAAGATTGTCGTGCATGTCCAGGAACCAGTGTATACCGGATAGATTTCCCCTGTAATTGCAGGAAAATGTCATCGCCAATACTACAAATGTGCTAAGCCACGAAATTACACGAAAGGGCACGAAAGATTTAAAAACCTGTAAACGGAACATCTTTTTTAGTGTTTTTTCGTGTCCTTTCGTGGCCAATTCCGGAAACAGGGCATGATTACTGACGAAGACTTTATTAATTAATTTCATACTGATTCTCTATATTCTATATTCTATATTGATTAATGTATATCTATTGAAAGTTTATAATTTCTCATGTATTCGAAACAGTCGTTATTTCCTTCGCGCCCAGTTCTGTGAGAAACTGCTTTACACTTTCTTCCGAATACTGCGCCGAATCCGATGGTATCCACAGGCCGAATTTGTCGTTTGTCAAATCCGGATGCAGCACTTTGCGGAAAGGACGATAGAGCCGGGCCAGTAAAATCAATCCAATCACTGTGGAATGTCCGCCGATCAGCACGGTCAGTTCAAAACAGATGGGAATCATTGCCGGCCAGCTGAATGTTGGTTTTCCTCCGATATTGAGCGGATAGGAGCGAAGATTTGGATACGGATCGAAGAATTCCCACCATCTCGGTATTACCTGCTCGTGCACCATCGACTGCAGAATGAAGGCTATCGCAAGCCCGGTCAGGCCCATAAAGAACGTGATGTACGGGACCTTGGATCTCTTGAATCCCATATCGAGTTCCAGGCCGTGCACCGGGAAGGGCGTAAAACAGTCAAAATTCGTGTAACCCTTTTCATGGGCTTTTTTAGCGGCGCCGGAAATTTTTTCAGGCGAGTCGAAAAGACCAAATACTCCCTTTGTTGTTTCCCGGTATGTGTACTGAAAAAAACGATCGGCGAATCTGTTCCAGGCCTGCCCGGGACCGGAAAGCATTGAGTCGAGTTTTTCAGCGAAAGAATCTATAAATTTCTTATCATTGCTCATTTTTTTTTCCTGTATCAGTGTCCGTAGCCTCTGGCATCCGGAGATTTTACGACCGTCTTTGTTTCCGCGATGGCGATGGCCGGGAAGAAACGGCAGAACAATAGAAAGAGCGTGAAAAATAATCCGAACGATCCCAGAAGAATCAAGAAATCATGATGGGTCATAATATAAATCCCCCAGCTTGAGGGCAGGTAGTCCCGGTGCAGGGAAGTCACCACGATCACATACCGTTCGAACCACATACCAATATTTACAAAAATAGAAATGATCCAGAGAGCGACAGGATTCGTCCGGATTTTTTTGAACCAGAAAAGCTGAGGCGAAATTACGTTACAGGACACCATCGTCCAGTAGGCCCACCAGTAAGGTCCGAAAGCCCGGTTGATGAAGGTGAAGCCTTCGAATGGATTGCCGCTGTACCAGGCGATGAAGAATTCAGTTGCGTAGGCCAGACCAACAATCGAACCGGTCAGCATGGTAACCTTCGCCATGTTGTCCAGATGCTTGGTTGTGATATAATCCTTGAAATTGAAAACTTCGCGCATGATAATCACAAGTGTCAGAACCATTCCAAAGCCGGAGAAAATAGCTCCCGCAACAAAGTACGGAGGAAAGATCGTCGTGTGCCAGCCGGGAATTACCGACGTTGCGAAGTCGAAAGAAACGATTGTGTGCACGGAGAGAACCAGCGGAGCGGAAAGCCCGGCGAGTATCATTGCCATGGATTCATAGTGCGCCCAGGACCGCGCGCTTCCCACCCAGCCCAGAGAAAGAACGGAGTAGGCAGTTTTTCTGACTTTCTGCCAGGCTGTGGATTCTTTTACGCGGTCTCGAATCGAGGCAAAATCGGGAACGAGTCCCATATACCAGAAGACCAGAGAAATTGTGAGGTATGTTGAAATTGCGAAAAGATCCCAGAGCAGGGGCGATCTGAAATTCGGCCAGAGTGTTCCTCTCTCATTGGGAAGCGGAAGAAACCAGATCAGAACCAGCCAGATTCTTCCGACATGGATCACAGGAAATACGCCGGCGCAGCAGACGGCAAATATCGTCATGGCCTCCGCGGAGCGATTGATGCCGGTTCTCCACTGCTGGCGGAAGATGTACAGGATTGCTGATATCAGAGTTCCCGCATGACCGATACCGATCCAGAAAACGAAATTAATGATAAACGATCCCCAGCTGACCGGCACATTGATGCCGAGAATTCCCATCCCCTTCGCAATCAGATAGCCGATCTCGCCGAAAAACATGATGCAGAGAGAAAGGGCAACAGAGAACGAAGCCCACCAGATTTTGGTGGGAAACGATTCAACCGGCCGCGCTATATCGCTTGTTACGGCGCTGTAGTTTTTATTCCCCGTGACCAGAGTGGGGCTGAGATACTCTTTTTCAGATACAGGATTTGCCATATTTCATGCCTTATTTCGGATTTTTGCCAGATACGTTACCGACGGTTTGACTCCCAGAAAATCCAGGACCTTGTAAGCCCGTTTGTCAGATTTTGCCAGTTTTGAAACCCGGCTTTCTGGATCGTTGATATCGCCGAATGATATTGCCTGAGAAGGACAGACCTCCTGGCAGGCTGTGATAATGCTTCCATCGCGCATGCGGACATCGCCGCGGGCTTTCATTTCCTGCCGGGCGGATGCGATTCTGTGAATGCAGAACGTGCATTTTTCCATGACTCCCCGCACCCGGACATTCACATCGGGATTCAGCGCCAGATGCTGCGGATCGCGGATCTTGCGGTCAAATCCTTCCATATAATACCAGTTCTCAAACCAGTTGAAACGGCGCACTTTGTAAGGACAGTTGTTGGCGCAGTAGCGGGTTCCAACGCAGCGATTGTAGGTCATGACATTGAGACCCTCGCTGTTGTGTGTTGTGGCGGCAACCGGACAGACATTTTCACACGGAGCATTCTCGCACTGCTGGCAGAGCATCGGCTGATGTGATACTTCCGGCCGGTCTTCCCCGCCGGAGAAATATCGGTCGATCCGCAGCCAGTGCATTTCTCGCCCTCTGTTGACTTCATCCGGACCGACGGATGGAATATTATTTTCCGTATTGCAGCTTGTCACGCAGGCGCCGCATCCGGTGCACTGATTCAGGTCGATGACCATGTGCCAGCGCAGATCTTTGTATTGCCAGGTCGGCATTATTGCCACTTTGTCGGAATACTCGATTCCTTCGGGTTTGAGCTCGCCGGGCTTTTTGATGAATTCTTCCAGAGTCTGTTCCCGGATGATGGGTCTGCCTTCCAGCTGGCTTGAGCCGCTCAAAGGGGCATCCGGCATGCTGCCGATTGCAAAAAATGCCCGGTCTTCCGTATTGTAGCCTGTGCGATAAATTGTCTGAGTATTGGGGAGATCCACGCGATCGCCCGTAGATGTAAGTTTTACTTTGGCTGAAGAGAACACAAAAGAGTCGGATCCGGAGGCCACCAGGTCCAGTGCGTTTACGCCCACGCCGTCCGCTACAATCCCCGCGGATTTTCTTCCGTAACCAAGCGCGATGAGCACCGCCTGTGGATGGAGTCCTGGCTGCAGATGCACAGGCAGAGCGATCGTTTTGTTCTGATGCTTCACCTCTACCACGGTGCCCTGTTTGAATTTCAGCTCTCGCGCGCGCGAAGGCGAAATTGAAATGTAATTCTGCCAGACGCATTTGGTCACGGGATCCGGAAGTTCCTGGCGATAGGCATTGTTCGCGCCGCTTCCATCCAGAACCTGATTGTTGTAATAGAGACCGAGGACAGCTTCATCCGATGCAACACTCACGGCTGCGGGGGATGCCGGCAGCGCATCCAGACTGCTCGTATTGAAGTTTCTTCCTGCCGCTGCGCCGGACAGCGCTCCGCGTCCCGGCGCAAAGTATCCGCCCTGAAGGGCTGACTGCCAGAAGGTTCTGAATTCCCCTCCGGAATACGCTGACCAGCGGTTTTTCATAAAATCGTGGAATGTTTTGTGCCCGTTGATTTCGCCGCCGGAAAGCTGTATCAGCCGGTCTTCAATACCTGCTGTTTCGTACAGAGGTCGTATTACGGGCTGCCGAATCGAAAGAATGCCTTTTATCAGTTCCGAATCGCCCCAGCTTTCCAGAAAATGACTGGAAGGCAGAATCGCATGCGCAAGCAGCGACGATTCATCAATTCTGTCATTGAGCGATAGAATATGCTCCGCTTTCTTCAGCGCTTCACCTGCATTGAGCTGTGAAGGCAGATGATACAGCGGATTTGCTCCTGCCAGGATTACTGTTTTTATGGCGCCCGATCGAATTTCTTCGAAAACCTCTTTAAGATCCATATCCGAAACGCCCGCTGAAAGAAGCAACGGATGTGAATAATCAATAGTTTTACCGTCATTTTCCAGAATAGAATTGAGTAGATTTAGAGCAGCCTGCACTGCAGTATTGCTGCCGGTGGCGCAGAGAGGAGAGGCTCCCACAACCAGGCTTTTTCCGCGGTTTTCCCAGAGCTCTCTGGCTATTTTTTCAAGATCTCCCGGATTGACTCCCAGTATGGATGCTGCTTTCTGGGGCGCATAAGCTTCCAGGATTTTTTTGACAGCGCCGTTGCCGGCCATCGCGCTTTCGCCCATGCCCAGCACGATATGCGAAGCCAGACACAATGCCACAACCGCCTGGTCTCCCGGTTTGATTGGAATTCTGTTGTCCGCATTGGATCCGGTGACGCTATACATCGATTCGAACATAACGAGACGGTTCATTTTTAGGCCGCCTGCGCGAAGCTCGCGCTGTGCTGAATAGGCAGCCGTGAAAACTGATGGCGCGATCATTGTTCCAAGAAAATCGCCGTCAATTGAAACGATATAATCAGCGCGGTCGAATCTGTAGTATGGAATGAGACTGGTTCCGTACGAGGCTTTCTGGCCTTCTGCTATCTGGCGCAGAGTTGGATCCTGTCTGATTTCAACAAGCTTCCCGCCTGGATTCTTTTCCAGGAAAGCCGTAAAAAGCGCTCGGCTCGCAGGGCTGTCGATAGGACCGGACAGAATTGCATATTTTCCTTTTTTTATTTTTGCCTGGGACTCAGCTATGATTCCAGCTTCTGGATAGCGGATTTTCCTGCCGTCTTTTATTTTTGCCGCTTTTCGCAGCCTGTCTGGATCGTAAAGATCCATAAGTGAGGCAACATTCCATGCCGAAACTCCGCCCCGTGTAAGAGGATGATCGGGATTGCCGGCGATTTTGATTGGTCTGCCTTCTCTTGTCCGCACAATCAGACCGGTTCCATCGGGAGCCGTAGTTGAATAGAAAACCGGAACGCCGGGAACAATTTCCGGGGGCTGAATGACCGCTGGTATGATTTGCTCTGTCGGTCTCCGGCAGGCAGCGTTCACCATCACGGCGCCTGCTCCCATAAATTTCAGGAAATCTTTTCTGTTCAGGGACAGCTTTTGGGATTCTTCTTCCATCTGGTGTTTGTCCATAGGGAATTCCTGAGAATTCCATACAGGTTTTTCCGGAGAAGTGCGCTCCTCCAGAGACTGCCAGTATTTGCGGCGGGAATTGGAATTGGATTTCTGCAAATCAGAAGTTTCGACTTTTTTCATTCGCTCTCAGCCTTTAATTACGTTCTTAAATCTACGACGCGCTGTATCAATAATGACATGTACCGCAATCTGACAGATGAATAGTATGATTGTGTCCCGGACCGGTTTCCTGTAAAGCCAGCCGCGCTGTGTAATCACGATGACAGTTCACGCACCAGCCCATATTGAACGCGGAAAAAACTTCCACTCTGTCCATATTCTTTACATCACCGTGGCATTGAGTGCAATCCAGGCCTCTTGCAACATGGGGCTTGTGGCTGAATCTTGCATGATCCGGCAGATCGTGCACCTTGATCCAGCGAACAGGTATGCCCTGAGAATACGACTGTCTCAGATACTGAATAGCCAGGCTGTCCGATGCAATGAATTCATGGCATTTCATGCAGGTTGCCGTATCCGGCACTGTTGCATTGACCGATCTTTCTACGGCCACATGGCAGAACTGGCAGTCCATCTGCAGTTCACCGGCATGTATCTTATGGCTGAAAGGAATCGGTTGATCCGGCGAATAGCCTGTATACTTTGGGTCCGTTCCAAAGATGTACGCTGTGCCGCCGACAAGTAGAATCGCAAAACTGAGTTTGATGCTGTGCTTTCTTAGTATTTTAATCAGGGCCATTCTTTACAGCCGTCCTGTATTTTGTGCGGTGCTGCTGATCCAGATAGATTCCCTGCAGCATTTTCCGTCAGACAAAACTTTTAAGTGAAGAACCACTGTCAATAGAATCTATCATTTTCAGACTATGAGATCGAACTTTTTTTAAGACAGGATGGTCTTGAAATTGCCGGATGTTCTCGGGATTGTCAAATTTACAGTCCCTCTGACAAATTGCCATAGCGTCAGATATTGGCTGTTCACAGACAGGCTTTTACTTGATACAAACAGAAGGTCCTGTTCTTGCAGAGTGAAGAGCAGATTCAAATAAAGGTAGAATTCATGAAACTCGATCGATTGACAGTCAAAGCTCAGGAAGTCCTCGAAGAGGCGGAACGGTCGGCCCGGCAGTCCGGTCATCCGGAATTGACTGCCGAGCATTTGCTCCGGGAAGTGTTCCGGCAGAAAGGCGGCATGGGATCGATGCTTCTGACCAAGGTCGGGATCAGCAGCGATGAAGTGGATGCTGTTTTCGAGAACTATCTGAGCCGTCTGCCCCGCGTTGAAGGTGTATCGGATATTCAGCCGGAAAGAAGTTTCATCAGAGTTCTTCAGGAAGGCCAGAGTCTGGCAAAAAAACAGCAGGATCAGTATCTGTCCACGGATCATATTCTTCTGGCCTATCTGAATGACACCTCATCGAAACTTGCCGGAGATCTCCGCCAACTTGGATTGATTCCCGATCTCATCAAACAGACTCTCCAGCAGCTTCGTGGAGACCGGCCCATTCAGAGCGAAAATCCGGAAGATACCCTGGAGGCTCTCACAAAATACGCCCGCAATCTGAATGAAGCGGCTAAAAAAGGAAAACTCGATCCGGTGATCGGCAGGGATGAAGAAATCAGACGAATCATGCAGGTGCTGTCCCGCCGGACAAAGAACAATCCGATTTTAATCGGCGAACCGGGCGTCGGCAAGACGGCCATCGTGGAAGGGCTTGCCGGAAAGATCGTGGCCGGAGAGGTTCCGGACGGTCTGCGCGAAAAAGAAATCTACACGCTGGATCTCGGATCGATGATCGCAGGGGCAAAATACAGGGGCGAATTCGAAGACCGCTTCAAGGCCGTTCTCACTGAAGTGCAGCAGTCCCAGGGCCATGTCATAATGTTCATAGACGAGCTGCACACGCTTGTCGGCGCCGGCGCCGCCGAGGGTTCGCTCGACGCGTCCAACATGATCAAACCAGCGCTGGCCCGGGGCGAACTCCGCTGCATCGGTGCGACGACTCTCAGAGAGTACCAGAAATACATTGAGAAGGATCAGGCTCTGGAACGGCGATTCCAGCCGGTTTTTGTTTCTGAACCGACAGTCGACGATACGATTCTGATTCTGCGCGGGCTCAAAGACCGCTACGAGCTGCACCACGGCATTCATATCGCGGACGGAGCGATTCTCGCCGCAGCCCGGCTCTCTGACCGTTACATCAGCGACAGATTTCTCCCGGACAAAGCCGTCGATCTCATCGATGAGGCCTGCAGCAAGATGCGAATCGAGCTGGATTCGCTGCCGGAAGAACTTGATAGAATTTCTAAAAAAATACAATCATTCAAAATTGAGCGAGAGGCTCTGAAAATGGAGAAGGATCCGGCTTCCAGAGGCCGTCTGGAAACGCTGGAAAAAGAGCTGGCCAATTTCGAAGAGGAGTTTCGCCGGAAAAAAGGCATCTGGGAAAACGAAAAGATTGATGTGGACCGCGCCAAAAAAGTACGCGAAGAAATCGACAAATGGCGCATCAAAGAAAAAGAACTGGAGAGAAGGGGCGATCTGAACAAAGTCGCCGAAATCCGATACGGCCGTCTGGTCGGTCTGGAAAATGAGCTGAAGACTCTGGAAAATAAAATCGCATCAACGGCAAAGCAGTATTTAAAAGAAGAGGTCACCTACGAAGACATTGCGACAATCGTATCGCGCTGGACCGGCATTCCTGTTTCGAAAATGATGCAGGGAGAAAAGGAGCGCCTTCTGGGAATGCTCGTCGATCTTCAAAAGCGTGTCGTCGGACAGGATCCGGCACTGAGCGCCGTGACGGAAGCGATACTTCGCAGCCGCTCCGGTCTTTCCGATCCCAACCGGCCCGTGGGAGTTTTTTTATTTCTGGGTCCCACGGGCGTGGGGAAAACAGAAACCGCGCGGGCTCTCTCGCGCTTTCTTTTCGATGATGAAAACGCGATGGTGCGCATCGATATGACGGAATATATGGAAAAACATTCCGTCGCCAGATTGATCGGCGCGCCTCCCGGATATGTGGGTCATGACGAGGGAGGCCAGCTGACGGAAGCCGTGCGAAGGCGTCCCTATCAGGTCATCCTGTTCGATGAAATTGAAAAGGCGCATCCGGAAGTATTGAATATTTTTCTACAGATTTTTGAAGACGGCCGGCTGACAGATGCGAAGGGTCGCACCGTGGATTTCAAAAATACCATCATCGTTATGACATCCAACATTGGCAGCCAGTTTTTGATGGAAAGCGAATTGCCCATGGCGGAAAAGGAGAAGGCGATTCAGGGAGAGCTGCACCGTGTTTTCAAGCCTGAATTTCTGAATCGTCTGGACGACATCATTTTTTTCCAGCCGATCTCCATGGAATCGCTGCTGAAAATCGTGAAGATCCAGGTGGACCTGATACTGAAACGCGCAGCCGAGCAGAATCTGAAGATCGAGGCTGGAAACGATACTCTGGAATGGCTGGCGAGGCGCGGTTTTGACGCGCAGTACGGAGCGCGTCCCTTGAAGCGTTTGATACAGAAAGAGGTTGGAAATCTTCTCAGTCGGTTTGTTCTCAAAGGCGAATACAGCCCGGATAAGACATACAGACTGGCAGTTTCTGGAGATTCGATTCAGTTGAAAGCCTGATGAGGACGGATTATTTTGATGTAAAAAACGGCCGCGTCATTCTCGGACGGGCGGAAGAACTCAGCGATCCGGATCATCAGGAACTTGCCGCGCGTCTAAAGGAACTCCGTCCCTGGAAGAAGGGGCCATTTCAGATATTCGGACATGATGTCGACGCCAGCTGGAAAAGCGATCTCAAGTGGGATCGTGTAAAAAAGTTCATCGATCCGATTGCCGGCCGCCGAATCTGCGATGTGGGATGCAACAACGGATATTTTCTGTACAGAGCCGCGCAGGAAAAGCCGGAGTTTCTGCTCGGCCTCGATCCGGCGCAGAACTGCCATGACACCTATCGCTTCCTGAACAGTATTTATGCACTGCCGAATACGGAATTTCTGGTGGAGGGGTACCGGTATCTGGAAAAGCGAAAAAATGAATTTGATATCCTTCTCTGTATGGGCGTTGTCTATCACCATCCCAATCCAGCTGAAATACTGGCGATATTACGCCAGTCTCTAAAGGCCGGGGGGCAGCTGGTTCTGGAATCAATGGCGTTGCCGGATGATTACAGCGCCGATCCTGTCAGCCTTTCTCCGAGGGGCCGATACGGCGGCGCGAAAGGTATTCATTTTGTGCCGAATAAAAAAGCGTTGGAAAGCTGGCTGCACAGAGCCGGATACAGTGCGATAAAGACTGAATTGATTCACGCCGGATTTGATGAGCAGCTTCGCACAGAATGGGCGGATATTGAATGTTTTTCAGAGTTTGTAAAAGACGATAAAACAAGCGAAGGGTATCCGGCTCCAGTTCGGATTTATATCAGCGCCAGAAAGTAATAAAAAATTCAGAGAATACTCACGCAGAAGCGTTGAGCCGGCATCAATCCTGTATTCTTCCGCGCAGTATAAACAGCGATGAATTTATTCCACGACAGTCGGATAGACCGTGCGTCATCCAGTAATCGTATCCCATTGCTATAAGATGATAATCCTTTTGGATTTCAGATTTGAGATCGACAGTCTCAACAAGTTTCAGGCGGCTTTTCTCAAACAGGCGACGCTGAAAATGTCTTCGCCAGGCGTCAAACTCAGGATTGTTCGGTTTTGACAGCACGGTGATGGTCAGGCCTGATAGAACGGAGTATCTTTCCGCGAATTCCATCAGATCGTCGTCCTTTTTCCCGGTATGGATCAGCAGTATGTTTTCCGGTTTGACAGTCAGTCGGTCCAGAAAAATGCCCACTCCGCATTTTGTGCTGCGAATGACCTCGCCGACTTTCCCGGCCATGATATTGTCGCCGAAAATCGTCTTTGCCGCGCCCATGAAAATATGTGTGGCTTCCCTGTGTTTTGCGATTTTAATAATATCGCTGGAAACATCGGAAGAAATTTTAAATTCTGTTTCGATTTTAAGATTGAGCCGGGATGCCAGTTCGATGACAGGTCCAAAGCTTCTGTCTCTGTAAAGCGTTTCTTCTTTATGGGTGTATTCCGATGAAGGGGTAAGATGCAGGGCCGTGATAGCCGGATTGTTCTTTTTTTTATCCACCAGTCCCTCTGCAAGCCGCAGAAGTGACATCCCGGAGGCGGAAGGACCGAAGGCAAGAAGCAGATGCAGACGCTGCTTTTTCTTTTCTTTCAGCGCCAGCCCTGAGTCGGTCCGAGGCTTTGCCAGATTCAGCAGCGGTCCGGTCATGGCTGTCGTGACCAGAGCCATTACGACAAGCATCGCAAATAGCGAATCGGAGAAAATACCAAGTTCGTATCCGATGTTGAGAACAATCAATTCCATCAAACCGCGCGTGTTTAACAGAGCGCCCAGGGCAAGAGAATCCCGCCAGCTCGAACCGGCAAACCGGGCTGCGAGCATGCCGCCTCCAAGTTTGCCCGTGATGGCAGTGATCAATATCAGACCTGTTACCAGAAGCAGAGAAGGATCTATGAGAAGACCGATCTTTGTGCGAAGTCCGGTGATCGCGAAAAAAAGTGGAAGTAAAATAATCTCGCCGACCGTTTCCAGTTTTTCAGTGAGCAGTCCGCGAAATCGCGCTCCCGAAGGCATGATTACACCGGCAAGAAAAGCGCCGAACAGAGCGTGGACTCCCAGAATTTCAGTAAACAGAGCAGAAGAGATGAGCAGGAACAGAATGACGGCCATGATCCCTTTTCCAAGAATTTCGCCGCTGACATAGATACGGCTCATTCTCTGAAATATGGGACGTATCAACAGCGCCATAATCAGAGTAAAAATGACAGTTCCGGTCACCACAAAAGCCACATGCGAAAGCTCGGTGGACTTGACGATTGAAACAATCAGAGCCAGAATGAACCAGGCGGTGATATCTCCGATGGCCGCGCAGCTCAGAGCCAGATTTCCCAGAACACTACGCGACATGCCTCTTTCCTGAATAATCCGAGCAAGCACGGGAAACGCAGTCATGCTCATTGAAACGCCCATGAAAAGTGCAAATGACTGAAACGCCAGACCGGACGGCGCGAAATCAAGATACAGGAAATAGGACAACAGGATGCCCAGAAAAAACGGCAGAATGATTCCCGAGTGGCTGATGAGAATTGCAGCATTCGCTTTTTCGATGAAAACTTTCAGATCCAGCTCCATCCCTATGATGAACATGAACAGAACCAGCCCGACCTGGCTGAAGAGCTGCAGATTCTCAATGGAATTCTCCGGAAAAAGAAAGCCTCGTACTTCCGGCAGTATCAGTCCCAGCGCAGAGGGCCCCAGAAGAATACCGGAAAAAATCTCGCCGATTACAGCAGGCTGACCCATCTTCTTGAACAGAATCGAACAGAGCCGCGAAAGAAAAAGGATTGTCAGCAGCTGCATAAAAAGCAGGCTGAGCGGTTTGTGAAGATTTACGTATATATTATAAATAAAAAAAGTAAAAATATTTGACGATTCGGGATTCGCGGCTGGGCGATTAACCGCAGAGACTTCAGGATTTTCTAAATTTCTGTTTGCTGCCGGTTCTGTTGGTTTTGCCGGGGCCGGGGAATTTTCTGTCGAAAGATTTTTTGACGGATGGCTCAGAAGCGAGATATTCGGACGCTCGACACTGGAAAGAAATTTCCAGATGCCGGCGCCAAAGACAACCAGAATGGCCGTATAAAGCAGAACATTTTTCATGCTTTTGATTTGTTCAGACGCTGACCTCAAAATCACGCAGAGCGTCGTTCAGGGATGTTTTCTCATCCGTGCTTGCTTTTCTCTGTCCGATGATCAGGGCGCAGGGCGTTCCGTACGTTCCGGCGGGAAATTTTTTTTCGCGCATGCCAGGAATAACGACGCTGCGCGCGGGAACGCGGCCTTTGTAGACAATTTCTTTTTCCGAACTGACATCGATGATCGGAGTGGATGCGGTGATCGTGACGTTGGCTCCCAGAACAGCTCCTTCTTCAATGATCACGCCTTCCACCACGATGGCTCGTGATCCGAGAAACGCTCCGTCTTCCACAATGACCGGCCGGCCCTGCGGCGGTTCCAGGACTCCGCCGATTCCAACTCCGCCGCTCAGATGAACGTTGTGTCCGATCTGCGCGCAGCTGCCCACCGTGGCCCAGGTGTCGACCATGGTTCCCGAAGCGACGTATGCGCCTATATTCACATAGGAAGGCATGAGGATCGCTCCTTTTTCCACAAAGGCTCCGTACCGGCATACGGCGGGAGGCACAACACGAACTCCGCGCACATTGTGGTCTGTTCTGACTGGAATTTTATCGTAAAATTCAAGATCACCGGAAGTTATTTCCCGCATTTCTGAAATCTGGAAAAAAAGCATGATCGTCTGTTTGACCCAGATATTGACTTCCCATTCCCCGTTCTTTTTCTCTGCGACGCGGACCTGTCCTCCGTTCAGAAGTTCCATTGCCTCGTGAATGGCATCTTTTGACGCAGTCGCTTTGATCAGCGACCGGTCGTCGTAAATCTTCTCTATTTTTTTCTGTAATTCTTCAAACATGAGCGGTCCTTCTTTCCGGAATCTTACGGGAAATATAAAACGAAAACGCTGTGAGCAGCGCGTCTCTGTGGATTTTCCAGACCTGGTCGGGATTTTGACCTCTCAGTATTTCCAGAGTGATGACCGGAAGATTTCTTTCCCAGCCGCCATAAGTGCCCAGACTGCCCGGAGTCGGGTAGCCGATGTCTCCTTTTGGAGGCAGGCCGTTTTTTTCGCTCATTGAGATTGCCAGATCCTCACAGTCGCCGTTGAAATTGATCATTGGTTTTTCATAGGAATGGAGAGAAACAATAAGGGCCGGATCAATCTGTTCAATCATTCTTACTGTTGCCGCTGTTTCCGGTTCGCTTCCCGGCGATTTCCCTGGATAATACTTTATATTTGAAAAATTTCTATCCCAGTCCCGTGTGGGAAGATTCCGGTTCAGATCGACATTGTGCTGATTGGTTCTTCTGTTGTTTGCGCATCCGTCCGGATTCAATCGCGGACAGATATACAGACTGATATCCTCGGGCAGAGTGATCGAACCGTTGTGAATTTCGATCAAAAAGCGTTCCGCCATAAGGTAGCCTTCGCTTTCATCTCCATGGACGCCTCCGATCAAAAGCACAGCCAGCTTACCCGTTCCGATTTTCTCCGCATAAATCTCCGACCCGAGCACAGAATTTCCGAAAACATGATCCGGATCGATCAACTTCTGCCTCCGATGCCGTAGTAAACAAAACCGGCTTCCTTCATGCTCTGAGGTTTGTATATATTGCGTCCGTCAAAAATTACAGGCTTCTTCAGAAGAGAGCGAATTCTGGAAAAATCCGGTTCCAGGAAATCAGTCCACTCGGTGAGTATCAGCAGGGCGTCCGCGTTTTTCAAAATATCATACATAGCGCCGTATGCCAGACCTTCGCCAAAAATTGGCCTGGACGCATCCACCGCCACAGGATCGTGCGCCTGAAGCGAGGCTCCCTGGGCCATGAGCGATTTGATGATATCGATCGACGGAGCATCGCGCATGTCATCCGTCCCGGGTTTGAAAGCAAGTCCCCAAACCGCCAGACGAAGATCTTCTAATCTTTCTCCGGTATTTTTATAATGATTCTTAATCAGTTCGACAAGACGGATTTTCTGTCTGTTGTTGGTATTTTCAATCTCATCCAGAAGATCCGCTGAAAGACCGGCGTCCCTTGAAATCTGCACCAGGGCTCTGACATCCTTGGGAAAACACGATCCCCCGTACCCGATTCCCGCGTTCAGAAATTTATTGCCGATCCGCGAATCGCTGCCGAGTCCCTGTTTCACATCTGCATAGCTGGCGCCCAGTTCATCGCACAGGTTTGCGATTTCATTCGCAAAAGATATTTTCATCGCGAGAAAAGCATTGCAGGCGTACTTGGTAAGCTCCGCCGATGCGACGCTCATCAGAAGAACCGGATTGTTCGATTCGCGCACAAAAGGCGCGTACAGTTCCTTCATGATTTTACCGGCTTTCTCGCTGTCCGCTCCGATGATAATCCTTTCCGGCATCATAAAATCATCGATCGCGCGGCCCTCTCTCAGAAATTCAGGATTGCTGACCACGTCAAATTCATACGATGTATTTTTCTGGACAGTCTCTGTAATCCTCCGGGCCGTTCCGATAGGGACGGTGCTTTTTGTTACTATAATTTTATATCCGTTCGAGTATTTCCCTGCGTCGTGGGCAGCGCGCAGCACTCCGGTGAGGTCGGCGCGGCCG
>VFLI01000096.1 GCA_009885105.1 Spirochaetia bacterium | reverse complement strand
GCGCCCCTCCGGTCAAACAGAAAAAACGCTGGAAATTTCGTACATAAGTGATATTACCGGATACTGGCAGGATGTCCGGAAGACTTTTGAAGGCTGGGGACTTAAATTTCGCGGCCAGTTTTATTGCGTAAAATCGAGTATTTATGTAGATTCGGCGCTTACGAAAAGCATTTCTTAAATAGGGATGTATTCTTACAAGCCGCCGGCTTTATTATGGCGCCCGAATCGGTCGAAAATATCCATTGAAGAGCTGATGAGTTTTTCGTATTCTTAGAATCAATCGATTAGAAGCTCCAGCAAAAATCAATGTCAGACTCATGGGAGCTCTGCAATCCGGACAGAGCTCCGGCTTTTTCTCGAAAGAGTGTTCAATTGCTCTGGACCAGGTGCAACTCACCACTTCAGCATAGTCCACGGTGCGTCGTTTAGATTGGGCATAGATTCCATAATACCGGGTCGATTTCTGATGATGGTCTGGCAAAAAAAACAACATTTTAGCCATAAATTCGTAAATATTCATCTTGATATTTTTATAATATTTCTTTCTGGAGCTGTGATCCACCCAGCTGCGGTAGCGGAATACGATCTCCTTCTTCGCATCGTCGACTTTCAGAATCTGACTGTTGTGGAAGAAACCGGACGCAATATATTCAGCTGTGCGAAACAATACGTCATTATCAGACCCTGTGATCGGTTGGAAATATACATGAAAACCATTCACGCATCTGGCGCGTATTGAGCGGGATTCTTCAGCTGTCATGATATTGTGTCGAACGAGAAGTTTGCAGAGACAATGCATCCAATGAAGACGTATTTTTCTGTACGGAATATATGCGGGCTTGATTATCTCACCTGTGCGAATATTGACGAGTTCTCGTGTTGCGATCATATGAATGTGCGGATTAAAATTTAAGCTGTTGCCGCATTTGTGGAGAGTTGTAAGAATTCCAGGCATCCATTCTCCTGATAAATTTCCTCCAGCACGGCGCAGTTGACGCGAATAGAAAAGCGCGGCAAATCTGTTTAGAATATCCGGCTTAAATTGTCTTTCAAACATCAATCGGGCGAGCTGGCCGGGAACGGTAAGGATAACATGCGAATGGGCCAGAGCCGGATTCAGAATTCTTGAAAGATTCAGTGACCAGCCGAAAAGCTTTTTACGATAACAGGAAAGGCACAGACGACTTTTACAGGAAAAAGGAACTACGAGAACTGTGCCGCATGATCGACATTCATATTTCTGAAGACCGTTTCGAAAATCCCCGCAGGCCAAGAGTTTTTTGACTTCAGCGGCTTTTGACAGAGAGAGCGGGCCGAATTTCGCTTCAAATCTCTCTGGATATATTTGAAGAAAGTCCTGCCAGTGCCGGGCCCAGATGGATTTGTAGAGGGAACTGCGCTCAAATCCCGGCCGGTACAGCGGCTTTTGACTATTTTCGCTCGAGAGGTAGATAAATTCAGATGGTAGAAATTAGTTACATCGTGGCGCAGAAATTTTCTATTTCCTCTTGCAACGTTGAAGCTGCCGGCGGCAGCAGGAGGGTGCAATATTTAACGGAGATTCAATTGTTGACTTCAAAATCAATATCTTAACTATGGCCCTATGGACTATGCAGATATCGCCGGTGTGCGTATTCCCATGGGTTCCCGGGATACAGGCTGGATTCCCCGCACCAATCTTATACTCACCCCCACGACAGTTCATAATTTACAGAAAATCCTCTACCCGCTCAGGCAGGGTTACAACCTGCTACTTGTGGGCGATGCGGGAGTCGGAAAAAATGCTTTAATCTACTATATCAATCAGATTCGCCGCAATCCTACAATTCGCTACAGCTTCAATGAAGACACTCTTCCGGAGGATCTGGTCGGATCCTACCGGATCGATCCCCTCAGTCACAGCTTTGTCTGGTCAGACGGACCGCTTTCGCATGCTCTGCGAACAGGAGCAACATTTGTCGCGGATGAAATGAATCTGGCGCCCCCGGAAGTTCTGAAACGATTCTACAGTGTTTTTACGGACGGTTACCTGCAGCTGCTGGAAGGCGACTCTACTTTCATTCGAAGAGCGGAGAAATTCAATTTCGTCGCCACGCAGAATCCCGCCGAGGGTTTTGAAGGAAGAAAAAATCTTCCCCGTGAAATTCAGAAATACTTTGCGACAATTTTCATCGATCCGTACCCGCATTCAGAGCAGGTGGAAATCCTGCGGGGTCTCAATCCTTCGCTGCCCCAGGAGGTTCTGGAGTGCATTGTGAACATCAACAGCCGGGTGGAGGAGCTGATTCTTCTGAGAAAGATAGGTTCGCGCGATCTGGAGAGATACCATTTCAATCTTCGCAATTTGAACCGTCTTGCCGCAAGGATTCAAGATGGACCGCATCATCTGCTGGCTGAAATTTTTGATATCTATGTCCGGCCGTTCCGTCTTCAGGAAGACAGAGAAAAAATTATTGAAATCGTAAACGATGCCACGTCAAAAATTCCAGGATATGAATCGACGCCTGTTCTGATTGAGAAGATTCAAAATATTGCAATCAATGCGGATAAGAAGAAGAAGCAGCTGGAAATCGGCCGGTCCAGACTCACATACAGCAAAACACAGGCGGCAACGGAGGCCGGTTTCGCTGAATTGGTGCAGAAAGGCTTTCGTCTTTTTCCGCCTGTGAGCGCCCGGCTCTCTGTTATGGAAGCGATAGCGCGCTGTCTTGAAAAATCAGAAAATATTCTGCTCGAATGCGAAAGCGATGTCGAACCGGAAGAGTATGTGCGTTTCTTCAGCCGCATCATGAACAAAGAACTGACCGTAATCACGCTTTCGCGCGGCATGCACACCGCGGACATTCTGGGCGGCCTCAAACCTGCCTGCGATATTTCAATGAACACTGCGGCGGAAATCACCAGCGCAATCGGCTGGGTGGACGGCCCGCTCACGGCAGCTGTGCGAAAGGGCGGCTACATTCTTCTCAAAGGATTGGAAGCCGCAGGTCCCGAGCTGGTCGAGAAACTCAACATGCTCACCGATGATGCGCGCGCTCTGCTTCTGCCTCCGGAATCGGGCACAGTCGAGCCGCTGATCCTGCCGGAAGATTCCCGGATTTTTGCATTGAAATTTTTCCGCAACCAGCGCAGCACACCTTCAATCTCCCGGGCCTTCCGCAACCGTTTCAGCTCGATCATCGTGCCGCCTCTCACCGATGCGGACAGCCTCAAGGAAATCGTGCAGGTCGAAATGGGTCTGGGAGAAGAAACGGACCAGCTGTCGGGCGCCATGGTATCTTTTCATGCATTGATACGCGAACGTTCATTCAAACGAGATATTGGATCCGCGAATCTGCAGCCGTACTATTTCGGCCTGACCAATCTGGTTCGATGGTGCGAACATATCAAAGACTCTCTGTCAGAAAAAGATGCTCCTCCTCTGAAAGACGCTGTGCTTCGGGGCTGTGGTATTTCCTATATCAATGAAATTTCAGACCCTTCGGAACGAAAGAAAATGTATCTCAGTCTGGAGCATCTCCTGAGCGGAGTCACCCTGGATGAAGTTGAACGCTCCATTTCGGAAGCGCTAAAAAAAAAAGGCATTCTCCAAAAATCCTACTTTGATAAAATAAACTGGGATCCGGAAAAGCACAAACGCGAAGCCAATACAGGCAAGGCAAAGTGGAAAATCAACGGCGATCCCATCAAAAACGGCATCAACATCAACACGCCGGAAACGGGCGGCAACACCAAGGAAGGCGAGGACGCCTGGTACGGATCGGACACGCGCGGCAATTTGGGGCAGGGCGAGCCCGGTCACGGCGGCGGCGGCTGGGGTTATCGCACGGAAGAATTGTATAAAGAATTTCTTAAAAAAAGAAAAGCTTTATGGGAATACAACATCGGCGCGACGCTTGAAGATTTCAACGAAGTATTCGGCGCGCACATCCAGAAGGTGGCCATCGATTTTGACCGGCTTCTGGATCCGCAGGTGGATATCAGCCGCCGGTACATGTCGCAGGGCTCACGCGTCGACACGCGCAGGTATTTGAGTTATCTGGCGGGAAAGGGCGACGGTCGCGTTTTTGATAAAACCACCGTAACCGTGGAAGAGGACCGTTTGAAAGGGGTCGAAGTGATTCTGGCCGTAAACAAAGGACGCAGAATTTTCAACTTTGAGTACAGCATCGCCACTCTGGTTTCGCTGATGAGTCTTGCGGCGATTCTGAACAATCATTCGATTCCCTTTGGCATAGCAGGATACTCGGACCTTACCAATGAAAAACGTGTTGTGGATATTTCCTGGTTCAAGCATCTGGAGGAGCCGTATCTGCATCCGGAAGAGGAGAAGCTTTTTTACGGACTGGCGCGCAGCTGGCACGGGGATACAGTCGCCGAGCATCAAATCATGGACGAACTCTGCAATTCATTCACTCCCGCGGCGCGCACCCGGATTCTTGTGTTTGTGTCAGATTTTCGTGGAGCCAGAGGCAAGCTTACGATTGAAAAGGACATGGCCAGCAATGACACCGTTCTGCTCAAACAGGGAGCCGACCGTCTGACCGCGCGCGGCATAATAGTCCTTGGAGTCGGCACGGGACCGCGCGCGATATCCGCCGCGGCGCTTCCCGAATCTCTAACGGTGAGCGGGGAGAATTTTGCGAATCTTCCATCGCTTCTTTCATCGACGATCACGGATCTCATTCACAAACACCACAACGCGGCGGTGCTGTAAATTGTGTAAAAGAAGATATCTCACGCAGAGGCGCAGAGGGCGCGGAGGATGAATTTTTTTTATGGTCGTTAAAACCAATCTCTCGAGCAAGAAAAAAAGCAAAAATAAGTCTACAGCGAAACTTCCCGGCCCGGCAAAACCCGCCGGCCTGATTCACAAATCTGTTTTCATTCATCCACATGCCAGCGTTGACGGACTTGTCGAGATTGGAGAAAACTCTTCCGTATGGGGCGGCGCTGTGATCCGCGCGGATATGAATGAAATCAAAATCGGCCGGTGCGTGAATATTCAGGACAACTGCACACTGCATGTGGACTCCTATACAAAGATTTCAATCGGAGATTATTCGCTGATAGGGCACAACTGCATGCTGCACGGCTGTAAGATCGGAAGAGGAGTTCTTGTGGGCATTGGAAGCATCGTTCTGGAGAATGCTGAAATCGGCGATGGAGCGATTCTGACTGCCGGCTGCCTTGTGAGGGGTAAGAAAAAAATCCCGCCGGGATCGCTGGTCATTTCAAAAAACGGCGATCTTGTTATTTACGAAGGCAAGGCAAGCGCGCGAATCACTGTGGCGCACAGTCTGGAATACGTTTAGCTGGCGCGGCGATTTAGACGAAAGCAATGGGGCAGTGTTCCGGAGGAGCAGCTGCAAAAGTTCTTCAATGAAGCGGATGAGATCTTAAAACAGATGGATTTTAAGTGATCAGCCGGGATATTTCTTGGTGAATTCTTCCGGAGTTAGAATTTTAAAGAAATTATCAAGCTTTGCCAGCTTAAAAACATTCAAAATCATAGGTTTTAGACCGAACAAAATCATCTCTCCCCCGTAGTTTTTCACATGGTTTAGAGACTTTATAATCGATCCAATGGCCGAGCTGTCTATATAATTCACATTGTTCAGGTCCAGTCCGACTACTTTGGGTTTATCCTGGATCATCTGGTTGAAGTTGTTTTCAAAATTTTCGGCCTGCTCAATATCAAATTTTCCATTCAATTCAATGATGGTGACACTGGCATGATTTATCTTTTTTATTTCCACATGGCCAGTTCCAGCGGAATCGGAAAAGAAGTCAAGAAAACGTTGATTCGGACAGCCCTTTCTTTGCACTGGTCAGAAAGCGGGAAATTGGTTTATTATATAGAAGAGTATAAGAGAAAATGAGAGAAATCCAACCCATTGAACAGGGCATCGAGGAAATTCGAGCCGGAAAAATGATAATTCTGGTAGATTCCGAAGAAAGAGAGAACGAGGGCGATCTCATCATTGCCGCCGAATTTGCGGATGCGGCCTGTATCAATTTTATGGCGACTTACGGACGCGGTCTGATCTGCGTGCCTTTGACTGCGGAGCGTTTGCAGGATCTGAGTCTGGAGCCGATGGTTCAAAGAAACACTGAAACTCACAGAACGGCTTTCACAATCTCTGTTGATGCGGCCCGCGATATCAGCACCGGTATCTCCGCCATGGACAGGGCCAGGACCGTGCAGATATTGATAGATCCAACCACCCGGCCTGAGGATCTTGTCAGTCCGGGACACCTGTTCCCGCTTCAGGGAGTGCGGGGCGGAGTTCTTCGCCGCGCCGGACATACGGAAGGATCGATCGATCTGGCCCGACTGGCTGGCCTCAATCCATCTGCGGTTATCTGCGAAATCATGAACGAGGACGGCTCGATGGCGCGTCTGCCGGATCTGCAAAAATTTGCCGAAGTACACAACTTGAATATATATACTATTTCGGATCTTATCCGATATCGCCGCAAGCATGAACATCTGATCCGGCGCGAATCGGAGGCCCGCCTGCCGACATCGTTTGGAGAATTCATAATCATCACGTATTCCACCTCCGTGGACGACAAAGTGCATGTGGCGATGGTTCACGGCGATGTGAACGGCAAACAGGATGTTTATACGAGGGTGCACAGTGAATGTTTGACGGGTGATATTTTTCAGTCCATGCGATGTGACTGCGGCGAGCAGCTTCACAGAGCATTGGAAATAATTCATGCTCAGGAATGCGGCGTGCTTCTCTATATGCGGCAGGAAGGCCGTGGAATCGGACTCATCAACAAAATCAAAGCTTATGAACTGCAGGATACGGGACTGGACACTGTCGAGGCCAATGCAAGACTGGGATTCGCCGCCGATCTGCGCGATTACGGCATTGGCGCGCAGATTCTTGCAGACCTCGGTCTATCAAGCATAAAGCTGCTCACAAACAATCCGAGAAAAATTGTCGGACTTGAAGGCTACAATCTCCACATAACGGGACGGGTGCCGTTAAAAATTGTGCCGGGTCTGGAAAATGAAAACTATTTGAAAACAAAGAAAGAGCGACTGGGTCATATGCTGGACGGCTGAGAACCATCGGGCAGAATCTGAACTTCTATTCCGATTGTTCGTATCACGGAGGCAATTTCTTCCGACTCTGACCTGGTTCCGTGAAAAACATCCGCTTCGCCGTTGTGATCAACGGCAAGAGCGATTTTATACGCATGATCGAAATCAACACCGAGCGCGATCATGCATATTTCAATGACTTCCTGATAAGTATTCACATTATTGTCAATGATTACGACACGAAATCCTCCGGATATTTCCGGTTTCAATGCCGGATGAGAAACAGAGGAACTTTCCCGGCAGATGAAGTCAATCGTATTCTTCGAATTGAAATAAACGGACATCGACACAATGTTCATTTTTGGCATAGTCCAGTACCGTTTTTATCTTGTCCATCTCAGCCTTCAAGAAAGTTTGTCCTTTAATCATCCCGCATGATGCGCCGGGTCCGGGATCACCAAGTATGACTGAGCTACAGCAGAAATTTCGGCCTTTATTGTTCCTCAGAGTATTCTTTAAAAATAATCTTGCCACCATTGGAATAATATTTCTTTTTTTAAGTTTTCTTACTTATCAGCGTCTTCCGGCATATCTAAAGGACAGAGAGGCATTGAACCGGCCGGCGCCGGATTTTACGCTTTCATCTCTGGGAGGCGGCACCGTTCGCCTTGCCGATCACAGAGGTAAAAAGATCTTATTAAATTTTTGGGCCACCTGGTGTCTGCCCTGCCGATTGGAAATTCCTGAACTCAGAAAGATTCATTCAGAATTGAATGGAGATAAATTTCAACTTCTGACTGTTTCAGCAGAATCCGAAACAGAGATAAAAGAATTCATGCGCGGCAACAATATGGAATATCCCGTGCTTCTTGATGACGGCAGTGTTCTCAGAGATTACAATGTGCAGGCATTTCCAACAATTGTGTTGATCGATGAAGACGGACGCATCACTGATATTTCGCATGGGCTGGATTTTCTACTGCTATGGAAAATACGTTATGCAGTAACCGGTTCACTGCTGTAGCGTTATATACGAATGAAACACGGGAAACTGAACAACGAACGCATCGCCGTAATCGATCTGGGCGGCCAGTATGCGCATCTAATCGCTTCAAAAATCCGCCGCCTGGGCGCTTTTTCTGAAATTGTCTCCACGGATGAACTCCAGCCGGAAAAAATTCTGAGCAGCTTCAGAGGAATCATACTTTCCGGGGGGCCGTCCTCTGTTTACGAACCGCTGGCGCCGTCGACCCCGCGCAAACTTCTCGACATAGGCCTGCCCGTTCTTGGAATCTGTTACGGGCATCAGCTGATCATGCACCAGCTCGGCGGCGATGTAAAGAACGCTCATGGAAAAGAATACGGTCCGGCCGAGATTCAAATCTCCGATTTTTCAGGTCTGTTTGCGGGAGAGGAACAATGGGACAATGCCGTGGTGTGGATGAATCATGGCGATGAAGTAAAAACCCTGCCTGATGGATTCAAGATTACAGGCAGCACGCAGGACTGCGCTTTTGCTTCTGTTGCCGACACGTCCCGGCGCATTTACGGTGTCCAGTTTCATCCGGAGGTGGCCGACACCGTGCGGGGAGATTGTTATCTTGGAAATTTTATTAAAATCTGCGGGCTGGAGAATTCCTGGAGTCTTGAGGATTTTCTGAAAGCCAAAACAGAAGAAATACAAAAAGAAACAATAAATCGCAAAGTTTTCCTGCTCATTTCTGGAGGCGTCGATTCAACAGTCGCGTACGCGCTTCTGTCTCGTTCACTGCCACGCGATCACCTGAAAGGACTTCTCATCGATACCGGTTTCATGCGAAAAAATGAAATCAACGAAGTAAAAAAAGCTCTCGCGGCCGTGGAAGTGGATCTGGATGTCCATGATGCAAGCCCCGATTTTTATGAGAAGCTAGGTAATGTTTTTGATCCGGAAGAGAAAAGAAGGATTATCGGGGATCAATTCCTAAAATCGCAGGAAACAGCATCTGAAAAGCTCTTTGAAACTCCCGGGGACTGGATGATCGGACAGGGCACAATCTATCCGGATACAATCGAATCGGGCGGAACAAAGCACAGTCATAAAATAAAAACCCATCACAACCGTGTGCCGAAAATTCAGGAGTTGATCCAGGCGGGCCGGATCATCGAACCGGTGCGGGACCTGTATAAAGATGAAGTACGACGTCTCGGGGAGCTGCTCGGGCTGCCCGATTCGCTAGTGCACAGGCATCCGTTCCCGGGGCCTGGTCTTGCTGTCCGCTGCCTCTGCAGCGATGGAAGTGAAAACTCATCAATGCCAATCGGGGACTTTATAAATAAAATAGAAAATAAAAAAAATGAAGCATCAGACATCTGCGATCAGCTGATCCGGCATTCTCTTGAGGGTCTGGTGCTGCCGCTTCAATCTGTTGGTGTCCAGGGTGATCAGCGAAGTTTTGCCAGACCGGCGGCGCTTTTACCTCTGAAAGAACGTCCGTCCTGGGAGACGCTGGAAAAAATTTCCCGCGCAATACCCAATTACTTTTCCGATTTCAATCGAGTGCTCATTCGAACGGGCGCGAAAAATCCGGGGGGATATTACCGCAGAGTCCCGAACCGCTATTTAACTCCGGACAGAATTGACACCCTCAGAGAAGCGGATTCTATAGTTACTGATTTTCTGAGAGAGAAAAATATCTATTCAGAAATATGGCAGTTCCCTGTCGTCATTGTGCCGGTTGTGTGCGGGAAAAACCAGGCTGCGCCTACAAAAACACCAGATTCTGATGCTGAAACTGCCGGACCCTGTGAATCGATAATTTTGCGTCCTGTGAATTCGCGGGATGCGATGACGGCATCTGTTTATCGAATGAATTTTTCTCTGATCGATGATCTGACCAATCGTCTTCTGAAGATTGAAACGATTGATTCAATATTTTATGATCTGACCAGCAAGCCGCCCGGCACAATTGAATGGGAATGACAGGTGATAGTAAAACTTGCTTCCATTATCGGATTGGACGTATCTGTCTCGCCACGCTTCAACTGACTAACCGACAGCCCTTTCGGAATCTTTGAGGTGTTTGCCAACCTCGTGGACCACATAAATCAACCAGAGGATCATGCCCACATGCAGCACATCGTTTTCGGAGAAATATATGCCCAGTCCATGATTGTAAAGCT
This sequence comes from Spirochaetia bacterium, assembly GCA_009885105.1. Lineage (GTDB taxonomy): Bacteria > Spirochaetota > Leptospiria > Leptospirales > Leptonemataceae > VFLI01. Next base: position 5,314 of record VFLI01000096.1, on the reverse strand, counting down.
TCTGTGTTAAACCTGAGGCATAGTAGCCAAAATATGCCGCCTGAACCAGGACCTGCATCAGGGCTGCTTTAACCAACGATCCTGAAAGGGGATTTCTAGTTTTTATAAATCGCGCCCCGGAAATCAGGATAACAAATAACAGACCGGGAAGCGCAAACAGCATAAGCACTTCAAATGACAGCAGGACCCGGCTCGGTCCGGTCACTCCCGCAATTGTCACAAAAAAATAAAATATGACATTCGCGAAACTGTAATAAATCACAACCCTTCGGAAATATCCTCCGGCACAGGCATACGCAACCGAGACGAGCATTGCGCTGACACTGACCGCCTGTGTAAGGCTGTAACCCACTTCAAATCCATTCGTCAGGAGGCAGAACTGCCTGCCCTGGCATTTCAAAATAAAACTGAACATTTGATAACTGATTCCTGCCTGGGCCGCGCCAATACCTCCAAGCACAAGCGCAATTCCGAGCCAGAGTCTAGACTTTTGCCCGCGATTGCTTGCTAAGAATATAAAACCGGCGCCGATCCACAGAGCAGCAAGAAGAAATACCAGAAAAGATCCGAAAGGTTCATTGATGATCATTCCGGCAAACTTCACACAGGGCCGCATCACGCACCACTGCGACGGTGTGATGCCGGGTTCAATTAGAAGCTGGTCCAGTTTGCAGCCGGTCAGAAAAAAAGGCAGGATTAAAACATTCTTTATCAGCAAACGAAAGCGCGGCATGGAAATTAAATCGCAGTAAGCAGTATTTCTACACAACAAGTTTCTTCTTGATCGACGCAGGCAGCACGAAGCTGGCACGGTGCATTTCCGGAGACCAGTATCGCATGGAAGATATCATATCCTTGTATTCTTTCTTCGCAAGCTTCGCTTCAAAATGTTCGAACGGGCCCTGCGAAAGAGAGAAAAATGTAAATCCAATCATGCCGCCCGGATAGGTCGGCACAAGTGTGTAGTAGTAGCCTGGAGTTTTGAACATTTTCTTCCCGAAAGAAATGAGCTCACCGACAAGACCTGTATGAAGGAGAAAGTTTTCTGCCTGTGTTGTCAGGATGCCGTTTTCGCGAAGCGACCCTTTGCAGGCCTGGTAAAAAGGCTCTTCAAATAATACTTTTCCCGGACCGACCGGGTCTGTGGAGTCTACAATTATAATATCGTACGTTCCCGGATGTTCTTTGACCCAGCGGGCTCCGTCTTCGTAGTGGATCTTGACTCGAGGGTCATTCAGCTTCGAAGCCATGGAAGGTATGTGCTCCACGCACAGGTCGACTACGCGCCTGTCGATTTCACAGAGATGGACTTCCTGAACAGTCGGATGTTTTATCGCCTCGCGCACTGTTCCGCCGTCTCCGCCGCCAATAACCAGAACTTTTTGCGGATTCGGGTGGGCCATCATCGGCACATGGGTGATCATTTCATGGTAGGAGAATTCGTCGAATTCTGTGCACATAATGATGCCGTCGAGCACCAGCATCCTGCCGAAATCCGCTGTCTCAAAAATATCGAGCTGCTGGAATTCGCTTTTCTCCGAATGCAGAGTTCTGACAATTTTGACCTGCTGCCGCAGTCCGCCTACTATTCCAAATTCTTCCGTAAACCAGAGATTCATTTGTGCCTCGCAGTTCAAAATTTCCATAAAACGAGATGTGGCAAGAGTTTTTTATATGACAGAATACCGGATGAGGAAAAAAAAGATACTTATGAGAAGCTACCGAATTCTGGGATTGCAGCAAATAGCGATCGGCGGCCCTGATAAAAACGTACTGAAAAAGCTCTGGGGCGATATTTTTGGATTGCAGCAAACCGGAACATACCGCAGTGAAAAAGAGAATGTGGATGAGGATATTTACAGCCTGGGAAAGGATCTGTCCGCTGTAGAAGTGGATTTGATGCAGCCTATAGACTCAGAAAAAAGCCCAAAGGTCCATATCCCGCCTTTGAATCATATCGGTCTATGGGTGGACAATCTGGAAAATGCAGTCAAGGAAATGACCCAGGCAGGAGTGCGATTTGCTCCGGGCGGCATCCGGAAGGGGGCGGCCGGTTACAATGTAATCTTTATTCATCCAAAAGGAAGTACAGAGTTTCCTCTCAGCGGCGAAGGAGTTCTAATTGAGCTTGTCCAGGCGCCGCCGGAAATGATCTGATTACTCGGTTGGGAGAAGGAAATGACGCCATTGACTCAGGACTTTACCCGGGGTGGGAATCGAACCCACACGACCGAAGTCCCAGGATTTTAAGTCCTGTATGTCTACCAGTTCCATCACCCGGGCGCGGGCCGGCATTACACCGGCAAGGAAAGGAATGAGGCGTAGCCCGGATTTGAACCGGGGATCAGGCTTTTGCAGAGCCTTGCCTTAGCCACTTGGCCACTACGCCGTTTTCATTCGGGATTCGGGCAGACTGGAGGAGGAAGCACGGACGTCAAACAAACTTTTATGATACGATCATTTGAGAAATTTAGAATACTGCTCTATCTGCCGTCTGCTCCGGAAATGGACTCCGTCATGGTTCACTTTCGCCGGTATCCGGATATTGAGACGGAGGGTGTAATCCATGTTTCGGAATTGTTCAATCTTCTGGCAGATGACGATTTCGATCTAGTGATTGCCGCCATTGATGGGGCCGCACCGGAGAATAAACATTTGATCCAGGAGGTCAGAAAAATCCGAAGATCAATTCCTGTGGTTGTGATTTCCTCAGCAGCAGAGCCGGAAAGGATTCTGGATTCCCTGCGTCAGGGGGCGCTCGACTATCTAATCCGGCCGCTCGATGAAGAAAAGGTACACAGCATTCTGAATAATTACCGCCAGGATTTTCACGACTCCCGGCTTATCGCCAGGATGGACCGGTTCATTGAAAAAAAGATGGTCAGGATGACTATCCCCACGGATGTCAATCTGCTTCCTCATATTGCGCAGCGTATTACAGACGACATCTTTGACACAGCAATCTTTGAAGATTCTCTCCGCTATAATTTGAACCTCGCAATTTTTGAATGCCTTTCCAACGCGCTTGAGCATGGGAATCTGGAAGTGACTTATGAGGAGAAGACTGAAAATATACAGCTGGGCAATTATCTGGATAAACTCCGTCTTCGATCCTCACAGGAGCCATTTCGAAATAGAAAGATTCGCGTGAAATATTTCCTCAATGAGGAAGGCGTACGGATCTCAATTCGAGACGAAGGGGCCGGGTTTGATGTTAGAGGTTATACGGAAAAAACCGGACAGAAATCGAATGAAGATTTTCACGGGAGGGGCCTGCTTCTGGCCATGAATATGGTCAGCAGCCTCACATTCAACAGCAGAGGCAACGAGGTGATTCTGAAATTGAACAGGGACAAATCTGCGGATTAAACGGACCCGAAGCCTCGCGCTGTTTTTTTCAGATCATCGGCAGTAAAAACCGGCCGTTCGCATGCGAAATTGCGGCAGACATATATTGAAGTCCTCTGTTCCACGGAATTCCTGCTCTGCAGCAGTGGAAGTTCATCCGGCCGTCCAACTGCGTAAATACCGTCGCTGCAGTAATCTCTGTGCAGGTATTCCAGTATCTTCCCCGTCTCGTCGTCTTTTACTCCGGGCACGACTGCGATTTCCTCTGTATTATAAATAAATAAATTAAGATAATTGAGCATGGCCGGATGCGCCAGTCCATGCATTTCCATATTCTTTCGAAAAAATCTGAAAATGCCTTCCGCTGTCCTGCGATACTCTGCCACATCCCAGCCATACATGCTCAGGCTCCAGAAAAGGCCGGCCGCTGCAGAATTCCCGGACGGCTCCACGCCGTCGTACCCCTCCACAGGGCGGATGATCAAATCGTCCGCCTCTTCCGTGTCGTAAAAGGCCCCGCTGTCCGAATGAAACTTCTGCAGAGCGCTTCTGCCCAGAATGTCTGCTCTCTTCTGCCATTCACTTTCCAGGCCCGTTCGATAAAGATCCAGACATGCATGCGCCAGCAGAGTATAATCGGACAGAGACGCTGCGTAGCGCGATTCCTGGTCGCGATAGCGGTGAAGCAGGTTTCCGTTTGAATCAAACATCTGACTGAAAATAAATTCGGCGGATTTTCTGGCTCTGTCGAAGAGAGCCGGTTCGTTGAAAATTCTGGAAGCACGACTGAGGGCGGATATCATCAGCGCGTTCCAGGAAACGAGAATTTTATCATCACAGAGCGGCCGAACCCTCAAAGATCGGGCGGCCAGCAGGGCCTTTCGCGCACTCTGAATCGTTTTTGACCATTCACCGGCATTCATTCCATTGGAAGCAAGAAAAGACTCATATTCCATCGATTCATGAAGAATATTGCCGCCCTCAAAATTCCCGCCTGATGTGACACCCCAGAACAGGATCAGGGATTTTCTCTGTTCCTGGGAGTGGCCCGATTTTTCCAGCACATCATTCAATTCAGATTCGGACCAGACATAGAATTTTCCTTCTTCGCCTTCCGAATCTGCGTCTTCTGCGGAAAAAAATGCCCCTTCCGGGGATGTCATATCGCGGGCGATATATTCCACCACATCAAGCGCCCACTCTCGATACCTGGATTTTCCTGTAACCCTGTATGTCTCAGCCAGAACATTCAAAAAGAGAGCATTATCATAGAGCATTTTTTCAAAATGAGGAACCAGCCAGTCATGGTCTGTGGAATACCTGGAAATGCCTCCGCCAATCTGATCGTAAATTCCTCCGCGTTTCATATGATCCAGAGTCGTTTCCGTTATCTCCAGGAGCGATGAATCGCCGGTCCTCTCATATTGCGCCAGGAGGAAAAGCAGGCTCATGGAAGGCGGAAATTTATTCGGACCATTGGTGAGAAATCCGCCGCGAAATTTGTCAAAACTATTTTTCAAATTCTGAGTCACGGACTCAAATACTTCAGGGCCGGGCAGATCTGTTTCCTTTTTATCCGTCAGCGCCGATCTTTTAATAATGTCTGTAAGAGCCTCGGCGGACTCAACGACTTTTGAACGTTCATTTTTCCATACACTGCTGACGGATTCCAGAACCTGAATAAAAGAGGGACGGTTGTGTGAGGGCTGCGGCGGAAAATACGTTCCACCGGCAATAGGCTTCCTGTCAGGTGTTAAGAACATGTTGAGCGGCCAGCCGCCATGCTGGCCGGAAGCCTGAAGCGCTCTCATATAAATTTGATCGACATCGGGTCTCTCCTCCCTGTCGACCTTTATTGGCACAAAATTTTCATTCAGTATCATGGCTGTCTGCTCATCCTCAAACGACTCGCGTTCCATAACATGGCACCAGTGACACGTGGCATAGCCTATTGAAAGAAAAATGG
>VFLI01000075.1 GCA_009885105.1 Spirochaetia bacterium | reverse complement strand
CCAATCGCGGTCTCTGCGGCGGTTACAACTCCAATGTCCTGCGCATGGCCCGGCAGAGAATTGAATATCATAAATCGAAAAACCGAGAAGTCGTTCTGCATGTGATTGGAAAAAAAGGAGTGGCTTTTTTTCGATTTCAGAAGATTCCCGTGGCGCAGAAATATGAAAATATCGACGACACTTTCCAGTATTCCGATGCGGAGAGCATCGCCCGTCATTTTATTTATGAATTTTCGAAAGGCTCCCTGGATGTTGTGGAAATAATTTCAACGGTCTATTACAGCTCGGCAAAGCAGAAACCGGAAATCATAGGGCTTCTCCCAGTGGGCGTGTCCGGAACAGATGAGGAAGTAAAAGCGGATGCCGCGGTAAAACCGGTGATGCACTCCAATTCGCTGTTTGAACCGGCTCCGGACAAAATACTGGAAAAACTGCTTCCTCACATTGTGCGGTCCATTATGTTTCGATCGCTTCTGGAGGCAGTCACATCGGAACAGATTTTCCGCCGGATCGCAATGAAGTCAGCCACCGATTCAGCGGGAGATATGCTAAAAAATCTCACAAGATCTTATAATAGAATACGTCAGGCTTCCATTACGCAGGAACTTTCAGAAATTGTGGCCGGAGCAGACGCGATAGGATAGGCCGGAAAAACCGGCCGGGAATACAGAGGTAGAAAATGGCAAACGCAGCAAAAGAACAGGATAAAAAAAATCAGGGAAAGATCGTACAGATTATTGGATCCGTTATCGATGTGTCTTTCGCATCGTCAAATCTGCCGGAAATATACAATGCAATTGAAACAGAAGTCGTCAGAAACGGCGTGAAAGAAAGAGTCGTCAGCGAAGTGCAGCAGCATCTCGGCGGGGAAGTTGTCCGCGCGATTGCTCTTTCGTCGACAGACGGCCTTGTCCGGGGCCAGACTGTCACGGACACAGGCGGACCGATAACCGTGCCCGTTGGTGAGAATACTCTGGGGCGTATTTTTAATGTTCTCGGCGAAACAGTCGATGAAATGGGTCCTTTTGAAGTGAAAGAAAGACGTCCAATTCATTCGCTGGCTCCGGAAATGAAAAATCTGGATCCGAAAGTCGCAATTTTTGAAACCGGAATCAAGGTGATCGACCTTCTGGCTCCTTACACAAAAGGGGGAAAGACCGGACTGTTCGGCGGCGCCGGCGTGGGTAAAACTGTCGTTATTATGGAGCTCATCAACAATATCGCCAAAGAGCACGGCGGGTATTCTGTTTTCGCCGGTGTGGGCGAACGTACCAGGGAAGGAAATGACCTCTGGCTCGAGATGCAGGAGTCAAAAGTAATCAACAAAACAGTTCTTTGTTACGGACAGATGAATGAACCGCCGGGAGCCCGTCTTCGCGTCGGCCTTTCGGCGCTGACCATGGCGGAATATCTCCGTGACACTTCAGGCACGGACTGCCTTTTGTTCATCGACAATATTTTTCGGTTTTCGCAGGCGGGGTCGGAAGTATCGGCTCTGCTGGGAAGGATGCCTTCCGCCGTGGGATATCAGCCGACTCTGGCGACGGAAATGGGCGCCCTGCAGGAACGCATTACATCGACAAGAAAAGGATCGATCACATCCGTTCAGGCCATCTACGTTCCCGCCGACGACCTCACGGATCCCGCGCCCGCCAACGCATTCACGCACCTGGACGCGACCACAGTTCTTTCCAGGGCGATTTCAGAAAAAGGAATCTATCCTGCTGTGGATCCGCTCGATTCAACGTCGCGCGCGCTCCAGCCGGCCATCGTCGGCGAGGAGCACTACGCCGTGGCCCGGGAGGTTCAAAGGATTCTGCAGAGATACAAAGATCTTCAGGATATTATCGCAATTCTGGGTATGGATGAACTTTCGGAGGACGACAAGATTCTGGTGGGCCGCGCGAGGAAGATTGAAAAATTTCTATCTCAGCCGTTTTTTGTGGCCGCGCAGTTTACAGGACGCAACGGCATCTATGTGAAACTGTCCGACACCATTCATTCCTTCAAGGAAGTCCTCACAGGAAATTATGACCATCTGCCGGAGCAGGCATTTTACATGACAGGCACCATTGAGATGGCAGTGGAAAACGCGAAAGCGCTGGGATACTGAAAATGGAAGTCACCGGTATTTCTGTGCATGAACTTCAGCTGAGCATAGTATCGCCCTCGGCCACGGCATTCGAAGGCACGGTAAGCTATGTGCAGATTCCTACAGAAGACGGTCTGATCGGTGTTCTGCCGGGGCACGCTCCTCTGATGGGCCTTATGGGGCAGGGGCTGCTTACATTGAAGAAGGCGGAGGGCATCCAGCAGTTTATCATTGAAGAGGGATTCCTGGAAATTAAAGACAACAGGGTGGTGGTTCTTGCAAACCAGGCCACCGATCTCAGCAAAATTACGTTTGAGCAGGCTCAAAAGGAATATGAAGACGCAGAAGCTCTTCAACCTGACACAGAATCAGAAGAAAGAGAAAAACTGGACAAAATCAATTCCGCTAAAGTCAAAATGCGTTTCACCCGTCTGACGGGCTGAGCTGAAAAGGAAAAGATTTCTCGCAGAGGCCGCAAAGGGCGCGGAGAAGCGGAATAGCTTCAGGAGGTGCAAATAAAGCTCCTTCATGTTTCGGTCTTTTAATTGATTTTTTTTCCGCGACCAAAATATTGTTTTCTTTCGGGCCGATTTGTGATTACAATTGGAGGTATAAAGCGTATTGGAGCTAAAGTTCACCTGGGACCCGGATAAAGCGGCGCTGAATCAGAAACGCCACGGTGTCTCATTCGTGGAAGCAGCGGAAGTTTTTGCAGACCCTTTTCGACTGGAGATGGTTGATTTGGCGCATTCTGAAAGCGAAGGTCGCTTTGTTTCGATCGGTATGACGCGGCGAAAAGGTGTACTATTCATAGTTTATATCGAACGCGTGGAGAATGAAATCCGTATTATTTCCGCCAGAAAAGTCACGGCTTACGAGAGGAAGATTTATGAAGAAAGAAAGTGAAGGAAATCCCGACTGGTCCTCAGCCAAAAGACCGGGGAAAAAAGCGAAATCCCTGGGGGATCTCAATGTGCCATTTTATCTTCCGAAAAAAATCAGAGAGTTTATCTGGCAGAAATCCGTAGAACTGAACATTGGACCGGACGAGCTTGTAAATCAAATTCTGGAATTGGAAGTAGAAAAAATGGCGTCCATGGATCGCCTGCGTGCCCGCGCTCTGCATCATGGTTGAACAAAGTTATAAAGATCACTCGCTCCTTTCTCTGCATCGGCTATTGGATAGATCATCAGCATTTTTCTCATAAAATTATTTTTTACTTTCTCTGCCGGGATATTTGCTCAAAATATTCAGATGCTGTAATCTTGGTTTTAATTCCTGCAATAACCGGATATACGTCGCACTTCCCTCTGTTCGATCGAACCAGTTTATCTCTCCCTTGATGGATATATTTTCAAAACTGTTTTTAATTATTTCGATAAAAACTTTTACGTCATCATCCAGAGCGAGCTGTTTTACAAAGCGGCAATCGATGGCTAATGTTTTCGGATCAATTTCCTTTTCCGAAAATAACCCGATTGGATATGTTGAGACATTTACATAACATTTCTCATTGTCATTGATCTGCCTGAGACATTTTTCAATGACCGGTATTGCCTCATCATCATCATCATCTCTCAGTAGAAAAGTATATTTAATCACAAGGATTTTCATGTCAATCTCGCCCGAATCTGTCGGAGGAATTGCAGCCAGCGCCGTCATGAACAGAGATTCTGGTATGATCTTTAGTTTTCCTTTTTTAGATAGCCCCTTTGCCTTGTTTATCTTTGAGCCATAATCGCCGAATTTCCAGTTCGGGCTTGGAATGGACCCGATAACAAGAAAATCAAGATGTTCATTCACAATATCTGATGTTAATCCTTCACGTGATCTGACTTCTTTTTCTGCATCTGATCGTTTCAGTTCCGCAAGAGTCCCCGTAAAGCAAAAGCTTTTATCTCTAAAAACAATTAGTTGATCCATTTTTATTTAAGGATTTCCTGTATCGATTTCTTTTTACCTGCAATTTCGTATACGCCTTTTCAAGAAGTATGGTCAGCAGCATTTCTAGAAATCATCCGTACGAGTATTGTTTGTTGTTCCATAGACTGCATTAACCATATCGGTTCTGATTACCGACAGGCATTTTTCATCGATCTCTGCAACATCTTCTACATTGGTCGGACCATGAACAGTCTCCCCGGCCCGGACATTCCATACTGAATAAACGAGATTTTCAAAAATTATCCTGATGCGATTGTCCTTCGCTGTAAAATCAGCGCTGAAATCAATATAATTCCTGTTTCCCATTCCGGTTTACATAGGGCTGATGTTGCTGCATGTATAACGTATATTTGCAATAATTCTTCCAGTCTTCTCGTCTTTGACCTGGACTGCCCAATTAGAATTATTAAGATTTTTTGCGAACCAAACAAGAGCACGGTTGTATGCCTCTTCTTTTGTGACCGTCGTATTAATGACTTTTGAAATTGTGCGTTCCTGTCTTGTGGCAAGAGTAACGCATGATGAAAGATAAAGAGCCAAAAGAATGATTGCTTTTTTCATGACCGATTCTCCTGCGCCCACCTCCCATTGATCAGCGACAATTAAAAGTACCCACCCCGGTAATTCTAAATGTCGCTGGACATTCCATGAAGCAACTCAAATTTTCTGAATTATTTATATTTTTTATAGTATTTTTGTGAGAGAAGTGACATAATATCTGGAAAATCGAGAAATATTGCATTTTGTGCCTTTTCTCGCCCTTTTTTCTCCCTCCTCCTCTGCGCTCTTTGCGGCTCTGCGTGAGTCTTTTTCGTGGTAAAAAAAGGGTTGTGGTAAAAGGCATTTTTTGAGATTTAGAAGGTAATCGAACCGATGATAATGATAACGAAACCAATATCGGTGAAATACTCATAATGAAAGAATTGTCTAAGGAACAAACAGAACTTGAAGATCTGCCGCCTGTTGATCTTGATACCGTGCTGGACGACTTTGACCTGGACGGTTTGGATTCCACATCAGATTTAATGCCCCTGTCAGACGCCGACGACCTGGCAGGGCTCTCCCCTCTCGAGCCGGAATCAGACGCCGGAATGAATTCGGACGACCTGGAGCCGGAAGGGATTTCCAATCCATCTGCCTCGGAAATGGCTTTGGAAGAGGACACAGAATCCCTTGCTCTTTCAGAAGAAGAGCTGGATCATATTCTGGGCAGCGGCGATTCCGCAATGTTTGAAGATCTAACGGATTCTACCGAATCCATGGAAATTCCTCAATCCTCCGAGGATGATTTATCCTCGGGCGCAATTTCTGATATGCCAGATCTGGCCGATATTCCCTCATCTTCCGCGATTGATGACACAGATATTCTGGAAATCGGCGCTTCCGAAGTGCCGGATATAGATTTGAGTTTTCCTGATGACCTGACGGGAGGGCCATCTTTCGACGCTGATGGGATGGGCTCAGGGTCAACGAATCTGGATTCAATTGATTACGATATTCCCACTTCCGGAATGGATGAAAGCGACGAAGGACCCATCGCTCTATCCGAAGACGAACTCGGCAGTATTCTGAGCGACGTTGAGGCTTCCGAATCACTTTCGATGGGAGGGGATGATCACGCCGCGCCGGGCTCTGCGAAACAGAGTTCTGCGGCTCCTGATGAAGAAGAAGACGAAAACATCAAACTCTCTGATGAAGAGCTGAGCATGGTTCTTCTGGATACAAATGAAAAAGCGGGATCGCCGGTCATGCCGGCAGAAACCGTTTCGTCGCTTGATCTGGAAGACGAGGAGCCGATTACACTGACCGCAGAAGAGCTCGGCAATATTGTATCCGAAGTCGAAACGGGCCATGAAGACATATCCGGCATGCCGGAGATTGTGACGGAAGATGCAGATGCCGATGCAATGCCGTCCGTTTTTTCGGATGAAGAGGACGATGGGCCAGTCTCCCTTTCCGACAGCGAACTGGATTCCATTCTCGAAGATGTCACCCATGCGCCTGTTGAAGAAGCGATGGATATAAGAACGCCCTCCACGGAGCATCTGATAGTTCTCGATGACTACGATGATGAGGCAGTTGCTGAAGCGAAAAAACCGGAAGCTCCCGGGCTGAGCAAAGAGGACCTGAATAAAGAAGAACTGCGAAAAATGATTTCATATCTCGACAGACTGTTCGATCAGCTGCCGGAAGATACAATTCGAGAATTCAGCCATTCTGAATATTTTGATCTCTACCGCAAGATAATGTCAGAACTGGGCCTCCACGATAAGTGATTCTATGGGATTGCTTGACAGGTCTCTGAAGCAGCAAGGCAATGCCGCCAGTTCGTCCAGAGACAGTCATGCAGTAATAGAGCCCGCTCCCCGCAAAGGACTCCTTGCCCGCGCTGAATCCCTGCGTCAATCTATAAAAGAAAAAACGAACGGATCCGGTTTGATCCGAAATGTCATCGGTCTGTTTAAAAGAGCATCAGCGATGCGCGAAGCCAGGCCGGGCGGCCTTCTGAGCCGCGCTTCCGCAATGCGAGAAAAACTTCCTGTCGAGCGAAAGCAGCACGCTGTAGTTCAAGAATCTTTTCAACATAGTGAACCTGAAATTGATCTTTCGTCTGAACGCGAAGGTGGTTTTATTCCGGAAGCCCCGCAGGAGTTTGCGCCCGAGACCACACATGAATTCTTGCCTGAATTCGCTCCGGAGGACGATATTCTTTCGGACCTCTCCGAGGATTTGCAACCGCCGCCGGTGTTTACTGAAATCGATGAACATCCGTCTGATGAGGATTTATCAATCGGTCAAGAAGCCTCGGATGATCTCTTCTCGCTCGATGGACTGGAGTATACGGGCAACTCGCCTCCTCAGGATGATATTTCAGAAACGAAGCCGGAGGATTTTGCCTCGCTCGAGGAAAAAGGAGACTTCGAGGCATGGGAGGAGGAGGCTGTTAAAGAAGCGGAAGAGCAGGCTCAACTGACTGTCGAGTCGTCAAAAGACACCTCCGGACAGAAGAAAGAGTTTTTATTTGATGACGAATCTCAGTTCATCACGGCTCCCGTCGAAGCACACATCGCCAGTCAGAAAAAAATCGACAATTACCTGTCCCTGTTTGATATAACAAAAGAAGTCTCAAGCATAGATGATTTCGGCACTCTCTGGGAAACGATTCTGTACGCGGCAATGGGGCAGGCCGGTTCGGAAACAATATGTATTTTTTCAACGACGGAGAAAATGCAGGCGCCGGGGATTTTCTATCCTGTTTCGCACACCGGTTTTGAGCTTCCGGAACAATGGAGTCTGAAACCCGGGGACGAAATTTATGACCGGTTGTCTGAGGGCAGTATCAAGTATGCCGGAGAGTTTGCATCCGGACCGCTGTCTGCCATGGAAAAAGACATCCTCGCCAGGACCCAGTCGAAAATCCTGGTTCCTCTCCAGCATAAAGAAAAAATGTATGGAATTATTTTTCTGGGCACGCCTCTCGACGGCGAAGACTACAGCATAGACGATCTTGAATTTTTGAGTCTTCTGGGCGAAATGGGCGCGGTAGGCGTAGACAGAGTCCTCTCCAGAATGGAATGGAGCCGGGACACAGACGACCTTCGCCGCCGCAACGATCTCTATATCAGAATTTTTAATATGTCCCGGAGAACTGCCGGAACAAAGAACCTCGACGAGCTGTATGATCTCATGGCCGCGCATCTGGAGACTGATTTCCAGGTTGAATCATTCTCGCTGGTGCTGCTTTCGCCCTCTGATCAAGTATACAGGATATTTGCCGGAAATCAAATCAGTCCGGAATCGGTGGAAAAATTCAAGCTCGGTGTGGGCTCTGACATAGTCGGAATGGTCTCCAATCTTACCCGCGTTTATGATCTGGGAGATTTTAGAAACAATAGAGAAATAACCGGCTGCTACACCAACGATGATCTGGGACTTATGCAGAACTACTGGATTGTTCCTCTGATAAATCTGAACTGGCTTGTTGGTTTTATAACCATTCACAGGACAAAGGAGCCCTGGACGGAATTCCATCGGGAGCTGATCATATCCTCAATGGAAATTCTGTCGCCCGTGTTTGCAAACTGCATCATTCTCGGCGAAAGGGAATCGCTCTTCAGAGACCCTTTCAGTCCACTGGAAGATCGCCTGAAGCTTGAGCTGAAAAAGGCCGCTGAATTTCAGGCAACGGTGTCACTTGTGGATTTTCGCGTTAAAAATATTCGCAGAGTTATATCCCTGAATCCGCCGGAGCAGGTGTCAGAATTTCTTCTGGCTCTCAACAGGGCAATCTCCGGTTTCCTTTTTGAAACAGATTTTCTGGCCCGGATCGGTCAGGGACGATTTGCCGTGATTCTACCGGGCCGCGGCCGGGAAGAAGCGGAAATTTTTGTGAAAAAGCTGCGCGCGGAAATAAAGCGACTGAAACTGCTGTCCGATTCACCAGTGGATATTCAGTATCTTCACAACATTATAAATGCTCCGTCAGACACAGACGAAGCCGGAAAAATGCTCGCAATTCTGGAATGAATTGGGAAGTATACATAATTGAAGCCCGGAACGGATCGCTCTATACCGGCATTTCAACCGATCCAGAGAGAAGGTTTCAGGAACACAGGGAGGGCAAAACGGGAGCCCGATTTTTTCGAACTGCGGCGCCGGAAAGAATTCTATGGCGTGAAAAACAGCCGGACCGACCTGCAGCGCTGAAAAGAGAAATTGAAATCAAGAGAATGTCGCATCAGGAAAAGCTGTTATTGGCGCGCGGGGAAAATCAAGATGATGGATAAACGGATAATTGTAATACATATTTGCCTGGCGGTCATGCTCAGTTTTTCTATGATGCTCTGCAAAAGCGCCGGAAATCAGCATACAATAGAAACCGGGCAAACCGAAGTCGTGCAGCCTGCGGATGATCCTTTCTTTACTGCACCCTCCACGGACGGAGAACTTTTCCGGGTTTTAATCACTACGAACAACTATCAGATAAAGCAGATGACATCAGAAACGCTGATTCAGCGCAAACCGGATCCCGCGGGAGACAGAGACCAGCTGGAGCAGTTCACAAAACTGCATGACAGGTATGCCTTCAGAGACTGGTCTCTGGCCGGCATGCTGAAAATACGGTTGAATCCCAATACAGGCGAGATCGAACATATCGAATTTGCAATCGGGCACAATCCGAAATCCTGGCAGGCGGGGCGGATGTTTCAGGACGATGTATCCAGGTTCAGTTTTCTTTATCCTCAGAAGGTTGTTCAAACGCACGACTTTCTGATCAAGTATGAGTGGAGGATTAAAAGACCGGAGGGAATGACGGATGAGCAGGCAAAAACAAGAGCCACTGAATTCCTGCGTTCAGAAGTCCGCCGTTAGCTATGATGTTTCTGCTGATAATACCCGCCACGCTCAATTATTTTTTTGCCATCGTCGGAATCGCCGCCTTCATCGGCCTGTTCATACTCCTGTATAAACTTATTTTTGGGCCGGTTTTGAAGGCGGGCATGGAACGCCAGTCGCCGCCTCCTGAAGAAAATGCAGTGATGGAAATATTGATTGATGATATTGTGCGAAGCCGCAGAATCAGCATCGGTCAGCTGGACAGCGATATCAAAATCCGGATGAACGGAATCAAAGAGGACCATTTGATATTGAAGATAAGGAAAGAGCGGGATATTGAAGAATATGAAATCACAGTCGTGCCGGGCGGGTCTGTCTTCTATCGACCGCCTCACGCAAAAAAAATAGACGCGATAAAGGGGCCGGAAACTATCGCAAGCCGTGAACTGATCGGGTATCCGGCGATAATCCGCATTGTCGCGGGAATGAAGGACAACAGACTCCTGCAGTATGTGGAATATGAGCTTGCGACCAGATATATAATCAACTCGCTTGGCGATGAAAAAATGCAGTTTATTCTTACATTAAAAAGAATTTACCCAGGCGTGGATCAGAATTCAAGAAACAGCAAAGGTATCTATATGTTCAGTCGCCTGAGAAGCCGCGAAGAGGCCGAACCGGAGGAAGCGGCTGTCTGACAGCCAGTTTGGCCATGCAGGAAAAGAACAGTAGTTTTCATGCAGATCTGCGCTGCATTGAATGCGGAAAAGTGTATTCAATCAGGCAGGTAATCTACCGCTGTTCCGATTGCGGAGGTTTGCTTGAAGTCGCGCATAACTTGCAGTCACTGAGAAAGAATTCCGCGGATCAATGGAAGAATATTTTTACCGAAAGATACAGAGGCGCGCAGGAGCCCTTCAATTCCGGCGTGTGGGGAAAGAAAGAGTGGGTTCTCCCGCAAATCGAAGATTCTGACATCGTCACCCTGGGCGAAGGCTGCTCTCCTCTCATTCGCATGAAGAGGTTTTCGCAGGAAATTGGAGCGGGGGATTTTCGCATCAAGCAGTGCGGCATTTCGCACACAGGGTCCTTCAAAGATCTGGGGATGACGGTTCTGGTCAGTCATGTGAAATCGCTGATCGCCGGAGGGGAAAAGATACGCGCAGTTGCCTGTGCGTCTACGGGAGACACCAGCGCAGCTCTGGCTGCCTATGCGTCCGCTGCCGGCATTCCCACTGTGGTATTTCTGCCCAGAGGAAAAATTTCTCTGGCACAGCTGGTTCAGCCGCTCGCTGCGGGAGCTCTTGTGATAAGCCTGGAAACAGATTTTGACGGTTGCATGAGGATTGTAAAACAGGTAACTGAGGATACAGGCATTTATCTGGCGAATTCAATGAATCCGCTTCGCATAGAAGGACAAAAAACAATCAGCATTGAAATCTGTCAGCAGCTTGGCTGGTCTGTTCCGGACTGGATTGTGATTCCAGGGGGCAATCTGGGGAATGTCAGCGCGCTGGGAGCCGGATTTAAAATGCTCAAAGAAACGGGCATTATCAGCCGTATGCCGAGAATCTGCCTGGCCCAGAGCGCCAATGCAGCGCCCATGTATAAAAGTTTTCTAAATAAATTCAATAAATACGAGCCGGTCCAGGCGCAGGCGACTCTGGCATCGGCCATTCAGATCGGAGATCCGGTGAGCTATCCGCGCGCAGTCAGGACGATTCGGGAATTTGACGGGATTGTTGAGCAGGCTTCGGAAGATGAGCTGGCCAATGCGGCGGCTCTCGCGGACAGGACCGGATTTTTTAACGATCCCCATACCGGAGTCGCGCTTGCCTGCGCCATGAAACTTATCAAAGCGGGAACAATCAAAAAGAATGAACAGACGATTGTGATTTCGACCGCTCACGGATTAAAATTCGCGGAGTTCAAAACACGCTATCATAATAAATCTCTGTCTGATGTGAACTCGCTTCACTCCAACACACCTGTGGAAATACCAGGAGATATAGATACGGTCCGACGAGTGCTCGGTGAAAAATTGAGGCCGTCCCGTGGTCTTTAAACACCATATGGACCAGGCGATCCGGAGCGGAAAAAAAATTACACTGCGTTCGTATCTGCTTCAGGAAAAAGGCGAAGCAAAGCTTGAAATGATCGTAGAGAAAATCCTGACGCATCTGGACCGGGAAGATCTATTTGGGCCCGTGTATGCGGCAGTCAGGGAACTGGTTCAGAATGCATCCAAGGCAAATCTCAAGCGGATCCTTTTCAATGACATGTCGCTGAATCCGTTGAGCGAGGAGGATTACAAACTTGGAATGGAAGTATTCCGCAAATGCATTGTCGAGAGCAAGCTGGGACAGTACAGAATTCGAATTAAAGAACGTCATCTCTATTTTACCGTTACATTTGAATTTGACAGAAAAGTTTTAATAGCAACCGTAAAGAATCGTTTTCCTCTGTTTCCGGCGGAGGAAATCCGAATCCGCGAGAAATTCATTTTTGCCAGGAATATGGACAATCTGTATGATTTTTTTCTGACATACGGCGATATGGCGGAGGGCGCGGGAATGGGGATTGCCATGGTGGAAATCCTTCTGACACAGGCGGGCCTTGACGCGCACAATTTTACGATCTTTACCGACGGCACATCGTCAGAGACAGTTGCCAGAATTATTGTTCCTGTGTCAGAGGACTATGTTTCTACCCGGCGTCAGTTTGATCAGGAAAGAGAAAGACTTGGGATCACCGCTGAAGAGATGCGAGACCGTGTGAAAGATGGAAGCTGTCATCTGACAATTCGCTGAAATAATAATTATTTTTATTTCTCGCCGCGTATTTTCCGGCAATCAGTCAGGTTTCTTTGACGCCCAGGCGTCCTGAAACAGCTGTTCGATTCCAATTCGATCTTTGAGCAAATGTTTTATCCAGGCAAGATAGTCTCTTTCCAGAGTTGCCAGGTTTTTGCGGCTTTCAAAGTGTCCGGTGATTTCCGCGATTCGAGCGCGCAAGGGAGCTTTGACCAGGGCCGCCCGCAGCTCATTATTGAATACTTCCCCCTGAAATGAATCAACCGGCTCCGACAGGCGGCTCAAAACTCGCTCCTTTTCAGGACCCTCAAGATTGAAATAACGAATCCACTCACTGACAATTTGACGATTTTCCTCAGAAAGGTTGCCTTTTTCCCAGGCCTGTGCAATCAGAGTCTTGAGAAGAATTTCGTGAAGGGCGTCTTCTTCAGTAAAAGGCATACATCCTGATATATCGTCCTGCATTTTCTGTCAATTATTGTATTGAAATCCTGCTTGCATCCTCAGGGAGGAATCGATAATTTCAGCCTATGGATCGTCTGAAAGCCGCAATGATGGAGGCCGAGAATGAATCGACCGCGGAGGTCAAAGACCGGGTAGAAGTTGTTGGGATGACGATTGCCTCCTGCCTGAACTATGCCAGCAATTTCCTGAATTCTGATCTGTCCACTCTGGACTATGAAATTCTAGAAAAAGGCAAAAAGACTCTGCTTTCATCCAGGCCTTACCGGGTGCTGGTTTCTATCCTGCCGACCGAGGACCGCTTCTCGGATCTTGAAGAATTCTCTGTCAAACTGGGAGTGGGCGACAGGCTGCTCAGCGATGAACTGAACCAGTTTGTCACTCCTAAGAATAGAGACGGGCGGATGCTGGTCAGAAACTACAGATCAGGCGTTTTTCTCACAATTTTTCCTGCGCTCGGCGATGGCAGGACTGTGGATCTGAATCAAACAATCATGCGAATTCAGCAGGCTGGAGTAATAAATTACGACGCAAAAAAGACGGAGAGGGCGGTGTCGGATGCGACAGGCGAGCCGGTTAAAATTGGAGACTACGTTCCAAAACCAGAGAACGATTCCAGCTGCAAAGTGGAAATATCGCCGGATGAAATGAAGGCCAATGTCCGAATCACGCCGCCACGACCTGGCGGAAGGCATCTGGAAGTGCAGGATGTCGTCAACGCTCTGAAGGCGCACGGCGTTGTAATCGGATTTGATGAGGAGACAATTAAACGAGCGCTTCTGGAAGACAAATACATGCAGGATATTCTGGCAGCGCAGGGAGTTCCTCCCAAGCACGGGCCGGACGCAAGAATTGATTATAAAGTCCAGATTAAAAAAGATGAGCTTCA
Organism: Spirochaetia bacterium; assembly: GCA_009885105.1. Classification (GTDB taxonomy): domain Bacteria; phylum Spirochaetota; class Leptospiria; order Leptospirales; family Leptonemataceae; genus VFLI01. The sequence continues at coordinate 12,545 of VFLI01000075.1, read as the reverse complement.
TCTTGAAGAAGACTCAAAGGGCCGCGTCGACTACAAACAGATGAACCTGGTTGAAAACGTCGTCGTGGGTCAGATCCTCGCTGAAAAAATAGCGGCGCAGAAAGGTGTTCTGGGACGCACACTGACCAACAGACTTGTGGAAGCCCGGGATGGAAAAGATATAGATCTGAAACAGGGAAAGGGCACGATTCTTTCGGAAGATAAAACAAAACTGATCGCCGAAATAAACGGACAGGTCGTTTTCGCGCAGGGAAAAATATCCGTAGAACCCATATACCGAATCACAGGAGATGTGGGGCCAAAGACCGGAAACATTATGTTCCTGGGATCTGTGATTGTCGGGGGAAGCGTTCTGGATAATTATGAAGTTAAGGCGGCGGGTAATGTTGAAATTTCCGGAGCCGTGCAGAAGGCGAGAATTGAAGCTGAGGGAGATATCATCGTTAAGCAGGGTGTGATCGGCCGAGAGGGCGCCCGTCTTGAATCGACAGGCGGATCTCTGTATGCGAAGTTCATTCAGTCAGCGGAAGTGTCAGTGGCCGTTGATGTGGTCGTTCAGGAGGGAGTTCTGCACAGCAGGGTGGAAGCGGGGGATAAAATAATCTGCAACGGCCGCCGGGCCCAGATTGTCGGCGGCAACTTACGCGCCACTAAAGAAGTTCGCGCGAAAATGATCGGCTCTCAGGCGTATACAACCACTTCTGTAACAGTCGGCATAGATCCAAAAATGCTGGCCCAGCATGAAGAACTCACCAAGATGGCGAAGGAAACGGACGCGAAATTGAAGTCGGGCCAGAAGACACTGGCGACGCTGCAGGCCAGGAAAAAATCCGATCCTGACGGATTCGGAGAAGAGCAGCAGACAGCGCTGCAGAAAAATGAAGAAGCGGCAATGAAACTGCAGTCCAGGCTTGCTGAAATTCAAGAAGAAATAGTGAAAATCGACGAAACAATGTCGCAGCTGGGAGAGGAGGGCAAGGTGCATGTGGAAAAAGAACTGTTTCCAGGCGTCACCGTTACCATAAAGGACGCCAGTCAGACTATTTCAGACAGCTATCGCAATGTGACGCTAACGTATGACAAGGGATATGTTAAATTCGGCAAACTGGAAAAGGATGAAGAATCGGCCAGCCGTTCCTGGAGAAAACGATGATCCGTCCGCTTGATATCCAGACCGCGTTCAATGCGCTGCCGGAAATCGGCAGACTCAATTTCGCCGACCAGGCCTCCACCATGTACAGGCAGGTTCAGGAGCTCGGCCATGCAAGGATGGAAAACCTGATCCGTCCCGAGAGGGTTCAGGAAGCGGCGTCTCGTTCCGCGGTCGTTTTTCCCCCGATCAACCAGTTAGATGAAAAGGTGCGCTGGCGCGAAAAAAAGAACCAGGAAAAAACTGAGAGGAAGCAACAATTGCGAGAGCTGTACGCACCGGCCGGCATGAGATCGAGACGGAGGGCTGAAATTACCGGAGAGTTCGTGGACATGTCGGCCTGACAGGGGTTCCGTGCTTTTCAAAAAATAAGAATTGCATTATTTCCGTATGTGACATAATTCTGGAGCCAGAATCATCTACGAGGACCCGCATGGAATTATTCACACTTATTCTGGTAAATCTTGCCACAACAGTTGCGCTTTATATAATTTTCTCGATCAAGCACACCCAGACTGTCAATAAAATGAAAGCGGAAGGGATGCCCAGGGATCTGCAGGCAAATTTCAGAACGGCAATTGAATTTATCAATTCCTCCGTCGATTTGATGGATCACAAGCTGGATACATTTTACCGGCTTGTCCGCAAATCGGAGGAAATGATCCGTGAACTGGAGGACCGGCCTCAGGGAAAAGTCCGGAAGAAAAAGTCAGTCCCGGTTGAGGCAGGAAACGAACGGGCGGCGGTAAAAGGAAATTATGAGAAAGGCGCCGCCGAAAAGAAAAGCAAATCATCTGACTTCGAAGAGTTCATCAGGGCCGGGACTGCGGATGATAAGGGATTCTCCATTGATAAAATTCTGTCTGAAATGGGCGAAGACAGAGCTGAAATTTCCGGTACGGACGAAACTCTGGAGCAGGCATACAGACGCGGGGAGACCTCAAAGCCGGTGAATGCGGCGAAAATGAATGATGAATTCAATCCGGCCTTGCTTCCCGGCAGCGGAATTCTCGAAAAAATCGGAGCCGGCGTGAAGAGATTTTTTGGCATTCGTGAAACGCCTCTCTGGCCGCCGGTATATAAAGAGACGACTGCGAAACCGGTTGATATCCCGGCAAACATGCCTTCATTCGAAAAATTTATCGATGCGGCCCAGAAAGCCGGCAGGCCGGGCAGCCCGGACAGAATACCGGCTCCAAAGTCATCCAGAGATCGTCTGGAAATTTCTGAAGAGGCCCGATCCATCGCCGGGAGCCGCATTCCGCAGATTGATGAAGAACCAGATATGCCGCTATTCTCATACGGGACGGCAAGCGCCCAGGACAGCGCAGAGGATGAATTGGATAAAGCTGCGATCGACCGGCGGATGGATTTCCTGGCAGAAAAAGAAGAAACCACAGACGCCGAAATTTCGAATACTGAAGTGAAGGGATCCAAAAAAGCATTTGCCGTCAGACTGCTTTTAAAAAACGGATATCGTAAAGAAGAGATTGCAAAATTGACGGGAATCGCGCCGGCTGAAGTGGAACTGGCTTCCATGCTGCCGGATATTCCCCAGAGACCTCGTAAGCATCGAATAAAATGAACACAGCGCCGGAAATACCAGACCTCAGCGGTGAACAATTTAAAAAATTTGCCCGGCTTATACACGAGATGGCCGGCATCACGCTGAATGAAAACAAAATAACACTGCTCTCCAACCGTTTGAGAAAAAGACTGCGCTCTCTCGGATTCGAGGATTTTGACCGGTATTACACGTTTCTGGCTTCCAGCGCGGATAGCAGCGAAGAAGTGATTCATTTTCTGGAGGCCATCACAACGAATGAATCGTATTTCTGGAGAACAACGAGCCATTTCGAGCTCATGAAAACCCAGGTCCTGCCGGAGCTTCTGAAGAACTTCCCTGGACGCAAGCTTTCCTTCTGGTCGGCGGGCTGCTCTACCGGTGAAGAGCCCTACAATATGGCAATCGAGTTGATTGAATCCATGAAAACACTTGGTTTTTTTAATTTTTCTATACTGGCCACGGACATTTCAAACAGGGTTGTTGACTTTGCCAGGGCCGGGATTTACTCGGGACGAAAAATTGAAAAGATACCGCCACAGATCCTGGTCCGGTACTTCCGTCAGGATGAGCAGAATCCGGACAATTATGTGGTTCGAGACGACATTAAAGGAAAAGTGGAATTTCGAACCGGAAATCTTTTTGAGATGGAAGTTTCTGTCCAGCATTGTATTTTCTGCCGCAATGTTATGATATACTTCAACCGGGAAGATCAGCTCAGAATTGTGAACAGATTTTCGAATCTCCTGTATCCGGGCGGTTTTTTAATTCTGGGGCATGCGGAAAGTCTTCATGCCATGAACACTCCGTTCCAGTATCGCACATTTTCTCTGGGGTCCGTTTATCAGAAACCTATAGCAGGCAGTTCAGGCGGTAATGGAACACAAAAGTAAAGTTATAGTAATATCGTCGGTTTCCGGCGGAGGAAAAACATCGCTCATACACCTTCTGGTGAGAAACCACCCGGAGCTTGCCGTCGCGGTAACGGCAACAAGCCGTCAGCCGCGTAAGGGTGAAATCAACGGCGATCATTACTTTTTTTTATCCTCTGAAGAATTCTCCCGGAAAATACAGCAGAATGAATTTCTTGAAAGCGCTCAGGTCCACGGGAATTATTACGGAGTCCCGGCGGCGCCTGTTTTCGAAACGCTAGAAAATGGAAAATCGGTCATACTGAACATTGATGTACAGGGTATGCGCAGTGTGAAAGCGCGCATGGGCGGCCGTCTTCTGAGTGTATTTATTCTGCCGCCGGACCGCGAAACATGGGAGCACCGCTTAAGAACCCGCGCCACGGATTCGGAAGCCGACATTCAGAAGAGACTCAATGAGGGACTGTCTGAAATGAAAGCTGCGGAAGAATATGATTACCGGGTCGTCAATGAAGTGCTGGAATCAGCGGCCGGAGAAATCAGCGCAATTCTTCAGGCGGAAAACATCGTCTGAAAAAAAAAGTTTATGTCCTGCTTGGACCCACGGGATCCGGCAAATCGGAACTCATCGAAAGACTGGATCCACAGAGGTTTGAAATTATTTCCTGCGATTCCCGCCAGGTTTATCGTGAGATGGATATCGGCACTGCCCAGTCGGATGTTCTTCCCGGTAAAATACAGATTCATCTGACACGGATCATCCGGCCCGATGAATCATTTTCCGCCGCGCTATTTGCCCAGCGCGCCAAAATCGTAATTTCCGAAATTCTGAACCGGAACAGAATACCTGTACTTTCGGGCGGCACCGGTTTTTATTTTCGGGCTTTAAGAACGGGCCTATTCGAGGCTCCGCCGAATGAAGAAATCAGAAAACAACTGCAGAGTATCTCCGATGATAATAAACTGGAAATGCTGCGCAAAATGGATCCCCGGAGTATTCTCCTGGAAGGGCATCCGGCGGCGGGCAAGATCCATCCCAACGATAAATACAGAGTTGACAGAGCTCTGGAAATTACCATGTCCACAGGCATGCCCTGGAGCGAGCACTGGAAAAGGGCCCAGGCGCCGGGCAGTCAGAATTCCGACATCCAGTACACGGGCTGGTTTCTCTCGATCCAAAAAGATACATATTCGCTGAGGCTGGAGAAAAGAGCCCGTAGAATGATCGAGTCCGGATTTATCAGGGAAGCGCTGACTCTTCGTGACAATTACGGGGACTGCCCGGGTCTGCGCACACTCGGATACAGCCTGGCTCTGGATGCCGGTGACGGGAAAATAACAAAAGAAGAATTGATCTCCCAGCTGGCGCATCTCCACAGAAAATACGGAAAACGGCAGCTGACCTGGTTCCACAGGGAATCGGTTTTATCCGAAATTGCACAGGACCAATTTCCCGAAGCTCTGGCCGAGGCTGTGAAAACAGATTCGGGATAACAACTCGGTCAAAAACAGGGTTGGGAAGGTATTATCCGGTTATGCCCGGATATCTTGATTTTTCGGCATTCCGGCCGATTAAATCATTGACTCAGGGACAAAAATTACAAATCCGTATTGAGACACGAATTAGAGGGATCGACTTACAATGGCAAATACAAAGAATAACATTCAGGACCTGGTGTTGAACGGGGCTCGCAAAGAAAAGATGGATATAACCATTTATCTGACCAACGGTGTCCCTCTGAAGGGCCGGGTGGTCAGTTTTGATAACTTTACAGTGGTTATTGAAAGCGACGGAAAACAGAGTCTTGTTTACAAACATGCCATATCAACAATCATACTTTCCCATCCGATGAATTTTCAGGTGGAGGAAGGTGACGCCGCTACGTGATATCTCGTTTTTTTAAGGCTTACTTCTGGGGCATATTGATCGCCTCGATCATTGCCTGGGGGTACATCGGATTTGTAAGCGCTTCCTCCAGAGAAGCAATCCTCATCGAAGATAGAATTACCGGAATCGACAGCAAGATTATCAAGCCCGGGGAATTTCGTTTTCTGGCAGAGCGGGCCGTTCCGGGAAGGATTTCTCTCCATCCAGTCGTACTGTCTCCCAGGTTTCTGAGCTACAAATTTGAAATGGGACTGCTCCAGTCGGAGATTCTGGATCTGGACGATTCATTCAAAATAAAAATAGCGCTGCGTCTTCAGTACAGCCTGGATCCGGATAAGCTGCAGGAACTGTTCCAGAGACTGGATCAGCCGGATTGGAACAGGCTTGACGGGCATCTGACAATGCTGCTGAATACGGCCCTGATAGAGACCATCGCAGGTCAGTACAGAAATGAAGGCGATCTTGCGGGGCTGAAGGGCCGGCTGAATGACTATCTAAAGAACCAGGCTCTAAACGAATGGAAGAGACTATTGGGCAAAGAGGGCATTGATATTATAGAGAGCGTGTTGGAGCAGCCGCTGTATGTGCCGGATGCCGGAAGTTATCTGGCGATGACGGCCCGCGGAAATGTGATACTCCAGAATAAACTGGAAATGAGCCAGAAAATCCAGCTGGCCCGGGCGCAGCAGGAGGCAGAAAAAATAAAAGACCTGGCCTATATGTCCCGGCTGGAAAAAATTGGAGAACTGTTGAAGAGATATCCCAACCTGAGAGATTATCTTGCCATCGACCGTCTGAGCGGAAATGTCCAGGTCATGGTGGTTCCGTCTGACCGCTGGTTTCCCGGCGATGCGGAACTGAAGAGGCTGCTGACAGATAGAGCCGCGGGCGGCGGCGCACGTCCGCCTGAGGCTGCAGAGCCGGTTCGTCCGCCGGAAAACGGCGGCGAGGCAGGCAGAAGATTTCAGGATATGACGCCGCCGTAGGGATGGGGAAATGATATGCAAAAACCTGTAGTGCTCATAATGGCCGGCGGCAAAGGAGAACGATTCTGGCCCAGGTCTACAGAAAAAACTCCGAAACAGCTTCAGAAAGTGTACTCGAGCAGAACTCTGCTGGAAGAAACAATGGTTCGCGCGCTTTCCATTACGGATGCTTCGCGCGTATTTATCGGATGCAATGAGAAACTGAAAAAAGCAATATTAAAAACTCATAAATCGATCAAGGCATCCCAGTTTGTTGTGGAGCCGGAAGGGCGAAATACGGCGCCGATTGTCGCTCTGGCGGCTTTGCAGTTTGAGTTGAAATTTCCTGGAGCCGTGCATGTGGTGCTGAGCGCGGATCATTTCATCACGCCGCTGTCTGATTTCTCCGCGACAATGAAAGAGGCAATCGCCACTGCGGAAGCGGGATGGCTGGTCACGCTGGGTGTTAAGCCGGCCAGGCCGGATATAAACTACGGGTATATCGCCGTCTCGAGCGAACGGGAAGTTACGGGGGCCTATAAAATCGATCAATTCGTCGAAAAGCCGGACTATGCAAAGGCTGTTGAATACATCCAGCGGGAAAATTATTTCTGGAATTCCGGCATTTTTATCTGGAAAGGGGAGGCGATCCTCGACGAATTTCGCACGCATGCGCCGGCCATCCTCGGCCCGATTGAAGAAAGCTATCGCAGCAAAGCCAGATTGAACGCAAACTTTATCAAGGTTCCGGCGGAACCAGTGGACATTGCCATACTGGAAAAATCGTCGCGCATTGCCATGGTGAGAGCCAGTTTCGTCTGGGACGATGTTGGATCCTGGCTCAGTCTGGAACGAATCTGCGAGGCCGATGCCGGAAATAACATTCTTGTCCCGACAGACGTCCAATCGCACATGGTGGCAAGAGATTCTTTCCGCAATATTCTGCTCACCCGCCGGGGTCTTGTGGCGCTTCAGGGAGTCAGCGACACAATCATAGTCGAGGAAGGGGATGTTCTTTTTGTTTCGTCAAGGGAATCTATCGGAAATATTAAGAATATGCTGTCGGAGCTCAAGAAAAATCCGTCTTTACAAAAATTTCTATAAAAAAGGTTGTAACAAATAATGCCATCGGGTAAAAAAAGAAAAAGAAGAAAAATTCGCACTCATAAACGCAAGAAAAAGCGGCGTGCAAACCGTCACAAGAAAAAGATTCGTTAAGGCCCTCGGAAAGATTTCACCGCAGAGACGCGGAGAAACAGAGGAAGAAGGGAAAGAGAAAATCTTCAAGGCGCCGGCACGCGTTTAGTGATGCTGACCAAAGCGACATTTTTGTTGCTCTCTTATCCTCTGCGGCTCTGCGGTGAAAATTCTTCTTCTTATGAGTGTCTGCAGAATGTCCGATGATAAAGGAAAGTGCTGAACAAGCAGGTAAAAGAACAGGGCGCCGGCGGACTGGATACCAGAGATACCAATAAAATCACGCTGATTCTGCTGGGAATCCTGCTGCTGCTGATATTTATGGACTCACAGGCCAGACGGCACTACAATGCCCGTGGCTCAGCACAGGAAGAGGTTCTTGAAAAACTTGAATCGCTCCGTTCCCCCGTCGCAACTCTGGAAGAGGGAATTGCGCCGATTCGGCAAAGCGCCCAGGATATTCTGGGCAAACCCCTGGGTCAGGAACTTCATACAAATCAGCGCCTGAATCCGCCGGACAATCCGCCGGAACTGCCGCCCCGCGAGACATCGCTTCCGGTCAGAGACGGTCAGATTTTCCTGTATTTTATCCGCTTCACAGGAGGCACCTCTACCCTGGTCCGGGTTCGGCGCCCGGTGTCCGGCAGTTCGATCAATGCAATTTCCGCAGCCCAGCTTCTTCAAAGGGGCCCTCTCAGCGCGGAACGCGGACTTCTGAACACATTTGACGCAGGCATGAAGATAAAAGACGCCTGGGTCGATAACGGCATCGTGGTGCTAGACTTATCAGAATCAGTTGGTTCCAACAGCGCTCATATCATCAAGGACAGAATGGACCAGCTGGCTTACACATTTTCCGGATTCGCGGGAATTCAGGGTGTGCGGATCCTGGTAAACGGTCATAGACCGGAAACTCTGGGCGCTGCCAGGGTGCCTCTGCCTGATGTTCTTCGCGCCGCTGCCCGACGCACTGTAAATTATCCCTGATCGCGAAAAGCGTACGCCGTCATGGATGAAGTGAGGGCAAAGTCGCCCAGAGCGATTTTGCTTTTCATGTGATACCAGGCGATGCGAAACCAGCGCAGATAATCTTTCCAGGATTGAAAATCGCCTCTCGATTTTTGCAGCTTCGGCAGAAGGCCGAAATCCACGCCGCGATAAAAATGGATCCTGGAAAATCCAAATTTCTTGAAAAGAAGGCGGAGATTTACCGTCGAGTAATAGTAAAAATGACCGGCCAGATAATAATTATAATCGGCGCCGGCGAAAGCGGCCTGCAGACCTGAAAAATTCGCGGTTTGAATCAGAAGCAGTCCGCCGGGCCGGATAATATCACGCAGGGCCGTCATGGCCGATTCAGGATCGGTAAGATGTTCAAAAACTTCCACCATAGTTACAACGTCTAGACTGCTGTTTTTAAAAACACCCGGAGCGATCTGTCCCTTTCTCACGTCAAGGCCGCGTTTGCGGCATTCGTCGACGGCATACTGTGAAATATCCAATCCCTGAGCTCTGTATCCGGCGTCTCCAGCTGCCTGAAGAAAACCTCCAAACGCGCATCCAATGTCCAGGAAGTCGGCGGGAGGAGGCACGAATTCTGCAATTTTGTTCAGACGGGCCTTCCAGACGTAATTGTCAAATTCGATTTTCTTTCTTTCATCGCGGTAAGTGTATCCGGTGTCGCCCGTGTAGTAGTTTTCATCGTAGAGGTGAGCCGGATCAGAAGGTATGTCATTTTGTCGCTGAAGTCCGCAGCCGGGACAGACGACGATTTGAAGCGGCGGATTCAGCCGCTCGATGGTGTAGAGAAATTTAAAACGGCCGCCGCAGACCGGGCATATTGCATTTGTTTCGAGAATGGGACGGGCGGCGCTGGAATTCATTCCTTAATGGCGAGCGCTGCTCTCGGATTTTGCCTGAAAAATCCAGTGACTGATTGATTTTGTGTCGCCGACGGGAATTCTTTCGATGTATCCCAGTGATGTTTCGGAGAAAAATGAGCCGATCAATTCGCCCGCTTCCTCCCTGCTGAAATACTGTATGCGCGCTCCCTGCATGTCTGAGTTCTCTGCAAAGTGCGTGTCCGATCTTGCGCGAAGCGTGCCCATTATGCTCCCGCCCGGACAAAGAATGCGGCGCATTTCGTCGAGGATTCGCAGCACAGATTCCGCATTATTGTAGTGGAGCACTCCCCATAGAACGATCAGATCAAAGTACAGATCCGGGAAGGGCAGAATAAAACCGGCATCATCCGGCAGATCGGGGATCAGGAATTCCGCTTCGGGAAACTTTTTACGGCAAATCTGAATCGATTCCTGACTCAGGTCGGCGCCGTAAAGAGGCCCGAAACCCAGCTCACTCAGGAGACGTATGTGGCGTCCGCTGCCGCATCCAAAGTCCAGAGCGCTGCCGGGTTCTGTGTGTTTCAAAAGACGCACCAGATTTTCATCCGGGTATTCCTGAGCCGCCTTTTCGCGTTTGTAATGTGTGTTCCAGACAGCGTTATTTGCTTCCGAGGATATTCGGACATCCTGTAAATGAAGTTTATTTCTCATATACGATTTCCACATCCTTTACAATCTGTTCCATCTCCGCTTCGAGCTGCGCCGACTGTTCCAGCGTACCCGAAAGAATAAAAACGGCCAATCGATCCAGGTTTCCTCTGCGAAGCGATGTGCGATCACCGGGATTTTTTAGATATTTTGAAAAAATGAATCCTGGATGTTTCTGGAGCCTGTCCGGAAAACGTATGCTCTTGAGCAGGCCTTCTTCAGGCATGATGTATCGAATCAGAATTTTTTTTTCGGAGGGCGGATGGCCGATATCATCGTTTTCAAAGACGGGTCCCTGGACATCCTGACCCGCAAAAATTCGAACCGTTTCCTGAAAAAAATTTTTCCCGCTCGCGGCCGGAACAAGATAGTCGGCGATATACTCGCCTCCGGCTTCGGGAGCGCATTCCACAAGCATCAGTTCGCGTCCCGGCGATCCAAAATCGTCCTGAATCATGAATTCGGCGACCAGAGGTCCGTTCTGAAGCGCCAGCGCGCTCGTGATTTTCTGCATGTATGTCTGAATTTTCTGTTTGAGGCGCGAACTCAGCCGGGAAGGGTATCTGTGAACCACTTCAGCAAACATCGGCGGTTCATTTGAAATTACTTTGTCTGTCAGGGCAGCCATATGAAATTTACCGCCACGCACAAGTCCCAGAACCGTGGCTTCGCGGCCGTGGATCAACTCTTCGACAAGAAAACTTTTTCGGTCCACCGGATTTTCGTTCAGAAATCGGCGGACTTCATCGGAGGATGTGAGAATCTGTATGCCCATCTTGCCGTGACCGAAAGACGGCCTCGCTATCAGGGGAGATGCTGCGATCATCGTTCTTTTTTCTGCCGCCGTTTTCCAGGAAAATGAGCGCGGCACGGGAATTTCATACTTGCTGAGACGTTCTTTCAGGATTCGTTTGTTCCGGAATGCCCGGATATTTTCGAGAGACGGCCCCGGTGTGCCGAGCGCGCGGGAGAGTATGGCGGCGCTCAAATTCACGCTGCCGTAAGATCTGCATCCCACTCCGGCGATCAGGCCGTGCGTCAGATTCTCCTGCAGAAGATGCAGAATCCTTCCCGGCCTGAGTATACTGCACTGCAGATGAATATTTGCCAGTTCGAAGCCGGGGGCGCGCAGATTTTTGTCGACGGCAATAACTCCGAAGCCCAGTTCCCTGGCAGCTCGTATCAGGGGCAGCTGATGATTGCCGGCCCCCAGAGCGATAAAATAATTTTCCTGTTCGCGGTGATTGGCATCCATGGGTCCTTGATAAGGTCGACCTGAATTAAAAAAAATAAAGCATAAAAGAGGCCTTTTTAGAAGCTTTTTAAGTTTTGTTTTGCGGCAGAATACCGATCAGTTTAACATATGCTACGTGGAATATATACAGCGGCAACAGGAATGACAATGAACCAGTATCGAATGGACGTGGTTGCCAACAACCTGGCCAATGTCGATAAAAACGGTTTTAAATCTGATGAAGCGATTTTTAAATCATTTCCGGAAATGCTGATCCGGCGAACACGCGAAGACGGACTGGGCTGGGTGCCGATGGGGAGTTTTGATATGGCGCCCATAGTCGGAAACCTGGGAACGGGAGTTGAGTTCAACGAAAGCTTCACACGGTTCGATCAGGGAGCTCCCCGGCAGACCGGCAACAGAACAGATCTCATGATCAATGACAACAACAGCGAGAGACCGGCTTTTTTTGTGGTGGAAACTGATCACGGCGAGCGTCTGACCCGCGGCGGTTCCTACGTGCTGAACCGGGAAGGGCATCTTGTCACCGCTCAGGGATTTCCGCTCCTTGGAGAGAATGGTCCGATTCAGGTCGCACGGTATAATTTTTTTGTAAAAGAAAACGGTGAGGTCTGGATCAACGGCAATGTCGGAAGCAGCCCCGATGCTCCGGCGAATGATCTCACGAATCTCGGGGAAAATCCGGTTCTGCTGGATAAAATCAAAATCCGCACCGTGGACAATCCGCGCGAATTGAAAAAAGAAGGCAACGGATTTTTTATGGACACACCGGAATCAGGACCGCAGAGGCAGATCGATCAGGCCGCAAATACGACAGTCATGCAGGGCTACCTGGAAGCTTCTAATGTAAATCTGGTCAACGATATGGTGGAAATGATTGAAATACAGCGTCAGTACGAAGCCAATCAAAAAAGCATCACAACTCACGATGCTCTTCTGGGAAAACTCATCAACGAAGTTGCCCGCTGATAATCTGTTGCTCACTGTCAACACATAGACTGCCTCCGGCATTTTCTTTCATGGACCTTCCGTCACCAGCCTCTGCGCCGTCGATAACCGAGCGGTCTGATCCGTGCGAACCCGCGTAGCCCGCATTCAGTTG
>VFLI01000019.1 GCA_009885105.1 Spirochaetia bacterium | reverse complement strand
TTTGTAGCATCCTCCAAAATTGATGTCCCCGGCGCCTGTGTCCAGGCACTGGGGTGGGTCAATTTCAGAGCGCCATGTGGGTCAAATTGTGAGCGCCGTATTCAAATGCCTGCGCCCGATTCGACGCACACGGCGGCTCCCTGGCATTTCTGCTCCTTCCGAAGGCCGGATGGTGGGACAGCCGGTGGCGTTTCCGTCTGCCGATTTCAGTAAACAATTCAGGTTCTCTTCTTACCGATTATCCTGTTGGTGTCACTCTGAGCGCAACGGCCGGCACAATTGATTATGCACTGGTTCAATCCGGGGGGCAGGATCTCTGTTTTACGGATTCTTCGGGTTTGCCTCTGGATCATGAAATTGAGGTGTGGGATCCATCCGGTTCCTCCTATATCTGGTTTCGAGCGCCTTCTCTTCCTGCGAACTCAACAACATCATTTTACCTGTATTATTATAATCCCACTGGCAGCTGCGCCCAGTCCCCGACCACGCTATGGGACAGCAGCTTTCGCGCTGTCTGGCATCTGAACGACGACCCTGCCTCTGCCAATCTGATCGACAGTAAGAATGGCAATAGCGCCGTGCCCTACAATGGTCCAGTCAGTATGACAGGCACACCGACTGTGCGAGGAGTGCAGTTTGACGGAGTAAATGATTACCTTCAGGCACCCGATTCTGTCAGCCTTCGTGTCGGCAGTGATCTGACGCTTGAAACGATCGTGTACTTTAATGCAGTATTTGCGCAGGCTTCCTATCTGATTGAAAAGGGTCTTACGGACAACGATAACTACGCACTCTTCGCGACGAAGGACGGTTTTACTACATGCGCGCCCGTTGCTTATTGTCTGAACCTGGAGCTTAAAGATACCACAAATACCTATGTGTATTATCCGGAGACAGCACAGGTGATTCCATTCGCTGGCTGGGCACATCTGGCCACCGTTTTTAATGATACGGCGAATACCCTGACCTTCTACATTGACGGAACGGCAGTGCAGACAGTAGCCATGACCAACGCCTTGAAAAGCTCATGGCCCCATCCACTCACGATCGGCATGCAGAACTTTGCGGGTTCTCCTTTCAATCTGAATGGGAAACTTGACGAAGTGCGCATTTCAGCCGCTGCCCGATCTGCAGACTGGATCCGTGCGACATACCTGAATCTTCTTATGCCGGTTGGATTTATCTCGTACGGAAGCGCTGAAGCCTATTAAAAGCAGCGGCCGGTCTCGGTCGAATGTGCTGTCGATGTGTGCCGGTGCTCACAATTCTAAGCCTTCTGTCCTACATGTGTCGCCCCAACTTCGGATAGTCTGCTGTATGTCGCCTCCGGGAGACTATTTTTGTTGGCGCCGACATTCTTTGTTGACCCTTTGATGGGATTACTTTTCATAAAAAAAACAAATATTGTATAAATATTAAAATCTTTTCTCTTGGTACTGGGATAATTTATCAATACGACGCAGTTCCGCTTTAATGTTGTATTCCTCAAAGATGGATCGTGCCTCTGGCAGATACTCGTCACGTCTGTGAGGAAGGCACATGGCCGCATCCAGATAGGCAACGCCGGTTTCCCATCTGTTCGGGCCTGTTTTCAGAACCTGGATGGCGCGAATAAAAATCAAATCCGCCTTTTCCGGTCTATTTATAAAAGCAAAATAGCGGGCCTGAATTCGCAGACCTGGACCTAAAAGATAAGGAAAAGTTTTGCCGAGTTTCAGGCCCATTTTATACCCCTGCTTCACGATTTTAATGAGTTTACGGTTTTGAGATTTTGAAACATGGCCCGACTCCAGGGCAAAAAGCGCAGCCTCGGCAGCATGCACAAAAGCCATCGCGCTGTGCGGTAAGAATACCTTATAATTTCGGATTACTCGATTCGCTTCCACTGCAAGCAGTGCGGCGGCATCCGGCTCATTTTCGCGGACGGAAACAATGGCCATGTGCATGAGAGCCACGCATTGAGTATAAAGGTCTTTGTTCTCTATGCTGATCTTCAGGCCCTTCTGCAGATCATCCTTAATAGTTTTTATATCGTCACTGCCGATTAAATACCGGCTCAATGCGGCCCAGGCATATTTCCAGCTCAGATGCATGCTGGAACCAAGCTGACGGGAAAGCGCTCCGATCTCATCATACATTTCATCGTGGACCGCGAACATGGATTTGTAGTAATAACCGGTTGCTTTGATAGAGAGGGCGGTCAATAGCTCCCACATTTCGCCGATCTGTCTGAAAATGTTAATGGCCCGGGTCTCATCTTCTATCAAACATTCCGGCTCATTTATGTAAAAGCCGCGCAGCCCCCTGCGAATGAATGCGAAGGCCTCGACCATCGGGTCCTTAACCTTTTCTGCAAGCAAAATGCCTTTCTCGAATTGTTTTCTCGCCAGTTCCAGCATACCTATTGTCTGAAGCATCGTTCCAAAATTACTGGAAGAGAGGCTCAATTCACTGTCTGATCTCATCCGTTCGGCAACGTTCAGGTGGGCAAATCCAGCCCAGGCAAGTTTATCGATATCCACAAAAAAATATGTTTTCATCAGACTGCTCAGTATGGTTGACTGCATCTGGCAGCGCGCATTTTTCGCTTCGCTTAAATTGCGGATGAGACTGGGAAACATTGCATGACCGACCTTGATCAGAACCTGCCCCAGCAAAAACAGGACTGTGAGAGCCTTGTATGTGGGAGCCAATCTTCCCGTAAGCTTCAGGGCTGTTTCCATTTCTGCGATCGCTCTTTCCGATTCGCCGCGCTCCTGGTAGACCTGTCCCAGCCCGGAATGCAATTCCGCTCTGCGCAGATTAGTTTTGTGATATACCAGGCATTCTTCGAAAAGCGTTATCGACTCTTCATAATTTCCTGCCTGACGATTCACCTGGGCCAGTTCTTCAGTCGCCTGAAAGAATGTTGCTTTCAGTTCTTCATTTTCGGGCTTGAGCAATTCCCTGACCTTTGTGTAATGGTGGATGGCATCCCTGTTCGCATACTGAGCCTTTGCTTTTCGTGCGGCCATGAGAGTATAGAACAGGCCCTTTTCTTCATTATTACCGGCCAGGAAATGAAAGGCAAGGATTCCGGCGGCCTCGTTTAATTTTTCTTTTGATTTCACTTCCAGAATGCCGGCCAGTCGCCGGTGCAGATCCACTCGAGTCGTCAGAAGCATGGATTTGTAAGCCACATCGCGGATCACAATGTGCTTAAAAATATAAGCCAGCGGATCTTCCGATTCCAGAGGCGTCAGGTCAAGCCTTCTGAGCGAATCCAGATTTTCATTCAAATCCGGTTTGGATATTTCCGAAGTGAGTTCATGCAGCACATCATACGGGAAGATTCGCCCGATTGCAGAGGCTGTTTTTATGATCATCTTCTGTGTTTCCTGCAGCCGGTCAATCCGGGAGAGCAGTACATCCTGCAAAGTATTGGGTATTGTAATATCACTGATTGCGTTCATCGCCCTGTATTTTCCACCGCCAGCATCTTTCAGATAAGATTGCTCTTTCAGATTCTGGACGATCGATTCCATAAAAAATGGATTCCCCTGTGACCGGGATAGTATAATATTTTCAAGGTGTTCATCCGGAAGCTCGAGCTTCATTTTCAGACCTAAAAAGTCTCTTGCATCGGTTTCTCCCATTTCGGAAAGTTTTATTTCGAAATGATTTTCCAGTCCGGATAGTTTAATAAAATTTTCTGTGGGCCGTGTGACCAGGAGTATCATAGCGGGAATGTCTTTTATCCGTTCTGCTATGTAGTGAATAAGATTCAGTGAAATCTCATCGGCCCAGTGCGTGTCTTCAAAGTATAATACAAGAGGAGTTTCGAGAGCTCTTTTTTCCAGCAGCTGGAATATTATCTGAAAAATCCGTTCATTTTTCTGACGAGGATCAAGATTGCGGATAAATAAATTCTCCTCCACGGTGATGCCCAGAATCCCCGAAAGAACTGCCATCCAGGCCGAATTCACGTCCTTGAGATTGTTAAATTCCTTCTCCATTTTACTCAATTTATCCTGGAGAGTCTCATGATCAAAAATCTGAAAAAATAAAAGCAGCAGTTCTTTCCAGGGGAAGAAGGGAGTGAACTTTTCATAGGAATAACAGTATCCGACCAGAGGCTCCGCATCATATTTTTCAATCTCATCCAGGAAGGCGCCTGTCAGTCGGGATTTGCCAATGCCTGCTTCGCCAGAAATCAGGCATATCTGCCCGGCTGTATTGATAGATTTTTCCAGCAAACCCCGCAGGGAGTCAAGCTCCTGCCTGCGGCCGACAAGCTTGTCGTTGTAGTGCACAAGTATGCCGCGAAAGCGTTTGATTTCTGACTCCAGACGGAAAATCGTCTTGTTTTTATCAATGCCTTTAAAAGCGACGTCGTTTATCATTTTCAGAACGTATCTCTTGCGAAGTTTGGGTTCTGTATTTGAATCGATATTAACGCCGCTTGTTTGACCGTAAGACATCAGGCGCGCGGCCAGGTTGATTGTTTCGCCGACAACCGTGTATCCCTTGCGAAAGGGCGCTCCCAGGTCTCCGCAGTAAGTGAAACCTGTGGCTATTCCGATCCGTAAAACTTTGATGAAAGAAAAGTTGTCTTTCGCCTCAAGGAGCTTGAGCGCAAAATGGCAGGCAAGATTCTCTTTGTTTTCAATCGCCGTCGGAGCGCCGAACAGGGCAAAAAATACGTTCTTATCCGAAAAATCCGTCTGGATAAGAATTTCCCCGTAGGTCCGACTCTGTTCGGTAACGAAAATTAAGAATTCATTAAGATTTTTTACGCTTTGCTCGGGGCTGTTTACATAGTCAAGGCCGTCGAACATGATGAAAACGCATGTGACCTCGCGAAAATCTCCAAAAAAACTGTGATGGCCTCCAATGATTTTATTATAGATGACTGGATTGATAAAACTGGAGCATCGTTTCAATAACTCAGAATCAAATTTTTTATCATCGATTGTAAGATCGAATTTTTTGATCGGTTTGTTATCAAGTCCTGATTCAAATCGATAAAAATCATTGATGGGCGATCCTTTCTTTTCCGGGCCCAGCAAATCCCACATTTTTTTATCCAGAATGATATCTCCTCCAGCGGCATGTTTCTCGGCCTGTCCGGCCGATTCCACCGGGAACCCAACGATCGCGCAAGTTAAAGAAGTATCCAGGTTGCCCAGTAGAATCTGGAAATAATCGCCAAAGCAAACGGCCACCTTTGCGGCAAGCTTGAATGTGCCCAGATTTTCAATTGCCGGTTTCTCCATCAGCCATTTCTGAATTGCCTGAGCGCATTTCACTGCTCTTGCCCCGCAATCAGCATCGGTCTCTTCCTCGATCCTGTTCATGCCGGCCATGACCGAATCACCGGCAAACTGGTACACGGATCCTCCGAACTCTCTGATGGTGCGTATGAGTTCAGTGTAGAAATATCGTGAAAGCATCAACTGCATTTCCTCAACGCCATGCTGCCCTCTTTGAGCCAGCGTTATTGTCAGGGAGGTAAAGCCAGCCACATCAACGTAAATGACTGCGCCCCGCAACTGCTCTATCCGCCGGAATTGATGGCCTTCTTCAGTTGCAAGTTTTTTGAGAATGCGAAAAGGGAGGTAGGGAATAACGGACCAAATGTTTGTTTTAACAGTATTGTTTTCCATCACATTTCCGGCACATGAGCCAGACTCTCAATTCAAAGCCGACTATTGGGAATCACAGGATCGATATTATTCGATCTTATTCACTCGGGTCAAAAATTGTCCACTCTTTAAGAAAATTTAAGTTTTGTTGATAATGGACTCAGGCTCTGGATTCCCAGTGTTTTTGTGTTGATGGATTCTTCCGATATGCCCGTGATTGGGATCGTTGAGCGGGAGAGTATTCTCGATTACGGGGACATCCATGGCTTCATACTCAAATTACACAGGACCCGTGCCCCGGTCAGACCGACAGCGCCGCTTCAAATCGCTCTCGTATCGCACGCCTTTTTTGAAGTCTCCAGGGCCATCACCTTGCTCAGTATTTTGATGCAACTCGTTCGAGCTCCCGGGAAAAATTCTTTACGATTCATCCTGTAGTTAATTTTGGTAATCCGAAATCCCTTGACTCCAAACCGGATCATACAAAAACTGCCTTAGAATGGCCCGATGGGAAAATACTCCATCAGCTTTGTATTGATTATTCTGATCTTCGGGCTGTTTACCGGCGCCGTGTTCGGCTCGTTGCTGGAACAGGTGTTTGGTATCGGGTTCTTGAATATCGAGATTTTCTCCAGTCCCGTCAAGATTGCTGAAAATTTTTATATATTAAAAAATTTAGAACTCCAGCTGACCCCTGCAAGTCTTTTGGGACTTGTAGTTGCTGGATGGTTTCTATATAAAAGGGGTAAGAGTTAATGTCCACTATTTCCATGAAAAACCTTCTGGAGGCGGGAGTCCATTTCGGACACCAGACCAGAAAATGGGATCCAAGAATGGCTCCCTACATCTTCACAGCCAGAAACGGCATACATATCATCGATCTTCAGAAGACGGTTCAGATGGCAAAGATTGCTTATGAAGCGCTTCGTGAGTTCACCAACCGGGGAGAAAAAGTTCTTTTCGTCGGCACCAAAAAGCAGGCCCGGGGCGCTGTGGAAAGAGAAGCCACCCGCTGTAATATGTTCTACATCAACAACCGCTGGCTGGGCGGTCTTCTGACGAACTGGACCACAGTAAAAAAATCCATCGCCCGTCTGAAAAAACTTGAGGGAATGGAGCAGACCGCCACTTTCGAGGCGGAAGCCAATACTAAAAAAGAAGCGCTGGAACTGCGCCGTGAGATGGACAAGCTTCGCAAGAACCTTGCGGGCATTAAGGACATGCAGTCGCTGCCGGACATACTTTTTGTTATCGATCCAGGCAAAGAGAACATTGCCGTCAATGAAGCCAGAAAGCTGGGCATCAAAGTGTTTGCCGTTGTCGACTCAAACTGCAATCCAGAACCGATCGATTTTCCGATTCCCGGAAACGACGATGCGATCCGCGCGATATCGCTCTTTCTTCAGACAATGGCCGATGCCGTAATTGAAGGAACTCAGGGAATCCTGGGCAAGGCTGAATTCACAGACGATGACGCAACTCTGGATCCGGATTCGATTCCTATCGATTCGATTCAGTATAAAGGCGAGTACGACGAATCCGGAGAATTCATACCGGATGAGCCGATTCCCGGCGCTGTTGCGGCCGTTGTGGCTCCTGTTAGTGAAGAAGAAGCCGCGGCAGCGGCGGCTGTAGCAGCAGCATCGGCTGCGAAAGACGGAGAGGCTGCGAAACCGGCAACTACCTAAAAAAGAGCGTCAATATAAAGATAGCAGAGGAAACAGGATGGCAGCAGCAGAAGTATCCAATGAAGACATAAAAAAGCTCCGTGAAATGAGCGGCGCCGGAATGATGGACTGCAAAAAAGCGCTTGTTGAATTCAACAGCGACCTGGAGAAAGCGGCGGATGCGCTTCGCTCCAGGGGGCTGGCAAAAGCGGCGAAACGACTGGACCGGGAAACAGGTCAGGGACGGGTCATTTCTTACATACACGGTGAAGGAAAAATCGGAGTTCTGATTCAATTGAACTGCGAGACTGATTTTGTCGCAAAAAATTCTGATTTTGAAACACTGGGCCGCGACATCTGCATGCAGATCGCCGCGGTCAATCCGCTCTGCCTGAAAGCGGAGGACCTCGATCCAAAGCTCGAAGAGAAAGAGGCCGCCATTTTCCGCGAACAGCTGCTGCAGGAAGGAAAGAAGCCGGAACAAATTGATAAAATTCTGCCGGGCAAACTGAAAAAGTTTCGTTCAGAAGTCTGTCTGATGGATCAGGCTTTTATCAAAGATCCTAAAGTAACAATCTCGGACCTTATAAAAAACTACATAGCGCGGTTCGGGGAAAACATCACCATAGGCCGATTCACGCGCTACCAGGTGGGGTAGGCCTGCAACTATGGATTCTGGTTTTCCCTACAAAAGAATCCTGCTGAAACTCTCCGGAGAAGCATTCACTGTTGAGGGGAAAACCGGAATAGACATTCATCGTGTTCGCACAATCGCTGAGCAGGTGAAAATATGCCACAAGAACGGTTTGAAGGTTTCCGTAGTAATCGGCGGCGGAAATATTTTCCGCGGAATGCCGGCGGCGGAAGGCGGCATGGACAGGGCAACGGCCGACTACATGGGAATGCTGGCCACCATGATCAATGCGATGGCACTCCAGGACGCCTGCGAAAAAATCGATCTCATAACAAGAGTTCAGTCCGCTATTGAAATGAAATCCATTGCGGAAATCTATATTCGCCGAAAAGCCATGCGCCATCTTGAAAAAAATAGAATTGTGATTTTTGCCGGGGGCACCGGAAATCCGTATTTTACAACGGACACCACGGCGGCCCTTCGTGCAGTAGAAGTCGGATGTCAGGTGATTCTGAAAGCGACAAAGGTGGACGGAGTCTATGACGCCGATCCAAAAAAAGTACCGGATGCAAAGCGTTTCCTGCGTGTGTCTTTTATGGAATCGATGCAGAGACGGCTGCGTATTATGGATTCAACTGCGATTGCACTGTGCATGGAAAACAATCTTCCGATTATCGTGTTTGATATATTTAAAGAAAATAATCTAAAAAGTCTCGTGGAGGGCGGTAAAGTCGGAACACTGATCTCATCCGCGGAGGGATTGGAATATGCCTGAAGAAAAAGGAATCGACGATGTTCTTCTGGAATCGGAAGAACGAATGCAGAAAACTTTTGACGTCTTTATAAAAGATCTGGCAAACATCCGGTCCACGCGTGCGAATCCTGCGATGCTGGATCATGTGCATGTCGATTATTACGGTTCACCGGTGCCTCTCATACAGCTGGCCACGATTTCTGTGCCGGAATCCAGAATGCTGGTTATATCGCCGTTTGATAAATCTTCCACAGGCGACATAGAAAAGGCAATCTTAAAGAGCGATCTGAGCCTCACGCCGCAGAGCGACGGGAATGTGATTCGACTTGTGCTTCCGGAGCTGTCCATGGAGCGCCGGCATGAGCTGGTCAAGCAGGTGAAACACCGGCTCGAGGAAGCGCGTGTTTCAATCCGCAATATCCGCCGGGATGCGAATGAGGATCTAAAGAAGATTGCGGCGAAAGGCGGTCATTCGGAAGACGAAATTAAATCAGCTCAGGATGAGACTCAAAAAATTACCAACCAATTCATCAGCAGGGCTGAAGAAGCCGCGGAAAAAAAAGAGAAAACAATCACTCAGGTATGACGCAGCCCTCTTCATCGCATCTGCCGGATCACGTCGCAATCATTCTGGACGGAAACGGGAGATGGGCGAAAAAACGCGGGCTCTCCAGAAGTGAAGGACACAGGGCCGGGGGCGAAGCTCTCGACCGGCTTCTGGACACGGCGCTTGAAATAAAAATTCCAATCATTTCAATGTACGCTTTCAGCACAGAAAACTGGAAACGGCCCGCGCGCGAGGTGTCGGCTCTGTGGAAATTGATGCTGGAGTTTTTTAGAGACCGTCTGGAAAAAAGCCTGCAGAAGGGGATACGGGTCGTGGCATCCGGGGACCTCAGCCGGCTGCCCGCGAAAAACCGGAGGATTATTGAGTCCGTTATAGAAAAAACAAAAAAAGGCAGAAATTTGACGGCCAATTTCTGTGTAAATTACGGATCTCAGGATGAAATACTCCGGGCAGTCAATCGGATAATTCAGGAAGCGGCCGCCGGGAACCGCTCAAAAACAAAACCCGTGACCCGGAAAGAGTTCGAAAAACACCTGTACACAGCACAACTGGGACCTGTTGACCTTCTGGTACGGCCGGGAGGCGAAAAAAGAATATCAAATTTTTTACTCTGGCAGTGCGCTTATGCAGAAATGTATTTTACAGATGTGCTCTGGCCTGATTTTGATGAAACCTGCTTGAGAGAGGCCCTGGATTGGTATCGGAAAAGAGAGCGAAGGTTCGGGGCGCTGGAATAAGAGCATCGGATATTCATCGCATATATTTAAAAAAAGAGTGTGAAAAAAAAGGGGATGGGGTGATTGATGAGATGTGGGGATGGATTTCGGGAAATATTTAATAAATTATTAAATTAATAATGAAACAATTTTTCCGGTGAGTCAGCGGATTACAGAAGAATTGAATCGAAAAAAATTTCCCATCATCTCCTCTATCTTTATTTATCCAATACTTACACACAAGATGTTGACAGGTATACGGTCATCGGAGGAATTATGAGCGAAACAGCCAACAGAATCATATCGGGTCTTCTGATTGCAGGCCTGGTAATAGCAGCACTCAGCCTGGATTTATTTTACTGGATATCCATCCTCCTGCTTGTAATGATATTTTCAATTCTGGGACTTCTGGAATTCTACAAACTTTCTGACCGTGGTTATGAAGGCCGGCCAGTTCGATTTCTGGGCATTATTTTTTCCATTCTCATAGTGCTTAGTTTTTACGCTCAGTTTCTGAAAACCCAGCACCAGCATGAACAGTCATGGATTCCGGATATTTATCATCGGTTTATGGATGTTTTTTATCCAGGGCAGAACCTGGTCCCGGCGCTGCTGGTTGTATTTTTGATCGTCACGATGTCTGTGAATCTGATATTCAGGCCGCTGGATGGAACCATCTATTCGATTTCTGTGACATTTACTGGAGTGTTGTATACATGCCTTACCATATCGCATGTTTTTCCAATACTGGCTCTCAAATACGGCGTCTTCTATTTTCTGCTGTTTGCAACCATTCCAATATTTACGGATGCCGGTTCGTATTTTGTCGGGCGTTGGTTTGGTAAACACAATGCCGGTTTGAAGGTCAGTCCCAAGAAAACATATGAAGGCTATTTGGGCGGTTTTGTCACGGCCTGTCTGACTTCCAATATTCTGTTATGGGGCTGGAAAATTTATGCAGTTCCCGAACTGCGCGACATCTCCATGGGTCATGCAGAAGTCACCGTAATAGCTGTGCTCTTCGCAGCCCTGTCGGTTCTGGGCGATCTGACGGAGAGCGCGTTGAAGCGCGACGCAAAGTTAAAAGATTCCGCTTCTCTGATACCCGGACACGGCGGAATGCTCGATATGGTGGATGCTCTGCTTTTCTGTCTGCCCGCCGGCTTCTATTATATCTATTTCAAACAGATAGCCGGATTTTCCATTTAAGTGGCAGCATGACAGAAGCCGAGGAAAGTTTTCCCGCTGCCGTATTGAATCATTCACAGGCAAAGCGGACTGAAAAACTTTTAATTCTCGGCGCTTCTGGATCCGTTGGAACGACTGCAATCAGATTTCTTGAAAAAGATGGAAGCATCCAGCTCATAGGGGCCAGTGTTCATTCGGATGTCTCGAGGCTGCGCGAAATCGCATCAAGGCACCGATTGAAATTTGCTGCCATTTCTTCGTCAGATGCCTTTGATGAGCACAGGCAATCTCTGCAGAGCGAATTTCCTGACATGAATCTTTTTCGAGGAGAAGAGGGCCTTGTGAAACTGACACAGGCCTGCGCGGATACGGGCGTGGACACGGTGCTAACCGCCGTTGTGGGAGCCTGCGGAATACTGGCCACAAAAGCCGCGATCGAATGCGGACTCAAAATTGCTCTGGCAAATAAAGAGACCCTGGTGACTGCAGGCCCCGCGATTGTCAGCCTGCTTCGCCGGATGCGTGCTCAGGGAAATAAAATGCCCAGCATAATCCCGGTCGATTCCGAACACAGCGCGGTTTTCCAGCTGATAGAGAATCAGCCGAAACAGAATGTCCATACAGTCATCCTTACGGCCTCCGGAGGTCCGTTCCGCGATACGGCTCCAGAGAACATCAAGCACATGACGCGCGAACAGGTTCTTCAACATCCCACCTGGAACATGGGTCCGAAAATTACGGTCGATTCAGCGGGGATGATCAACAAAGGGCTGGAAATTATTGAGGCCCATTTTCTTTTTTCTCTTCCATACGACAGACTGGATGTTCTCATCCATAAGAACAGCTATGCACACGCTCTGCTTCGCACAAAAGACGGCGCATATCAGATTTCCGTCTCTCCGCCCGACATGGTTTTTCCTATTGCACATGCGCTGTATTATCCTTTTCCGCTTCCAGAATTACATGCCTCCGCCGCATCACCGGAAGCCTGGCCGCCGTTGGAATTTGAGAAAATAAATTTGGAAAAATATCCAGGATTTCAGGTCTGCCTTGATGCGGGAAGGGCGGGCGGCACAGTACCGGCCGTTCTGAATGCAGCCAATGAAGTTGCCGTCTCGCTTTTTTTGAAGAATATAATTCCATTTACGAATATCCCTGTGTTCCTGGAAATGGTTGTGAACCGAATACCTAAAGAGACGGGGGACGATTTTGCTCTATTTCTGGAAGCGGATAGAAAAGCCCGGAGCGCCTGCCTGTCCATTGCGGAATCAGTGAGTGGAAATGCCTGAACTGATTGGTATATTAGTACATCATAATCTGGAGCGCTGAATGATTGTTTTGATTCTGGGCGGAGTTTTCATGCTCGCCATATGTATTTTTGTGCATGAATTGGGCCACTTCCTGATGGGAAAACTGGTCGGGGTCAAGGCTCAGGTTTTCTCCATGGGCTACGGGCGCGGTATCTGGAAGAAAAAGGTTGGAGACACTACCTACCAGATAACGGCTATTCCTCTCGGCGGTTATGTGAAATTTTATGGCGACGATTATCAAAATCCAGAGAATATCCCGGGCGGTTTCTTAAGCACGCCGCCGCTTCGGAGAATCATTCCGGTTCTCGGCGGACCTCTGTTCAATCTGCTTCTGGGACTTGTTGTATTTATCATACTGCATACATTCTCCGGACCTCTTGCGCCGAGGATTTTCCTCTGGGAAGAAGGAATGGATGAAGCGCCGGCCTATCATGCCGGACTGAGAAACGGCGATCTGGTACTTTCTGTTAATAACGAATCGGTTAAGGATTATTTTGATCTCCAGCAAAAGATCGTGCTTTCAGGCGGCGTGGATCTGGATTTTTCTGTGCGCCGCGGAGAAGAGATAAAAACAATTCGTGTGAAGCCGCATGTGGATGAAGCCGGAAGAGCATTCATTGGAATACGGACTCCGGGCGAAAGATTTCTTGAAGTGAACTATCCGTTTAAAGACATCTGGACATACAGATTTCATTCTATTTTTTCATCCGAGCCGCCTCCGAGAAAACTGCGGGCGGCGACGTATCTGCATCAGGGAGACGTGATTTTAAAAGTAGGTCAGTTTGAACCGCACTCGATCAAGGACCTGCAGGCCTATCTTGGCACGATGCATGGACAGGATGTGGATATCACGGTGAAACGGGAGACTCTTCCCTGGCTGGCGCCCTGGTTCACGGCGATCACCGTTGTTCATATGCCGACATCCGCAGAATACGCCGTGATTCTTAAAGATATTATTGATTTGAAATACAGTTCCAGAGTTCCCGATCAGGAAATGCGATCCTACATTGTGGAGCACGAACGCGGACTTTCTTTAATCAAAATTAATAATGAATCTCCAGGATCTTTTGAGCGTATGTTCGAGAGATTCAACGAAGCCAGAACGACGGATATGCAAATAGCTGACCGGTCCTATCGCGCAACAGTAAAAGCGGAACGGATAGGTCTTCTGGGTTTTGAGCCGCACAGTGTAATTCACCGCGAATATCAGCCTAACAATAAGACCATAGGCGGAATTTTTGCTGCCAGTTTTAAAGATACCTGGGACAACATAATGATTTACCCGGCGTTTATTGGAAGTCTGGCGGCCGGAAGACTGTCCTTTATCGACAATGCCATGGGTCCGGTGGGAATGTTTGCTGTGGCAGGCGTGGTATTCAAATACGGCTGGAGCGATTATCTGCATATGATGGCATCGATTTCTATCGCGCTGATGGTGATGAATCTGTTTCCCTTTCCTATAGTGGATGGCGGGCACATTGTGTTCTTTCTTTACGAAGCAGTCGCCGGCAAGCCTGTTTCAATCAATATAATGGATACGGTGAATAAAATTGGTTTTAGCATACTGATGTTTCTGGGACTCTGGATTATGTACAGGGATGTAATATTTTTAATAGGAATGTAGGAAGGATTCACCGCTGAGACGCAGAGGATGAAGAATGGAAAATGTAATAACGTGTACCCGCGTCATTGCGGTCCCTATGCTGTAATTTTCTTTTCCTCTTCTTCCGCGCCTCTGCGGTGATAAATCTTCTTTTAAATTATGAAAGCATCGAAATACCTGCTGCCCACTGCGCGCGAAAATCCACAGGATGCCGTGATTGCCTCCCACCGGCTCATGCTGCGAGCCGGTCTTTTTCGTAAATCAGGATCCGGCCTCTATCATATACTTCCCATGGGACTGCGCGTAATCCGCAAAATCGAAAATATTGTAAGGGAAGAAATGAACAACGCCGGCGCGCTTGAATTTTCTCTGCCCATTCTGACGCCTTCTGAGCTCTGGAAGCAGTCCGGCCGCTGGGATACAATGGGTAAAGAAATGTTCCGCATCCAGGACAGACACGAGGCCTGGCTGACACTGGGACCAACCCATGAAGAATCGTTTACAGATCTGATGAAAGGAATTCTCAAATCGTACAGAGATCTGCCGGTGAACGTGTATCAGATTCACCCAAAATTTCGCGATGAGATACGACCTCGTTTCGGCGTGATACGCAGCCGTGAATTCTCCATGAAGGACGCGTATTCATTTGACATGGATCAGGAAGGACTTGAAATTACTTACCAGACGATGAGACAGGCATATCGTAAAATTTTCGCCAGGACCGGTCTTGTGACGATTCCTGTCGAGGCTGACACCGGCGCGATGGGAGGCACCGGGTCGGAGGAGTTCATGGTTCCTTCTGACATCGGAGAGGAAACATTGCTGATCTCCGAGAAAGGGAAATACAGAGGAAACCAGGAAAAAACACCCGTCGTCTACTCAGACGCCGTCACACGTGAAGCGCCAGCAAAGGCGAATTCCACGAAAATGAAATTGAAGAAAGTTCACACACCGAACTGCGCAACCATAGCGGATCTTGAACATTTCTTAAAAATACCGGCGCAGCATATCCTGAAGACGATGCTGTATCTGGCGGACGGACGTCCCGTGGCAGTCTGCCTCAGGGCAGACAGAAATCTGAATGAAGTGAAACTGAAAAATAATCTGCACGCTACGGAAGTTACACCGGCCTCCGCTGAGGAGATTCTGGCGGCGGGCAGTGTGGCGGGGTACATTGGACCGGAGGGTCTGGACGAATCCATTCCGATTTTCTGGGATGAATCGATCAATACAGGCCGTGAATGGGTGATCGGCGCCAATGAGAAAGACCATCATTATCTCGGTTATATTGCTCAGGTGCACAAGACAGTCGATCTGGCTCTGGCGGTCGGAGGCGATCCGTCACCGGCCGGAGACGGGATTCTCCAGGAGGTCAAGGGCATCGAAGTCGGTCATATATTTAAACTTGGTTACAAATATACTAAAGCTTTCGAGATGACGGTGCTCGATGAGAACGGAAAACCTCATATGCCGATCATGGGCTGCTACGGTATCGGCGTGACCAGGACTATGGCGGCTGTGATTGAACAGGAACATGACACAGAGGGCATCGTATGGCCGATCTCTGTGGCGCCGTTTGAAATTGTTCTGGTGAGCATAACCAAATCGGAAGAAGAGGACGGCCGTGTCGGGGAATTCTATAAAGCGATGACAGACATCGGACTTGAGGTGTTCTGGGATGACAGGGATCTGCGGCCCGGCGTTAAGTTCACTGATGCGGAACTCATTGGATTTCCCATTCGGATTACAATGGGTAAAAAATATTTTGAAGCAGGCGATGTGGAAGTGCAGATTCGCCGGGGCAAAAAAAACTTGGTTCTGAAAGGAAACTCTTTCGAGATTCTCGATCAGATCGTGAATATTAGAAAAGAATTATTTGCGGATTTGAACTCCAGGATGGAACAGAATGAGCAGCCATCATAGCGGGTATTTCGGTGAATTCGGCGGCCGATTCAGCCCGGAAGTCCTTATCGGGGCTCTGGACGAGCTGGAACGGACGTATCTTTCTCTAAAGAATAAAAACCGGTTCAAGAAAGAATTTAAGGAATTGTCGCGCGATTATTCCGGCAGGCCGTCGCGTCTGACTTTCGCGCCGCGGCTCACAGAAGCGTGGAAAGGAGCCGGAATCTGGCTGAAACGGGAAGATCTCAATCACACAGGCTCGCATAAAATCAACAATGCCCTGGGCCAGGCGCTTATCGCGCGCGAGATGGGAAAGAAACGTCTGATAGCGGAAACGGGAGCCGGCCAGCACGGCGTGGCGACGGCCACGGCCGCCGCGAGATTTGGATTTGCCTGCACTGTGTATATGGGCGAAGAGGATGTACGCCGCCAGAAACTGAACTGCATCCGCATGGAAATGCTGGGCGCGGAGGTTAGACCGGTGATTTCCGGAAGCGGCACGCTCAAAGATGCGACAAATGAAGCAATGCGCGACTGGGCAAGAACTGTCGCGGACACGCATTATGTGATCGGATCGGTAATAGGTCCGCATCCTTTCCCTACAATCGTAAGAGATTTTCAATCGGTTATTGGAAAAGAAGCAAGAAAGCAGATGAAGAAAAAGACAGGCGCTCTGCCCGATGCTGTCGTGGCCTGCGTCGGAGGAGGTTCCAATGCCATCGGTATTTTCTCCGGATTTTTAAAAGATAAAAAAGTCCGGCTCATCGGCGTGGAGGCCGGCGGAAGAGGCGATATGGCCGGAGACAATTCCGCATCGATCACCTTCGGTCAGGTCGGCTATTTTCACGGGACAAGATCGCTCTACATACAAACGGACCAGGGTCAGATTCAGAATGTTCACAGCGTGTCAGCCGGTCTGGATTATCCGGGAGTCGGTCCGGAACACGCGCATCTCGCCGTGTCGCATCGCGCGGAATATTTCAAAATAGGCGATGATGCTGCGCTCGATTCTTTTCTTGAGGCTGCTCGTATGGAAGGAATCGTACCGGCGCTGGAAACGGCTCATGCTTTTGCCTTCGCAAAAAAACTGGCGCCGGAAATGGGAAAAAAAGCGAACATCCTGATCTGTCTGTCAGGGCGGGGCGACAAGGATGTCGCGGAAGTGGCGCGTCTGAAAGGAATTCGTACCGATGTCTGAAGAAAAAAAAGCATCTCCCCTGGCCCGGTACATTTCAGAGAAATCGGCGGTGCGTCCGGTCTACATGCCTTATCTCACAGCGGGAGATCCATCTTTTGAGGATACGGCAGAATTTGCCGTTGCCATGATCGACGCAGGAGCGGACCTGATCGAGCTGGGAATTCCGTTTTCCGATCCTACCGCGGACGGTCCCGTGATTCAGGCGGCAATGGTGCGCTCCATGCAGAGGAGCGATTTCAGTCTGGGAAAAGTTTTTGAGACAGCGCACAAAATTCATGAACAGAGGCCCGGCACACCCATTGTCTTTCTGACCTATCTGAATCCTGTGCTGACGGGAGGCACGCAATTGCAATCGGACAGACATAAGCTGGATGTCGAGCAGTCGGTGGCAGATTTTCAGAACCGCAGTTTGCAGGCCGGCGTCAGCGGTGTTGTTATTCCGGATCTTCCGTTTGATTCATCCGAATCAAAAACATTCCGCCGTTCAGGCCGGCAGAACAATATCGATCAGATTCTGATGCTGGCTCCCAATACTGAAAAGAACAGATTCAAACAAATCTGCAAAGAGGCATCGGGATTTATTTACTATGTAACAAGTATGGGTGTTACCGGTGAGAGAAAGGATTTTGCCCCTGAACTCGCCTCCAGAATGAAAGAAGCCCGATTGCTATCAGGAACGCCGGTTATGGCCGGATTTGGATTTTCCCGGCCTGAGCAGACACTCGTTTTTCTGGGCATAGTTGACGGTATCATTGTGGGAAGTCTCCACCATAGTATCATTCAGGAAAAAGGCAAAGAGTCCCGGAGTGAACTGGTACGGGTCACGGAAGAGTTTGTGAAAACCCTGTCCCGGGGGCTGTAAAATCGACCCAGGGTCAAAAAAAAGGTTGTAGCAAGGACCCAACTGCCGGGAACTTCCCCTATGCGTAAAATTGCCATTGGTTTAACCGCCGCTTCACTGGCTCTGCTTGTCCCCATTCCTCTGTTCTTCATGGTGGTTCTGTATATCAGCGATTCCGGCGGAGAACTGCCGGAGTTTATCAGGACCCATTTTGATGATCTGGCCGCCTTCGGCCGGGGCATATACTTCACCCTTCTGCCCGGTGTGATTATGCTGGGACTTTCCATTGTTTATCGCGGCAGACTTCTTGGAACAGGGAAGAAAACCTTTTCACTGGCAGATATAGTCTGGGCTTCCGTATTTTCAGTTTCTGCTGCTCTCTATATTCTCGCCTATTCAGCGGGACCGGGATCGTTTTTTCTTCGAGGAGCATTTGAACTGGGCGGAACAAGTCCAGGGATATTTCTAAATACAATATTACTTCTTCTCCCAGGAAATATTCAGGCAGTCATTCTCTGGCAGACGCTGTTTCTTATGATCATCTGTATGTCTTTCCTGTTCGAATCGGCGGGCAGGATCGGCTTTGATAAAAAGAAATTCGGCGGTCTTATGATCGGCTGTATGGGCGGTTTTGTTTTTTCATTGTTTCTTCGGGACATACCGTTGTTCACCTATCTGGAAGAGAGCTTTATTTCAGTGAGATATTCCTGGAGCGCTTTTTTTACTCTGCGAAATCCCGGAACCACCACACACGAAACGGGTCTGCCTTACTGTCAGCCTCCCGCTGACATCTCCGGCCAGCAGATAGTCGCCTACGCGCCGAACCCCCCGGGCGTCCGCGATGATATTGAAATAATCGGGATATCCAACAAAACGATCGAAGAGCTCAGAGGCGACTGGCCGCTGGACTGGGCGATATACGCGACACTTGCCGATCGCATGACGAATGCTGAAAACAATGTGCTGCTCTTTGACATCAGCTTTCTGGATGAAAAAGGATATTACGGAGCCAATTACTGCAATAAATATATTCAGTGCACGCCCATGGGAGACTACAAACTCCGCCGGCAGGTCGACATTCTTGCTGAAAGCATCGCAAGATCCAAAACAACCATCGTGAGTGACTACCCGATGGAAACAACAGATGAAGAAAAAGCATCCATATCGAATTATGAAAAACGTCTTGAAGTTCTCCGAACACGAGAAAGACTTAAGAACATTCATAACGGAAGATATGCGGCCTCCTGGGGGGCCAAGCTTCCGCTGCCGCCGGTTGAACAGCTGTCTCGTGCTCTTGACGGCATCGGTTACGCGAATATTGTCAAAAATGAATACGGCCTGAACCGGCAGGTGCCCCTTGTCCTTCGCATCATGAATGAGAAAAGAGCGATGGAACCCGATTACAATCCGGATGTGGATGATGATTACTATCCAGGTATCGATCTTGTCGTAACCACCAGTTACTTTGGCGTCAATACAGCGGACGCTGTCGAGGTTGACTGGCTCCACGGCTGGGTGAAAATTAAAAATATTCCGGAAAAAGCCATACAAAAATTCAACCTGGAAAAAGGAGAAATGGAAACGGTCGATATTCTGGGAGCCAATCCGCCGCCGGACAGAACTATTGTGATACCAATCAACAGATTTGGTCTGATGAATATCAATTTTCGCGGGGGACGCTACTGCTTCAAGTACAGAGAGATTCTCGAAACTTCAAGAATGGATGTAGAATCGGCGGCGGCCACTTACAAAAATAAAATTGCTCTGGTTGCAATGTACTACGCCACCGGCGTCGGAACCGCAAAAGACATGCACCTTTCGCCGTACGGGGATATGGCAGGTATCGAACATCACGCATATGCTCTCAATACAATCCTGAATCGAGATTTTGCTTACGATGCCAAACCCTGGGTCAATCTTATAATTCTGCTGGTCATAGGTCTCATTATGGGATTCTATCAGCCGCGTGTTCCCACTTGGATGAGTTTTATTCTGGCCGTGGTCATAGCTGTTTCTTATATTTTAATAACAATGCTGATAACTTTCGGACAGTACAGCTATCTGCATGTTTTCCCGACGGTGATATTTGAACAGTTTGTGATTCTGGTTGGTTTTATCGGATTCAGGGCTCTTACTGAGGAAGAAAATGTAAAATTTATACGAAATACTTTTTCGAAATTCGTTTCACAGGATGTTGTTGATGAACTTCTTGCGAATCCGGAAGCCATCGCTCTCGGAGGAGCGAAAAAAGAAATAACCGTGTTCTTCTCCGACGTGAGAGGATTTACCACGATTTCGGAGAAACTGGGACCGGAGGATCTGGTCGGTCTTCTCAATGAGTATCTGTCAGAAATGACGGAGCTGATCATTGAATACCGGGGAACGATTGATAAATACATGGGAGATGCGATCATGGCCTTCTGGGGAGCTCCGGCAAAGAATGACGATCACGCCTACTATACCTGCGTTGCGGCCGTTGCGCAGTACCGCGCTCTGCAGGAATTGCAGAAGCACTGGTCGACACGCGACATTCCTGTGCTGGACATCGGGATCGGCATCAACACCGGACTGGCTGTTGTGGGAAACATGGGTTCGTCCCGCCGGATGGATTACACTCTCATGGGAGATACCGTGAATCTCGGCTCACGTCTGGAAGGAATTACAAAAACCTACGGCGTTAAAATCTGTATCTCGGAATATACTTACGAGCGGGTGAAAAGCAAAGTCTATGCCCGAGAACTGGATCTTGTAAGAGTAAAAGGCAAGCTGGAACCGGTGCGAATTTATGAATTGATGGGGCTGAGAGAAGAGAGCGATCTGAAGACATTCAAAACTTCGCATCTGCATGCGAAAGCAGCGTCATAAACTGCACGTGTTCTGATAGGCTCACAGGAGAATGCCGGCGGGCCGGATAAAATGAAAACGTATCCATTGCTAGAGAAAATTCAGTCGCCCGCAGACCTGAGAAAGCTCGACAAATCCGACCTCCCGGAAGTCTGTAATGAACTGCGCGACTATCTGATTGACACCCTTGCCGCCGTGGGCGGGCACTTTTCATCCAATCTGGGCGTGATTGAGCTCACCGTTGCGCTTCACTATGTGATGCAGACGCCTGTGGACAAACTCATCTGGGACGTGGGACATCAAATCTATCCGCATAAAATACTGACGGGCCGCAGGGAACGCCTGCGCAGTGTCCGGCGGTTTGGCGGAATATCAGGATTTCCTAAAAGAGAAGAATCGCCTTATGATTTGTACAATACGGGTCATGCGGGAACATCCATTTCGCAGATGCTGGGGGAAGCGGTCGCCCGGGATATTCAGAGACTCAATCATAAATGCGTCTGCATTATCGGAGACGCGTCCATCGCATCCGGAATGTCCTTCGAAGCTCTCAATCACGGCGGGCATGTGCAGACCGACTGCGTGGTGGTTCTGAACGACAATGATATGTCCATCTCGCACAACGTCGGGGCCCTCAATCAGTATTTAAACAGGATGATCACTTCGCCGCTTTACAATCGATGGCGGAAATTCTGGTACGGGCTTATGATGCTGCTCCCCGTAATCGGTCCGGCGATGAGGTTGTTCTCCAGAAAGGTGGAAAAATCCTTCAAGGATTTGATGACGCCGGGCAGCCTGTTTTCCGATTTTGGATTTCGATATATAGGACCGGTAGACGGACACGATGTTCTGGATTTGGTCCGTGTATTTGAAAAAGTGCTGAGTATGAAAGGCCCGATTCTTGTGCATGTGTACACACAGAAAGGAAAGGGTTTCAAACCGGCTGAGAACAATCCAATAACATACCACAGTGTGAGCGTGTTCAACCGCGAAGACGGTTCTTTCAACAGCCTGGCAGGAAATCAAATTCCGTTCAGTGATATTGTGGGAATGACTCTCGCCCAGATTGTGGAAAAGAATGACCGTGTTGTGGCGGTAACTCCCGCCATGATTGAAGGATCCGGACTCAGACCTCTCTACGACAGATTTCCTGAAAAAGTTTACGATGTCGGAATCGCGGAGCAGCATGCTATGACTTTTGCCGGAGCTCTGGCGGCGGGGGGCGTGATACCCTATCTCTGCATTTACTCAACGTTTCTGAACCGCGCTCTGGACCAGTTGATCCAGGATGTGGCTCTGATGAATCTGCCTGTACGCATAGTCATAGACAGAGCCGGCTGTGTGGGACCGGACGGGGAAACTCATCAGGGGCTGTATGACGCTGGAATCATACTTTCCGTGCCTTCAGTGCGTCTCTTTGCACCGGCAACGGGCGCAGAATTGAAAGCCATTCTTCTGCATATGGAGAAGGACCATCAGGGTCCGCTTGCAGTCCGCTTCCCGAAGGCGGGATGCAATCCGGAGAGTCTGGAATCTGCTTTGCCGGACGTAACCGTAATCCGGCCGTCTCTGCATCGCAACGGCCATGATCTGGCGATTGTCTGCATTGGGACCATGGTTGACACAGGTATGGAAGTTGAAAAAATCATCAGAAACACCGCCGGCATACTGTCGAGAGTGATCGGTGTCCGCTGGATCCGGCCTCTGGATGCACATTTTCTGGAAAAACAGATCGAGCAGTGTGAGCATGTGATTTTTATTGAGGAATCGTACATACATTCCAGCGCCACTGCTTTCATACGCGCGAATATCTCATCCGGAGCCAACGGTCGGCATCTTCATACTTTCGCATTTCCGGAAGAGTCCATCCCGCATGGAGGCAGAGAAGAAGTTCTGCACGAATACGATTTAAGCCCTCAGGCAATCTCATCTTTTCTGCTTTCGAGCAATGCTTTCCGGCATAAAATCTTTGCTCATTCGGTCAAACCTTCCGAAATATATTAGGTGCACTCTAATTCATTGTTTCTATCTGCTGTAAAATCAATCTGTTCAGGAAATCTCGACTCGGCCGAGTACTTTTTACTGGCGCTTTCAGAAAACGATCCGGATGCAAAATCGTATGCATTTCTGGGCTGGCTGTACGGCTCGCAGGGACGGGAACGAGATGCAGTCCGGTGTTATTTCAAAGCTGTTCGCCAGGATCCGGATTCAGGATTTCCTTACAATGATTTCGGAGTGTATTTGATCGGCACCGGACGTTCCGAAGCTTCGGTCAAATGGTTTTTGAAAGCTCTTCACTGCCGGAAATTCGAACAAAAGCATATTTCCCTCTACAATCTGGCGCTTCTCTATCAGATATGGAACCGCCCGGAACGAAGCGCCCGGTTTCTGAACCTGGCACTGGTCTATTCGCCGGACTTTACGGAAGCGGTTGAACTTCTGGACAGAATTGCTGATTTGAAAAAATGATAGATCAGCTGTTATTTGTTCTTATAATAATAAACGCGATAGTAATTGTATCTTTTTTTTCCGCCGCCGATTATCATAATGTAGTTTTTGCGGCCTTCCTTTTGTTCTGTTTCTTTTTGATTTTTACTTTCCTCTCAGGATATGCGAAGATTCCGGCGCTGATTTCAATTTTTCTCGCTCTAGCGGGATGGAGGCGCTTCAGAAAAAGGAAGATAGAACAGTCTAAAAATGATGACCGGGTAATAAGAAAATATGCAGGTTTGTTTGCGGCGGGCGCTTCAGGAATATACTGGTTTGCTGCGGTGCTTCCGCAGCTGAAGGGGAATCTGCCGCTGCTCTCTCCTGACAGTCCGCCTCCTGTGGAGTCGCTTCTGGCAATACAGCTTGATGCAGCAGGACATCCGTTTGCCGCGTTGTATTTTTCCATCGTGCTTATTCTCGTGATTGCCGCATCGGCCGTCCGGGCAGCTCAAAAAAGCAGGCGGCCGCTCCCGTGAAAATACTTAATTATATATATAATATTCCTGTATTGATAACCCTGGCGCAGATTCTTTATCTGGGGGCAGTCTTTCAATTGAAAAAAAAAGAACAGGAAGATCAGGTCATTTCAGTATTGGCCGGTGCATGTTTTTTGCTGTTCGCCGTTCTTCACAGATATTCGAGCCAGATTTCCATGGGATCCCCCGTGCTTCAAATTATGTTTCTTTTTGCCCTGCTTATCCCCTGGGCTCTCTATTTACTGATACCCGATGAGATTTTCTCAAGTCAGATGCATATTTTATCAGGCATGAAACTTATTGCCGGTTCTGCGGTGCTGGGAGCTTATCTTTTTTTGTTCCGATTCCCGTATGCTGCCGCCTTTTCTCTTCTGGCCGGCAGCTGGCTTTCCCTGTTCAGCCGGGACAAACGACGACGATTTGCCTGGACTGTTTTCTCCTTTACATCTCTGTACGCGGTTCTTTTTTCTTCGGCTGCTGGATTGTATTCCGGAACATCTCACCTGACAACTGCCGTGCGACTGTGGATAAGCATTCTATGGGGCCTGTCTTTTTTCTCGACGGTTCTGGCTCATCCCGTTCCTGCCGTGCTCAAGGATTTTCTGCCGGTGCTGCTGCCCGCCGTTTTTTTGATTTTTGTGGATACCGGTTATCTCCCTCTCACAGGATTCATGGCACTGATGTCAGTTTTTTTGCTTTTTATTGAAAACCGCTCAAAAAAACTGACGAATTCGTCATGAAGACTTCTTCCCGATTCGATCCGGTCAGCCCCTTTAGAAAGAACAACACCACGCTTAACAAAATCTGGCCCGAATATGAATACCGGCCTCAGCAGGAAGCCATGGCGGAGGCTGTAAGGAATTCAATTCGCGGGAAGAAGATTCTTTTTGTTGAAGCGGGAACCGGAACTGGAAAGACTATTGCCTATCTTCTACCGCTGCTGCATTTTGCTGTCGAGAATAATGTTCGAGTTGCGATTTCGACGGAAACTCGTGCGCTGCAGAAGCAGATACTGGAGAACGATGTGCCCATCGCAGAGCGCCTTCTGGAAACTAAGATTGCCGCAGAAATCTGTCTGGGAAACGCAAACTACATCTGCAAAAGAAAGCAGGAAAGAGTTTTTCGCGAAGGATCGTACGATCCGGACATGCACGAACATCTTGAAGAGTATCTGATCTGGGAAAAAACAACCCAGACCGGCAGCCGGATGGATTACACCGGTGTTGTGACCGGCTATTTCTGGGACAGTGTGACAAGAAATCCTGAAGACTGCCTGGGAGCGCGCTGCCCGAATTTTTCGAGTTCGTACTATTTCCTCGCCAGAGAAAAATGGAAGAAAGCCCGTCTGCTCATCATCAATCACAGTCTTCTGGCAAATCATATTGCAGCGGATCGAAATCTCCTTCCGGAATTTCAGACGCTTGTCATTGATGAAGC
This sequence comes from Spirochaetia bacterium, assembly GCA_009885105.1. Lineage (GTDB taxonomy): Bacteria > Spirochaetota > Leptospiria > Leptospirales > Leptonemataceae > VFLI01. Next base: position 39,703 of record VFLI01000019.1, on the reverse strand, counting down.
GCATCGTTTCCCGGACGTTTTTTCGTCCTCCTTCCAGGAAAGCGTGAGTCTCTATGAAATCAATTCTCTGATCAAGACCGGCGGGGAGAGCAGTCTGTCGCTGCAGGAGTCCTTCACTCTGTTTCAGAAAGAAATTTTTGACAGCGCACAACTCCGTCCCGGAGAACGAAAGCGAATTCGATCCGCTTTCAAAGTGCATTCCGCCGCCCGGTTTTTAAAAGATATGGACATAGCATCGGAAGAGCTGCGCAGACAGATTTCCAGCTCTCAGGAAGAGCTGCTGCCGCTCGGCGCAGAAGCCGGCGGAGGAAAAACATCGGACAGGGACGAGAGGACGCTCCAGCTGCAGGCTCGGCTGGCAAAATTTACGGAGCAGAAAAATATCATCATCCGATTCCTGGCCGGACCGGGAGAGGAGGGTGTGAACTGGTTTTCACGTCCGGAAAACGACAATCGTGAGAACCTCTACATGACTGCTTCCGACATACATCCGGGCAAAAATATCAGAACCGGTCTGCTTGATGAAATGGAATGTGTGATCCTGACTTCCGCCACGCTGACGTCATCCGCCAACAGGCCTTTTGATTTTTTCATGCAGGAAACCGGCGTCAATCCGGAAACGATCCGGCAAGAAGATCGAGTGGAATCTTTAAAACTGGACTCGCCTTTTGATTACCGCAGCAACTGTGTTCTCTATCTTCCAAGCGGAATTCCGGATCCCTCGGCAGAAGAGGAAAAATTTCATGAGAAAACAGCAGAACTGATCGGTCATTTGATGGACACATCACGGGGAGGAACGTTCGCTCTTTTTACCTCCGCACGTTCGCTCAAACATGTCCGTAAAATTCTGGAAGAGGATCCCGATTTTGACTGGGAGATCATAAGTCAGCTGGAACACGGCCCCGTGCGCGGTCTGTCTCTGTTTCTGAATTCAGAAAGAAGCATACTCCTGGGACTGGCGACTTTCTGGCAGGGCATTGACATCCCCGGCAGCAGGCTGCGAATGGTCATCATTGTTCGTCTACCTTTCCGAGTCCCGGATGAACCGATCCTGGAAGCCAGAATGGATCTGGATAAAAAAGCCGGCCGCAATCCATTTTTTACCATTCAACTCCCGCAGGCCGCGATCAGTATCAAGCAGGGATTCGGCAGATTAATACGAACAGCATCAGATACCGGAGCTGTATGCATTGTGGATCCCCGTATTACAACAAGATCCTACGGAAAGATGATACTGGAGACGCTTCCCCCGGCCCGGCTGGTTCGAAAATTTTCCGAATTTCGGACTGCAGTAAAAGGATTCTTTCCCTGACAGATAGTGCCGATATCTTTATACATGTCAGGGAAATATCAGAAAATCAGGCTTCTGTATAACAGAATTGAAGGATCTCGGCGCTGGATCGGTCTGCCAATTGCCGCAATGATCGTACTGAACATATTCATTTCGATAAACAGTTCTTTCGCAATCGACAGAGGAGTGCTGTTTCGCGATATCAGCAGCCATTTTATTATCGCTCTGGATGAAGATATCAGCATTGACTGGACAGGGGGATATGTCTTTGCAAAAGCACGAGTCCGATTTCCCCGAATCGTTTTTGACAGAACGGATCCAGATTTTCAAAGCCGGCATACCGCATCATCGTTGACGGAAGCGCGAGCCATCTCCGGGGAAAAAGCCCGCGAGCAGGCTTCGCTGCGTTTGATGCAGTCGCTTCTTCGGCTGCGACTGGACACGGATTTCTTTTTTCAGGAGAAGCTGGCTGTTGATCGAAATTTGCGCGAAAGATTATCGGACCTGCCTTCGCTGTTCATAGAAAAATCCCGCAATAACGGCGATGGCTTTGAATCCATCGAGCTGGCTCTGCCCTTTTACGGGGAAAAAGGACTTTTTTCTATTCTGGCCGGGCAGAATTATGCTTCGGATGAAATTCCTGTCGGACCCGAGGGCGATGTGGTGGATACAATCACGGGTCTGATAATCGACACCAGGGAATTCCCTGAATTTCAGCCTTCGCTGGAGCCGAAAATATTTTCGGACCAGGGACGATTGATCTACGGTCCACGAATGGTCGCAAGGAGCTGCGCCGTCCGAATCGGAAATGCCGCGTTCTACAATTCTGAAGCAATGGCAAGACATGATCGACGGCTGGGTCTGGCCCCTTATTATGTATTCGCCTCCGGCGTTAAAGGGCCCGGCAAGAGCGATGTCTTCCTTGACGGATCGGATGTTATGCGTATTATAGGATCGCCGACGGGAAGAAATGCTCTGCGCAAATGCGCCATAGTGTTTCTGACCAAAAGTTAAATCCAGGAATTCAGCAATCCTGCCGACATAGAATCAATGGACGGCACAAGAATATGGTCCGGGGTTCGCTCATCCCCGGAAGCGCGAAAACATCAATCATTCGATTACTACAGCCTGGAAAAAATCAGAGCAAAAATATGCGAAAATCAAATTCCAGCTTTTGAAGAGATCTCATCGTTTTTCTCTTTGATGACTCTTGCAGGAGAAATCCGCAGCAGGAGAAATCCACTTCATGAAAAATTCGTAATCTCAGGTGAATTGAGCAAAACTGATTATCTGAATCTGCACTATTCAAGGTTTTATCATATTCTGCCGGAAATCTTGCAGCCTCCCGGACCCTCACCCATTATACGTCAAAAAACAGCGGCGGGGAGGCTGTTTCGCAGTGGAATTTTATTCGATCTAAAAAATGACAGGCGTCTATTCGAAGAATATATTGATCTGATTGAACGAGAATTTGGATTTGATTTTTCCTGCATTTCAGACTACGCGGAGAAAAACGCCCTGGCGGGACTGCATATAGAACCGCAGAAACCTTTTGTTTTTTACGCGGCATTATACAATCCTGAAATGATGCCGGCAGCTGCCACCGATTTGATTTTTCATTCACAGGAAAACAGGAAACAATTCATCGGAGAAATATTTTTGCGAAGCTACTTTGAAAGTATGTTGATACCGGCCGGAATGATTGCAGATTCAGGCCGGAAATTCTTCAGGAAAAAGATTCCCGAATGTCTGAATGGTTCTTTTTTCTGCTTCCACAGCAAAGCCCCCTCCTGATTTCTGATTCCATGCCTAATCCGATGGAAGGATTGCTGGATAGATTCAAAGACTCCTCAATACTTGTGATCGGAGATTTGATGCTGGACGAATATATCCAGGGAACGGTGGAGAGAATCTCGCCGGAAGCGCCGGTTCCCATTGTCAGACAGAGAAATGTCAAGGTTGTTCCGGGAGGCGCCGGAAATGTAGTCAACAATCTTGTTTCTCTGGGCGCCCGCGTATCTGTGGTGGGCGCATCTGGAAATGACGCCGATGCGCAGATTTTACAGAGGCTCTTTCTTGACCAGGGAGTGAGAGAGAAAGATTTATTTATTCTTCCGCTTGAAAACAGGCCTACAACCAAGAAGACGAGAATCATGGCAGCAAATCAGCAGATCTGCCGGCTGGACCGGGAAATTGCTGAGCCCGTAGGCGCTGAAGAAGAAAAAAGCCTGCTGGCAAATATCGCCCGGAGACTGAATGATGTGTCAGGAATTATTTTTTCCGATTATGATAAAGGGATAATCACGCCAAATATCATACAAAAAACAGTTGAAATGGCGTCGTCACGAAAAATATTTATTTCTGTGGATCCGCAGGTAACACACTTCAATTATTACAGAAATGTGGCGGTCCTTACGCCGAATCATCATGAGGCCGGCGGTTATCTCGGCAGAAAATTGCTGACTCCGGAAACCGTCCGCGAAGGCGGATTTGAGATAATGGAAAGACTCAACTCGAAAATGCTGCTGATAACACAGGGAGAGAAAGGAATGACGCTCTTTCAGAGTTCCGATAAAAGCTGCCAGAATTTTCCAACCCTTGCGCGTGAAGTTTTCGATGTGACAGGAGCTGGAGACACGGTAATTTCCATATTCACACTGGCCATGACGGCCGGGGCTCTTCCCCGGGATGCCGTGCTGCTCAGCAACAAAGGCGCCGGAATTGTCGTCGGCAGACTGGGCGCCGCCGTGGTTACGGTGGAAGAATTAAAAGAAGGCATCTGACAGGCGGACCCCGATTGGATAGTTTAACAATATTGAATAATAAGATCTTTTCGGATCGATTGGCGCTGAAAACGGAACTTCATCGTTTCCCTGGACGCAAAACCGTATTTACAAACGGATGCTTTGACATTCTGCATTACGGACATGTCCATTACCTGTGTCAGGCCCGGCAGCTGGGTGATATCCTGATACTGGCCCTCAACAGCGATGAATCGGTCCGCGCTCTCAAAGGTCCGGGCCGGCCGATTCATAAATGGCAGGATCGGGCATTCGTAATGGCGGGTCTGTTTGCTGTGGATTATGTAACAATTTTTTCGGAGGATACTCCGGTAAAGACCCTGGAAATTCTCCAGCCAGCTATTCATACAAAGGGTGGAGATTATGATATTAATCGGCTGCCGGAAAAAAATACAGTTGAAGCCTACGGAGGCAGAATAATTATCCTACCGTTCGTCGAAGGTCACTCAACTACAAAGATTCTAGAACAGAGGAAGAAAGGAAACGAATGACAAGATATGTATTTATCACGGGAGGGGTCTGTTCTTCACTGGGAAAAGGGGTCACAGTGGCTGCTCTGGGCTGTCTGCTGGAAAATAGAGGATACAAAGTCAGTCTTCAGAAAATGGATCCTTATCTCAACATCGATCCCGGAACCATGAGTCCATTCCAGCACGGGGAAGTCTATGTGACGGATGACGGCGCGGAAACCGATCTTGACCTGGGATACTATGAAAGGTTTACTGCAAATACAAGGCTTCGTCGCGCAAATTCTGTCACCACCGGACAGATTTACAATGCCGTGATCCAGAGAGAAAGGCGCGGAGATTACCTGGGCAGGACCGTTCAGGTAATTCCCCATATTACGAATGAAATCAAAACCCGAATCACGGAACTCACGCGTGAAGAAGAGATGGATTTTGTTATTGTTGAAATCGGAGGGACGGTCGGTGACATAGAATCGGTTCCTTTTTTAGAGGCGATTCGGCAGATGCGCCGCGAACGCGGCAGAGAGGGTGTCTGTTTCATACATCTCACGCTGGTTCCCACAATCACCGTGGCCGGAGAAGCGAAAACAAAACCAACACAGCACAGTGTAAAAGAATTATTAACTTTTGGAATTCAACCGGATATTCTGGTCTGTCGTGTCAGCAAACCTCTGAATGAGGATCTGAAAGAAAAACTGTCTTTATTCTGCAATGTCCGGGAAGAATCCATAATCTCTGCTGTGGATATCACCAGCTCCATTTATGAAATACCGGAAATGTATAGAAAAGAAAATCTGGACAAAGTCGTTCTGAATCATTTTTCCATGGAAGGCGGACGTCTGAATTTCAAAAAATGGACGGATATTCTCAATATTATCAGTCATCCTAAAAAAACGGTGAGGATTGCGATCTGCGGAAAGTACATCGCGCTCCAGGATGCCTACAGGTCCGTTTACGACGCTCTGCTCCACGGAGGAATCGCAAATCAGGTTGCTGTTGAATTCGTGAAAGTAAATCCTGAAGAAATTGAAGAATCAAATTCTCTGGCGATCTATAAAAATGTTCATGGGATTCTTGTTCCTGGAGGATTCGGCAACAGAGGCATCGAAGGCAAGATAATGACGATTCATTTTGCCAGAACTAAAAAAATTCCATTCTTTGGCATATGCCTGGGCATGCAGTGCGCCATAATCGAGTTTGCGCGGAATGTGCTGCAGCTTCCGGACGCGAATTCAACGGAGTTCGACCCGCAGACTGAAAACCCTGTCGTATCGCTTCTGGAAGAACAGATGGAACTGGAGCAGAAAGGGGGGACAATGCGTCTGGGTTCCTATCCCTGCACGGTTACCCAGGGGACCCTGGCATTCAAAGAATACCGGACCGAAAAAATCCGTGAACGGCACAGGCACAGGTTTGAATTCACTCTGCGATACCGGGAGGCCATGGAGAAACACGGGATAATTTTTTCCGGCATGAGTCCGGATGGTCAGCTGGTTGAGATTACAGAATTGAAGAATCATCCCTGGTTTCTGGGCTGTCAGTTCCATCCAGAATTTCAATCCAAACCTATAAAACCCCATCCGTTGTTTGCCGGATTTATAGCCGCTGCAGCCAGAAGCGCAAAATAATTTCCTTGTTTCCGGTCGGGTGATTTTTCGCTTTACTGTATCAGTCCTTCGATTTCTATAATAGATATGGACATTATGTCCAGGAAAAGGAAGCACCTATGAGCGGGCAAAAAAATATGGAAGATCATATCAGCGAATTTGAGGATTCCTACAGTGATGAAGGAATCCTCCGCGGTGAAATTTTCAGGGAAAAACTGGGCAATATTCCCAGACGTCCGACCGTAATCCTGCCCTCCTATACCAGTGTGTCAAAAGTTATCCATGCGATGAACGAACTTCGTGTTGGATGCGCGTTGATCACAAGGAATGAAAAACTTGCGGGTATTTTTACCGAACGAGACGTGCTCAGAAAAGTGGCAAATTCCGGATCGGATATTGAGCACACGCCGGTTGAAAACTTCATGACCAACAATCCGGATACTCTGCCATTGAATTCATCGATTGCCTACGCAATCCACAAAATGAGCACAGCCGGTTACAGGCATATACCGCTGACAGACAGGGAAGGCCGGCCGACCGGCGTCGTGGCGGTGCGGGATATTATTTCCTGGATGGTAGATCTATTCCAGGAAAGTCTTTTGAATCTTCCGCCTGACCCGGAACTAGAAATGCCTAAAAAAATGGACGGGGGCTGACTACGTCTTCCTCATTGATTCAAGAAAGAGATTTTTTAGCAGGTGCAAAAATAGGCGGTAAGAATCCGTTCTTTTTAATCGCCGGTCCCTGCGTGATAGAGAGCCGGGAACTACTTGTCAATGTGTGCTCTGTAATGAGCGATCTCTGCCGCGAACTGGGAATTGCCTATATATTCAAAAGTAGTTTTGATAAAGCAAACAGATCTGCGATGGACAGCAGGCGCGGGCCCGGCCTGGAAGAAGGTCTGCGGGATCTTGAATACATAAAGAAAACATTCGGTGTGCCTGTTCTCACAGATATTCATGAAGTGTCTCAGGCTGCCCTCGCAGCTGAAGTTGTGGACATTCTGCAGATTCCCGCTTTCCTGTGCCGCCAGACGGATCTGCTGATGGCCTGCGCCGACACCGGAAAATGGGTCAATGTTAAAAAAGGACAGTTCCTGGCTCCAGCCGACTGCGTGAATATCGTTGATAAAATTAAAGCCCGCGGATCGCAGAAGTTCTTAATTACTGAGAGGGGGACAAGTTTTGGGTACAACAATCTGATTTTTGATCCGAGATCGCCGGAAATACTTCACGAATTCGACATACCGGTTGTCTTTGACGGAACACACAGCACCCAGCTTCCTGGAGGCGGCAAGGAAAGCGGAGGGAATAGAAAATTCGCGCCGGTCCTCATGCGAAGCGCTGTTGCCGCAGGAATTGAAGGCGTCTTTATGGAGGTTCATCCAGATCCTCCATCAGCATGGTCCGATTCCAGCAATCAGTACTATCTGGATCAGGCGCCGGACCTTCTTCGCAAACTGTCGCGGCTCGACAGATTCGTCAAGAACGAAGTTCTCGGCAGCTGAGAGGGAAATGATTCGATCTCTGCTGACAATTCTCCTCTTCGCTTCTCTGCAGTCCTGTCAGGAAGGATACAGACCGGTAAATGAAAACCACCGTGAGAAGGATGCGAACATTCGGATCAACAATTTTATCCGTCAGTCCGTCACTCCGGAAGGCAAGACGGAATGGATACTGAAGGCCGAAGAATCCTATCTTTTCAGAAAAAATCAGGCCGAATCAAGAATTTCTGTGTACGGGTTTGAATTTTTACAGTATGACACAAAGGGCAAACGCACAGGCAGATTGACCGCCGACAGGGGGGAAGTCAATTACGAGGAACAGAAACTGCATCTTACAGGAAACGTTGTATTTCTGGATGATTCGGGCCGGACTATAACCGCTCCCAATATGGATTACGATATGGAGACCAAAATACTCACATCAGATGACGCTGTGAAGATATTAGAAAATAATTTGACCACAATCTGCAGAAAGGGCATTGTCGTGGAAAAGGAAAAAAACCGTCAGGTATGCCGCTTTCCCTCCGGAGAACACAGACAGACTCCGGGGTCAAAAGTGGACGATATATTTCAGTGACAGAAAAAGACCTGCTTTGCCGCACATGAAAGTTATAGTATATATATTTATATTAATTATTTTACCGATTGCCGCAGGCTGCCGGACGACTGTCCCTCGCCAGGAAGAAAACCAGAACCCGGAACATCCAATCGAAATTGATGAACAGAAACCTCAAATAGAAACTCGCGAAGGAAAAAAAGAAGACGAACAGTCTGATCCATCGCAAAAAACAATCGTAGACAACAGGCCGGATTCCCGGGGAAGACCCGTACGCACTCGTTTTTATGGCAATGAACTCTGGAGAGAGCGCGCTCTGGTCGACGGCGCTGAAATCACGAGAATATCCATCATCGGCAACGCCACAATCGAGCATGAAGGTGTTTTGATTGTTTCACCGAAAATCGTAATTGATGCGGGCACGATTGGCAGATGCGAAGGCGGAGTCCGGATTATCGACAGAAAAAACGGGCTCAATATTTACGCAGAATCAGCCAGGTATGACAGATCGGCGCAGAAGGTGGAGCTTACCGGCAATCCATACATGATCGTGCAGAAAGAAGGAAAAAAACCCGTCCTGATATCCTCTGTGCGTATGATGCGGGATCTGCAGGAAAGCGTGTCGATCCTTGATCAGGATGTCCGCGCCTACAATGAGGGCTGGTTCCTGTTCGGCAGCCAGGCGCAGTATATTGACAGAGACGATGTTTTCAAAATTGATCAGAATCCTGTGGTTCTCGGCAAGGACCAGTTCCTGACCGGGAACTCGCTTGTGTACTATCCTTCACTGAAAAAAATTATTCTCACCGGCGAAGTTGTTCAGTACGCGTACGGAGGAGGACTGGATCTGGCGCCGCGAAATGACCGATCAGAACGCCCGACTCTGGAAAATTATGCGCGCTCCGGCGGAAGAAGACAGAATCCCGAAACTGCAGCGGAAGAAAAACCGGCCGAACCGCTCGTCAGCATCATTTCATCAGACTCTCTTGAATATGATTTCTCTAAAGAGGAACCCGTCACGGAACTTAAGGGATCGGTCGTTCTATCAAGAGGCGGTTTGAAAATGGTAACCGAATATTTGATGGCGATCGGAAAGGACTATCATCTCATTCATACGGACCGCGGCATAGATATGATCGACCGGGAAAGAAACGTTCATGTGGTTTCCGGCACCATGGATTACAATCGCAGCACCCAGAATCTTCGTCTCGAGAATTCACCGAGAATGGATTTTATGAAAAAAGGCACCGATGAAATCAATGCCGTACTGACAGGCACCGTTATAGAAAGAAATTTCAATTCCGGGGAAACCCAGGCCAGAGGCAATGTGACCATAGAACGGGATAATTATAAAGCAACGGGAGAAATGGCCACATATCATGAAAATGAGGATTTGATAGTGATGGAGGGAGCTCCTTCTCTGAAACAGGGAAACGGCACGGTGGAATGTGAAAAAATACTAATCTATCCGGATAAAAATCGTGTTCTGCTTGTGAACCGTATCCGCGGTTATGTACTGGAATAAAAGCCAGGAGAGGGTCCGAATTCAATGGCAAAACCATCTGCAGTAAAAACTGGAAAGACCGGAAAAAGCCGGCAAAATCCAAAATTATCAGAATCAGATTCTTTGGATCTGAAAGTCATTCGCGCGGAGAACCTTGTCAAAACTTATGGAAAAAGGCGGGTAGTCGACGGGGTCAGTTTTGAAATTCGGCAGAGGGAAATTGTCGGCCTGCTCGGTCCCAATGGGGCCGGAAAAACCACCTCCTTCTACATGGCCGTTGGATTGATTTCTCCGGATTCCGGCAAGGTCTTTATCAATGATGAGGACGTGACAGAGATGCCCATGTATCTGAGGGCCAGAAAGGGTATTGGTTATCTGGCCCAGGAGGCATCGGTTTTTCGAAAACTGACAGTGGCTGAAAATATTGAATCCGTGCTGGAAATTCACTGCAAATCAAGAGAAGAGATAATCACACGACGGGATGCGCTGCTTGAAGAATTGGCCCTTAAAAAGGTTGTAAATCAGAAAGGATTTACACTGTCCGGGGGGGAAAGGCGCCGCTGTGAAATAGCAAGGGCCCTGGCAACGGAACCGGATTTCATACTCCTGGATGAACCCTTTGCCGGCGTGGATCCAATTGCCGTAAAAGATATTCAGTTATTGATTGACCAACTCAGGGTCCGCGGGCTGGGTATACTTATCACGGATCATAATGTAAGGGAAACCCTGAAAATTACTGACAGAGCCTACATAATGTATGCGGGGGAAATATTGAAATCGGGTTCTGCCGCTGAACTGGTGAATGATCCAAAAATAAGACAGATTTATCTGGGAGAGGATTTTACACTGTAAAACCTGATAAATATGGCGCTCTCGCAGAATTTAATTCAAAAACAGACGCAAAAACTGATCATTACCCAGGATCTGCGTCAATCGATCGAACTCCTCCCTCTTTCCAATATTGAACTCAGTGAAAAAATACAGAGCGAACTGATCGAGAATCCCTTGCTTGAAGAATCAAGCGAATCGGAATCATTTGAAGTTCCGGAAGTCATACCGGAAGACAAAAAAGAAAAGAACACAGAAGAAAACAGAGAAACAGAAGAAGGCTGGAATCGTTCCGGTTCAGAGGACAGCGAGCCTGGCGCGCAGAGCGCCGAGAGAACGGAACGCAAACATCAGTTTATTCAAAATGCGGTCAGCAATCCGGAATCTCTCGCGGACCATCTTCTCTGGCAGCTGCGCCTGAGTGAACTCAGGGGGGCGGCCGTCCGCGCTGGAGAGATCATAATTTCAGCAATAGACAGCCGCGGCTTTCTAACAGAACCGCTGGAGAATCTTTTTCAGGGAACTGAAATTCCAATGAAAATTGTCAGAGCCGCACTGAAGCAGATACAGAACTTTGATCCGGTAGGCTGCGGCGCAGGGTCGATTCCCGAATCGCTTCTCATTCAGGCCCGGTTTCACAATCCAATGGATACTGTGACTCAGGATGTGCTTTCGCATTATTTTGAAGATATAGAGAGACTCGACTATAAGAAAATTGAAAAGAACACGGGATACACGCAGCAGCAGCTGGAGCAGTCTTTGAATTTCATCAGAACACTGGAACCGTATCCCGGGACGCTGCACTCATCCCGCCAGCCAGAATATATCATACCCGATTTGGCCGTAATCGAACTGGAAGGACGGCAGGAGGTTATCATCAATGATGACTGGATGCCCGGTTTGAGAGTGAATGAAAGCTATAAGAATTTGATAAAGGATAAAACAGCTGCGCCAGAGCAGGACCGTGAATATCTTCAATCGAAATTGAACTCCGCAGTCTGGCTGATAAAGAGCATCAAACAAAGACGTCAGACCTTGTACCGTGTGATGAAATCTATTGTTGAGTTTGAAGAAGAATTCTTTCGCAGTGGTCACGGTTTTTTAAAGCCGCTTACGCTGCGCGAAGTGGCAGAAAAAGTCGAGCTTCATGAATCTACAATATCGCGGATAACAACAAATAAATTCGTGCAGACACGCTGGGGAGTGTTCGAGCTGAAGTTCTTTTTCACAAGCTCATTGAAGAGCAGCAGCGGCGGCGCCGGACATTCTGCCAAAAACATTCAGGATAAAATCAAGCAGCTGATCGACCGGGAAGACTCTGAGAATCCGCTTTCAGATCAGGGAATTGTGGATTTGATCGGCAAGGAGGGAGTGCAGATTGCCAGACGCACAGTTGCAAAATATCGAAAAAATCTAAAAATCCTTCCGGCGGACCGGAGAAAAAAAATAAAAAAGCTGAAACATCACAAAAGTTAAACTTATTAGTAAAATAAAAACATAAAGATAAAGGATTAAAATATGGAAATAACATATCACTTTCATAATCTTGAAACTTCAGATGCAATGAAGGATTATGCCGCCAAGAAAATAGAAAAACTTGCGGGGCATTTCCATTCGTTTCTATCCGCGATAGTGCGGTTCAGAACGGAAAAAATCAATCAGATGATTGAATTGACGCTCAACGGTGACGGTATTCAATTTATCGCCACGGAAACTGCCCCGGATATGTACGAGGCAATCGATCTTGCTGAAAAAAAGCTTGAGAAGCAGCTGAAAAAGCACAAGGACAAGCAGCAGGGAAAGAAATTTCGTTCTAATGAATGAGGAATAAATTTGAGTTTTCTTGAAATTTCAAATCTTACAAAAAAAGCTCCCGAACTGGGTCTTTCCGTTCTGGCCGGACAGGGAGGTCTGGGTCGTCACATTGTCACAATAGATGTGAACAGGCCCGGGCTTGCTCTGGCAGGATTCTATAAAAACTTTGCCAGCGATCGAATACAGGTTTTCGGCAAAGGTGAACACGCATTTCTCGAAGAGTGTTCCGGACCGGAGATCGACCGGATTAAGGCGGAATTTTTTCGGTACAAATTCCCCGGACTGATTTTTACTCACGATAATAAACCGCCGGACAGTTTTGTTGAAACGGCGGAAAAAACAGGCACACCGCTACTCAGCACTCCTCTTTCGACGCACAATTTTATCGTGGGATTTTCAAAAGTCATCACAGAGGAACTGGCCCCCAGCTCAAGTCTGCACGGCGTGCTGATAGAAGTTTTCGGCGTCGGGATTATCTTAATGGGAGCCAGCGGAATCGGGAAATCAGAAACAGCTCTGGAACTGGTGGAAAGGGGCCACAGACTGGTGGCCGATGACATTATCAATGTCAAATGTGTCGGCAATACAGATCTTTACGGCAGTTCGAGCGACCTGATAACGCACCACATGGAGCTTCGCGGAATAGGGATTATCAATGTGAAAGATCTGTTTGGCGTCGGCGCTATACGCGGAAGAAAAAGAATTGAACTTGTGGTTCTTCTGGAAGACTGGAATCAGACGAAGGACTATGAAAGAATCGGCATCGATGATGAATATGTGGATATTCTCGGAGTAAAAGTACAGCGTCTTGTAATACCGGTAAGGCCTGGCCGGAATATTCCCGTACTGATCGAGACAGCCGCCATCAATTATCGCGCAAGGATGATGGGTTATCATGCGGCAAAAGATCTTTCAGACCGTATCAACGAGCAGATACAGAAAAAGATTTCATCGCGCTCTTCGACTTAAAACAGAATGAAATCGCAGACAGTGACGGTTCAAATGCCGGAAGGAATGCATGCACGTCCGGCAACAGTTTTTGTCAAGGAGGCAGGAAAATTCAAATCCGAAATAACTTTGACCTGCGAAGAAACTTCAGTTAATGGAAAAAGTATTATGGGTCTTTTGATGCTCGCTCTCAGTCCCGGCTGTCAGGTTGTAATATCCGCAGCAGGGCCGGATGAAGAACAGGCCCTTTCTGTTCTGACCAATATTCTGGGCGCCCGAAATGAGTGAACTTAGAGCGCCCTGGCAGAAAGAAGAAAACAGGATTTATCTTCGCGATATTCTGTTTATGTTTATCACAATCGCAATCAGTGTTGCGATACCTGAAATTTTTTTACTGAGCAAGGATTCAACTCTCGTTGACAGAATCTTCAGTTATCTCCTTCTCTTCATTCCGCTCGGAACAGTCAATCTGATCGCCCATTATTATTACAGAAATCGGAGAATCCGGGTAACAGGAAATCTTCGCTCCAGCCTGCGATATCGATTGAGTCTTGCATTTATGCTTGTGGCCGTCATCCCTTCCATCCCGATTTTTCTGATTTCGTCCGATATGATGCAGCATGTTGTGGAAGGATTCTTCCGCATAGACGCCGCCGGCGCTCTTGAATCTGCAGAGACAATGCTGGATTATCACAAGGTTCAGGAGAATAAACAGTTTCTGGAACGATTGAAGGCATACCGCCCGGATTACTTTCGCTCCGCGACTTCCGGAGTTGATCTGATTATGAAGCTGTACTCGGACAGGATTCTCTTTCCTGGATTGGACTACGCGGCCTATATTTCCACCGGACGCATGGTGTACCAGACGAATCCGGTAATAAAGGAGAATGTGCTGCCAGAATTTGAAAGCATTGATCCATCTGGATTGAAAAAAGTGGAACTTGTCATGAAAGATAAAGATCTGATACTGTTTCAATTTCCCATGGCGTACGAAGGTGATTACCTGATTATCGGCCGAAGGCTGCTCCCTGGATTGGAGAAAGAAAGGCAGAAGTTCGATATAATCTCTTCGCGGTTTCGAAATGAAACGGAATGGCGGAAAAAAATCCCGACCACTCTGCGTCTTGCTCTGGGATTGATTTATGTGTTTATGATCTGCCTTGCCCTTGTTATTTCTCTCATAATTGCACGTCAGATTTCGCTTCCCATTGTTTCTCTGGCTGCGGCCACCAGAGAAGTAACAGACGGGAAACTCGATACCCGGATAGATATACAATCAACAGGCGAACTTGGTATCCTCATCGACAGTTTCAATCAGATGACCACTGAACTGCAGAGTTTGCGCGCACGTCTGCTTCACAGCCAGCGTGTCGCTGCCTGGCAGGAGGTCGCCAAACGTCTGGCTCATGAAATCAAGAATCCTCTCACGCCGATTCAACTCTCGGCAGACCGAATGCTAAGGCGGCTGGATCATCCAGAAAAGGGCGATTTACGAAAGATTGTCCAGTCCGGCGCTGTTACGATTGTCGAGCAGGTAAAAGTCCTCAAAGAGATGGTTGAGGAATTTGCCAACTTTGCCCGAATGCCCGAAGCCAGACCCGTGGCCAATCTGCTTGACACCATTGTTTCTGAGGCGGTGAATTTGTTTCGCGGATTGCCCGGATTTTCGGTCGAAATGAGGCTTGCGGGAAATCTGCCTCTTATCGACATTGATAAAAACATCATTATCGGATTGATCAACAATCTGATAAAGAATGCCGTGGAGGCCATTGAATCAGTCCCGGAAGAACTGCGAAGAAAGCCTGAAAAAATTATTATCTCAACAGCCCAGCACAGGATCGGCGGAAGAAAGTATGTGATGCTGAAAGTGGAAGACAGCGGTCCTGGAATTGATGAAGAACTGGCGGATAAAATTTTTGAGCCGTATTTTTCAACAAAAGGCGAGCACGGAAGCGGACTGGGACTGTCGCTTGTGGAACGAGCCGTGCTGGAGCACAACGCGCGCATCTACGTGGGCAGGTCCTTTCTGGGAGGAGCAGAATTCAGGATATTGTTTCCAATGAAAGAAAATGAAAATATTCATAGTCGATGACGATAAAAGTATTCGTTCCTCCCTTCGAGATATTCTTGAAGACGAGGAATTTGAAGTGGAGGACTTTGCCTCCGGGAGAGCCATGCTCAAATCCCTGGCGAAAGAAAGGCCCGCGCTCATCCTGCTCGATGTATGGATGGGAAAAGAGGACGGTCTTGAAATCCTGGTCAAAATTAAAGAGGAATATCCCGCTCTTCCTGTGCTGATGATCTCCGGTCACGGAACCATCGAGCAGGCCGTAACCGCCACAAAGAAGGGCGCGGTGGATTTTCTTGAGAAGCCGCTTTCCTTGAACGGGGTTCTCGCGCGTGTTACAGAAATTCTTAAAATTGAGGACCGCCCTGCCAGCGCTCGTCTGCGGGAAGAGGTGAAACTTGAGTACGATGATATTATTGGAGTTTCGGAACAGGTGCTGCAGGTAAAGAAGGCGATAGCGCAGGCAGCGGGAACTAACGCAAGAGTCTTCATTTACGGAGAGAACGGAACAGGAAAGGAGCTGGTGGCCCGCGCAATATTTCAGAATTCTAAACGTTCCGCGAACGCTTTTATAGAAGTAAACTGCGCGGCGATCCCGGAAGAGCTGATCGAGAGTGAACTTTTCGGCCATGAAAAGGGCGCCTTCACGGGAGCCTTAGACCGCAAACTGGGAAAATTTGAACTGGCCAACAGCGGCACACTCTTCCTGGACGAAATCTGCGATATGTCTCTGGCAACCCAGGCGCGGGTTCTTCGCGCTCTGCAGGAGCAGCGCTTCTCACGCGTGGGGGGCACGGAAAATATTGATGTCGATGTTCGAATTATTGCGGCCACAAATATTTCTCCAGAGGAAGCCATCCGCGAAGGCAGATTTCGCGAGGATCTCTATTACCGGCTGAATGTGATTCCGATCAACATACCTTCGCTGCGGGAAAGACCGATGGACGTTCCGATGCTGCTGGATCACTTTTTACGTGAAACAGCCGGGGAAAATCAAATTCCAATAAAAATATTTACGGCGGCGGCTCTTGAGATGCTGGTGGCCTATCCCTGGCCTGGAAATGTCCGGGAATTAAAAAATGTTGTCGAACGTCTGAGCATCATGTCCACGGGCAGTGAAATTACTGTTGAGACAGTTGCCACGCATCTGAAAGATTCAAGAACAAAGGTTTCACCGGAGAATGTGGCTGTCACCGGAGATCTGAAAAAAGCCCGGGAAGAATTTGAGCGTAATTATATCATTCAGGCCCTGAAGCAGAATGAAAAGAATGTCAGCCGTGCCGCAAAATTCCTGGGGATGGAGAGGACAAATCTTCATCGGAAAATCAAATCTCTGAACATAGATCTTGAAAAGATATGAATGATCCGAGAATCCAGGAATTCGGCAGCATCGTCCAGGACCTTGCCGCGGCGCTTTCATACAGAGAAATACCGGCCGCAGCTTTTACAGGCGAAGATGATCCATTCATGATGGAATTTGTCTATCGTCCGCCCGCCAAATCTGAAACCAAAGCCGAGGTCATAGGCGCGCAGCCGAGACCGCCGGTTCACATTCTCACAACGAATGCAGCGTGCAGTCTCTGTTCGGGGAAGTTGTTTCCCGTCAGAAATTTTTTTCGATCGGGCAGGCTGCCTGTTCTGTTTCTACATTACAACGGCGCTTATAACTCCGGCGCAAGGACACGTACGGATAAAAGTCACCAGTACATTTTTGGCGGGGCGGCAGAGGATGCGATTTTCAAAAAAATGACCGGCACACTCGGGCTGGGACCTGAGGATTTCTATTTTCAAGAGTACCCGGCCTGTCACTTCAACCCGGTTCGAAGTCTTCCGGAAGAATGGGACGAAAGGGCAAAAAACTGCCGGATACACATCGCCGAAACTATAAAGAATAGTAATATAAAACATTTGGTTATCTGCGGGCCATCGGCGATATTTGCTTTCGGGCAGGAGAAAGCCAGGGAACTGGCAGAAAGCGGACAGAAAGCGCAGGCGGAATTTGGCGGACATTCTCTTCCAGCAATTGTGATTCGCAGTCCCGCCGCTCTGGTTTCGCTGGAGAAAAAACGTGCAGAAAATAAAGGCCGGCCGGAAGATCCGGAATACAAAAAGATATTAAAAGAGGAAATTCAGATAAAAAAAGCGACTCTGGAGGCTCTTCGAAAAATACTGGATTGAGTTTCGGAGAAGAACTGTGTTTGGAAAAAATATTCAGGCAGCATTTCGTCTCCCTCTGGAAGAATCGTACACATACTCCGTTCCTCGAAGCCTTGAAGAACGAGTAAAAATCGGATCCAGGATAGAAGCGGTCTTCAACGGCCGACTGCTGGAAGGCATTGTCACCGGCCTGGAATCATCCTACGACGGAAAGATCGCAGAAATTTCACGGTTGATTGACGACGAACCGATGCTCACTCCCTATCAGATCGAACTGGGACACTGGATGGCGGAAACACTTCTGGCAGGAGTCGGTGAATGCCTGTTCAAAATGTTTCCTCCGGGCCGGAGAAAACCTGGGCCTGCGAAAAAGAAACCCGCCGCCGGCAAACCCGGACACACACTCAATGAAGAGCAGTCGGAGATCTTCAGGCATATAGCCGGCGAACTGGAAGCACGGGCCGGAGAAAAAACTTCGGAAAACCCGGCTGTGCATCTTGTGCACGGCATTACAGGTTCGGGTAAGACCGAGCTTTACATTCACCTGATACGGTCAGCTCTTTCAATCGGCCGCGGAGCGATCCTTCTTGTACCAGAAATTTCACTGACAGTGCAGATGGTTAAGCGTCTGGAAGATGTTTTCAGAGGGGAACTCGCTCTTCTGCATTCAGCGCTCACCGGGTCAGACAGGTTTGGCGCCTATATTTCTCTTCTTCGCGGGGAGAAACGTATCGCAGTCGGAACGCGCTCCGCCGTGTTCGCGCCCGTTGAAAATCCTGGATTGATAATTATCGATGAAGAGCATGACTCTTCTTATAAAGAACACAGCGCTCCCCGTTACGATGCGCGCCAGATCGCCCGTAAAAGGTGCCGGGATCAGAATGCAGTTCTCGTTCTTGGCTCTGCCACTCCGCGCCTGGAGAGCCGTTATTTTTCTCTCCCGTCCGGAGGTCCTGCCAGTCCATCTGTTCGCTATCACCGTCTGACTCGCCGGGCCACGGGGGCGCGCCTGGCAGAGATTCGAATCATAAAAGGTCCTCCGTCCGATATTCCCATTTCCGGAGAACTGACCGGGGAAATCGATATCAATTTAAAAAAGAGAGAGCAGGTGATGCTTCTTTTAAATCGACGCGGCTATATACCCTATCTCTACTGTAAAAAATGTTCCCGATCCATTGAATGTCCGAACTGTTCCGTAACTCTGAATCTGCATCAGGGTCGTCAGCTCCGGTGCCATTACTGCTCATACACGATGCTGGACGACGGACTATGCAATCGATGCGGTGAAAAGACCCAGCGACTGGGAAGCGGCACTCAGAAACTGGAAGAGTATCTTCTGAGGCTTTTTCCGGCTGCACGACTGGAGCGTCTGGACACAGATTCCGCCGCGGGGCATAATGTTGCCGACTGCATCAACCGATTCCTGGACCGGAAAATCGATATTCTGATCGGCACTCAGATGATCGCCAAAGGTCTCGATGCGCCTGGTGTCACTCTTGTCGGAGTTCTTCAGGCTGATCAGGGACTGTACATGCCAGATTTTCGATCAGCGGAGCGCACATTCGCCCTGCTCATGCAGGTGGCCGGACGTTCCGGACGGGGAGATGTGCAGGGACGGGCTGTCTTTGAGGCTATCAATCCTGATAACGAAATTCTCAAACAGGCAGCCAGACAGGATTACGATACGTTTTTTGTTGAGGAAATCAAGCACAGAAAAGAAGCTCGATATCCCCCCTTCGTGAGGATTGCCCGGCTTTTGATTCGTTCCTTTGATGAAGGCGAGTCAGAGAAACTGGCGGAGGAGGCGGCCGCCGTGCTCAGAGAAAAATTTGAATTGTCCGGCAAGGCGGAGAAGCAGATTCTGCTGGGACCCGTCAGAGCCCCCCTGTACAAAATCAACAATCAGTACAGAAATCATATTCTGATAAAAACCAATGCAATGAATGAAACTCGAAGCGCGCTGGCCGGCTCCCTGCCTCAGCTTCGAAAGTTGATAAAAAAAGATAGTCATCTGGAGATCGACTTTGATCCGGTGGATTTATTCTGAAATGAAGATACATTTCGCATCTCACTGAAGACGCTGAATCGGGGAAGAAATTGACAGCTATGAAAATTGGATATTTTGGCAGTCCGGAAATTTCTGCTTCTTTGCTCAGGGCGCTGACGGCGAGCTCAAAAGTTGTATTCGTGGTTACAAATCCTGACAGAGCAAAAGGACGATCCGGCTCTGCAGTTCCCACTCCGGTTTGTCTTGAAGCAGGCCGACATTCGATTCCCGTGCATAAGTTTGAAAACCTGAAAGATCCTCAAATTGTGCCGACACTGTCCGCCTATGGCGCCGACCTGTTTCTTGTTTTTGCCTACGGCGAAATGATACCGGAGAGAATATATTCGCTGCCGCCGCAAAAGACTGTCAACCTTCACGGCTCTCTGCTTCCAAAATATAGAGGCGCATCGCCGGTTCAGTCAGCCGTTCTGCACGGTGATGGGAAAACCGGATGGACGCTGCAGTTTATAAACGACAGGCTTGATTCGGGGGACATCATTTCATCCGTGGAAATCGATATCAATCCGGATGAAACATCAGGAGAACTCCTGGAACGGATGCTGCCAGGCGGCATCGACCTTACAATGTCTGCTATTGCCCGGCAGCCCATCCAGGCTGTGCGTGTCCAGAAAGATGCGGATGCGACATTCTGTAAGAAAATATACCCGGAAATGACCCGTATTGACTGGGGAAAGACCTCTCTGGAGATTCACAACCTGGTCCGGGCCATGAATCCCGCTCCCGTTGCCCGGACAATAATGCTAAATAAAACATATAAAATACATAAAACACACCGATTCCGGCCCGATTTTACAGGCTCTGAAGAGGCAGAGAATCAGGCAAGAGGGCAGCCTCCCGGCTCAATCATTATATCCGGAAAAGGTTCTTCATCGAAATTATTTGTGCGGACGGCAGACAGTTCTATTGAAATAATGGAAATACAGCCGGAAAATAAAAAAGTAATGAGGGGAGTCGATTTCATTAACGGCTACCGTCTTTCATCCGGGAGCCGGTTCGAGTATTGACCATGAGTGATAAAAATACTTTTGCATTCTTAAAAGGCACGGCGCAGAGAATTCTCTATCTGTTGATGGGGATGGCTCTTTTCGCCGCTTTTTCAATAGCAATATTTCTTGTGCGCAGCCGGGATTCGGCGCGTATGATAATGCCGGATCTGACCGGAAAATATTACACTGACGTGCACAACGACATGATGCAGGCGCAGCTTCGTATCACAATTGTCAAAAAAAGTTTTCCGGATAAAATGTCGGGTGTCATTTTATATCAGAGTATTCCTGCCGGAAGCTCAATCAGCACTAAAGAAAAATTGTATGTCGTGGTGAATCAACCGGAGCCCCTTCTTATTGTTCCGGACATGGTCGGCAATTCTCTTTCAGCGGCCAGATCTGCGCTTACACGGATAACCTTCAATGAAGAGGTTTTTTCTCTCGAAATCGCAGCAGTCTCCACTCTGCCCACGAAAGATGTAACGGCCGGAACCGTGCTCGCTCAATTTCCGCCCGGCAATGAAGTTGTCTCCATAAAAGATAAAGTATTTCTGCTGGTATCCGGGGATGCCGGCACGCCGGCCGCTGATTTCTCTGAATACCGCGGACAATCGATTGCTGTATTGCAGGAGCTGTTCAGCCGTTCGGGGCAGGAATACAGGATAAAGAAAATCGAAAGACCTCCAGTTCCTGAGTTGAACGGTCAGGTTTTTGCCATTGAACGCAGTTCGACCAATGTCCTTCTTCTGAGTGTATATTTCAGGGAACCGGATGTGCGCTTTCAAAATGGGTTCGAAAAAATATCGTGGGAAGCTTCTGAAAAAGGCGAGTGTCGGGCATATCAGACCGGGATGCAGACGGAAGCGCCGGAAAGGCGCACTTTTTTTCTTTCAAAGAACCACGCCGAGGATGAAGAGATCCAGCTGATTTTTTACAGGATCGGCGAGTCGGATGTAAAAGTAGAATGCGGATCTTCCGTCATGTTCCACGACACAATTGAACCCGACGATATGGGATGATCTGGCGCTGGAATTAATATTTGACACCCGGCAGGGTTTAGATTCTCTGGTTTTGTGGTACGATTAAGATTACAGAGATACGGCACAAAAAAACGGCCTTTTTACAGGCTGGTAGCTGCCGATGCGCGCAAAAGAAGAGATGGCCGGTTTATAGAACAGCTGGGCTATTATGATCCAATTGCGGTGGGAAATCAGATAAAATTCAAGCTCGACCGGGTGAATTACTGGGTTGAGAAGGGCGCCCGTCCCAGCGAGACTGTACAGAGTCTGCTGAGAAAAACACAGGCAGCCGGAGTTGCTGTTTGAGCGCTGTCGAACTTGTAGAATACATTGTGGAAGGCCTTGTACATGATCAGGAAGGCATCCGCATTGATGAGATCGAAGGCACAGAAGAGACCGTTATGGAATTGCGTGTATCGCAGAATGATGTGGGTAAAGTGATTGGAAAAAACGGCAGCGTGGCCAGAGCCCTCAGGACCCTGATCACAGCATCCGGCTCCCGAGAGCAGAGAAACTACATCCTCGAAATCATCGATTGATCGATAGTGGAAATTTCCAGTCTTCTGGCATTGGCTCGATTGAGCACGACTCTCCAACAGGATGTGTTTGGATTCACAACAGGCGGTGATGCTGTCTATTCTCTGCCTCTCCCCGCGAAAGTGTGGGTGTACATACCCCTGAAAGAAGTTGCACGTGATGATATCAAGCCGGCCTTAGAAGGTCTTGAAGAGCCCTGTCGTCTTGTTAAGGCGGAAATGACAGGATTTATCGGAACAAAGCCTGGCGCCCGACGAGGCAGATTGCAGCTGAAGCTTTCAGAATCAGTTTCGCTGCCGCAAACTGTCTGGCTCTGCGCTGACAAAAAGGAGCTTCCCATTGATGAGCTTTTCTTTTTTCACATTAAAGGATTGAAAGTGATGGGTTCCATCGGTGAAGAGCCCGTGGCAACCGTAGTCGACTACTACGAAACAGGCGCGGGCGGCATACTCGTCAGTCGAATGGAGGATGGAAAAGAAGTTTTGCTGCCTCTCCGGGACGAGCTTGCGGAGTTCCAGATAGAGAAGGGAATGGTGATCTTCAGAGATTTCAATGACTATGTGGTATGATTTCGGCCCGATAATCGTACCCTGATCGGTGTTATCAGCGTTGTATGCCCTATAATTTTCAGATAATAACCCTTTTCCCGGAAAGATATTCATCGTACGTTGAATCGGGCTTGCCAGCCAGGGCCTATAAAAAAGATTTGTTCAGGCTGAATACCTTCCTGCTGCGGGACTTTGCGGATGAACGCAGAAAGGGGAGAGTGGATGACGAGCCGTACGGCGGCGGACCGGGAATGATTTTGCAGGTCGGTCCGGTTGAAAAGGCTCTGGCATCCCTGCCGGAAAAGTTTCCCGTTGTATTGTTCACACCGAGGGGAGAGTTGCTAAATCAGAAAAAGGTGAAGCAGTTCTCGAAAGAAATCGGTCTGATACTGATTCCTGGATACTACGAGGGGATCGATGAGAGAGTGGCGGAAAATCTGGTCGATCACCAGGTGTCCATCGGAGAATTTGTTCTGGGATCGGGAGATCTGGCAGCGCTCTGCCTGATTGAGAGCATAACCAGGCTTCTTCCGGGATACATGGGATGCTCGGACAGTGAGGTGATGGAGAGCAATGAAGACGGACTTCTGGAATATCCGCAGTATACCAGACCTCCGGAATATAACGGCTGGAAAGTGCCGGATATCTTGCTGTCGGGCGATCATGAAAAGATACGTCTCTGGCGTGAAATGAAAAGAAACGAGATAACCGAGCTGAGGAAAAAATAGAAATGGAAACAGCAGAACAGACAGAAAAAACGGAACAGGCGCAGCCGCCGGTGGAAACCATAAAACTTCGCATTCGAGGCGGAGAGATTGACGCTCTAAAATCCAGCAGATATCCGATGAAAAAGTGGCCGGATTTTGCCGTGGGCGACAATATAAAAGTGCATTATAAGATTAAAGAAGGCGATAAAGAGCGAGTTCAGGTTTACGAAGGAACCTTGATATCCATACGCGGAGAGGGCTTCGGCAAATCCTTCAATGTGAGAAGGATATCGCATGAAGTCGGTGTGGAAAGAATTTTTCCCTACCATTCGCCGTCAATTACCAAGGTGGAAATATCCCGCAAGGGCCGTGTTCGCCGGGCAAAATTGTTTTTTCTTCGTCACAAATCAGGAAAAGCCGGAAGAATCAAAGAGTCCTATGAAGGACAGGCGACTCTGGCCGCAGAAAAGAAGAAATCACGCCAGGCAGCTGCAGCGGAAAAAGCAAAAACCTGATCGGCCGTCCGACGGAGTGGATTCGAAAAAGAAAGCTTCAAGCGTTGAGTTCGAGCCGGCGGAATCCGGCTGGATCGATTCCGGAAAGAAATTTATAGCCGGTGTGGATGAAGCAGGACGCGGAGCTCTGGCCGGACCGGTAAGCGTTGGGTTTGCTATCTTCAAGCCTGATTTTTTTTCTAACCCCCGGCCCGATGAACTGCGTAATGTGAACGATTCAAAATTGATTTCTTTTAAGATGCGGGAGAACATAGCTCCCGTAATTCGTCGTCACTGTCTTTTCCAGTCTGTCATTCACATCTCCAGCAGAATGATTGACCGCATTGGTATCAATCCCGCTGTTGAATCGGCCCTGGTCTACGCAATACGGCGATCAATCAGGCATGGTTTCAGACCCGATGTGCTTCTTATAGACGGCAACTATACTTTCTACCGGATTCCCACCGAATATCCTGGAATCATTTCCCGGTCCATCGTCAGGGGAGACTCGAGAATCTTTTCTATAGCAGCCGCCTCAATCCTGGCTAAAACCACTCGTGATAACAGAATGATCCGTATGGCGCGTTTTTTTCCGGCCTACTCCTTTGAGATAAACAAAGGTTACGGAACAAAGCAGCATGTATCTGCGATCAAATCTTTTGGAAAAACGTGCATTCACAGACAGTCTTATAAGATTAAAGAATTGGCCTCTCCTATGCTGCCCGGTATTGAATAAAAACCGATCCGCGGCCGTTCATATTTTATCTGTTTTGTCGAAGGAATACTTGATGCCGTGTTCGATTCCTCCTGTCTCTGTCAGATCCACGCTGTGTGGAGAAGTTATCCAGGGCATTCCGGATTCTAACGGAACACAAGCAGCTTTGAAGCAGGTACCGGGCCAGAATATCAAATGCTTCTCTTTTACGATCAGGCCTCCGGACTGGTCGGGACCCATTGTTTTTCATTTGATGTTTCAAGATGAATTTCAGAGACTGGAACTGAAGATTGAAGCGTTTCAGACCAGGGATCATGACCGAGTTTCTGCTTTTCTTCCAGAATGGAAGGCAGCTCTTTCGGAATCGGGCATAAGAGTGGATCGAATGCAGGCATTCCTTACCGATCTGGGGGCGCTACTCGACCGTACAGCTTAAAGATCCGGAATTACAATCCAATGCCAGACAGAAATAAACCTGAAATCACCTCCAGAACTCAGGCAGCAGCTCTGGGTTGGAGAGCGAATCTCGAGCCGGCGCCTCGACTTCTGGCATTCGGAAAGGGTCCGACGGCAGAGAAAATACTGGAAATTGCCGGGCGGGAGGGAATACCTGTTATTTCAGACCCCCAATTGAATCTTTTTTTGAGTCAAATGAGGGTAGGAAGTGAAATTCCTGAAAATCTATACCGTACAGTTTCGATAATACTAGGGAGTATATACCAGGAAAATCATAAGCTTGCGGATATTACTGAAAAAAAATAACAATTGATTTGTTTAATTATTATAGAGATAATGCTTACGAATGCGAAAAATTAAAGTATCAGAACTAAAGCCGGGCATGATCTTTGACCAGCCTGTTTTCATAGATCCCTCGAATATCCTTGTACAGGCAAAGCAGGAAATACTTGCCAAAGATATAGAAAGGCTTATCAAATGGGGTATCAAAGAGGTTGAAACCAGCGGTGTCATGGTTAAGACTGAAAATCCGGCAGTTGCGGAATCAACGGCGGCCAAACTGCCTCCCATGCGTTCGAATTCGCCGGTCTCGTCTCCTGAAAAGCTGAAGATCCATTCTGATTATGAGAGCATGCGGAAAAGCAAACATGCCTTCCGCTCTCTAATCAAAGAGGGCACAGAGATTCTTCAGAATAATATCTATGCGCTGATGGAGGCCAAACCATTCGACAATCATGCCCTGATCAACATTGCGCAGCGGATCGTTGATGAAGTGACTCAGAAAAATTATATGCTGCTATCCTTTCAGGGTATAAAATCGTTTGGAGATCCCATCGCTTTCCATTCCATTCAGGCTGCCTGTTACGGCGTGTCCCTGGCCTTCACACTCAATTATACGAGGCCCCGCATGACTGAACTGGTTTTTTCCATGCTCCTCATGGACGTCGGAATGTGGAAGGTACCCGTTCATATAAAAGAAAAAATCGCCAAACTGAACGATTCGGAGCTTCAGAGCATCAAAACCCATCCCTTACTGGGATATCAGACCCTGATCAAGAATGGTAAGGTCAAAGCCACTCTGGCAACGATCGCCCTTCAACACCATGAGGCCTTTGATGGAAGCGGATATCCGCAGGGTTTGAAAATGGGCCAGATCGAAGAGGGAGCCCGGATTGCTGCAATTGCCGACTGCTACACTGCCATGATTGAAAAACGACCGTACAGAAGCGCCATGTCTCCTTACGATGCCATGAAAAGCATGCTTTCCGTGCAGATGAATCGATACGATCCCAAACTGCTGAGAACCTTTCTCGGCCGTCTGTCGATCTACCCGATTGGATCGCTTGTGCAGCTCAGCAACAACCGGATCGGTGTGGTCCTTAGCTGTAAGTCGGATAAGCCCCTGCGCCCCATGATTCGTCTCATGCGCGATGAAAACGGCCTTCCATATTCCGGTCTGACCTTTATGGATCTGATAATCGAAACGGATGTTTATATAATTAAGGCGCTGGATCCCGCCAATACCGGAATAGATCTGGACAGCGAAATCTGAAAAACGGCAGTTTCCGCCATCCGGATGAAATAACCGCGCTGGACTGGCTGGTATCAAACGGTCACTCTCTGATTGCCCACAATTACAATACACGAGTTACGGAAATTGATTTGATCACTCTGGACAGCGAGCGGTGCATCCACTTCATCGAGGTGAAAGCCTGGAAAGCGGATTCCATTCGCCATCCGCTCGAGAGTTTCAACAGACAAAAAGTGCATAAAATCAAAATGGCAGCCCGACAGTTTCTGGAAGAATACTGCCGCAACGGGGAAACGGATATAGACTCGGTCTGTGTCAGTTTTGATCTTCTCTGGGTCGAGTCGGGCAAAATCAGGGAGTTTTTCGAGGCGCTTCTTTAATATTCAAAAGTTGGCATTTTTTTTCGCGATTCCAGGAAATAGCTCACTGATTTTTAAACTCAGGACGAACTAGTTAATGTCGGGAAAAGTTCCACGGATGGAAAAACTGTTACAGGGAAGTAACTATGAAAACACTCCTCGAGAAGGACTTTCGAGTCCACTGGGAGAAGTTTGGTCCGGATCCAATTCTAATGAAGAAGAAAGGTCTGCCGAACCCACAGCCCAGAGATATCTCAGTCTATAAAAAAAAGATAGTCGATGAAAATTATCTTGAACACGCTATTGACAGGATTGCAATGGAGCTTTCTCATTTCTTATCCAGATGATCAGAGTTGTTAGTTTAACAATTTGATACTATGGATTTGTTCGCTGCCAGAAATTGTCAAGGCATCGATATGATAAAGCTTCCAGAAGATCCTTCGAGCGGATTTCGGCGGCTCCGGACAGGTCAGCAATAGTCCTGCCGAGTCGCCGGCATCCATTGGAGAATCGATGACTGTAGGGATTGGATACAATCTGTTTCCAGATTTTTACAGATTCCTCATTCTCAAATTTACAGAATAGATCCAGATCGGCAGAGGCAATATCGCTGTTGCATCGATAGGGAGTTCCTGAAAATCTTTTTTCCTGCAGCAATCTCGCAGTTTCAATCCAGTGCTCCATTTCTTCCAGATCCAGTGAATCACCGGCATCGACAGTTTCATTCCCTACAAAGACTTCAATATCAATTCTGTCGCGGAGAGGTCCCATAATTCTGTTCTGATAATTGCGAATCGAGGGCGCGGTGCAGGTGCAGACCGCATCGGGATTCTTCCAGTGTCCGCACTGGCAGGGATTTGTCGTTGCTGCGAGAAGGAAACGCGAAGGCAGTATCATGCTTGAGGAACCCCGTGCCAGCGCTATTTTTCTTTCTTCCAGAGGTTCGCGAAGTGATTGAAGACTCTCTCTGTCGAATTCGGCAAGTTCATCCAGGATCAATAGACCATTGTTGGCTTTGGTCACCTCGCCAGGTTCAAGAGGAATTCCGCCGCCTGTGAGCGACCGGCTTGAGCAGCTGTGGTGCGGAGAGCGCAGCGGTCTTTGAATCTGAAAATAATCAGAGCCGATTCTACCGGTAAGGAAATTCTGCATTCGCAGGATTTCCATTGCTTCTGTTTCGTTGGGAGCAGGAATCAGGCTGTAAAGTTCTCGTGCCAATGTGCTTTTACCGCTGCCCGGAGGACCGATCATTAAAATGGAATGCCAGCCCGCTGCCGATACGGCCAGAGTCCTTTTAATGCGGGCTGAAATTTTTAACTGATCCAGCAGACTTTTTCTTTTATCAAACTGAAGACGGTTGACGGTTTTTCCGCCGTCGGGGGCCGGTCCGGCAGGAAAACTCTTTTTGTAGGGAACCGTGATTTCACGAAGGTGCCGAACAGGGTACAGATGGAGATCCCGCACAACACAGGCCTGTTCGAAGTTTTCAGCGGGCAGAACAATGTTCTGAATGCCGAATCTTTTAGCCTCCAGCAAAAATGGGTAAAGCATATCCAATTTACGAAGTTCGCCCGACAGGGAAAGCTCCCCGATGTAAAGAGTTTCATCGGGGGGCAGAGAAGACAGCAGGCTGTCCGGAGTCGCTGCCTCCAGAGCCTTCAGGAGCGATCCTGCCAATGCGAGGTCAAAATGCCCTCCTTTCTTTAGAATGTCCACAGGAGCCAGATGAATAAGTACCGAGCCCAGAGGAAATTGTCGTAAGCAGCTGAGCACGGCTGATTTGATTCGATCGGCGCTTTTGCTGGCCGGGCTTCCGGTCATACCGGAAATATTAAACTGAGGCAGTCCGCGTTTTACAATGCATTCCACTGTAATGGGACAGGCGTAGAAGGCTCCGGACAGGGATAGAGACATCAATTGTGAGTATTTCATAACAGCACAGGGTCGAAATTGTTCCATTGTTGCGCATTTTTTTCGGTGAAATGGATTCTTTCCCGATAGTTTCTTGAAAGAGAATCCCTATTTCAGGGAACTGACCAGGGCAATGCGTTTCATCCTTGTAATTGCAGTCATTTTCACATCAGCGACACAGTGCGTGGTCCCAATTATACGAACTCAGGAATTGAAAAGTGTCAATTCCGAATGGCAGAACGTAGTATTTCAGGCCAGAGAGGATATCGGCGCAGCGTACAATTCAGGTGGGAAACGGGAAGAGGATATCATTTTCAGGAAGAATGCCAGAGTGAAGATCTGGATTGAGTCTTCATCGGAATGGATCAAGGTAAAGGCCTTTCCGGCTGAAGATAAAAGGGAACAGGCAAGGGGACGGATCATTATCTATATCTTCAAGGATGATCTGGGAGACCACAATGTGCTGGATTTCCTGAAAGAAAAAATTCTGGCATTGCTGAATCCAATCAAACCTTAAATGAAGAAAAGGTCAATAAACAGACGATAATAATCTTATGCCATCAGGTTACCCAGTCATTCCTAGTTCAATAAATCGTATTCCAGGAGCCCTGTATAGGCATATGACACGATCAAACACAATTACCTTCATTGTTTTATTATTCTTGCTGATTTGCAGCAATCCCGCAGTTTCAGATAATCTGGAGGATATTTACAATCGTCAGGCAGTCCAGGCTCCGCAGGATTCCGGTTATCAGGACATTGAGGAGGGGGATGAAGTCGATCAGGAAATTGAAAAATACTTCAAGGAGATCTCCAGCACCACAAGGGTGGACCTGGATAGAAGAAGGCTTTCGGAATTATTCGGAAATCACAGAAGAAATCCCAGGATTGCTCCGGAAGTGGATCCCGATCAGATACAGTTTTCTAATATCAATTCTCAGGATACGGGAGAATCATCGGGACTGACCAATCACAAAGTGGTCGCCGGAGATACAATTTTCTCTATTGGTCAGACCTACCGCGTGACCCCTCAGCAGATTCTTCAGCACAATCCGGACCTGGACAAGCGACCGCTCTATATCGGGGAGAGCATACTTGTGGTTACATCGCAGACACCGGCTGTAAGTCCGGTGGCGCAGGCCGTCTATCATACAGTCCGGCCAGGCGACAGTCTGGGCGCTATTGCCCGCCGTTATCGTATAAATGTACGCAACCTGTGCCAGATGAATCGTTTGAGCGAAAGATCGGTCATACGTCCAGGTCTGACGCTGCGCGTTTCCTCTGCCGTCCTTCCTCCGCGCGGATATCGATTCCGACCTGTATTTCAGTGGCCTGTTGCCGGTGTGATCACTTCCGGATTTGGGAGAAGATACAATCCTTTTCTGGGCGGCTTCAGTCAGTATCATAAAGGCATCGATATCGGGGCAGGAATCGGCACACGTTTCAATGCGGCACGCGACGGCGTTGTAATACTTGCCGGCCGGATGGGCGGGTACGGAAACTGTCTTTTCATTCGACATGCCAGCGGGTACGTTTCAGTTTACGGTCATGCCAGAGCGCTTCTGGTAAAAAAAGGCGATATAGTTAAAAGAGGCCAGGCTGTGGGACTTGTAGGCAGAACGGGAACGGCAACAGGACCGCATCTCCATTTTGAAGTGCGGCGTCTTATGGAGCCCATCAATCCTCTGGCGGCCTTAAACTTACAGGAGCTGGTGCCGGAAAGGGAAGTTGCGTCTGCAGCATTCCGATTGAATCGCAATGACTGAATACTTAATAAAGCTGCAGAAAAATATTTTTGCAATTACCCTGGGAGCCTCGGTCTTTCTGGGTTTTTCTTTGGCGTATTTATTTTCCGTAATTCTGCAGTATTTTTTTCATACTGCTTCTATGACTGTCAGTCTGCCGGAAAAACCGCGAGTCGCTCCCACTTCGCCGTTTCGTGATCTTTCAGAGTTTGAAGGGATATGCACGGGAAATTTTATCCGGGATGTCTGCATGCAGATGGGCGGCCCGGGCGGTCCGGAAGAACAAGCGGGCGGAGATATAGTGGTTCAGGGCATCCTGGCCGGTGATCTGCATTTTGCAAGAGCGGCGATTCAGGTGCAGGGTGAGGAAGCAATCAATGAATATAAAACGGGGCAGACAGTCGCCGGCTACAAAATAGTTGCCATCCATGCCTATTCAATAACAGTAGAGCGGGCCGGCAATGTCATAAGGCTTGGACTGGGTGAAAAATCCGGCGAAGCACAGCAGCAGACTTCAGCTCCTCAGGCGGCTGAAGGGACGACGCGCGTCACGCTCAGCCGAGATAAAATCAATCAGCTTCTGGCAGATCCTAAAATCGTCTATGAGAATAAATTTGCGCCCGTAACCAGGGATGGCAAGATACTCGGATTGAAACTGTTATTCGTTCCTCCCAATAATTTTCTGTTTGAAATCGGGGCACGGACAGGAGATATTCTTCGCCGCCTCAACGACCAGCCATTGGAAAGCACAGAACGCATGATTCAGATGTACCAGAGTTTAAAAACCGCGAACAGACTGAAAGTCGATCTGGAACGATCTGGAAAAATTATCACTTTTGAGCTCATAATTCAGTAAAGTCGGGCGATTTTAGGCTTCCGCATTCCGATAAAAAAAAGGAATGATAACCGGGGGTCCTGATAGTTGAAACGCAGAATATATTACGCCGCTCTACTTTTCGGCATATTTGTGCTGCTTCCGCCGCTGCAATCACAGCAGCAGCCGACTCAGCCTCAGCCTACTCCGACGCCTGGAAATCCGCCGGATATTAGAGTGCCACGCGATCATTTCCTCCCCAATTACCGGGACATGGAATTGAAAGACTGGCTGAAGACCATGGCCGAAGTCACGAAGAAAAATATCCTCGTGGATGAAAATGTCAAAGGCAAAATTACTATAATTTCTTTCAGACCGATTCCTGTTTCCCGCGCGTTGGATTTTATGAAGCAGGTTCTCCAGGTGAGGGGATTTGCAGTCGTAGAAGAACCCAATTTAATAAAAATCGTAATGATTGAAGAGGCCACTTCGGTATCGATACCTCAGGATGCATCGCCGGATGCGGATACGACGGGAATGATTTCGAAAGTGCTTCGACTTCCCGCGTATGTTAACCTGAACGAACTGGCAGGGCTATTGAAAAGCGTAGCCGGAGCCAAAACAGTCGTCGTTCCTTATCGACCCAATAATTCAATTGTCATCACTGGTTTCGCGCAGAATGTGCGGCGAGTGCTTGCCATCGCCAGTGAACTGATGGCAAGACCGGATGCCAAACCGGGAGAGAATGCCAGCACTGACACGGTTCATATTTATCGTGTCCGCAATATGCCTGCAGAAAGTCTTGCATCGGTGCTGGTCCGGCTGGACAATCCACAGGCGCCCGTTGCGCCGACAACACCGCCAACAACGCCGCCGGGCCCGGATGGACAGGCGCAGCCTCCTGTAACTCCGCCGCCGCAGCCCGCAGCAACACCAACGGGTCCGGGTGGAAAGATCAAAGCAGTTGCGCATAAAGAATCCAATTCAATCATCGTAACAGCAAGTCAGGCGGAGTGGAATGAAATTTTACAGATCATCGAACAGCTCGATCAGGCAAGAAAACAGATTCTTCTCGAAGTGCTGATCGCGGAAATCAGTTCCTCCCGTTTGAATGACTTTGGAATCGACTGGAGATACCAGGGAACCGGCGGACCGCACACACAGTTCAACACGGGTATGGCTGTGGAAGGAAAACTCGTCGATGCGACAACGGGGAGAATTACCGGAAACAACACATTGTCCGGATTCAGTCTGGGCTTTCTACAGAAAGGCGGTCAGCTTCTGGGAATATTCAATGCGAATATCAACAATCAGAATTTTAATGTGCTCTCCGCTCCTCAGGTGCTGACTCTGGACAACCAGGAAGCTGAGATCAACGTCGGTCAGGATGTGCCTGTGCGCACACAATCCAGAACATCCGGCGGGGGCTCATCAGAAGCGACTGTAAATTCTTTCGAATATCGTCCTTCCGGCATCAAGCTGAAATTTACTCCGCATATCAATGCGGAGGGAATGATCGCCCTGGACCTGTTCTCTGAAGTGACAAATATTGACAGCGGCGGATCGGCTTCCGGAAATCCGACCTTTAACAAACGCAATGTTAAGACATATGTGACTGTGATGAATCAGCAGACCATCGTCATAGGCGGACTCGTATCGAATGAGCAGCAGATGGGGATTCGAAAAATTCCTCTTCTCGGCGACATTCCGATCATCGGATTTCTGTTCCGAAGAACAACGAGCAATATCAAACGCACAAACCTGATGGTTTTCATCACTCCGCATGTATTGAACTCAAGAGAAGATGCGGACCGGATCACCGACTACAAACGAGAAGAGCAGGTGAATGCCGTGCGAGGCCGCCACAATGAAATCCGACTCTGGCCGCAGGGACGAGCCGAGGGCGGAAGACCGGACGAACTGGATACCGGCGAAAACGAATAGGAACCGCGCTCAGGATCGATGATCGCATTAGACTGCTCCAGTAAAATGCTTGTCAACTTTTTGCGCTTCGACATAGGCTGGTATTAATGAGGCCAGGATATACTAAAATCGAGGCCATGGAACCATGAAAAAGCAGCTCGGTGAACTCTTACTGGAAGAAGGGATGATATCCCGGGATGAACTTCAGGAAGTACTGAAAATTCAGAAAAAATCCTCTCTGCGGCTCGGTCAGATTCTTATCAAAAAAGGTCTGGCCGATGAAGAGCAGATCCTGACAACTCTGGCAAGGCAGTACGGCTATAAATTCCAGGGTAAACTGAATTTCAAATTTGATGAAGCCTTCACCAGAATTCCGATCAATCTAATCCAGAAATCAAAAATCGTTCCGATCAGCCGGAGCGGGAAATCGATCACGGTGGCTGTGCAGGATCCCGCAGAAATACATCCTATGGATGATGTGCGAGCCTGTCTGAAGGATTTTCGAGTCGAGTTCGTTCTGGCTCCGGAAGCGGAGATCATGCGTGTGGTTCACGGCCAGTTTGATCAGGCATCGGCCGCTGCAAAAGAGCTGATCGACGGCATTCATGAAGATGAGGGATATTCTGAATTCGAATCTCTGAGCGAAGACACTCTGGATATGGCGAACGAGGCTCCCATCATCCGGATGGTGAACGCGATTCTATCCCAGGGTGTTCAGGAAAGAGCTTCTGATATTCACGTTGAGCCTTACGAAAAACACCTGGATATCCGGTACCGGATCGACGGGATTCTTCATAAAAGACTGAGTCCGCCTAAAGTCGCTCAGGCTGGGATTGTTTCCCGAATCAAGATTATGGCGAATCTGAACATCGCCGAAAACCGTCTGCCCCAGGACGGGCGCATCAAATTAAAGCTTGCCGGCAAGGATGTGGATATCCGCGTTTCCTCAATTCCAACTCAGTACGGCGAAAGAGTTGTGATGAGGCTCCTGAATAAATCAGATGTGAAATACAGCATGGAGACGATGGGGTTCACGCCGGATCTGGTGACATCGCTTCGAAAATGTGTCGCTGAACCGAATGGAATTATTCTTGTAACCGGACCCACCGGATCCGGAAAATCTACGACTCTGTACGCTTTTCTGACTGAATTGAATCAGGAATACAGAAACATTCTCACGGCGGAAGATCCGGTCGAGTACGAACTGGACGGGATTTCCCAGATGCAGATGCAGGAAAAAATCGGACTGACTTTTTCAACGGCTCTTCGCGCCATGCTGCGTCAGGATCCGGACGTGATCATGGTGGGTGAAATTCGAGACCAGGAAACAGCGCGTATCGCCATTCAGGCGGCTCTGACAGGTCACCTGGTTCTTTCCACACTGCACACAAATGACGCGCCGTCGGCGGTTACACGTCTTGTCGATATGGGAATTGAACCGTATCTTATCACAAGCACAGTTAGGGCTGTTCTGGCTCAGAGGCTTGTGCGAGTGATCTGTCCCAACTGCAAAACATCTTACAAACCGGTTCAGAAAGAGCTGGATGACTTCGATATGAAAACTTCAGATTTGACGAACGGCAAACTCTATCACGGCGAAGGCTGCGATGCCTGTGTGAATTCAGGCTACAGAGGCCGGGCCGGTATATACGAATTCTTGCTCGTCGACGATGATGTACAGCGCACAGTTCTGCGAGGAGCCGATGCTGATACAATCAAGAAAGTCGCTCTCACCAAAGGAATGCAGACGCTTCGCGACTATGGCCGAATAAAAATTCTGGAAGGCGTAACAACGATTGAAGAAGTGCTGAGGGTTTCCTGATGCCGATTTACAGGTACATTGCCTTCAACAAGAAAGGCAAGGAAGAAAAAGGAATCATTGATGCGTCCAACCTGATTGCCGCCAGGAAAACTCTGCGAGTCAAAGGTCTCTATGTTAAGACCATGGCGGAAGACTCGGAAAAAAAAGAACGAGAGCTTTTTCCTTTTCTGACAAAGCTGCTGTACCGGGTCCCTCGCCGAGACGTCGGGCTTTTTGCCAGACAGCTGGGAACTCTGATCGACGCGGGAATTCCACTGGATCGTTCCCTGGCCAACATCATCGAGCAGACAGAGAATGAATACTTAAAAAAGGCTTTGATTCAGATCCGTGCGGATGTTGTGGAGGGCGAAAGCCTGTCTGAATCTTTGAAGAAGCACGGCGCGATTTTTCCTCCCATGTACTACAATCTAATTTCAATCGGCGAGAAAACCGGCGCCTACGAACAGACCCTGGTTCGTCTGGCGGACCTGGAAGACGCAAACCAGGCCATGCGGAATAAGATCACCACGGCCATGTTCTATCCTCTGATCATGATGTCCCTTCTGGGCAGTATTCTGATTTTTCTTCTGGCCGTGGTATTTCCCCAGATTGAACAGCTGTTTGTGCAGATGAATGCGGAGCTGCCTCTTGTGACTCGAATAGTTATTGGAGTATCGCATATTTTTACCAGATGGTGGTCTTTGCTGCTTTTCGTTGGATCTGTCGGTGGTTCGATTTATTTTTTTAAAAAATGGAAATCACAGCCGAAAGGGCGAGAAACCTGGGAACGATTCATTCTCACCAAACCTGTGATCGGCGTATTGAACAGAAAAGTAATTCTGGCCAGGTTTTCCCGAAATCTCGGCGTCATGCTGCAGAGCCGGGTTCCGCTCATCAGCGCTCTGCAGGTGATAGCAAAGGTGGTCGATCATCTGGTCTTCGAAAAAGAAATCTTGGTGGCCATTGAACGGATCAAGGAAGGCACCAAGATGACCGACGCGCTGCGAGATTCTGTGATAGTGAATCAGATGATGCTGGGCATGCTTTCTGCCGGGGAAGCTTCCGACCGCATTCCCGAAATGGTAGGAAAAATAGCCGATGTTCTAGAGGATGATGTGGATGCAAGCATCCAGAAATTGTCCACAATGCTGGAACCGGCAATGATGGTTGTCATGGGCGGGATGATTACTCTGATCATGACGGCTGTTATGCTGCCCATGTATAACTTGACGAAACAAATGCAGTTGTGATATACTGGTTTGAGAAAGTCAGTCCGGGGGGAACTGTAAACCAATGAGGAAAAAGGGTAAGAAAATGATTGAAAATGAAAATATTCCAATAGAAAATGAAATTTTTAGAAGGATTCGGCAGCTGGCGCCAGCCAGAAGTCCAATCGGATATACTAAATTATTAAAAAAGGGTCTGACGCTTGTGGAGCTGGCCATCGTGATTCTGGTTCTCGGAATCATCATGGGTATACTCTATAATACCATAGACTTTGGAATTACAGACGATGCCAAAAAACTGGCAATATCCGGCGCTTCGAAAATAATCCCGGCAAAGATTGTTCAGTATGAAACTGAAGTTGGTCCGCTAGATGACAGAGCCGATTTAACAGTGCTCACTCGCACAACCGGCAGTTGGCGGGGTGTGGATGAGGATATGGTAAAAGATCCGTGGGGCCAGCCCTACTTTATTCAGATTGATGAACAGCAGCAAAAACAGGTTTGCTCGAACGGCGCCGATCGAACGCCCGGCGGAGAGGATAAAAATGCTGATTTCTGCATAACCAATAAAGCGTCCTGGCCGAAATGGCTTGGAGGAACCGGCGGCAACAATCAGGGACCCTAGAGGAAAAGATTCACCGCAGAGACACGAAGGTTGCAGAGAAGAAGGATAAGAATTTAAGTATCATTTTGGCATTACAACACGCAAAACTATTTGAATAATCTTTCCGCACTCTCTGCGGCTCAGCGGTGGATTCGATTCTTTTCATCATGAAAATCCTTCATACAAATCTACGATCCGGTATGACTCTTGTCGAGATTGCGATCGTGATACTTGTAATTGCAATTTTGATGGGCGTTGTTGGATCCATGATCAGCAGCATTGCATTTCTGAAAACATCCAAAGATGAAGCGACCCTTCTCAAGGATTCTCTGATATTTTCTAAACGTGCCGCAATCAAATCCAACCAGGTTGTCTATTTCGAAATCAACCTTGATGAAGATTACTACCGCGCCTATCGCATGGACAGAAGCGAAGGAGAAGTCAAAGAAGTCGACATGTTAACAAAGCATTCACCGGGCGGATTCAATTCACTGGTTGCCGTGTCGCCTCCGGCGGGAGCTCGAATCACATCCGGTAAACTCACGATTCCCTTCACTCCGGAAGGCCTGGCGGCTGATATGGCAATCTATATCGGACCCAAACCGGAAATCCGGGCCACCGTTCTTTACAGTCGTTATGGCAATGAAGTGAAGGTTGTGAACGGCGAGGCAGAACACAACCTCGAGATGCCGGGCTGGAAAGAGGATTTGGAATCCTGGTGATGGAGAAATCTGCAGGAAACCGCCAATGAACGCGACTAAACGCCAATTGGAACAGAGTATTAGCGTGTATTCGCGTCTGTTAGCGGTTTGTTATTCTTCATCTTCTTTGTTTCGTTATTTTAAGAAAAAATTTCTACGCAGACTTCGCGCGAAAACGTCCGCCGGATTTACACTCGTCGAAATGTCTCTGGCTATCGGAATCGCAGCCAGTATGTCCGTTCTGGTAATGTCAACCATCGCAGACGGAATGGCAAAGCAGGGCGAATCCGACAGGCTGGCAATTGCAGTGTCACTTGCTCAGACAAAACTTGCACAGCTGCTGAGCAATCCCAATCTCAGCACTTCCTCAAATAAGGGTTCATTCGGAGATGATTCCGGGATTTACCGCGGTTATACCTACGATGTGACAGTAAGAGAAGAAAAGATCGACCTGGCCAAAGTTGCTGAGACGGGAGAGTTGAAAGGAGTGCCGGTTAAAGATCAACTCCCGCCTTCCCAGAGCGGCGCAGGCGCTCCCGGACAGCAATCGGCCGGGCAGAGTGTGGGTTCGCAGACCGGAGGACTTGTGGATATTGTCCGGATCATTGTTAAAATCAACTATCCAATCGGCGGCGGAGCATCCGGTGAATATCGTGTGGAGACTTTCCGTGATGCAAAAAAGGAATCCTCTGGCGGATCGGGCGGTGGGGCCAGCGGTACCTCGCAATGAGAATCGATTTTGAAAACATAGCATTCGCCCACCCCCGTGGGTGGTTCTTTGGAGGGGGGTGGTGTACTAAAAATTCATCAGGGCGGGCCGAACCGGAGCGTCATCCACTAAACAGAAAAAGAGCTTTTTGTCAACTGGAAACTGTCTCACTTGCATGCTATCATAAACTGGGGAAATCTATGCATCGGGCACTTTTTCAGCAAGGCATTCTCGGACATAGAAAACAATCACGCCTTGGCTTTTCATTGGTTGAACTTTCTATTGTTATACTTGTTTTATCAATATTATTTACTGTTATGTTTGGCGTGTTTTTTGGCGCAGCTAAAATCACAAGCATGTCGTCGCCCTCGACACAGGCCAGGCAGCAGGCTCTGCTGACTCTGGAAATGATGCGCTCCAGCATAAATCAGACTTTTTATAATAGAGACATCGAACGTCTTGTATTTTTTGGCAAGGAAGTTGGAGGTGGAGAGACAAGAAAAGACAGGCTGACCTTCGCCTGCGTCAATTCAGGAGCCGATGCTCTCGGAGTTCCCGCCGTGCGTGAAGTTTCATTCTATGTTAAGGAAGATCCTGGCGGCGAAACGGGAACTCTGTATCGCCGCGAAGATCAGATGGTGGACAAGAAACCGGGAGAAGGAGGTTCTCATTATCCGGTTCTGAAAAATGTGGTCTCGTTAAAATTTCGGTACACTCTGACAGGCCGCGAATGGAAGGAGAGCTGGAATAGCAAGGAAGTCCGCCGCATCCCTCGCCTGGTGCAGATTCAGATCCGGGTTAAAATCGGCGACAGGACGCAGAAATTCGAGACTCTCGCATATCCCGGACTTTACATGAATTAATATAATAATAATGAAAGTAAAAAAGTATAAATATTATTTCACGCGCCGTGGTATGATGGTCGTTCTGCTGACCATGTCGCTGGGCATAGCCGCCAACACAATCGCAATTCAATTCTGGTCTGAATCACAGGATCAGTATGCTGCGGTTCGGGTCAGCGCCGACGGTTTTCGCGCGCGGCAGCAGGCGATGGGCGGATTTCAGGCAGGACTCGCAGCGCTGAAGAAAATTCCGGAGGAATACCTGTACAAATCAGGCATCGCTCTGAATCCGCCTGATATTGTGCTGTCGGAAGAATGCAAACCAAAATGCTTTATCAGTTACAGGATACAGCCTGAAGACGGCAGGCTGAATCTGAACAACCTTGTGCACAATTTTGATGATCAGCCCAACCAGCAGTATCGTGCCGTGTTCAACAGGTTTTTCAATCAGTACAGAATAC
>VFLI01000104.1 GCA_009885105.1 Spirochaetia bacterium | reverse complement strand
CGCGCGTACCGGAGAAATCGAAACGCTTCCTGGCAGCGGCACGCTGCTGGGGATGTTTCCCGATGCCAGCAAATACCATTCGGATATGATGACGCGCATGGAACCCGGGGACAAACTTTTTGTCTTCACCGACGGCCTGAATGAAGCCGCAAACGTAAACGAGGAAATTTTCGGATACGACAGGATACAGGAAGCCATTAAAGAAACAGCGGGTCTTGATGTGGCGCATTCCGCGGAGCACATCATTGAAAAAGTTCGGAAATTTACTCTCGGAAGCGATGCCCGGGACGATCTTACTCTTATAACAATAATGCTGAGCGAGAACGTAAGCGAATTCAATGTTCTCGTCGATACCGCGCGCGCTGAATACAATAACAACGACCTGGAGGCCGCCTGCGCCTCACTGCGAAAAGCTATCGACATTTTTCCCAGACACATTCCGACACTATTTCTGCTGGGTAAATATCTGGCAATGAACGGCAGATACTCAGAGGCCGTCGAATATATAACGCGTTACAATGAACTCAAGCCTTACAATGCGGACGCTTTTACAATTCTCGGATATTCATTTTACCGTATGGGCAACTATCAGCTTGCGCGGGATCACTTCAACAGGTCTCTCAGCATGCGAAATGAAAATCCAACCGCAATTTTCAATCTGGCAAAAACGTATGTGCGTCTGGAAAATTTTGAAGAGGCGCGCGATGCGCTTGATCTGCTTGAACATACCCGTCCAGGCCATCCAAGAATTGCAGAGTTGCGCATACTGATAGAGACAATAGAACCAAAAAAAGAATAACCGGGTTGTTACGCCCGGAAATTTTATAATTTACATCAGACCGATTTTTTTTGCCACCGCATACAAATTGATTCCCCATCCCAGCCCGATAAATCTTTTCGGCTGAATTATTTCCTCACTCTGCGGATTCCAGATATCATGAATAAAGGCTTCCACGCTCAGCTCTTTCCCAACGGGCATACCGAGAAATTTATCCTGCTTTTCTGATTCTGTTTTCTGATTTTCCATTTATGTCTCCAAACCTATTTTTGATGAAAAAGACGCTCTTCCTCTTCCGCAATTACTCTGAGTTTCTTCAGGTCTTCAAGGATCCCCAGCAGTTCATTTTTCTTCTGATCTGTCAAATCACCGGGAAGTTTTCTGATCCGCATAAGGGTTTTCAGTGAATGCTGAATGATACGAAAAGCCCGTTCTTTGAGTCCCGGAGTCGCCTCATCCAGGATTAAGTCAGTCGCCTCAATGATGTTGAACATTACAAGGTCTATCATATGCTGAAGACCGGAAATTTCCTGACTTTCCGTCTTCTTTGCACGAAAATAATTCGTGATAATAATACCGATCTGAGAGCTCACTGAATGGCCGTTCTTTTTTGCCAGCTGCTGCAGTTTTTTTTGAAGTTCCGGCGCCACCTTCGCCTCTATGGCTTTAAAATTCGAGCGCTGGTCTTTGTCTGTTTTTCTTATCTTTTTAATATTCGGATCCTGCGTATCTCTCAATATTGCCGTTATGGGCCGGTCGCCGGCAAACAGCGTGCTTCCTTCTGCGGGTATGAATTTGACCGTATGCGATCTTCCGGTTCTAATTCTTGAATCACCCGCTGTCATATACTTTATAAAGATATTTATACACCGCCATGTCAAACTCTTTTTATGATATTCCCTCTATTTAGACTCTTCGTAATGACAGGTGATCAGCCGGCTTTTTCCGGACTGGCGACAGAACACTTCCGGGGCATCGCAAAAAAAAGCTCTTCATACAGTAATCTGAATGCGCCGCCGGCAGTATTATGTCGCGAGTCATTGAATCGACTGAATAACCGTCCGCACCATTTCGCCGATCGCCGGCAGGAGATCTTCAGGATTTGAGAAATGCTCCGCATACGTCGCCTCATGCTGGAATTGATCAAAATAAGCGCCGCGCACGAGGTCAATATTGAAATAAACAAGTTTGATGCCGTCATTAACAGTCTCGCGCATCGCGATAAGAGTGTCATCCAGGGCTTCCTTCCCGGAATAATTGACAGACTGCGGCTGCCCGTCGCTGATCATAAAAAAATATTTTATTTCCGCCGGATTCTTTCGAAGCATCTCCCTGACATATCGAATAAAATCTCCGTCGCGATTGGCGGCGTCAGGCATAAAAGCGGAAACTGCCTCCAGGCTGGACGCCCTGTAAATATTCGTCGACGTCAGAGAATTGAAAGCAAGCAGAGTGATATCGTCGGTGAGGAAACTCAACGCCTTTCCAAAAATCATCGCGAAGGCTTTTTCAATATCAATGATCATGTCATATTCGATCCTTTCTGAGTCCGTCAGGGATAGATGTTCGACAAACTGGCCGTCGCGAAGCTGCTGGGTCTGACGGGCGGCAGAACCTGTATAATTCCTTGTCAGGAGCGACGTGGAATCGCTGGCATCCAGGCCTATCACGACTGCGAGTGATCTGCGTGATTCAATGTAATTGTCCAGAAATTCAAAATTTCTCGCGGATGAAACGGCGCTCAGCATCTCAACCAGCAGATCCATATTTATTTCACCGTCCACGGCGGATCTGTCATACTCCTCCTCGACGCTCGGAAAGATGGCTGCCAGCATTCGATAGACTCTGTCGGCAATGTAGTCCCATTTCCTGAATTTTCTTAAAAACTGCCTGTCGACACGCTTCACTTCAAATTCTTTGA
Source organism: Spirochaetia bacterium (assembly GCA_009885105.1). GTDB lineage: Bacteria > Spirochaetota > Leptospiria > Leptospirales > Leptonemataceae > VFLI01. The sequence goes on along the minus strand of VFLI01000104.1, from coordinate 10,839 downwards.
TCTGCGATATCCTGGTGCGGGATTTTGTTTTCGCATCAATTGAATAGACATGCTTCTTCTTTCTCCGGCGTGTCTTTATCGATTTTTCGGGCTTCTTCTTTACAGGTTTCTCGGGTTCGGTAGCTGAAATCTCTTTTTCCTCGGGCCTGCCCCCTTCGATTTGACGCGAAGCCAGCAGATCGTCAGCGCGGGTTCGATGAGAGAAATCGATTGTGCCGGCCTCATCGTACCGTACGTCCTCAACATCCAGAAGATTGTTTATATATTCTGTGAGCAATTTTTCAGTGTCGAGAGTTCCCGAATCCGGCGCCTCTGAACCGAGAAGTTCCGGAAAGCACGGCAGTCCGTTTGCCTCAAGAAACGCGCGTGGATTTTCATTATATTCTTTATATAGTTCGTCAAGTTCCTCCTGGGTCAGCGGCCTGCTTTTACCTTCCGATCCGAGAATTTCATGCTGCCCCCTGACGTAGTACTCCTGATCCAGGATTCCCTGAAGGTCCGACTCGGGCCAGTGCTTCATGATCTCGTACAGTTCCCGCGCAATGGGATAGGCGGCCAGAGGATTGGGAATGTCCATATGCGTGACGCGTTCCACTGCGTACTCGCACAGGGTCTGCATGTTTCGAAATCGTCCGGTATTGACCTGAGCGCCGAATATCTCCCGCGCAAATTCCGGATACCAGGCAAGCGATTTCAGTTTTTTGCCGTAACTGTAAGCGCTGTCGTAAATATAAGAAAGAAATTTTATCGCGAGCGAAGCGGATCTCATCGAAGGCCTGCAGGCAAGAAATTCATTCGTGCTGTCCAGCAGCTCCTTCACCTGCGGATGCGCGTTGATTTTCATGAGAAAAATCTCGATCCGGATGTCCTCAATAAAATTATGAACTGCTTTGAAAACATCCGGCCTTTCCAGCTTTGTAAGATAATACCAGAGATTGAAACGGAATGTTCCCGCGATGATATGCCCGGCCTCATGCAGGGCAAGACTCACGTAAAATGTTAGATTTCGGTTTTCTATCAGCGGATCGAGCGGATCTTTGAAGTAGTTGATGTAAGGCGGCAGAAATATAGTGTGCCCGTCCGTATAGGCGCCGCATTTGCCGGCCTGAATGTTCACGGAACCGACGATGGGCAGGATGGTTCCATGCGCAAAGGGATACGCGCGATTGATTTCAAGCCTGTACCAGAAATCGGGCGCCGCGGCTTCGCGCATGCGCTCCGGATCAGTGCGGAAAATATCCATAACGGTGATGCAGTACTGCGGGGCCTCTTCAGGCTCTATGACATCCAGGGCGGCAAGAACTTCATCCTCGAGATTTGTGCTGACAGAGGCGCTGCAGACCTCGTCGATATAGTAGCTGTTCCCTGGAAATTTTCGGTATGAGCTCTCCCATATTGTCTGACGCAGCCGGGTTATCATCGGCATGAAATACTGAACCTTCGCGTCACGATCAAGACCTACCGATCCCATATACTTCTCGTCAACCCAGAGACAGAATTCTCTGTGCAGATCGTCGCAGAATTTCGTCATTTTAGGGGGATAACCAAGCGCTGCCTGCTTGAGCGCGATGTAGATATATTCAAAAAACAGCATCCGGATTACTTCTGACTCCATCCTTGCGGACGCGGTATGAATTTTCAGCGCTTCAAAAAACACGGCTCGTCGTTTGAGAAATTGACGGTCCACTTTCAGCCCCAGAAATAGTTTGAGAACAAGCTTGAAAAGAGAAGCGTTGAAATTTCTTATTTTCATTTCAACAAGAGCCGCCACGATATGTCGAATTAAGAATTTCATAGTCGCCAGGTCCTGCCCGTAGAAACCTTTCAGCGACGCAAAGGACGTGGAAATGAACAGAGCCACAACCCGCGCAGTCTTTGCAGGCTCGACGGAAAAAACCAGCTCCCATACGAACAGCTGAAAATCGTCGCGCAGGCTTCCGTAGAGCCGGAGGAACGAACGAAATTCATCCGTGTTCTCCGGCAGCGCCTGATAGAAATAATCCCAGAGAGAAAAAATCCTGGCCATCAGAGGCAGATCTTTCTTGATTCTTTCCGGATTTTCCGAATAGGTATATCTTTTGGAAAATACCTGTATCATACTGAAGAACTGCTCCGGCCGCGGATGCCTGTAAAATACAATAAATATATTTAATATATATAAATCTATTTTCTCGGCCAGATTGCTCAGATGCAGGAACCGGAGGCAGGCGTCCGAACCGATCAGCCGGCAGCATTCTTCTACAGATTCGCTGGACTTTTTCGCCAGAAGAAGCGATACGATTCTCTGGAAGATATTCTCCCAGATTTGATAATGATCCCTGAGCGCATTTCTCAGAAGCAGAAAGGGAGATGACAGGCACAGACGGAAATAATCAGCCATCAGGTCGCTGTTCTGTTCGCCTATCTGAACAAATCCTTTCTCGAAAAGAGTAAAACCGGCAAGATCTATGGGTATTATATAGAAAGAACGTTCGATCAGCCTGTAATCATTGGAGGACATCTCGCCGGCAATATTGCCGACAATATCCGGATCTATTTCCATTTCCAGCCGGCCCGTCAGCAGCTCTAGGGTTTTTTCGAGCCTGCCCAGGGAAGACGTTTTTCGCCGCTGAAGAAAACGCTCAAATCCCGGGTGCTGCACAAACTCTTCAAAGGCTCCGATTCTTCTGTCGGTTATTTGCGAAGCCGAGGCGCTGAAAAGGATCCGCTTTCTTTCGAAATCACCGCCGAGAAGCGCATCAATTCTTTTTCTGGCCTGCTTCGACAGAAGAGATGTTAACTTTTTTGTGTCCATCCCTGCTCTAGCTTTTCAATATATTTTCGGCGATAAGCCTGGTGTTGTATTTTGTGTTGTCCGCAAACAGACGAAGACTCCGGGCGATTTGAGATACGAGAGAATACACGGTCTGTTCCCTCAGTTTTTTCATGCGGTACTGCCCGAAACACACCTGATCAATCACCAGCCGGACTGAATATGACTGAGCCAGATACCGGTTGCAGCCCATTGTCAGCAGATGCCGGTAATGCATGAGCGCTGCCGCTTCAATTCGAGTTGAACTTTCGTGCAGGCTGAGAAGTTCCAGATCTTCTTTTTCCCTCAAATCGCTCAGTCCGATTTTTTTTAAAAGAGGCGATTCTCCAGTTCGTGCCAGCGACTGCAGAAGCTCCGTGAAGCGTGATATAATTCTGGCAAGCTCAATTTCCGAATAGGATTGAGCCGCAAGCTCATTCAAAATTTTTCCCAGCTGCGCTTCATCTTTTTTGAATATGCTGTTCCTGTCGAAAACACGGTATACATATTCAGGACGGGAGGCCGGCCTGCCCGTGAAGAAATCAAACCACTTCAGGCCTGATTCGGCGACAGCCTTTCCGGGATCGGCGGCAACACCGTTAAAGAATCGCAGGCCGCTGACGCCCCGCCAGCCCAGCTGGATATCGTAGTCCTCCTGCGCGGAGAGATTCATCATGCTCGCATTCCTGGCGTTCATTGCAGAAACATACGCCTTGAAGTCCGCGCTCCATCTCTCGTAATGAAGATGTATGAATCTGTCAGCGACGGAATCTTCAAGGTCCCGGGAAATCAGGTTCTGAGTCGGATTGTACGAAATCACGCCCCAGAATCCGGTCTGTCCCTTCACGGTTTCGCCGTCAGATCTGTCGATCAACCGGCGCTCGTCAAAAGCGCTGTTCAGACGTTTCTGCACATCCTCTTTCAGCAGATTGAATTCGTCTCCGTAAAATATGGCTCCCTCCGTCATAGCCCGGCAGAGCGGCCCGTTGATGTGCGAAGTAACGCTCACACGATCTTTGACGGTCAGAGCCGGATACGAAATGATATGCGATTCCGTTGTCCTGCTGGAGCACGTTTTGGTATAAAGTTTCAATCCAAGTATTCTTGAGATTTCCACAACGCTCTGTGTTTTCCCGACCCCCGGCGGGCCGTCAATCGCCGCGTGTATGCCCAGATGATGGGCCATCAGCAGCCTCTGGATTTCATCCAGCCCCTCGTACGTCACCTGATTGGCAATGTAAAGATGACCGTCATGCGTCTTCTGCGGCATCCTTGATGCTCCGTTTTCGGAACGCGCGCCGGCGGCAGCTGATGAATTAAAAAACAGCTCAATAGTTTCGGTTCGTTTATCAAAATCTCTTTCCGCCTGGAATTTCTTTTTTGCGTCAAACAGCGAGTCAAGGCGGGGCGCATCCAGAGAAATTTTCGAGGCTATTGCTTTGAGGAAAGCATAGGAATCCGGGGAAATGAAATCATCCTCGAGCAGGGCCGCGCAAATCTGCGCGAACAATCGACGATTTTCAGCAAAGGAAGTATGAGCCTGAAATTTTCCGCCCGAGGACTCCCAGCTGCGAACTGCTTCCGAAAGCTTATCTGACGACAGGTCGGTTTCTTTAACGAGATAATTTACGCTCTTTTTCCGAATCATATCCGGCTGCTTTTCCCGGTGCAGAACGGCAAGCAGGTCATTTAACAATATTTCTTTATTTATTTCCATTATTTTATTTTCTTTTTACAGGTTTCCGGGCTCCGCTGTCCGCTGAACACTGCTGAAGCTTACAGGAATCCGCACACTGAACACCACTTCGGGCGGCCCCAATTCTAAAAGCTGAATTTCTCCCCCGCAGGCTTCGACGGCCTTTCTGGTGATGGCCAGACCCAGACCGGTGCCGCCGGGCTGGGCGGCGTCTTTCACCCTCACAAACGGCTCAAATATCTGATTGCGAATAGTAGGGTCAATTCTTCCTTCATTGCGCACTATGAGAATCGCATCTTCCGGCTGAATCTCAGCAACCACATATATCTCGGAATCAGGAGTCGAATAGCGGAGCGCATTGCTGATCAAATTGCCGATCACACGTCTCAGAAAAACATCAAAACTGAGCAGCATTACTTTCTCGCCGCGGAAATCCAGATTCACCCGGTCCATCATGGACAGGGACCTCTGCGTATCCAGTATGATATCCTGGAGAACAGAAAAAAAGTCGATCGGTTCGGGCTCAAGCGACTGAATCAGATCGCTCGATTTTTCAAAGAAGAGCACATCCTCCATCAGATCGGTCATGTGCCTGACCTCATTGCGAATCTTGTTCAGTTTATCCATCCTCTGCTCTTCTGTTAGGCGGGAACCGTACATGGCAACAAGATCCGCCGATGACTGGATCACGGCCAGAGGTGTTCGAAATTCATGGGAAACCACAGAAACAAAACTGGACTTCAGAACATTCAGCTCTTTCTCTCTCAAAAGAGCGACCTCAAGATTTTCATAAAGAGCTTTTTCCCGCAGAAGCGCCAGTTCAAGATCCTCTGTTCTTTTGCTTACTTCTTTTTCCAGAATATTTCTGATTCGAACCTCGCTCTGGCGGACATCATCCAGAGCTTTTTTCAACTCGGTGCGGTCTATTACGATCGTGAGTATTCTTGACCAGTCCCTGGTCATGCGCATAACAATTCCCTCAACATGCTTTACCTCGCCGTATGCTGTGGTGAAATTCATGGAATACGTGTACTGCTTGCTTCCGCCCAGAAAATTCCGGCACATCTCTGCTATCGTTGTTTCCATGTTTCTGTCGACAGCGAATGCGAGATCTTCCGGATTGTCTGTGTCAAAAATTACGGAATAAGCATTATTCGTGGCAGTAACCTTCATCAGTGAAAATATTCTGTGCGCCTCGGCCGGATTATTTTCCAGGAGATCCACCGGGTCCTTCCCGACCCGCGCAAGATCATTCAGCACCGGGGACATATTCAGTTCGCGCATGCCGATCGGCGATTCATAGAAAACAGACCGGAAGGCCTCCCGGCTCTTTATGGCGTCCATCATCGCACGATTCTGCTCGGTCACATCATGCATCCACAGGATTACCCGCGACCAATCTTCTGAAATCTGATACCAGGAAGCCGCAGTATAGATTTCCGTGCCGTCATTTTTCCTGAAGTTTACCGCCCCCGCAAAAGATTTTTTACCGCTGTAGAATGACAGAATCGCACGAAGCACCGTTTTGAAAAAATTATTGTCGGGATCGTTCTCCTGATTGTCCAGAGGGCTGTTTTCGCTTTCCAGGTTCAGAAGTTTTACGCAGGCTCTGTTTGTCATGAGGATTCGAACCTTTTCTCTGAGAATCGGAATCAGAGACAGATCGTTCCTTTTCATTCTATCAATCAATTCAGGATCCCTGTCCATCGCTTTGCGAACTTCCATCAAATCCAGTTCCCGCATCGGCATGGGCGAGTCGGAAAAAAAGGCGCGGAATCGAGCTTCGCTGATGCGCAGATTTTCCTCGCTCAACATCAGGGCCGAAATAGATTTCCGGCGTGCTCGAGCTTCGGCGGCAATTCGTTCGTTGAGCCGATTGATGCGCTGGAATATCTGGTTCATTCCGGACAGAAGAAAAAAGATTACCGGAAAACACAGCAGGATGGAGGCATACCAGTCCAGAGGAGAAATTTCCGGTTTGGCAGGATATCCGGGATAGAGCTGATGGATGAATCGCACAGCTATCAGCCTCGCCAGAAGAAGAATCGTATAGAAAAGAGCCCAGTTTCTCGAGACCAGAAAACTTGCTGAAAGACCGATAAAAAAACCTATCACAATGGGACTGACACTTTCTGAAGCGGAAAAATACTGTATCAATCCGGAAGCTATGAAATTAAGAGTCACCAGAAGATGGCTGGCCAGGCGGAAACTGAGTTTTCTGCGTAATACCATCAGTAACAGGAAAAAGATAAAAAATGAGCCGTTTATGACTGCCAGTTCGTAGAGGCCGATGATCAATCGCACAGCACAGAGGGAACCCTGAATGAAAGCTGAGATGTATAAAAGAGACTTCAGCAACGAAACTCTCTGCAGATGAAGCTGCTCATGGAAGCCGGAAAGCGCTTTCTTAAAGAGGGCAGGTTTCCCTTTCATGAAACAGGAACCTCTTTCAAGGCGCCGCCATACAAGGAAAAAATGAAAATAATCAATCCGTATCAATACGGATATCAGACAGTGTTCCCCACAGTTGTCAAAATCAACTATTTGGTGTACATTATATACAATGAGCCAGATTCTTGTAATTGAAGACAATGACTCCGTTCGTCAGAATGTGGCCGATTTCCTGGAATTGAGCGGGCATTCGGTCAGTCAGGCTGCCAGCGGGGACAAAGGCCTGGATATGATACGCACAGGCAAGCCGAACCTGGTTATCTGTGATATTCAAATTCCTGAATTGGACGGCTATGATGTCTTGAAAGCTGTTCGGAGTGAAAGAGAGATTTCCCAGACTCCCTTTATATTCTTAACCGCAAGAACAGAAAGAGAAGATTTCAGGAAAGGGATGAATCTTGGCGCCAACGATTATATTACAAAACCATTCAAGATGGATGAACTTCTTGATGCTGTGAATGCGCGGCTCAAGCACAGTGTCGTGCTGGATGCAGTAGGAAACCGGGATCAGGGAAACTGGCCCTCGGAAGACAACGTACCCCGGGCCATCCTTCTGGTTCATGTCGACCGGCTGGGACATCTGGACAGTTTTCTGCGCGGATCGACGGGAGAGGCCCTGAATAAATCGCTTCTGACACTGATTCAGGAAACAACGCCGCGGGGCACCACAATCGAAAGCGTTGACCGGCACAATTACCTGGTTGTCTTTCCTGAAATGCAGAGCATTGACCAATTGGAGATGCAGGCCCGAGAATTTCTTAAAATTCTCCGTAAACCAATTCGATTTCAGGGCAGGCTGCTGAATCTGGCAATTTATGCCGGTCTCAGTTTTTATCCCAGAGACGGCATCACACATATGGATTTGTTCCGCCGGGCCGAGATCGCTCAGTTTCATTCTCTGGAGAAAGGAAACGATCTGGTGGTCTTTGAAGAAAACATGCTGCAGATTGCCAGAGAAGTTCTGGATATTGAAAGCGACCTGGTCACCGCTCTGGAAAGCGGCGGACTCGAATTGTATTTCCAGCCGATCTGGAATTCTTCGAATATCACCATTGCCAGCTACGAAGCGCTGATTCGATGGAACCATCCGGAATACGGAATGATTCCGCCGGCCAGGTTCATTCCGGTGGCAGAATCAACCGGACTGATCAAAGATGTCGGGAAATGGACGCTGACGAATGCCTGCCGTATCGCTGCTCAAAATAATTTCATTGTTTCCGTCAATATTTCTCCTGTTGAATTCACAGAAGTCGATCTGGTCGAACGAGTGGAAAGGACTCTCAAAGAAACAGGCCTGCCGCCGGCCCGGCTCGATCTGGAGATCACAGAAGGCTGCCTGCTGCATCACGAATCGGACACAATGAAAAACTTCAGTCGGTTGAAGAAACTGGGCCTGTCCGTCAGTATTGACGATTTTGGCACCGGCTATTCATCTCTGGCATATCTCAAAACGCTGCCCGCCGATCGCATCAAAATTGACCGGGCTTTCATCAGCGATGTGGATCAGGACAAATCCGGCGAACGGATAATCCAGGCTATCGTACAGCTGGCCGGCGGTCTGGGTCTGGAAGTCGTGGCTGAAGGCGTTGAAAATGAAAGGCAGCTGGAGCTGATACGCGGACTGGGCTGCCAGTTTATTCAGGGATTTTTCCTGGGGAAACCGGCCAATGTAGTAAACGCCATGACGGAAGGCTTTTTCCCCGGAAGCACATACAAGCTGCCGGCTGCTGTTGTGTAATTATTAAAAGCGTTATTCATTTCTAATAGGATTGCCACAGTACGAGCATCCCCTAATTTTGTAATGCATTCACCTATGTCGACTGTTCTATTAATTGAAGATGATATGTCTCTGCGGGAGAACCTGGCGCTGTTTCTTCAGACAGAGGGTTTTCAGGTATTTGAAAGCGAAACCGGAAAATTCGGTCTGCAGCTGGCGCATGAAAAGCAGCCCGATTTGATACTGTGCGATCTTCGTCTGCCTGACATCTCCGGCTTTGAAGTTGCCCGCGCTATAAAAGAAGACAGCAGTCTGTCCGGTATCCCCATTATCATTATTTCAGCGGTCAGCGGAACAGAGGAGATCGTCCGCGGACTGATCAATGCAGAGGACTACATCACAAAGCCATTTAATATGGCGGAACTGAAAGCCCGTGTTCGCTCTATGCTGCGCCTGAAGGAAGCCCTGGATGAAATAAAATCACTGAATCTATCGCTTGAGGAAAGGGTCGCCAGACGAACCGAGGAACTGACGCAGGCCAACAGGCTCCTTGCGGCGGAAATCAGACTGCGGCGTGAATCTGAAGAATACAGCGCCGAGCTGTCCAGGAAGCTCCTGGAGATCCGGGAAATGGAACGCATGCAGATCGCTGAAGAACTGCACGATGAACTCGGGCAGCAGGTTGTGGCCCTGAAATGGACAGTGCAGCATGTATGCGATACTCAGGGCATTGACGCAGAAGTTCGCGCGGATTTGACTACCAGACTTGACAGAATCAATGAAACGGTTCGTGTCGTATCCCATCAGCTGAGCCCGGCCGCATTTAAGAATCTCGGCATCCGATCGGCGGTGGAGCAGATGGCGCAGGGATTGATAAAATCCGGACTGAGTCTGGAATTGAATCTGGAAGCGCTGGATGATTTTTTTCCTGAAGACTGGAGCATCGATTTATACAGGATCATCCAGGAAGCGTTGACCAATATTTTAAAGCACGCGGCTGCCGGAAATATGCGGATGATCGCACGAAGAAATAAGTCAGGATTGCGTCTTGAGATATCGGATAACGGCATTGGAATGGAATCGATTCACAGAGAGGGACTGGGACTGGCAACCATGCATCAAAGAGCAATACGTCTGGGCGGAAGACTTGCAGTCGCAACCGGTAAATCAGGCGGAACTGAGGTGATCCTTGAAATCCCGGAGTGAGCTGTGCCGGGTCGTTCTGGTTGATGACCACAAACTGGTCCGCGAAGGTCTCCGTCAGCTTCTGTCCGCCGATCAAAGCATCGAAATCACCGGCGAGGCCAATGATGGAAATGAGCTTCTGGCGCTGCTGCAGAAAACTCCCTGCGATATCTGCATTCTAGATCTTTCCATGCCGAACCTCAGCGGCATCGAGGCGCTCCAGGCTCTGGAAAGAGAATTTCCCGATATTAAAATTCTGGTTCTGACCATGCACAAAGACGCCAGATACTTCCGTCAGGTCAGCAGCAACGGCAATGTGTGGGGATACATTATCAAAGACGACGCCTACGAGCAGCTGAAGGACGCTATCCGAAAAATACTGGCAGGCACCAAAGCCTATTCACCGCAGATACAGCAGGCAATCGTAGAAGATTACAAAAATATTCAGGGCAGTGTCGCTCTCCTGGAATGGCTGACTCGACGGGAGCGTGAAGTGCTGCGACTGGCGGCCAGAGGATTGATGAACAAAGAGATTGCCAACGATCTGTTTATCAGCGTCAGAACAGTGGAAACACACAGGGCCAATATTATGGAAAAGCTGCACCTGAAGAACCTCGCCGAACTGGTGCGCTTCGCGGTGGATCATGGATTGGAATAAACTGCCTGGTGAAAATAAATTTGATTTGCCGCAGTCGGTAAAAGATTCATATTGAAATAGCGAACAGTACGGGAGAATATGATCCTGTAGCCTCTGGCGGATTCAGAGTGTCCAGGATATAATCAGCGATATGCTACTCTTCATCCACACAGTCATACTCATAAAACAACCGAACCTCTGCCCGTCCTTGATGTTGCTCCCACTGATAAGACCGCGCAAACTCTGCAAGCCACCGCTCCCTCTGCTCCAATAGAGAATCCCGCGCCTACAGAACAAGTAACTGCCCCCTGCTCTCCCTGGCAGATCGCATTCTATGAATCCATTTCTGACCTGACCCTCGG
>VFLI01000099.1 GCA_009885105.1 Spirochaetia bacterium | reverse complement strand
GGGCCGGTGCGGATGGATATGGTGGTGGGCCTGATTGAACCGGGGAAATAGTTTTTATTGCATACAATATGATTATTTGACTAATCACCCTTCGCTTCTGCAACAATTCCCGAATCAGTACTTTTCCGGCACAACCAATTCCGGCGGCAATTGCTTTCTTACATACTCTTTGTGATGAATACGTTTCGGAAGGTCAACCCACGGACGCTGTGTGTCCTGATACGGCACCAGGCTCAAAAGATGATCGATGCAGTTCAGACGCGCTTTCTTCTTGTTCACAGACGGGACAATCCACCAGGGCGCCTCGGGAATGCTTGTCCTTTCAATCATGATTTCTTTGGCCAGAGTGTACTGCTCCCATCGGGCCCGCGATTCGAGATCCATCGGGCTCAGCTTCCACTGCTTGAGAGGGTCCTGCAGGCGGCAGAGAAAACGAAACTGCTGTTCCGCATCGGTGATGGAAAACCAGTACTTGATCAGCTGGATACCGGATCGCACCAGCATCTTTTCAAACTCGGGAACTGTGCGGAAAAACTCTTCGTATTCATCATCGGTGCAAAAACCCATGACGCGCTCCACACCCGCGCGATTGTACCAGCTCCGGTCCAGGAGAACGACTTCGCCGCCGGCCGGCAGATGATTCACATAACGCTGGAAGTACCACTGCGATTTCTCGCGCTCGGTCGGCGCGGGAAGAGCGACCACTCGACAGACGCGCGGATTGAGTGTCTGCACAATCCTTTTTATGGTTCCGCCTTTCCCGGCCGCATCCCGGCCTTCGAATATAATAACGATTTTACGTTTGGTATCCACCACCCAGTCCTGAAGCCGCACAAGCTCGAGCTGGAGGCGGTGCAGTTCTTTGAAATACATTTTCCGGAAATCGCGGACGTCCTGACCGATTCGAGCAGCGTCGCTCGTATCCCGGGGCGCTTCTTCCGCCGAGTCGGCAAGTTCCATCTCGATCTCTTCATCGAAGGTGTCCATGAACTCTGCATGGATGCGGCCGAAGAGTTCTTCCTCCTCTGTCTTCTTTCTATTTGGAATTTTTCGTTTCATATTCTTACTGCAAGTGAGACTTCGCGCAGCCTCCCGTTACCGATTTTTCGCTGAAAACAAAGAATTTCCAGCATTTTTTCTGACTGCGTATAGACCCGAACTGAGCCGCAAAAAAACTACACTTTAAATTTTCTTTGAGCCAGGTGTATTCTATACCAATTCATTTCTTTCTGTCAAGCCGCATCTTATCAAATTTCTGGATTTCAGCTTTTAACGTCTGCAGGCGGATTTTTTCCAGAAATGGATTTGGGGCC
>VFLI01000014.1 GCA_009885105.1 Spirochaetia bacterium | reverse complement strand
GCGGGAAAACTGCACGTACGGTTTGATGCGGCAGGAGATGGAAACCAGAGTCCTCTACAGGATTCCAGGCGCCTTCTCCTGACCCTGCTTCCGTCCTGAGCAAGCTGTCGCTGAGTCCAGAGAAAATAAAAATCGCTGTTTGTCCGCTCTCTATTCAGCTTCCTGAATTCGATAATATACAGATAATGGTGAATACTTTCTCGAAACTGAACATTGCTCTTGTGTCGACGATTTTTCTGGCGCTGGCGTCGCAGTGCAGCAGTGACGGCAAACCCATCAGCGCCGCCAGTATTCTGGCAGTTGCGCAGAACAACAATCCCTGCACGAATGTAAATTTTCTCTCCAACCTGAAAGATTCGCCGTCCGACCTGAATTTTCTGGACAATCCGCTTACCAGCGCCGGCGCAGGCGAGCAGTTTGTGGCTTACACCGCTGTTTCGCCGGCGACAACGAAAGTGTTTCTGACTTCCGGCACAACGGATATCAGAGCCATTTTTACGATCGCACGGACAGGGAAAGATTGTTCGATCGCTCTCGTCGCTCCGCCCGATCAGGTGTCGTCATGCGCGGGAAGCGCCACAGCCGTTACCTGCGACTACACAGGACTTCCCGCGGGATACTATCTGCTGGAGTTCGGCCTGCCAGACCTGGCGACGGATATCACGATACGAAAATAGATCTGCCCTGTTTCTGGCAGCGCATGCCGGGGGCCTATACTGGCATAGTATCACATGGGTGTGACATTTTGGGCGGGTTTGGCTGAAAAATATCATGCGATTTATTTCCTCAAAGCAGGCCCGCGAAAAATCGTTCCGCGCCGATTACTGTAATCCCGCTGTCGGCGTGGAATCGCCTGTATGCCGGCGGCGAATCCACAATTTGAAAAGTCATCTGCGGCTGCAACATCCCGTGGAAATACGAAAGCGACGGCGAGATTTCTTTGACGCCGGATTTTACTTCAACCATCATCCAGGGTTTTTTATCGCGCACAATCAGAAAATCGACTTCGCGCTTTTCCTTATCGCGCAAAAAGAATAAGTCGAAGACGCCCTGAGCGGTGTCGGTCCAGTAACGGCACGCTTTGGCCAGATGCAGGGCTGCCAGATTTTCGCGTCTTTTACCCTGCTCGCCCGCGGGTATCCGCAGTATGTCGAACAGGTAGAATTTTGGCTCCGATGTCAGCGACCGCTTGACGGATTTCGACCAGGGTTTGATTAAAAAACCGTAGTATAGAGAGACGGCCGTCTGCGCCCAGGATCGAATCGTCGCGTATGCCATCCCCACGTCTTCGCGCAGAGAATTGTAAGAAAACAGGCTTCCGACTCTGTCCGACATGAGATCGAGCATGATGCGAAAACGATTGTTATCGGAAATATTCATGAGATCACGGCTGTCCTCCAGCACAAGACGATCCATCCTCAAACGACTCCATCTGTTTGCTTTCGCCTCACTGCCTCCGAAAAGCGGCTCCGGAAAAGCGCCGAGCCGCAGAAGATCGGCCCAGCGATATCTGGGAGTTTCATGTTTCAATATTTGATCGGGGGCGCACGGCGCATCCGTCTCGGCCACGGAAAACGGAAACAGATTGTAAGGAAAATAACGCCCTGTCAGGCTGTCCGCTCCTTTGCGATAAATATCGAGTCTTGCGCTGCCGGTGACGATAAACGGAATATATTTTGTGTCGTACAGACCTTTTACGGATCTTTTCCAGAATCGATCTTTGTGAATTTCATCAAGCACGACCGGTCCCTTGCCGCGGCCGCTGACAGCATGGGCGGGCGATTTTACCCAGGCCTTTCGAAAATCATCATCGTCCCAGGTGAAATAATTCAGAGGCGATTCGATGATGGATTTTACCATCGTTGTCTTGCCGACCTGCCTGGGTCCGCTGACAAAAGCCATCTTGCCGCTTCTTACGGCGTCTTCCTGTATCGCCTGCGCCAGATAATATCTATCCATCCGACTAATTCATATCCAACTGATAGAAAGTCAAGTAAAACTATCAGTTAGGTGATAGTTTTACAGGGGAAGCATCGTCTGAGGCGTAAAGAAGAATAACCGGTAGTATGCGGTTCAGGGCGAAAGTGGCGCGGCAAGAACGATTTTGTTCCCCCGAAAAAATATTGACGAGATGCGGATTCCAATATCTAACGGATATGTGACAACAAAGCAAGAAGCCATGAGGCTCATTGAAGGGCTTCCGGAAAACGTTTCTTTGGAAGACATCCAGTACCATTTGTATGTCCTTGCGAAGATTGAAAGAGGACGTAATGAGCTTAGAGAAGGCAAAGGGCATACGCAAGAAGAAGTTGAATCATTGGCGAGAAAATGGATAGAATCATCTGGTCGCCGACAGCAGTAGCGGACCTTGCCGAGATTTACGAATATATATCCAGAGACTCCCAAAACTATGCGGCTGAATTGCTGGAAGAACTCATGCTTGCTCCGAGAAGGTTTCAAAAGTTTCCGAGAATAGGACGTATTGTACCTGAATACGAGATTGAGAATTTGCGAGAATTGATAATAGGCTCCTACAGAATGGTTTACGAATTGATGCCAAATACGGTACAGATCATCGGAATAATTCACGGGCGACGAGATTTGAAATCTGCGCTTCAGCCGGAGGACTGATCAAGGCGAATCCGGAAGAACAGAATATTCTCCAGCTACTCCAGCACGATTTTCAACGATTCAAAAAGACCGCCTTTGTAAATCACAGCCCTGACGCGTCCGCTCTGCGGGGCGAGGCCGGATCCTGACGCAGTTTTGAAATCAGGGCCCTTCCCTGTTCCAGGCCGTGCGGCGAAAGCTCCCTTCCCGGATTGACATCTTTCAATTTCGCAGCGCGGATGCTCAGCGGCTTTCCTTTCCAGGAAGCATTGATCCGAAGCAGAGCCTCCTGAAGTTTCCGCTCCTTCGCCTGTTTCTGGACGCTGGTGTCGCCGGATACCTGTCTGAAATCCCGGATGTTCCCGAGAATTCCCATCAGCAACGAGGAATCCTCTATGTATGCAGTTTCTTCCGGAGTCGCGGCCGGCTTTGTTTCCGGCACAGGATTTTCGCCGGGCGCGGGAGATCCTGTCTGTGCGCGAATTATGCCTGCGGCGATCAGGGCGAAAGTGAGAATCAGGAGAGATTTTTGAGTTACATTAAAATGTTGTGTATGACAAAATTAAGCGGCGATATCCAGAACTCCATTAATAAATTTTCTTCCTTCCATTACAAGCAGAATTTGTTTGAATCCTCGTAATTTTCTCCATCGCTTTTCAGCGGACTGAATCATCTTAAATACCATCGTTACTGTTTCATTCGCTGTCCCTGATCCTTTGGTTTTGTTTGTTCTCAGCCGGACGGTCGCGAAGGTTGACTCGATCGGATTTGATGAGCGAATGTGCTGCCAGTGGTCAGCCGGAAAATCATAGAACGCAAGTGTTTCATTTTTATTTTTCAATAAACATTCAACGGCCTTGGGATATTTCGCCTCATAGAGCGATACGAAATCATCAAAAGATTTTAACGCATTTTCTTTCGTGTCTGACATGTATATTTCATGAATTTTATTTTTAGCTGACGCCTGAAGCGACTGAGGAAATTTATCGAGAATATTCGCAGTCTTATGCACCCAACAACGCTGTTCTATTGTTTCAGAAAATTCCTGTCGCAGCGCTTTCCAGAATCCAAGAGCGCCATCGCCAGTGGCAAGTTTTGGGCCCTGCGATAAACCTCTTTTTTTTAAGCCCATGAGAAGTTCTCTCCAGGAAATTTCGCTTTCGCGGTAGCCTGTCTGTATGGCCAGAATTTCCTTATTTCCGGCCTCTGTGGCCCCTATTATCACCAGAATACAGTTCCTTTCGCCATCCATACGGGAATTAAAATAAACTCCATCGGCCCACCAATAGACATATTTTTTATTTTTCAGGCTGCGACTGTTCCATTCTTCAAATTCGTCGGACCAGACCTTCTTGAGGCGAACGACAGAGGCTGGAGAAACAGATACATCGCTGCCGAGCATCGCAGTCAGAACTTCGGAAAAATCATTTGTTGAAATTCCTTTCAAATACAAGAAAGGGATGAGATCATCCAGTTCTCTCGTCTTGCGAAGATATTTGGGCAATATTTTACTTGAGAATTGAATATCACTTTTCTGGTTACTTTGATCCCGTATTCGGGGAGCATTTACCGGAATATTTCCGGCCGGCATCATTATATTTCTTTCCGGAAGAAAACCATTTTTTACAAATTGTTTCTGGCCCGTTTCTGTTAAATTATGCCCGTATTGCTCAAGAAATTCCTGTTGTTCCTGAAGCAGTGCGACCTGAATCATAGATCTTGCTCCTTCTCGGGCAAGTTCCCATAATGCAGATTTTAGTTGACTTCTATCCTCGATTCCTGTTATCTTTTCCATGCGGCGGTGCCTCCTTAATTATTTTGTGGTAAAAATAATCTGGCATTTGCCGCTTTTTTTTGTCATCCTCTAAATTTGAAGGCTATACACAACTTTTGGCCGTATCTCGAGATTTTTTCATAGGAGACCTTGTGTGAATTTATTCGGGGGGGCGCGGTTGAGTGCAAAGTTTGGAAAGATTATTTCCGAAGAGAGGAAATAAAGGTATCATAATCTATTGTCTTCAGGTTCGATAGGTCCACTTGGTAGGATACTTGGTTTACCCCATCAGGCAATTTTCCATTACGGAAGGATTGAGGTTCAATACGAGGGAAATCCGCGTCAACCGGGAGTATGGAAACATCCAAGAGTCGAAATGCACGCTTCCGATCATACGAACCTGCAGGAAGGCCTGCCGCATCTAAACGATCCTCCAAATAAGCATGCTTATCTTCAGAAAATCCAGAGACCAGCGTGTCGATTGACAGACCATCTGTGGGTGAAGGTTCAAACCTGACATGAGCGACAAAAACCTCTTCGCCTTCCTCCAACTTCAATTGGAATTCCCCATGCACGGTTATCGTGCTATCGTAACGACTTACTGTGCTTTTCACTTCAATACCAAATCCACTCCAACGTATGTCACAGGTGCCGCCAAAAGGCCCGAGCCATTCAGCTTGTTTTATTTGTTTTTCAACAGCCTGATAAATAACCAACTCACCGAGAACTGGGTATACTGTTGGTTCGTGATATGCATTCCCAAGCAACAGCTTCCAAGTTTTTAGCCATTTTTCCGGATCTGCAACTAAGGCTTCACGCTGTTCGCGAGAAATAAACTCACTTGCAAGCAGGGCAAATGTGTCCCGGAGTACGCTCAGCTTGGAGTCAAGCTTGATAACTAAGAACCAATCTGGTTCACTGGCAGTTTCCACACGTATCAGTTGATGGATCATCTCAATCCCGTGAAACCGTACTGGGGCTATAGGAGGATTTCTCTCCCCGACTGCAAAACCAGCCGCCATTGCACCTTCCAAACGGGGAAAGGCCCATGCATCCGCATCAGAAAAATAATAAGCAATGTCTCTATATGATCCTGTTTCTTTATTATTCCAAACTTTTAATAGTTGATTTCTGATGTTCATTTTTGCTTCTTGCTATCCCCGGTTTTCTCACTAGGGGACAGCTTCATTTGTTCGAATAAATCATTGATAAATGCCTCGTAACCATCTGGATGAAGATCAGGATCGACCACAAAAGCCCGCGCACCGGCCAATTTCAAAACATGACGAAATAAGCGATCATTTAGATGCCATTCTGCAAACCGTCGTGTAAGCGCCCGCATGAAATTCACACGATAGCCCTTGCCAGGGCGTTCTATAATACCCTGAACTGAATCGGTCAATTGCGTTCGCCGCACCCACCATACATCAAGATCATTGGGCTGTTTACTTAAGTGCGCCGACCACCAGAGGCGGAAAAACCATGAGAGGCGACCCACGAAGTATGTGCGAACAGACCCATGGCGAAGTGCAACGAGGTCAGGAAAACATCCGCATGCCATCCAGTACCAGATCTCTTTCCTACCGGCTTCCAGTGGACTAATATAATCCTGTAGGAGTTCATAAAGAGCTATAGCAGATTCAGCATCTTTGGTACCTTCTTCTTTACCTGACGTAATTTCCTTTGCGATATAGCTACGCAATTTTCCCTCTAGGCTTGCCCAAATCATGCTGTCTGCCTTTGTTGCCCAAATTGTTTTCACTAGCTGCCCTGTCTCCTGAAACTCTTCAGCAGCAGCCCAAGCTTTTTCCTGATTCCATTCCGGCCACCTCATCCCACGGTCCCTCTGAGTTTACTTACGAAGGCGAGAGTACTATTCCAGAGCTCATCTATTTCCGGAAGACTTTCCCCACAGTCAAGTTTGTCAGCCCAGAACGCAACAACACCCGCGATAGATTCGGAATGCGGGGCCTCAAGGGCAGTGATAACCTTCTCCCATTCGTCTGCACAAGCATACATAATTGCGATTATAGTCGAAGACAACATGGCCTCTCGTAGCGTGTCTCCATCCTTGTGTTTAATATCCATTAGGGTAGTGAAAGAGGGATGCTGTTTGTTGATTACAACGTTCACTGTTGTTTCGTCGAACGGGAGCTCATCTATTCCATCGAATTCTGCAATCTCCAATCGCCATAATGGTTGCGAACCCCCTGCCCCTTCCTGTCTTATCGGAAAAATGTCGCCATCAGGGTCCAATAGAATCGTTCGCGCCATGCCAGTCCAAAGCAGACTGCCTGGTAAGCGGGCAAGGTGCTGATCCTTGGCTTTACTTGTTTCCGCCGGCACCACAAGAATCAATGCCACCTCGACATCCAGACGTCCCTTCACAGTCATTGGAGGGATAACCAGCTCGACCCAATCAGAATGCGAAGCAGCTGAAGGATTGAAAGAAACAATGGGACTTGCCCCTCTTCGCAAACTTGCCCTATTAGACCAGCGTATGGCAAACCCAAGCTGGTCCTTCTCGCTCCAAACCAGTCCATCTTGCACATCTATATTTCTAATTTTCGCACGAATCTTAATACCGTCAGAACTCGTCCACTCGTCTGTACCGGATTCGATGCGAATGTAAGAACTATCCATCCAGCTATAGGGATGCATTTCATTTAGGTGATTCCCATCAAGGGACGAGAACTCCCATACACATTCTAGCCATTCATCACCAGATATTGTGGGATAGGGAAACAGTGTGTTCAATTTAACCTACTGACATTAATCTGAAACCCGCTAGAAGGCATAACAGTCTTTAAAAATATTTCGCCGTCAAGATAGAGTGCCTTTTTCTGAACCTCAAAAATTGGCTTACCAGAATTCCATTTTGCATCCAAAGAATAATTGATTACGCGTAAGTTGGACTTTGTTGCATTCAAGATTTCATCCAAACCAGAAGGTCTTCCTTTGCCTGTTCCACTGATCTGTTTAAGTTTGACTGACACTATAGCGTAGGGAAAGGAGTTCGTGGATGCCTTTACCCACGCTTCTTTATCGATCACACCGGCTTCGCCAGATAATGAAATGTTTAACGCACACTTGATTCCGGCAGGGAGAGCCATCCGGAATTTCAAAACGATGCCATCAACTTGATATTCTGCCTCACCGATAGAAATGACGGGGTTTTTTCCCATCCGCGGTTTTCTTGTTTCGGATTTATTCTTTTGGCGTTTACCAGGGAGGAGCAATCTCCCATATAACTCACCCAAACTGTTAGGTTCGAATTGACGAAGACTGCGATCCCCAGTACATTCAAGAGATAGTAATACCTTTACCCTTTTCTGGGCGCTTTGTAAAATGTTCGAGGTTATTGCTGCCCAATCGAAATGGTCTGAACGTTCACTATCGCGGCATATTTTTTCAATCGTCACACCGGGAAAATCTATCAAACTCTCATCCGAATTCACGACAAAGAGCCCCAGTACCCAGCCAGATTCCAGTGAAGCATTGCAGCCCCACGAAGCGGCATCGGTATGAAAGCGTACTACCATACCTGGACGTCTGACCAGTGCCAGGATTGGCCTTGCTGGCATAATAGGATCCAACTGCAATTGTTCATAAGGATCAGATCGATTTGTTTGGGGGAACTCGTAGACCAAAGCGGGATCTGTTATTCGACTAGTTATGAGCCAGCCAATGAGTTCACGAACTGCACCACCTTGAACAACACGCATTACTGCTTTTCTTTTACAGACCGCTGAACCAGTTGGCGTTTGTGCATCGAAATCAATGTCATCACGGCTTTGTACGTTTAATGCTTCGATAGCATTCGCATACATACAGCGTAACAAGTGCATTACAGGCGGCATATCGCGTTGTAACTGTAATCCATTCAGAGTCATTGCGAGACGGGGTTTTTTATCACTTTCAACGGGATTGATCCTTAAGAAATACCATTTTCTAGCACTTTTCTCGATGTTTTGAAGCAATTCTTCTTGCCGGATTGGTGAACCGCCAGCATTGGAAAATTTCTCTAACTCAAGGCCAGGTACAATGACTGTAGTTCCAGATTCACCCTTCGCATACGGTTTAATCCCTAACAATCCAATTATTTGTTCAATTTCTGGATTATCAACTATAGGCAGAGGTTTGACCGTTGAGGACGTTGAGGACCGTCCCCACCAGCCTATTCCGCATGGCAGTATGGAAAGACGCAGGGCATTCGCAGGCTGTTTATTATCAAAGATTAAACATGCTGCCAACCTTTGCATCCACTGTCCTTCTTGAAAAAACTGGCTATAGTAGAATACAAGTCCGATACCTATGTGTGTAAACAGCGTCTTACCAAGCCCATGACTTCCGCCCGCAGTCGCGGGCTTATCCTGGTGCATCACTTCATATACCAGGTTCACATAGTCCCGGACTGCACCTGGTGTAATGTCCTTAGTTTCCATGCCGCGCAGGCCATAAGTACCAGAATCGCGGATAGAAAGACACGGGTGTCTCCCCTTAAAAAGTTCTGGTGGCAGTAATGTAGCGGCATGCTCCATACTTTTCATCAGTGAATCCAAGGTGGGATTCCCTATGCTGAAATCTACTTTAACCTCCGAGGACTCTGGCTTTGCAGCATCCAGCGAATTTTGCAGACTTTCCCTGACAAGTAAGTCACACATTTGAGCATCTGAAGGTTGAAAGGCATGTAAAACAGAATGCCCGTCGTGCTGCATAACTTCAGGTTGTAAGGCATACAGTTTCATGGCTCAATGTCCGGTGGTGATTCTTCAATAGCAGAAACAGAAAATAAAAAACGCGGCTCACGGCCGTAAACAGGAGGGGGCAAAAGCAGAACGAATGCCAGCAAATCACAAGGAGCATTCAAATCCAACTTGTGACTTTGTCTTTCGGCATTCGGTTTAGGCGTTGGGGCTTTACTATTACGGTCGATGCAATAAATGAGTAAAGCCGGCGTCTGACCCAGCCCGGCCTCCTTCCGTTTGGCATACAGGGGGCGCCGTTCGGTAGGAAGAAGCATCGTTTTCTGTTCCTCCTTTGATTTAGTTACAATGACATCTGACCACAAATCACGCGGACTTAGGACGGAATGAAGAAATATCACTTCAGACACCGGTGGTTTTTCTTTCGCACGTTTAACCTTATAACCGTTATAGTCTTTAAATTCTTCATCATCGTTTCCCCATCGACCAGTTAATCCAGGGCGTCCACATACGACCACATTCCAATCCGTCCACTTGTCCTGTTGATTGGCACGATTGAGATATTCTATAATTGTTTCCCTTTCCTTGAGGAAACCGACAGAATCCGGAGCATTATATTTCCGTAAGAATTCAATAATAAGATCAAGCGTAACACTACCAAACACAAGATTTTTTACGTCTCGTTCATCTTTCCTGGGAGTTTTCAATTTCTTTATCAGATCCTGTGCAAAATGAATGTTTTGCTTCAGCAATTTTTCATTATTATGGAAATGAATCGTCTGAGGAGAGGTACCGGCTAAATCTATTTCTTGTAGTTTAGCGTCTTGCATTCTATTGGGCGCAGTAATTCTCAGTAGATTGTCTGGATGAGCCATAACTGCAGGGGGCATTTCAGCTGGAGTCTTACCCCGTTGACGTGCGTCCTCGATTTGTTCACGAAAAGAAATCTCGGCTTTAGAAAGAAAATTATATGCATACCTCGTTCGGTCTGTAACCCAGATCCGCGGTAACAATTCATATCCACGTCGGTATCCAAACCATCGCCCCATCTGCATCAGTGTATCATAGTTGCAGGTTGATTCCCGCAAAAAGTAGCTGCTAACCAACCCTTCTAAGGTCAATCCGCGAGAAAGTGTTGCGCCTCCGATAACGAGAAACGCTGGTGTCCCTTGCATAGCTTCCTGATGCTCATCAGGGTCAGGATAATTCAATCTACGGGCCCTATTCTCAGGAGCCGAGTTATCAATGCATATGTGAATTCCTTTATGATATCTCTCCTCTTCTTCCGTGAAGAGATCCATTTTGTTTACCCGTTCAATCAGCCCAGATATGAAAGACTCACATTTGTCAAAAGGCGGCAAGGGAATCACATTCTCTGGATAGTCAGGGCACCGTTCATTGAATGTTTCAACGGAATTCAACATACCTCCAATTCTTCGATAGACTTTGCGGCATTGTTCGATTACAATGTCACGACAATTCGTAAGCCAAGTTTCGACTGCTTCTGCAAGCCTATTGTGATGGGCGATGGCACTTGAGGTATGTATCAGCATAGTTACTGGCGTAGCAACTCCCCGCACTCGCTGTACGGCAACGGCACATAGGAACCAGAGAAGAGCATCAATTAGAGAAGGCGGGAGATTACTGCCGCGCGAATGCAGGTCTCCAATCGCAAGGCGATCAGCGTCAGAAATATCGCAAACAATGCCCATATCTTGGTTCTCTGCCTCCGGATCAGATTCGGCTACACCGAAGATCCGGGAGCTGCCAAAGTAGCTAGGTCCGGTTTTCAGAGCGACAATATAGTTACGCGGATAGAGCTCCGTTTCATGTTGGGGACCACGATTGAGGACATTCGCATAAGGAGTGGCAGTAAACTGAATGTATTGAACTTTTTTATTTGGAGGCTCGGACAGATTCGCAAATCGCCTCCTATATTTCTCGGCTTGCAACAGTGCATCTTGAAAAGAGGACACTGCCTGCCCATGAACTATCGAGCGAATCAATGCATTGATGACTGTAGGATCATGCTCCGCGTCTTGAGTATTAATACCTCCCTGATCTGATTCATCATCAATGATCATTATTTTCAATTGTTGCGCTATTGCTGAATTCTGGGCAAAATACTTAACCATATGTGTTAAACGTGTCGCGTTCTTAAGGCAAACCGTAAAATATCGTTCGGGTCTCCCAATACTAATTCTCAAATTGTTTAATTGTCTGGCATCATCCCGTGGCAACCGACCAGCTAGATGGTCCATAGCGTGCCATGAAATCCCTCTTGGCGCATGCTGGCCAAGATCAGTCAGAAGGCGATTCTTTGTTTGTCGCCGAAGATTCTCAATCGTCCCAGAAAGTATGACAAAGAAATTAAACCCATGGTCGGCTCCCCAAGCCATAAGACCTGCAAACGTTGCCGTCTTACCTGACTGTACATACCCGACAGCCAGACCTAAAGTTTTTGAGTCCGGGGACATTTCACGCATGATACTTGATACATTAAACTCCAAATCAGTAAGCATCGAATCGGAAAACCTTTTATTTGTCCTCAAGTGTTGCTTGTAATGGGACCAACATGATGTGATATGGGTTACCGGTTGCGAGTATTCGGTAGGCTGATTCCCATCCTGGGGGCGTGCAGTAACGACACTGGACACTTCAAAAGTATGATAATTATCATAATGTATCTCCAGCTCACTAATCAATGTATTGATTTCAGCGAGAGTATGCTGGGCAAACATATCTTTAAAACGATCAACGTTAGACCTTATCCATTCCCAATTATGGTTTTGCACCCACCGGTGATTTTCGATAGTGCCACGGATAGCAGAAAACTGTGGATCATGAATTGACATTTTTTATCCTCCCAGGTCACGCCAAATATTTTAGCGCGACGAGCAATAAAAGTCAAGATAAATACTATATAATAATTGAGATTTTTTCGATTTTTAGTTAAATACCCCCTTCCCCCTCTTCAAATCGCTCTCCCACATTCGCCTGACCGACCAGCCCATCCGCCGCAGCTTTCTTCGCACACGTTCATCGCGCCGCCGGTTGCCTTCAATTTTTTCTTTCCAGTATTTGCGGTTTGTTTTCGGCAGTTTGAAATGTCCCGGCCGGCCGTGCCAGAAATCCGAGTCGACAAAAATGACTATTTTTTTCCGCGGCAGAACAAAATCAGGAGTCCCGGGCAGCGAACTGTCGTGGCGAAGAAAATGAATCCCTTTCGCTTTCAATCGCGCTGCCATTAAATTCTCCGGGGCTGTGTTCTTGCTCCGGATATTCTGCATGTTCTTCCGCCTCTGTGCAGGTGTGAGATTGTCCACGCGGATCTCAAATAGCCTGGCGGCCGTGGTGATACAGATACTGCTGTCGTGTGATGTTTTCCGGAATGCTGCTGTATCGCACGCCGGCGAATGTCTTCAGGATTGCGGTAAGAATAATTTTAGCCCCGTCCGGCGGAACTGCCATTCCTATCTGTCTTCGCACGCTCTCTTTGGATCCGTAAAATTCAAAATTATCGGGGAATGTCTGGAGACGTGCTCTTTCCCGATTGGTCAGCGCTCGCGGTTCGTGCCAGTGATACACATGCGTGCCGCCGCCGCCGCTGCCGGTGACTGTATAGGAAGGTTTGTCCGGATCCAAACGTTTGTAAATATTGCTGAGAGTCGCTCCGTGTACATTGAGCTTAAGTGCGCTGGGCATTTCCGAATTGAATGCGTTTTTACCCTGCTTGATATGCTTGAGGCGCTCGATTACTCGTTCAGATTGACGCGTCAGTTCTTGATTCCCGGCAGAAGCGGGAATGGGCGGAATTTCAATGGCCTCACGTGCGGTTCTGGATTCATATGAAGGGGCCGGGACTGTAAATTTCAAATCTTCATCACGATGAATACCCACAATAATGATTCGATGCCGCCTCTGGGGAATGCCGTAATCTTCAAAATGATACAGATGCGGAGTGAGCTCGTAACCGGCCTCCTCCATTTCTCTTAGAATGTTTTCCAGCACGCGCCCGGAATTTTCTGCTCGCAGGCCGCCGACATTTTCTGCCAGGAACCATCGCGGCTGTTTTGTTTTAAGAATTCGGATTCCATGTTGATAAAGCGGGCCGTATTTTCCCTTCAGGCCCTTTCTTTCGCCAACCAGGCTGAAATCATTGCAAGGAAAACCGAAGGCCAGCGCATCTATCTCGCCAAGCTTCTTCAGTTTCAATCCGCGCGCATCTTCGCAGAAAACCGAATCCTCTGTTGCTCCCGGAATATTTTTTCGAAATGTTTCGCAACTGTCGGGATCGATATCAACGGCCCACTGATGTTTGATTGTCAGGCTTTTTTTGCCGGATCCGTATCGGCTTTTTGAGGCAGCCCAGCCGATGCCGCCTGGCCCGCAAAACAGTTCTCCCAGACGGAACATCATTTGTGCATTATGTCCCTTCGGCCAGATTCGGTCAATGAGATATTAAAATCCCCAATTTCCCCCTTGCCCTCCCCCATAATATGGATATTTATGGATACAAATACGGGTATGAACACAGCTTCTCTCACCATTACCCCTGAAATCCTGTCCCTGATCGCCCAATTGGATGAATTTAAGGGCGCCTGGCGGGCTATCGGGCAAATGCCGCCGGAGCAGTTGAACGCGCTCAAACGCGTCGCTGCGATCGAAAGCATCGGTTCGTCCACACGCATTGAAGGAAGCAAATTGAGCGACAGAGAAGTGGATCTCTTGCTGCGCAATCTTGATATCCGGAAATTTTCCTCCAGAGACGAACAGGAAGTCGCCGGTTACTCGGCGGTGATGGATCTCATCTTTCAGAACTACGATCAGATTCCTTTCACTGAAAATTACATCCGTCAATTGCACGGCGAACTGCTGCGATACAGCGAAAAGGACACATGGCATAAAGGGTCGTATAAAATATCGCCCAATCATGTCGAAGCATTTGGATCCGACGCCAAAAGTCTGGGCATCGTGTTTGAAACCGCAAGTCCGTTTGAAACTCCTGTGCGAATGGCGAATCTCGTGAACTGGACTGTTGCAACGTACCTGGAAAAAACTCTGCATCCGCTTTTGACGACGGCCGTTTTCATTGTCGAGTTTCTCGCCATCCATCCGTTTCAGGACGGCAACGGCCGGCTGTCGAGAGCGCTGACGACATATCTTCTATTGAAACAGGGCTATGTCTATGTGCCGTACAGCTCGCTCGAATCCGTTGTCGAACAAGACAAAGAAGACTATTATCTGGCGCTCAGGCGAACTCAGATCACCCTGAGATCCGAGATGCCTGACTGGCGGCCGTGGGTTTTATTTTTCCTGAAAGCTCTGAGCCGGCAGAAACAAAACTTAGAGATAAAACTCGAGAAAGAAAAACTTCTATCGGGCGCGCTGTCCGAATTGTCCCTGCAAATTCTGGAGCTGGCAAAATCGCGGGGACGAATCACGGTGAGAGAAATTGTTATCCTGACAAAAGCAAATCGCAATACGATTAAGAAACATCTCGAAACTCTCGTCGCGAATAATCATATACAAAAAAACGGAATCGGAAAAGCCACCTGGTATTCCCCAAAGCTATAGCCCCACCTCCGTCATCGTGCCTGTCGTTACGAAATGAATCCATGTGCCGATCACTTTCTTCCCGGCAGCCTCCACGCATGATTTGTAAGCATGCAGCTGCCCGGCAAATTCCAGAGCCTTTGTGTCTTTTTGCTCGCCGCCGCCCTTGAACGATTTATGGTCGATGATGATCCAGCCATTTTTTGTTTCGAGCAGCATGTCGATTGTGCCTTCAGTGATCTGTCCGTCGCGCGGATAAGTTACAGGATATTCTTTATGCATCTGAACAGGCGAAAATTGCGCGGACAGATGCTCGTGGAATTTTGAAAGCTGTTCAGTCAAATCGCCGGCATCGCACAGATTTTTCTGGCCGTGGTACTCCAGCACAAAGGCCGTGCGCTGCTTCATCGCGTCTTTTTTCATTTCCGGCGATGCGGCTGCGATGCAGGCATGGAGCACGTTGCCCAGGGCATCGTCGTCGATTTCTCCGCTGAACTTGAGGCGCTGACCGTATTCGGTCGTCTTGCCAATTTTCGCCTTGATCGGGGACGGCAGATCCATCTTTGACGGCGAAAGATACAAAAGATCGTATTGTTTGCGGCCGGGCCGGACTGGAAAATGATGAATATCACTCTTTCCTGCCGCGATAGCGGTATCATCCGGAATCTCCACAGGAATCGTCTGACTGCCGATCTGCCAGATGCCGCCGGCCTCGTTTGGAGGAATGGGCAATCCTGCATCGGTCAGATTTTCGCCGAGCCAGCCCTTCGGTTCGCCTTTTGAATTTATCGCAGATCCTTGAAGAATTTGATAGTCGCGGCTGCGGGTCAGGCCCACATACAGGAGCCTCAGCGATTCTGCACGCTCTGTCTCCTGCAGCTGTTTCGCAAACAGATCCGTTTCTAAGTTTTCGAGACCCGGAATTTTATCGCTCTTCCCGAATGCATTGGGCCAGAATTTTATCCAACGGTTTGTCAGCGGATTTTTCAGTTCAATCGCCCCGCCCTGTATCGCATCCACGCCGAAAATATGATCCTTTTCTTCGGAATTCAGATGAGCCGATATAACAAGCGGCCATTCAAGTCCTTTCGCGCTGTGGTATGTCATAACATTGACCGCATGGGAAACGCTGCTTTTGCTCTGCCGGTCTTCGCCGGTTTCATTTTTGTTGTCCAGAAACAACAGGAATCCGGCCAGGCTCGCGCCGTGGAGCAGATCCAGCGCCAATTCTTCATACTCTTTCGCCAGTAATCGCACAGCGTCCAGATTGGCCTGACGCTGCTGCGGATTGCCCAGACCGGAAACCTGCCGGCGAAGATCGAGTCTTTCAATCAAGAGATCAACAGCGCGCGCCGGGCTCAGCATCTGCAGTTCTTTACGGATATTATTTATAATATTTACTGTGCTGTGATCCTTACGCCAGCCGAAAACGGATTTGTTTTCCGCCAAAAATTGCAGCCGTTCGTTTAACAGCGATTCGACTGTAACTGCATTGCCTCCACCATCCGTCAGGAGACAAATTTCCGCTACTGCCAGAGAATCGTGATTATCAACAGCCAATCGCAGACAGGCAAGCAGAAGCTTCGCCTCCGAACTTCCCAGAAGGTTCCCCTGGGATTGCGAAGCTGTAATTTCTTTTGTTCTGAGCGCCTGCACCACTTTATCAACCTGCTCATTTGAACGGCAGAGCACACAGATATCTCCAGGTTCCAACGGCCTGTGCCTGCCGGTATTTCGGTCAAACACAGACAGACTGCCGGCAAGAATGCCGGCAACCCCGTTTGCAGTGGTGGTGGGTGCGTGGTTGCCAGCTTTCCAGTAGCTTATCGGCCGACCGAGAAGATTATCCAATTTCCGATCGGCTTTGAGCTCCACGTTTTTCGGTAGGATTTGTTTGCCTCGATTGCCGGTCCCGAATGCGGCTGTGAAAAGTGTATTCGTAAATTCAACAAGCTCCGGACGCGAACGATACGAAACATTTAACGGCTCTTCTTCGCCTCCCTTCAAAGCTTCAACGACTGCGCGCATAAGTTCAGGATCGGCGCCCCGGAAATTGTAAATGGACTGTTTGGGATCGCCGACCCAGATGCTCTCCTTTGCCTGCCCGGCCAGCAGAAGAAAAATAGCAAGCTGTATGGGGCTTGTATCCTGAAACTCATCGACAATCAATACATCAATCTTCAAATGCTCAAGTGTATCTGGATTCTTGAGGAGATCAAGAACCAGGGCTTCCTGATCTAAGAAATCAATCAGGCCGTGTTTTGATTTGAAATTTTTGTATTCTTCCAGGCATTCTGCAGCCAGATCGAAAAGTTTCCGGATCATAGTCTCAATCTCAGTGCGAAGATCAGGATTTGCCGCCCATTTCTCTGCAAGATCGCGAACCGGCTGTGTCATCGCGATGCAGGGCGTGAGAGGTTCTGTCTTCGACAGGCTTATCCATCTTGGATAGGAAATCCAGTCGTTTCTTTCGATTTCATCCAGCCTGGTTTCAAGAATCGTCAGATACTTTTTTGTGCCGCCCACTTGTTTATTTGGACTCTGTTGCGATAGATGCTTTCTTAAATCCGCAGCCGTCGATAATAGCAGGGTCTTGAGTTCTAAGTATAGTTTTTTCCGATTTCCCGCAGAAGGCGGAAGTATTTTCATGATCGACTCAATCGACCTCTCCGCGCATTTTTTCAGATCATCGGCGCTGTCGAGCCGGTTGGCTCTTGCCTGGTCCATAATTTGACGAAGATATTTCTTCCAGTGAACCTGATACGCATTCTGCCCGATTTCAAATCGCTCCGATATTTGATCCAGCTCGGCCGGATACTTTCTTTTCAGGACTGATCCTATCGCTTCAGCAAATACGGCTTCGTTTTCCCGGCCCTCGGTAATCCTCAGTTCAGGCGAAAGGCCGGCTTCAAATGCGAATCGATGCAGAATCTGACCGCAGATGCTGTTTACAGTGCCGATCAGCCCCAGCTGGAGCTGCTCTGCTTTTTCATGGAAGCCTTTCTCATGGAGACGAAGACGAGTTCGTTCCATGAGTTCTGCGGCTGCTTTACGTGTGAAAGTCGTTGCCACGACAGCTTCCGGAGCGGCAGTTCCACCGCTGATTTTTTCGAGCAGGATTCTGGCTATTTCTTCTGTTTTGCCGCTGCCGGCGCCGGCGCCTATGATTCGTATATTTTTCATTGGCAGCCGCCTGTTAAAACATCGTAATGGGAATCGGGATACTGTTTGAGGCGGTCGAGTTCGTGCGCCCATTCATCCTTTTTCATTTCCGCTTTTGCCATAACCACAACAATTCCTTTTTTTAATTCTTTAGTGCGTATCGTAAGTAAATCTTTCATCAAATCCAGCGTTGCGCCCAAGTCACGTGAGCCAGTCGGGCAGAAGGCCCAGGAAAAATATTTCGGATCGGACGTGATCCACTGCGCCGGGCCGAACAGGTAGTATGCGCCCGGGGATATTGCGCCTCCTGCGGTCATGGACGCATACAGCGCCAGCTGAGTGGCCGAGCCTGCCTTTACACGTTCAATGTAACTCTTGCTCTGGGAATCTTTAAGATCGATGACGGCCAGCTGCCCGTTTTTCGAGACAAGCATGTCTACCTTTCCTTCAACTGCCTGTTTGCCGAGTCTGCCTTCCAACAATTTTTCAGAATCCTCAATTTTGAAATTCAATTCAGCAAGTTTATTAAATAACTTTACTAACGATGACCGGACCAGAAAGTGAACACGGGCCAGAGAGGTCTCTTCGCCGGCCAGCAGCAGAACCGCCCCCGATTCCTGGATCAATGCGTCAAGATGTTCGTCCGCCCATTTGTTGATTCTCTCCTGGGTCCAGTATGCCGGATCTTTTTTATCACACAGATGATTGACGACAGCATGAAGGATATTGCCGGAGATTAATCTGCTGTCCGGCACACTGGCGATCGAAGCGGGCCGGATTTTCGCAACGTAGTACAAAAACCATTCGTGCGGAAGGAAAAAGAGTTTATCCAGACTTGAATGAGATTCTTTATCGCGCAGCGGGATCGCCGATTTTATCTGCCACTGCGCCGACGGTTGAACAGTCCCTCGTTCCAGAATCTTCTCCATCGCCGGGACTTTGAGAAATCCGGCCGATTTGCCCGAACGCAGATAGTCGCGCACAGGGATCGTTATTGTTGCAAGATCATCGCCCGCCCAGGCTCGCAGCCTGTCGTAAAGAGGATGGGGACGAACAGTTTCGCCCCGAATCGTTTCCGGCAGGCACAGAACAAGACGCCTGCATGCGAAAAATGCCTGCGCAGAACGCAGAGCATCCTGTTTGATGCGGCTTTTCGAGTCGCTGACAATGCAGCCCTGTTTTTTTAAATATGCGGTCTCAGAAGGTTTGAGAAAAGCATGCCCTTCGCCTGGTTCACTGTCTGTAAATGTCCACCAGACAAGATTCTGCGCAACTTCGAGAAACGCTGCCGGATGATTCACTGACTGGGGCGAGCCTTTCTCGGCGGATGTTCGCCGTG
The DNA here is from genome assembly GCA_009885105.1 of Spirochaetia bacterium. GTDB lineage: Bacteria > Spirochaetota > Leptospiria > Leptospirales > Leptonemataceae > VFLI01. The sequence goes on along the minus strand of VFLI01000014.1, from coordinate 28,876 downwards.
TGAAAGTAAACTTCATTATCAACAGGCAGGCCTCCAGATCGATCCTGGAAATCTTCGGCAGCGATCTGGCGCCGAGTATCGTTGAAAGTTGTGAACACATTTCTCTCAGAACTGACAACTGCAGCTTTCTTTCAGCGGCAGTTGCATCTTCCCTGTCTGCGCCTATGCCCATGCCGGACTTCGCCCACTCATTCAGTAGAGTCACCAGCGTGAGCACGTCTTCAATCGGGACGCCGGATTCCGGATCCGCAAGAGTTCCCGGGAAAAGAAGTTCCAGCCATTTTCGAAGCTTGACTTCTTCTTTCTTCTGTTTTGCCGCATCGATTTTGGAAAGATGATCTTCGATTCCTTTTTGTATTGCATCTCCCCACGTTTTGCTGCCCGTTCCCGGCACCTGCTCCACCGCCGAACTCAATGCACGGGCCAGCCTATGACCGAGCGGTTGAATCTGCAGGTTCAAAAACTCCAGCATGCGATGCAGATTCAAGGGTTTCCACAGGAGTGAAAGCGTCAGCGGGAGAATCTGCAGGACAGGCGCGGCAGAGGCATCGAACTCAGCCGAGAATCGGGGTATTCCTTTTTCTTCTATTATATAGGGCAGACTGCCGGCGTCTCCGGTAATCAGAAAAACCGGGGATTCGTCTGCAACAGAAGGCGAGCCGGAGATCGCATCGGCGATTGCCGTATCCGATTCGCCGGTAAGAATTACGAGTGATCCGTCGCCTTTCAGTTTCCAGCCCTTTTCCCTGGAAATCAGATGACCGGCAAATTCAAACAGATCCGATCCTCTGTCAGCGGATGCGGATCCGGAAAAAGGATGCTCTTTTTGGGTAATAACTGCGCCATTCTTTCGGAGAACTTCGAAAAGCTTTTGATAAAGACCCGGCAGCTCATTTTCCTTTTCATAGCAGTCGATTTCCAGCGAACCGGCGATACTCTCATCAATACATTGCATAACGCACAGCAGACGGTCCGGTTCTCCGTTCTGAAATCCCGGCAGAGTCGGATGGATTTTTTTCAGGATCGATTCCGACTCCAGCCTGGCCATATCCCTCAATCGGTCGTGCGATTTCGCATCGTCCTTCGTTACCCAGCCGCTCATCCGCACCTCATCGCGGATGCGAAGCACGGCTCTTGCCGTCGCAATAGGCTCTGCCTGAAATGATCGTGCATAAAATCGTTTGTCACCGAGGGAGGCCTCAATGGCCTGCCGCATGGCCTCAATACGCAGGCCGAAAGGAACGCGAGGCGCATTCAGACCGCACATTGTCTCAAGCGCCATGAGAAGTCCCGCCAGCCCGACCCGTTTCTCTCCGATAACCGGTTTAGAAGGCAGTGGATACACAGGTCCGTCAAAATGGAGTCCAAAGAAAAGACGCATATGTTTTAGTATATCAGGGTGCACAGTTGTCTATCGGAAAGAATTCTTCCGAACTTACAGCGCTCTTTGGCGGCGTCCAGGCCTTCCTTACACCGAAGCAATTCCCAGATCTTGAATAGAATGGATAGATTTCAGGTCGCGGGAAAACTTTCGTCGCGCTTCTTCGAGATCATACAGAGTCTGCAGATTCAGCCAGAACTCAGGAGAAATTCCGAAAAACTTGCCGAACTTCAGAGCAGTCTCGGCGGTAATTCCCCGGGAACAACGAACGATCTGGCCAATTCGCGTCTGCGAAAGACCTGTCTCCCTGGCAAGCCGATACGCCGAAATACCCATCGGGTCGAGAAATTCCTCTTTGAGAACTTCTCCGGGATGTATGTTTTTAAGATGTTTCATAATTACCTGCAAATTAATGATAGTCGACAATTTCGACGTCGTGCGCATTTCCTTCCAGCCATCGAAAACAAATTCTGTATTTATCATTAATTCTGATACTCCAGAATCCGCGCCGATCTCCCTTCAGTTGTTCCAGGCGATTATTGGGCGGTATTTTAAGGGCCTCAATGTCCGGGGCAGCATAGAGCATTCTCAATTTCCTCCTGGCCAGATTGTGAATGGACGCAGGCAGTTTGATTTTCTTCGAAAATTGACCTATCCAGACAAGCCGGGTTTCTTCTGACTTGAAGGATACTATCATTAAGGGATAGTATCGACAGCAGGGGGTAAAAAGTCAAGATATAATTTCACAACCTTTCAAAACCGCCTTTCGTGCCGTTCATTTTGAATACTTCTTGAGAAGCGCTTCCGCGGAAATTGTTTTTTTAGGTTCGTAGCGCAGAGCAGATTGAAATTCCGGCGAAGTGAATAGTATCACGTCTTCCGGATCCATATTCTGCACATTGACCAGCACAGCTTCCGGTCTGCCGTGGTTGGTGATGACAACGGGAGCTTTCCGGGCCTGAGAAATAAAACGAGACAGGTTCGCTTTAACTTCTCGTATTCCGTGGATTCTTGTTTGTTTCTTAGCGGCTTTCATTTATCATTCACCATATCCTGCGTTGTTTTACTTCCCTTGTCACCAATAAAGAAAACTACGACAACTTTGTCCTGTAGAAGTTCATAGAAAAATCGGTAATTCTCAAGCTTGAGCTGCCAGATGTCCTTCCCATCAAAAAAAGGCGGGCGATCGGGGGCCAGTCGCTTAACATTCCCTGCTTCCTCGTTCGGTTTGGTCGATAACTGAAGAACTACCTTTTTGACAGTCGACTTCCAGAACTTTTTCGGAATGATCCGCTCAAGCTGAGCGACGGCAGATTTGGTGAATTCAACTTTCCAGGCAACCAATGTAGTCACAATAGTAACTACATATAAAAAGTCAAGCCGGAATCCCCCCCTACCCCTCCCCTCCTCATCGTTTGAAATACCTGTACTTCGCCTTCAACCCCAGTCTCTCAACCACGGTTCGTATCAATTCATCCGTTATATATTTTTCCCAGTCGTACGCCGCGCCTCTCGGCGATAGGAACAATGTGTCTTTTTCAAAAGACAGGGCATAATAGAAACCCTCTTTCGTATTCAAAGGATGCGCGGAGCGAATTGGGCTGACCACAATAGTATTGTTTGTTGTGACGGCGATTCGACCGTATTCGTCAAACTCCGGGGGTAAGCGCTCTTCCGATTTTATGTCTGGCAGCCGGACGGAAAGATCAATGTTTAAATATTTTGGCTCCATCCTGGATCTCCCTGCTGAGCTGCAATAACCATAACCCAACAGAACAGGAGAACGATTCCATGGAAGATTCAAAGGCAACAGACACAGAAATCGAAATGTCGGCGGAGAGTCCTTTCGACACGCCGGAAAACCAGCTGTACGAGGCGGCGGGCGACGGGAATCTTGAAGAAGTCAAAAAACTTCTCTCTTCCGGCGAGCTTTCTTCCTGCCTGCAGAAAACGCTGATCATGGCGATCGGACAGAGCCGGAAGCACATTGTCGAACGGCTGGACGGTTGTCGATTTCGCCGGCGATCCGTACGACAGCATAGAATCCGGGCCGGAATTGATTGGAAGTATTTTCAGCTGGCCCGCCCCAGACTCTACATTCACGGCCACAGGCAATGGTGAATCGGAGAGCCTGTTTTTCTGTATGACAATTCGGAACCCTATATTAAAAATGTCGTGACAAATTAAAGATAGGCATTATTATGGTCATGTGCGCTATCTGGCTGAACCAATCCTGCGTGACCTGGCAAAGAAAATGGTGATTCTGGCGGGTCCGCGTCAATGCGGCAAAACAACGCTTGCAAAAGAACTCTGTGGGAAAGCGGGCACATATCTGAACTGGGACATCCGCCGTGATCAGAAAGTCATTCGCGAACAATTCTGGGAAAAATCGAAATCGCTGATTGTTCTGGATGAATTGCATAAATACCCGCAATGGAAAAACTATCTGAAGGGACTGGCCGATGAATTCGGCAATAAGCCGCCGCTGCTCATTACGGGCAGCGCCCGTCTGGATACCTTCCGAAGGCAGGGCGATGCGTTAACCGGCCGATCGTATCATTATCATTTGCACCCTGTTGATCTGGAGGAATCCGCGGCTTTCCTGCCGAAAGCTTCCAACGCTGCCCGCTGCAGCCGACTCCTGGAAACTGGCGGATTTCCTGAGGCGCTCCTGAATCCAGACGACGCCGAACGCCTTCGCAATGACCGCTTTGATATTGTATTGCGCGAAGATTTGCACGATCTGAGTAAATCCAACTCGCTGCGAAATATACAGATACTGATTGAGATACTTCGCGAACGCACCGGCCAGCTGATCAACTATTCGAACATTGCACGGGATCTTTCTGTGGCCCCGGCGACCGTTAAGAATTGGATTGATCTTTTAGAACGCCTCTATTTAATATTCACTATTATTCCATATTCGCGCGGTTATGCCCGCTCTCTTAAAAAAGAATTCAAGGTGTACTTCTATGACTGCGCTGCTGCGTATGATCCGGCGCAGAGATTGGAGAATCTCACGGCCTGCAGTCTCCATAAGTTCTGTGATTGGGCGCACGATGTTTGGGGGAAAAAGATGGAACTGCGGTTCTTCAGGGACCGCGAACACCGCGAGGTGGATTTCGTGGTGCTTCTGAACCGGCAAATCCTGGCCGCCGTAGAGATTAAGACTTCCGATGAAAAGTTAAGCGGACACCTGCGCTATTTCAGGGAGCGTTCAGAGCCCATATTCTCCAGACAGCTTGTTCATCAAATCCACCGGCGACTGGAAAAAGATGGAATCATCATCGGCAGTCTTCCGACAGAATTGCCGGCATTGCTTGCCGATATGCGGGCAAAGATAAAAATCCGGCCTTAGCAGTATCCGGCGTCATGTCATCCTGCATACCGCATACGGCAAATAACAAAGAGGACATCGTCAGCTTTTCCGAACTGGTCGTGGCGGGCTGCATGAGCAATGCCGCGAAGGCACAGGCGGCGCGGTATTCGCCGAAGGCGAAGGCGCCGATGCGCAGGCCAATGCAGAAAAAACGCACCGCTACTTTCTGGGCGTCAGCGCCTCGTATGGCATGCTCAGGACGGATGATTTTCAGAGAGTCAGTCTCCTGAGAACGGATCCCCTTTCCGCGTACTTCAATCAATCGTATGCGATGCTGAATGAACCGCAGACGAGTTTGGTGATTCCCAGTCTGTATTTTAAAGCGCTCGCTCCGGGAAAAAACTGGGGCGGGGATTCTCAGAAATACAATCCATATCAGCGAATCGGGATTGGATGCTGGCGCGCAGTCGGGATCGACACTGTCGGCAAGAATGTATTCAACGCGGGACTCGGGAACTTTCTGATCCCCGCTTCCGGCAATTCTCCGGTAATGCATCGGGCCGGATTTTCCATCAAGCCCCAGATCAACTATCAGGCTGCTTCGTCCGTGATAATCGGTTTTGGATTTGATTATACGACAGCGCGCGTAAGAGTAAAGGGATACAACCCGTATGTTCTGTTTGTAACCGGTCCCTCCGATCCGGCCCAGCTGCTCACACAGACGATTCAGAACGGCGCCGGAGGAGCGGTAATAGACGGCAGGAATTATCAGCGAAACGTCACCGATTCCCGCCGCGGATTTTTTTTCTCAGTCACCGTGGCTCTCTGAATTCGAGCCCGCTTCCCGGCTCAAAACGAAAAAGCCGGGATTACCCGATTATTTTAGTAATTTTACGAATCGCAGTTTTTCCATCCGTTTGTAGTCGCCGTCCTGCGTCCAGAGAAAAGCCTGCCGCTCTTGCGCAATCGCGGCGATGATCAGATCGGGGATCGAAAAATTTTCTCCATGACCGATTGCCAGAGGAAGCCATTCCTCAATTTTTTCCCAGGTCGAATATTCGGGATACAATAATGGCAGAGCGGAGAAAGTCCGTTTTACTTCCGCAAAATTTTTCTTTGAGCATCCGGCAAGAATTTCAAGTTTGACAAGGACTGGCAAAACGATCTGATCCTCATCGAGATACATGTGTATTTTCTCGACAATATCCGACCTGCTCCCCCGAAAATATTCGATCCAGATGGATGTATCGACAACTATCACTTCTTCGACCGTCTCCTGTGCCTGTCGATATCGATTGATATTTTTACCTTGCCGGCAAGGTTTTTCAAATCTTCTATTTTCTTTCTCCGGATCAATTCCCGCAGGGAAAAAACAACAACATCAGTCTTGGATTTATAACCAAGAATGCTCGCCGCCTCCGTCATAAGATCTTCCGGAATATCCAGTGTCGTGCGCATATAAATCGTTATATTTTATATGCGTACAGATGTCAAATTAAAAAGAAAATATATGCGATCGGCCAGGGGGATGAGGAGATAGATGAGATACAGAGATTTTTTTCTTTATCCCTATTCCACAATTCCCTGCTCCCCCTTCCACTGGTCTTACACTTTCCCGCCAAGCACCATAAACGCTCCTTTTTCCGCAATCATAACCGTGGGCCCGTGGATATTGCTGCCTGTGATGGTTGGCAGAATCGAAGAATCGATCACGCGAAGACGTTTCACGCCGCGGACTTTCAGCTGCGGATCCACCACGGCCATTTTGTCGACGCCCATTTTACACGAGCCGGCCGTATGATAAACCGATTCCATCTTCTGCATTATAAAGTCCTGGATTTCGCGGTCGCTTTGCACCTGCGGTCCCGGCACTTCTTCTTCGCCGCGGATATCGTCCATGGCTTTCTGTGCGATGATCTGCCGCGCGATTTTCACACCTTTGATGAGCGCTTCCAGTTCCATTCTGTCGGCAAAATAATTTGCCTCAATCCGCGGATGGTCGAAAGGATCCGCCGACTGCAGGGTGATCCTTCCGCGACTGCCGGGCCGCATATGGCAGACATGCAGAACGAAACCGGCCTGCGATGTTGTGAAAAGTCCGCGGCCGTGGGGCTGCATCCGCACCGAAGCAAACTGCAGCTGTAGATCGGGCACTTTTACTTTTGGATCTGATTTTACAAAGCCACCGGCGTCCGTAGGCGTGAAGATATGCGGCTTCTTGGTCTGATAAAATTTCGACATGAAACTTATCATATACGGCAGAGGCACGGTTGTGAGAGAACTTTTGCTCTTATCTCGGTAGCGCAAAATCACATCCGGATGATCCTGGAGGTTTTCGCCCACTCCCGGCAGATCATGCACAACGGGTATTCCGAAATTCCGCAGCTCATTTTCAGGCCCGATCCCGGACAGTTTCAGTATCTGCGGAGATCCGATCACGCCGGCGCTGAGAATGACCTCTTTTTTCGCCTGAAGCGATACGACATTTTTCCCGTCGTTCAAATCAAAGTATTCCACGCCGACGGCTGTCTTCTTATCAAAGCAGATACGCTTGACATATGCCATCGTCAGCACGGTGAGATTCGGCCGGTCCAGAATGTGATTCAGGAAGGACTGTGCTGCATGCGCGCGTCTGCCCTGCGCTGTCTGGTTGGTCTGGAAAAAATCGACTCCTTCGTACTTTGATCCGTTAAGATCCCGGTTGTGCGGAATGCCCGCCTGAACGCAGGCTTCAATGAATGCTTCGCTCGGAGGAAAATGAAAGTTGGGATCAATGACATCCATATCGCCTGCAGCGCCGTGGAATTTATCGCCGCCGCGATGCTGCATCTCTGTTTTTTTAAACCAGGGAAGAACGGATTTGTAATCCCAGCCTTTGCAGCCGAGCTTCGCCCAGTGGTCGAAATCCGAAGGATGGCCGCGCGTGTAGATCATGGCATTCACCGAGCTCGAGCCGCCGAGAGTCTTTCCTCTGGGCCAGAAAAACTTCCGCTTCCCCGTCGACGCATTCCCCTGGGCATAAAACAACCAGTTGTACTTCCGGCTGTTCATGAGATAAAGCATATTGATCGGATTGCAGTTGTGTATCCAGAACGTTTTGTCATCGGGGCCGGCCTCGAGAAGACAGACGGTGTTCGCAGGATTTTCCGACAGGCGGTTGGCAATCAAGCACCCGGCCGAACCCCCGCCGATGATGATGTAGTCGAATTCTTTTTTTGGATACGATGCGGCCATGGAAGATCTCCTTGAATCAAACATGTCCGGGCGCTTTCCCCGCGCGAGCGTTTTTTGCATGACTTGACGCGCATGCGACGTATCGATTTGACAGATTCTGATGTGATCAGTATATCCGGGCGACTCTGGAAGGCTCGGAGTATAAATTTAGAATAAACAATTATGCCAGCAAATGTTTATTCAGCATTTCCGCCAGTTCATTTATTTTAAATGGCTTTCGGATGCTGTCAGTGAAACCGAATTCAGTGGGTCTTGCCATAGACGGATCTTCCGAAAAACCGCTGGAAGCAAAGACTGGAATTTCAGGAAACTGTTCACGGAATTTTACGATGGTTTCTTTTCCGCCCATGCCGCCAGGAATTGTCAGATCAAAAAGTGCTGCGCATATTTGAGTACCCTGCTTCTTTGCTGCGGCACAAAGCCGCAAAGCTTCTTCGCCATTTTCTGCCTCAATCAGAGTATAACCCATATCTGCAAGCATATCACCGACAATCTCCCTCATAAATTTTTCATCATCCATGACTAAAATGCTGCCCTTGCCTTTGTGCTGCGATGTCGATGGAGAAATATCCGGCAATGTCCCCTTATTTGCAGCGGGCAGATAAATATGAAAAGTGCTGCCTTTTCCCGGCACAGATTCAATATCAATATAGCCATCGTGTTTCTGAACGATCGAATAGCATGTGGCAAGACCCAGCCCGTTGCCTTTTTGCTTTGTGGTAAAGAACGGATCAAAGATACGTTTGAGCAGGTTTTCAGGAATGCCGACACCGGTATCCGTTATAGATACTTTGATGTAATTGCCGGCTTTGAGCGTCAGGGTATCATTGTCTTTCAGCGAATGATTATTCATCGCGATAACGATTGTTCCGCCGACCGGCATTGCCTGCTGTGCATTGAGAACGATATTGTCAATCACCTGCCCGATCTGGTTCTCGTCAAAATCGGCGAGCCAAAGGTCCTGTGCAATGTGAAAGTCGCAGATGACATTCGTGCCCGAAAGAACAAAAGCGGCATTTTCCTTAACCAGTTTGCCTAATTGGCCGGTTTTGCGTTTTGGCACACCGCCCTTGGAAAAGGTGAGAAGCTGCTGGGTAAGATCTTTTGCGCGTTCAAATACAGTCGCTGCTTTGTCGAGATACTTTGAAACGGTCGTATCTGTAACACTTCGCGCCCGCGCCATATCCAGGTAGCCGAAAATACCGGCCAACAGGTTATTAAAATCATGGGCGATACCGCCGGCAAGAACTCCGAGAGAATCGAGCTTGTCGATGCGTTGCATGTTGTCAAGCAGCCTGTGCTTTTCGGTCATATCGCGAAAGACAAGCACTACGCCGATGGTCTTGCTCTCTTTGTCCTTTATGGGCGCGCCGGAGTCGGCAATTATCCGTTCCGTGCCATCCCGCGAAATAAGGAGCGTATGGTTTGCAAGCTCGATAATCAGTCCGGTGGAAAGCACTTTTTCAACGGGGTTCTCATGAGGTGTGCGAGTGCTCTGGTTTATGATATTAAAAACTGACGCAAGCGGTTTTCCCTGTGCTTCCTCCTGCTTCCAGCCGCAGAGGTCTTCCGCGACTTTATTCATAATCACAACATTGCCCAGAGTATCGGTTGTGATAACTCCATCGCCGATACTGCGGAGTGTTACAGCAAGTCGCTCTTTTTCGGCGGAGATCGCTTCTGCCGCTTTCTTGCGATCGGTAATGTCCAATGCCACTGCGACAAGGCCGGAAAATCCACTGCCTGGTGTCGAAAAGGGAACGCAAGTATTGAAGTAAGTTGAACCCGATACATGCGACTCAAAGGTTGCTGCTTTGCCAGACAAGGTTGCTTGAATAGCATTTATTATTTCCGGAAAGTCCTTATAAATCTCGAATGCTGAAAGACCTACCACCTGATTTTGCTCGAGCCCAAGACCTTTGAGTCCGGCGCCCACTGAAAGCCTGAATTTTCCTTCATGATCTATCATATAAAAAATTATCTGAAGGTGTTCGATTGCTATTCTCATTAAGGCTTCAATTTCCTTAAGCTGTACTTCCGCAAGTTTGCTCTCTGTAATGTCGCGGTTGACTCCTAACATCCGAACAGCTTTGCCGTTTTCATCACGCAAAACGGTTCCATCGGCCTTGATAAATTTTACGGTTCCGTCGGGATGCTTGACCCTGAATTCGATATCGTATTTTTTTTCGCCGCGCAGAGCTGCCTGGCATTCTTCCCAGGCATATGCAAAATCGTCAGGATGCAATCCCTTCTGCCATAACTCGACACCCGTGGCCGATTTCTTGTCAGTAACACCGTACAAACGATACATCTGATCGTCCCACGCCATATTATTGTTGATAATGTCCCAGTCCCATATACCTAAAGATACGGATGAAGTAGCTAATTCAAGGCGATGCTTGTTCTGCCGCAGCGCCTCTTCGACGCGTTTGCGATCGGAGATATCCTGAAATGAACCTATCAGCTTAATTATCTTGCCGTTTTCGATTGTGACGGTCCCTTGCCCCCTCACCCAGATATTGCGCCCCCTGGCAGTTGTCATGGGCAACTCGTAATCCCAGGGTGTGCCATGCTCGATACCAGCCTGTACCATGGCCTCGAGTTTTGACTTAATATCTGGGGAATAAAAAGATTGGGCTGCTGCAACGGACGGTTCTACTTGAGGATCGACTTCGTGTATACGATAGGTTTCCAGCGACCAGAAGAGTTTACCGGACTGCAGATCAAGCTCCCATCCTCCAACTTTTGTCATTTCACAGACACGATCAAACAGATCATCCGATATCTTTAAAGCATGTCCATGATCATTTTGGTCTATTTCTGATTTGTCCATTAAGGCCCTCCTTTCTATTAAGTCTGCCCACGACGGGCAGACGTGCGAAACTACAGCACCGGAATCCTCACAGATATCCATTTCCGCCTGCGATCAAGTCCAAACAAAGACATACTATCCTCCTGTCGCTCGGTTATTTTCGGTTCCCGGGGAAGATTTGTTACAGGGATGGTCTACTCTACCTTTGAAAATACCGACGGTCAACCACGAAAACGCTGGAAGTCCCGGACATTAGTGCTATCACCGGTTTGCTGCTGGCAGGATGTCCGAGAGACTCTGGAAGGCTGTGGGCTTAAATTTGCGATGGTTGTTGAAATGCAGTATTGTCCGGTGTACTGCCGCAGTTTTTTCTTGACTTTCACAATACACCGAGGCTGCTGAGTGTGTGACCACATTGCTGACGGGAAAAGAAGATGCCTTGCGCACTTTGTGTAAAAAAAACCGGGTTCGACGCCTGGAACTTGTCGGTTCAGCCGCTGCGGAAAATGGCTTTAACCAGGCCGGCAGTGACGTAGATTTTCTGGTTGAATTCGAAGAAATGACTCCTCGCGAGCATGCGAAAAGCTATCTGGGAATGATTGATGATCTGGAAATGTTGTTTTCACGGCATGTGGATCTTATTGAAGAGCGAGCCATTCGCAATCCGTATTTCTTAGCCTCAGTGAAAGCCAGGCGTGTACCGGTCTATGGTTGAATCGAATTCCAGGCAGTATCTTACCGACATCCAGCAATGGGGCGTTCTGGAAGAAAACCTGACACGCCTCAGCTCCGAGATTGCCGAATTACTGGAAAAACCTTAGCTGTTTTATAGAACAATACTGACAGTAGAGAACACCGGCGATCTTCCAGTCAAATCGAAAAAACGTTGGAAATCTCGTAGACCGATAATACAGATTTCAGTTGACTTCTATCCTCGATTTCTGTTATCTTTTCCACTTTAGCAGGGCGGGGCTGCGGAGTTAAATTTGTGTCATTCAATGTATAATTCAGTAAATAAAACCATAATATTGATTTTTGTTTTTCTTCTGTCTGGAGACATTTCTGAGAATTATGCCAGGCCAAACTACAGGCAGGAAGTTCACCAAATCTGCACTTACCAGGATCTCAGTAAATCCAGTCCGGGCGATCGAACAGACATCATGCCTGAAGTTTTGTTGAACCATATGCGCCGGATCGACAATAAACCGGACTACGCTCAATATATTCCCAATCACAGCGAGAAGGCTTTGATCGCTCTGACAATAGCCGGGTTTCCGCCCGGCATTCGACGAATTCTGGAGGAGCGATTGGTCGGGATTTTTTTATTTCCGATTTTGTCTCGAACGGTGCCACCGTTTTTATTCTGGATGAGCAGCAGGAATTTCACGGAGTTATCCTGCTGCATCCCCGAGTTTTGAGAAGTTCCATCTCTGACGTTTTGACCCAGCGCGAAAGGACGATCTTTTTTCAAGATAAAGACAGCATCGACGATCAGATCATCGTTCATGTGGGCAATAATGAACAGCTTGCTCTGCAGTACTTTTTGATGCATGAAGCTGCCCATCTTGCTGATTACGCTTTGCGCATAACTCCATATGTTGAGGGCGATACGCGGATTATACAGCAGACGAGGCCGGTGTTCAGTTCAGAATTATCTTTTTCCTACTGGCTGGATTACCATTATCCCCGGCCTGGTTTTGATTTTCCGCTGCGAATGAGCATTACTTTTTATGGATTTCGACAGGGCCCATATATCAATTCCAACCAGGCCCGACGGCTGTACAGCATGCTCAAATCATCTCCTTTTGCGTCTGCATACGCTGCGCAGAATTGGACCGAGGACTTTGCCGAACTTTTGACTCTTGGCGCCCTGTGCCAGACCATTCAACCCTGCGAAGTAATTGTCCGCAATCATGAGGAAGAATGGCGTTTCCCAATAATGCAGTCCCCGCCCACGCTTCGAAGGTTCAGCGATGTAAAACCTTTATTGGATGGAAAATTCATTCTGCGTCAAGTCCCCAGGACCCCTTGTCCATAAGAAGGGCTTTTTTTTGTTTTTTAAGAGATAGCAAATTTTCTGACCGCTCGATTATCTTTATATCAGATGATGGCAGAAACTCACACGGATCAAAGATCAGCTGCTTCGAGTAGCAAAAGTATTCTTCGATTCGCAGTATGTCTTTTTATTATCCCGATCTCATTGACGAAAGGTCGCGATACACAGGACTCGCGGCCAGTTTCTCACGGTCAAAGCTCTTCGCGCTCTTCGCACAGTATAGAGCCCCGGCGACCTTCCGCTCAGTACATAATAATAGGCGGCCGGGGCACAATTACTGTACACACGCGTGATGCGCCGTCATAAGTCGACATTGTCAGGGGATAGGTACCCGGCTGAAGTCTGTCCGGCGCCGTCGGATAGACAAACTGGAATTGCCTGGTCTGGCCTGGATCGAGAAAGATGCCCTGTCCACCCATCTGCGAATAGCTGAAATTGCTTCCGAGTACTTGCAGATAAACAGCGCCCTGCGGTACTGGAATCCTAACATTTCCTGTATTTTTCAAACTTACTGTGATCTGAAGCATACCTCCCGAAACGGGCGCAGCTGGATTCAAAACACAATCCGAGAGTTCCCAGCGCCGGACATCTGCTTCCCAGGGAACAGGATTCATGGAAATAGTATTGTTCATGCTGAAACTGCTGTCCTGCCAGTTCGCGCCTGACGGCAGTCTGTTCTCAGGATCAACGCGAAATTCGAGCTTCTGGCTCATCTCATGATTCCAGTCGCCGCCTTTATATCTTGCGTATGAATGCATAACAATATCGTAAGATGTTTCCTGACCGGCCTCCAGACGGAAGGCCGACGCAGGCACGCTGACTGTATAATTTCTGCTTTCTGTTTCCGGATTCACGCTGCTCCCGACAATCTGGAGACGCTCCGTTGTGAGTGCTGCTGATAATATTTTAGATGCTGAGGCCAACGATGCCGCTGCGCTGCCAATGTTTTTAACCGTGACATGAGCCGTAAAATCCCGGTCGGAGGCAACAGCCGCAGGAATAAGAGTAACAGATTTTATTGTCAGATCCGGGAATGAGTTTCTTGCAATTGTGATCGCGCATGAAGCAGTATTGTCCTTCCGATTACTGTCGCCGATGATCGAAGCGGGATCTGCAGCAGCCTGAAGTGTATATGTCATGGTTTGTTGAGAGGGTGGTAGAGATGAAAGATCGAGCGGTACGCTTGTCTGAAATACCTGGTTTGGCAGGAGAATCGTCTGCTGCGGTCTGGAATAATTGGAAGTCCTGGAAGTGCCTGTCAGCGCCGATGTATAATTAAAAATAATAGCGTTAGGCGAAAAGACCGCCTGATCGGGTCCTCTGTTCTGAACAGTGATACTGAGCCGGGCCGCCTTGTCTCCTGCATTGACTGTCTGCGGAACGATTGTGCAGTTCATGTTCAGATCCGCACTCAACTGACGCGCCGTAACCTCGAATGGAATTTCAAGCGGACGCAGCCCTATCCGCATCAAAGTATTCCCGGGAGAAAGATTCAGCCTGTAGTCTGATGCCGCCGCTGCCTTCGCGGTTGCTGTAATATCTACAATGAGAATACTCCTTTCTACTCTCCAGTGAACGCTCAATTCCGGCGTAAGAGCATTGTTTCGCAGAGCCTGGACTCTGTCGATGCGGTCGAGATCTGTTCCATAGAACCGCACGGTGAGGGAACTTTGCTGTTCCAGCCGGATACGGTCTGGGTCCATGCGCGTTATGCGAAGCCCTGTCTGTGCGTATATCGCGGCAATCGAAATAAAAACGGCAATTCCCGCCGCAAGTATGGTGTAAATTTTTTTATTATTCATATTTTGCCTCCAGCCGGCCGCATTTCAATTGGGAAAGTAGTTCCCGAAAATTTATTTATAAATATCTTTGCGTGCGCCCACATGCAGAACTGTAATGGTTTTGCCCGTTTCATCAATTTCAAAGATAACCCTGTAATCGCCGGCCCTTATACGCCAACCTTCACGCCCTTTCAGTTTTTTGGACCCGGGTGGACGCGGATTTTCACCAAGTGCACGGATGTCGTCACGTATCCGTTCATATTCCTCAACGGGTAGTTTTGCCAGTTCTTTCTGAGCTGATTTCTTGATTGAAATCTTAAAGCTCAAGACCTCTTCCTTTCAATTTCAGAAACAGCCTGTTCGAACGCGACAACTTCTCCCGCATCTTTCTTCGCCGCGTCGAAAGCGCGTAAACTTTCGAGTTCTTCAAGATCTTCCAGAAGTTCCCGGAATTCAGCGATGTCCAGAATGACCGAGATCTTTTCGCCATTTTCGTCAATTATGTAACGTTCTTTCGTTTTCACAGATACACCACTCCCAATGATTTCGGTTGTCTATTTCGGTTTTACAGAACAATACTGACAGTATAGAGATGCGGCGATCTTCCAGTCAATCTGAAAACGCTGATAATCTCGTACATATATAATATTCCCCGATACTGGCGAAATGTCCTGGTCTGAATAATACGGGTTAATGCCTCTCGGTTCTGGCAAGGAATGCGCGCATCTTTAAGTCCAGTGTCCATATTCTAGCCTTGCGCCTCCTTGCCTCGGAAATAAGAACCGCATCGACGAGACCCATTCCTTTAGAGTACATTTTATTATCGAAGGAAAAACGCCCGCCCTCCACGATTCCATAACTGCTCTGATCGTCTTTCAGGCTGTCCCAGTATTCCAGTATGAACTCGACTTCGGCAGGTTTTTTGCAGCCCTGAAGCAGTTCAGCGAAAACCAGCGAGTGCACAATGACATTCCCCGATTCTATGTGTTCCTGCAGCTCGGAAACTACAGGCTCCTTCAATCTGAAGAATTCAATCCATATGGAAGTATCAACCAGAATCATGTGATTTTACGGTTCAGCATGCGGACTTTTTCTGCGGAAAAACCAGGCTGAAATTCAAGCGGTTGTTTTCGCAGTCGCTCATTTAATCGGCGCAGTTTTGCAAGACGCAGCCATTCATTGAGGGCGAGAATGAGTGAATCCGTGATATTCTTGCCGCCTGAGTATTTCTGAATATCATGCACGAGTCTGTCCGGTATAATCGCTGTAACCTTCATACGACAAAGTATACGATAGTCTATCGTATAGTCAACAATTGTTTTTCAGAAAAAAGCAGCTGTCTCAGACAGATCGACGAAACCGGTTAAGCTCAAAAAACGCTTGGAATTCGTACAAAAGTGGGGCTGCCGGATACTGGATGTCCGAGAAACTCTGGAAGGCCGGGGGCTTAAAATTTCAGGATCAAGAGCCAGGGTCAATTTTTTCAAGTTCGATGGAATATATATTATAGAATTTTTTATTCCTTTCAGTAAGATCCTTTTCCTCTATATGCGACGTAAGTTCCTTAAAATGATAAAAGAATTGTTGACAGGTTCGCGCGATGTTGCAAATGGAAACCATGAATTTAGGCAAACTGACGATTGGGGCCGTGGCTCTTTGGGCGCTCATTCTGGCAAACCCGGTAATGGCGGACGAAGTGGTTCTTACAGAAGAACTCGTGAGCCGATATGAGGAAACCTTCCCGGAGCTGTGGCCGCTCACGATGAGGCTTGAAGCAGTGGGGAAAATGCGTGATTCCAAGGATAAAGAGACGAAGACTTCAATTCTGCTGGCGAACCGCGAAAAAATTCTTCAGGCACACGGGTGGGCAGATCTTTGGGAATACATAGATACAATGAGTCGTATAACGCCCGCTTATGTGGCGCTCTTCGTTCTCAGCACCTTCGCAAACCGGCCGGAGAACGACCCTGACCGCCGGAAGGTCGAGGACACGGTCAGCCAACAACTGAAAGAGAAAGGCTACTCTGATGAAGAAATTGACGTGGTCACGAAGCACCTCCCCGCTCTTAAGAAGATCCGCCAGGACGCTGGCATATAGTTTTCACATCACCGGCCTTGTTGGACTTCAAGAGAGCGAGGAAGGCTCGAGGCCGGGTTCAGACCAAATGGCACCCCGTCGGTCATGACCACAAACGGGGTGCTGATCCATAGGTGGTGCGGCGCTGTTTCTGAAAACATAGGAGCGTTTTTGGTTCTTGGCTTTATTAGGAGGACACCGACAGTATAGAACCCCGGCGACCTTCCGGGACGAATTTCGATTCATGTCTTTCGCCCTAATCCTCCTGAGCCTTCTCCGATTTCTCATACTCGGCCAGAGCTTTAGGCATGATCTGTGTCAAACGCTGGATGCGCGAACCGTGCGACGGGTGAGTTGACATGAATTCCGGCGGCTGGCCGCCGCCGGAGCCGCTCATGCGCTGCCAGAATTTTACGCTTTCGCGCGGATCGTATCCCGCGCGCGCCATGTAGATAACACCCATTTCATCTGCTTCTGTTTCGTGATCGCGGCTGAATGGAAGCATCAGCCCAAATTTCGCGCCAGCTCCGAGCGCAGCCAGGACCGCCCTTTGCTTGTCCGGATCGAGCTCTGCGACTGACTGCTGCGCGCCGGACAGAGCTGTCTGCAACAGATCGTCTTTCAGCAGACGCTGCGCGCCATGATGCGCCGTCGCATGAGCCATTTCATGTCCCATCACTGCAGCAAGACCCGCATCCGTTTCTGTAACCGGTAAAATTCCGGTGTACACGACGATCTTCCCTCCGGGCAGACAAAAGGCATTTACCTCGCTGCTGCTGACAACAGCAACTTCCCATTTGAAACCCTGCCCGCCCGCTCCTGTCGCCTCCGCAAGTCTGCGCGCGACGCGGCGCACCTGTTCGACCTGCGCGCCCGATTCTACAACATCGGATTGAGAAAGAACTTCCTGATAACTCTGAAGGCCGAGTACTGTCTCCTCCTGAGTGGAAAGCGCCACTCTCGCAGATCTGCCCGTTTCAGGGTTTATAACGGTTTCAGCCGTAAAGTATTTATAACCAATAATGGCGATGGTCAGAATGATGGGAAAAATAGCTATGTGTCTTTTTTGCATGAGAACCTCTGGAGTGAGACACTGCAAATAGCGCTTTCCAATACAAGGATTTTTTTGATTGCCGTGGGAACACAGAGCAGCTACCTGAGAGCCATGACATTGTTCATCACCTATTTTCTTTTTATCCTGAATCTGCTCTGGCTCGTTCCCATACTGTATCCCTTTGCTCTCCTGAAGCTCATTCCAATAAACGGCATAAAAGCCTTCGCCGACAGGATTCTTGTGAGACTTGCCGAGACCTGGATACAGAATGACTACCGGCTCTCGACACTTATGTACGGAATCAAATTTGACGTTCAGGGACTGGACAACCCGGAAATTGATTATAATAAAAGTTATTTAATTATCAGCAATCATCAGTCCTGGGCGGACATCTATGTGATCCAGTCCGTCTTCAATCGGAAAGTGCCCTTCATTCGTTTTTTCATTAAGACTTCCTTAAAATGGGTGCCCATCCTCGGGCAGGCCTGGATGGCTCTCGACTTTCCTTTCGTCAAAAGAAGCAGGAAAGAAGACCTGATCAAACATCCGGAGCTGGCCAATAGAGATCTGGAGAGTGTGCGAAATGTCTGCGGAAAATTCAAGCATATACGATTCTGCATTCTGAATTTTGTCGAAGGGCACCGCCGGACGCCTGAAAGAATGAAATCGCTGGCCAAAAAAAATCCATACCGGTATCTGCTTCGAGCCAACAGCGGCGGCATTTCCATAGTGGCAACGGAACTTCGCGAACAGCTCCACGGAGTTCTGGATTTGACTCTGATCTATCCCGACGATAAATCTACATTCCACGATCTGATGAAAGGCGACGTCCGGGCCATCAAGGTTCTTGTCGATTTCATACCGATTGCTGAAATACCAATGGAAACAAATCCAGCCGCCGCTCCGCTGTCGCGAAACATGAAACGATGGTGGACGCGCGCTGGCAGATGAAGGACGAAATATTAAAAAAAGAATTCAATACCGCCACAGATCCATAGGGATATTATCAGGCCAGGTTTTTCCTGGCATTGTCGTCGGATCCGCTGCTGCGCAATGTCTCCGGCCGGCTTTGATGCTTCAGGGCTTGCTGAACAGATAGTGGCTGATGAACCAGCGGTTTCCTGCTTCGTAACCAAACACCTCGGCACAGGCCATGAAGAAGATGCGCCAGTATTCCTGGAACTTGCGGGCCTGGGCGCCATAGGCCTGTATCAGAATGGGTTTTACCCGGTCCATTTGCGCGTCCATCCGTTCCAGCCAGCCTTCCAGGGTGCGCTGGTAATGCTGTCCGTTCACCTCCCACTGCCTCTCCAGGATCAACTCTGCTGCGAAAAAGGGAAGCAAACCCGGCGAAGGCATCATGCCTCCGGCGAAGAAATACCGGGCCATCCAGTCGCCGGGATCCGATGAGTCGTACAGATAGGGTGTGCCGTTGTAGGTGAAGATGTGCACAAAAAGCTTTCCCCCCGAACGAAGGAGGCGACCCAATTTCTCCATCAGCAGTTTGTAGTTCCGCATATGCTCAATCATCTCAACGGACACTATGCGGTCGTACTGACGTGCGGGGTCAAAGTCCTTCATGTCGGCTGTGATCACGTTTACGTTTCTCAGTCCGCGGACCGCCGCCTGCGAATCGATGTATTCTTTCTGTGTTCTGGAATTGGATACGGCTGTTATCGTGGCGCGCGGAAATTTCTCCGCCATGAATAACGTCAGGGACCCCCAGCCGCAGCCGAGCTCCAGAATATCCTGTCCATCCGCAAGCAGGGCCCGGTCGCACGTTAACTGAAGCATCCTTCTTTCCGCTTCCTCGAGATCTGCGGCCCTGTCCTGGACGGCGCCTTCCGGGAACAGGCAGGAACTGTACTTTAAGTTGCGGCCCAGAACGATTCGAAAGAAATCCGTCGGAACTTCGTAGTGCTGTTCGTTGGGAAGGTCTGTCTGAACGGCAAGCGGCTGGCTGGAAATAAGCTCCATGAAGTCCTTGAGCGCCTCCTGTCTGTCATTCACCGAATCGGGCTCATTCTGAAGACGTATGCGGCACAGCCTCCTCACGTAAAATCGTATCAGAGAATCCGGAATCAGGCCCCGTTCTAAAAGTTTACTGTAAGCTCGCATCATTGTCTCCTCCGGCCGCCGCCATGGCCCTCGACCGCTGATAAGGATGCGGCAGATGCAGGCAAGCAGACAGCTCAAAAATATTTGTATCAAGTTAACAAAAAACATTGGACAGTGGCGTCAAATTTTTTTATATTTTTAGAGAATTGCGGCCTGTATCCGGGCAGCGGGAGCTCATAAGGAGAAAAGACATATGGCAGAAAAACTGGCAATCGTGGGAAGCGGCATTTCGGGACTGGGCGCAGCATACGCATTGAGGAAGGATTTTTCTGTCACCCTGTTCGAGCAGGACAGACGACCGGGCGGGCATACGAATACGGTCACGGTGGCGGATCAACGGGGACAGCACTCCATCGACACGGGATTCATCGTTTACAATACGTCGACGTATCCTCTGCTCACCAGGCTTTTTGACGAACTCGGAGTATCCACACAGTGGAGCGACATGTCGTTCAGTTACAGGAATCTGGAAACCAACCTGGAATGGGCCGGAAACAATCTGAACGGCGTTTTTGGTCAGCGAAGCAACCTGTTCCGACCCCGATTCTGGACGTTGCTGGCAGATATTATGCGCTTCAAGACCCAGGCCCTGCATGAGCTTGCTTCGAATGCAGAGCGAACACTGGGCGAATTTCTCGAGAACAGCGCGTTTCGCGAGCCGTTTATCCGGTACTACATCCTGCCCATGGGCGCCGCCATCTGGTCCATCCCCGAGCGTGATATGCGGGATTTCCCGGCGCGCGCTTTTCTGCAGTTCTTCAAAAATCACGGTCTTTTGGGAACGGGCGACCATCTTCGCTGGCGCACCGTTACGGGCGGTTCCCAAACCTACATACAGGCAATTCTACAGGCTGTTCAACCCGCTCTGCGTCTCGGCGAGCCTGTTCAGAGCGTTGTGCGAAAGGCGCAGGGAGCCGAGGTGATCACGGCAGCCGGCTCGGAGAGCTTCGACAGAGTCCTCATTGCAACGCACGCGGACCAGGCTCTGAAGATCCTTGCGCAGCCGACGGATGAAGAACGCAGGATTCTTTCGTGCTTTCGGTATCAGAAGAACAGAGCTGTGCTCCACACGGACCGATCCGTTATGCCCGTCCGGCGGCGGTGCTGGGCATCGTGGAACTACAGATATTCGTCGGATGGAGAAACGTCGGTGGGCTACTACATGAACCCGCTCCAGGGATTGCAGACAGACACCGATTATATTCTATCGCTGAATGAATTTGCCCCCATCGATCCCGACAGGATACAGTATGAAGTCGAATACGAGCATCCGCTGTTTGACCGGAAAGCCCTTCGCATGCAGCCGGAACTTGCAAAGCTGAACGACGCCGGTCCTGTGTATTTTTCCGGAAGCTACTTTCGGCATGGTTTTCACGAGGACGGACTGGCTTCGGCAATTGACGCGGCCCGGAGGATAAGCAATGCAGTCCCTGCATTCAGCGCTGTATAGGGGAAGAATCGTTCATGTGCGCCGAGTTCCGCGACTGAACCAGTTTCGCTACAGGATGTTTCTTTTTGCGCTGGACCTGGACAGGCTGGATGAACTAAGCGCCCTGCGGCTTCTCAGAGTCAATGAGCCTGGCATTTTCAGTTTCCACGACAGGGACCATCTGAAGTTCATGCCGGGGTCGAACCGTGAGCGCCGGAGCGGCCAGCGTTCAACAACGGCCGACAGTTTGAGGGAGCATCTAAAATCAGAGCTCGGCGGCGCTGAAGTCTCCAGAATCATCCTGGTCTCCAATCTGAGGATGCTGGGCTACGTATTCAATCCCGTCTCCTTCTATTATCTGTACACTCCGTCGCGCCGCGGCGAAGAGCTCTGCGCTGTTCTGGCCGAGGTGAACAATACATTCGGGGAACAGAAGCATTACCTGATACGAAACACGGCAAACCGCCCTCCGACGAAGAAATCGTTCTACATTTCGCCGTTTATCAGTCATGACGCCGATTTTCAATTTTTACTGAAAGCGCCGGATGAAAACCTGTTTGTACGGATTGATTCCACAGTAAAAGGAGAATTGCAGCTCCGGGCCGTGGTGAGCGGACGGCGGTCTGCGATTTCAGATGCTGAGCTTGCGCGCTGCCTGTTCCGATATCCACTCTACACGTTGATGGTCATTGTTTTGATCCACTGGCAGGCGATGAAGCTGTTCATCAAGCGGGTGCCGTTTTTTTCCAAAGCAGACACAGACAAGAAAATAACGGAATCTTTGCATTCCGAAAAGAGAGGCGCAGATGCGTACAATACCTGAATCAGAAAAGAAAAAAAAGCAATACCCCCTGTCAGAGTGGCTCTTCTTCAATTACTTGAAAAAAGCCGACAGAGGATCTCTGCGGTTGAGCATGCCGGACGGCAGCTGCCGAGTTTTGGGAGATCTCAGCCAGAAACCTGTTGAAATGGAGATCAACGACAAAGTCTTTTTTCGCAAGTGCGTGCTCTTCGGCGAAATAGGATTCGGCGAAGCCTACACGGACAAAGACTGGTCATCGGACGACCTGCCAGGCGTTCTCAACTGGTTCTTCTGGAATTCGACCGGAAGCGGCACGATGTCCAGCTCTCGGACAACTCTGTCGCCTGCCAATTTCCTGGGAGCCGTCAACAGAGTGCGCCATAAGCTCAGACGGAATACAAAATCCAACAGCCGTAAGAACATTTCACAGCACTACGACATATCAAACGAGTTCTACGCGCTCATGCTGGACGAAACGATGACCTACTCAAGCGCCCTTTTCTCAGCGAGCGATGACCTTGAAGCCGGCCAGACTGCTAAATTCGACGCGATCTGCCGCAAGCTGGATCTCCAACCGCACCACCGCCTGCTTGAGATTGGCTGCGGATGGGGCGCGTTCGCCGTATATGCGGCAGAGCGCTACGGGTGCCGGGTTGATGCCGTGACCATTTCCGAGAAACAGTTCGAATATGCAAAGGAGCGGATAGAGAACAAGGGCCTGGAGGATTACGTTGACGTCAGACTTTGCGACTACAGGCTCCTGGAAGGACGATATGACAGGATCGTCTCCATTGAGATGGCGGAAGCCCTGGGGCATGAATACGTCGATCTTTTCTTCCGAAAGTGCGGCGAACTGCTTGATGAACAGGGCCTGATTCTGATACAGTGCATCACCATGCCGGATCCCTATTTCGAGCGTTACATCAGCCAGACGGATTGGATTCAGAAACATATCTTTCCGGGCGGCTGCCTGCTTTCTCACCGCCAGATTCTGAACAGCCTGCACAGAACGGGCGAGCTGATGGCCTGGGACGTGCATAGTTTTGGGCCGGATTATGCGCGCACGCTCCGTCTTTGGCGGGACAATTTCAAGCGCAACCGGGGAAAGGCGGCGGCGATGGGCCTGGATGAAGCCTTTCTTCGCAAATGGGAATACTACCTGGTGCTCTGCGAAATCAGTTTTGAGGCGCGTTATACAAATGTGGCGCATTTTCTCATTTCGAGGCCGATGAACCCTGCCCTGCACAGGGCGGGCAGCTCCGCTGCCTGGAATTCAAGAGAACTGGCCGGCAGGCACGGAAGACTTTGAATGACTCGGGGATGAAATTCTTCGCAGGCAAAAAGCCAGTCGTTCTGTGTCTCGGCGTCGGCTTCACGTCGGCGTATCTGGAACGCAATTTTGGCGGAGTATGCGATGTCTTTTTCCTGTCCCGACGCCCGGAAGAATTGCAGGCCCGCGGGATGCAGGCCGTCACCCAGGACGTTTTCCCGATCGTCGATCTCATACTGGATACGACGCCGGCGGCGGAACAGGGCGGACTGGCCTACCCCGAACAAATGTTTCGCATTTTCCAGGAGAACAGAGAAGCGGTCTACATTCACATCTCAACGACTTCCGTATACGGCGGCGGCGAAGAGGGACCCGTCTACACCGTGGATGAGAGTACTCCCCCCGCGCCGGATTTGACATCGTCGCAGAGACGTCTCCAAAGGGAAACACGCATCCTCTCAGATTACGAACGGACGTTCGTGATCCGGGCCGGGGGCATCTACGGACCGGGCCGTTCGCTCGGCGAGTCGTTTCGGGCGGGCGACTTCAGCCGACTGGAAACGGGCAACCGGATGGTGTCCCGCATTCACGTGCATGATCTGTGCGCTCTCGCTCTGGGATGGATGAGCGCCCGGCGCGGCAAATCGCCCGGACAGCAGACGGCCGTGCGGGTGGTGAACGGCGTCGATGAATATTCCGCCCCCAACAAAGAAGTTTTCGAGTTCCTGGAATCCGAGCTCAAAATACAGCTGCCGGATACCGGCAGGCCATGGCGCAGCGAACCGGCCGCAGGCCGCCGCGTGGAGAGCCTCCATGCTCGGTCCTTTCTTCCCGAAGGATTTCGCTTTCCTTCGTATCGGGAAGGGTTTCGCAGCTGCCTTATGGGCTGATGGATGCAGCTGCGCGGCCTTCCCTACTTCTCCCAAACAAACTCGTGATCGATCAGAAAGCTCTGGCGAAAATGCCGGTAGCTGTGCCCGAGATGACGCAGCACGCATTCGATTGGTTCATACTTGAAATTGTACGCTTTGTCTTTTCGATAGGTTTGATAGTTGAACTGGATTTTCCGGCGCGCCATCGGATATACACGTCGCATCTCGATATTCTTGTCCATGAGTTTCTGGTACCGAAACTCCATAGGCAGACCGAACTTGATGCAGTAGCGGACCAGCAGCTCGAATCCGCTGCCGCCCTCAAGACCGCGGATGTATCCCTTCTGCAGATTGATCTCAACGTCGAATTCGTTTTCAACCGTGGTTTTGTAATTGCGAAAGTTTCGCTCTGTGCGGGCCCTGTCCTGGACGGCGGCCTCATTGTTCATGTCGGAAGCGTAAAATATCAGATCGTTCAGAAAATCGGCCAGCTCGCCCGTGCTCAGCTTTCGTTTCTGGCGGATCGTATACTCATGCCCGAGCGCGAGATACTCAATGCCGTACGGGATCTGATCTTCTTTTGTGAGATTTTTTCCCAAGGCGGTCAAGTTTCGCCGGGCCTCCGGAAGAAAACAAGTTGACTGTGTAATACAGCGGGTAATACTTATCTGAAGAAGGTATTACCTCATGGGAAATATAACATCGAAAGGACAGGTGACGCTCCCCGCCAGAATCAGAGAATTTCTCGGTGTTCATCCCGGTGACCGTGTGGATTTTCGAATCAAGGGCGGCATCGTCGTTGTAGAGCCGGAAACGGTGGATGTGCGCGATCTTTATAACAGCGTAAAAACTCGAAAGAAGAATGTGACCATCGAAATGATGGATGATTCAATAAAAAACCGGTACCGCCGAAAATGATCGCCCTTGATACGAATGTGCTGATCCGGTATTTCATCCAGGACGATCCGGCTCAGAGCAGGAAAGCAAGACAATTCATTGAAGAAAATGTCCTGAAGGGAAAGAATTTCTTTATACCAGGAATTGTAGTCTGCGAATTGGTCTGGGTTCTTTCCTCGGCCTACAATGTCATGAAGAGTGAAATCGTCGATCTGCTGGAAAAAGTTGCGCACGTAAAACATTTCAATTTCGAGGATCGCGAAGTTCTGTGCTCGTCCATCGATGGCTATAAATCCGGACGAGGTGATTTTTCTGACTATTATCTAAAGGAAATTTCGAAGAGGCAGGGAAGCGACAGGGTGATGACGTTTGATAAGGTTCTGCTAAAAGAATCGTATTTCAAAGCTCCCTGAGGCCCGGACCTGCTCACGGCACGTTTACGCGGATTGACTTCTTTATCTCCTCGAACTTCTCCTCTGTCAGATCATATTTGCTGAAAGGTATGTAGCTGAGAAGCAGCGCGGCAGCCGGGAAAAGGCAGAAGATGATGCGGATGCCCAGAGCAACGCTGGCAGGCTGCTCATGACCCGCAGAGAAACCTGAAAGCGACAGAGCGAAGCCCACGATGCCGGGACCGACGGAATAAGCCATCTTCTGGCCGGAAGCCCAGACGCCGGAGAACACTCCTTCGCGCCTCATGCCCGATTTCATCTGGTCATATTCAATGGTGTCCGGGAGCATCGAGAAGGGAAAAAGCTGAAAACTCGAAAAACCGATTCCGAGAAAAAATAGCTGCGCATAAAAAAGCCACAGCTGCGAAGGCTCTGTAAAAAAAGTCGAAACCAGCATCACGGCGATGATGGCCAGACCGATTCGATAGGCGCGTATCTTCCCCAGCTTCACGCCTATTTTCACCCATATCGGGATAAAAATAATCGCCGTGCCGAAAAGCACAGGGAACATAATGCCCATGGCGGTCTCAGGCAGAAGCATGACGTGCTTGATAAAATAGATCAGTCCGGCCATGAGCACGCCGATGCCCACGGACTGCAGAGCGTAACTTGCGACAAGCATGATGAACGGAATATTCTTAAAAGCGATCCGTATCTGCTCTCGCACCGGCGGAAGCTTGTCTTTCGGCGAAATCGTCAATGCGTTTCGCGTGCCCCAGAAACAGGCCAGACAGATCAGTGCGATGACAACGCCGAAGATCGCGCCCATGAAACTGAAGCCGGCTGCTCCGGCGCCGCCCATCTTCACCAGGGGCATTGCCAGTCCGCCGGCGAGCAGGACGCCGACAGTGGACCCGACCATCCTGAAAGACGTTATCGACATTCTCTCGTTGTAATCGTCTGACATCTCCGCAACCATGCTGGAATAGGGAATGTTTATTACTGTGAAAAATGTGCAGCCCAGTGCGAACATCAGGCCCACGTGCACAGCGCGGATGATTCCGGACTCGTATCCAGGCGCAAGAAACATCAGGAAGAACGAGATGCCGAACGGAATCGCTCCGAACAGCAGGTACGGACGCCGACGCCCCCAGCGCGAACGAGTGATGTCCGATATGGCTCCCATGAATGGATCAGAAATCACGTCCCACAGTTTCGGGAACAGCAGAACCAGACCGGCAATCGCGGGTTCGATTTTGACGACATCCGTCAGAAAAAACAGAAGAAAGAATCCGGAACTTACGATAAAAATATTGCTGCCAATATCCCCGATTCCATACCCAAGTTTTATCCCGAATGACACCCTGGTGCGCGGCACCGCTTCCAATACTCCCTCAGTGTTCGCTTTCATAATGGCTCCTGTTGAAAAGAGTATTTATTTCACGACATCCGGGCGCTGTCAAGGTATAAGTCTCGCCTGATAGAAGTCCAATTTGCTGCATGCGTCGATTCGCGGTAATAGTACTTGATGCCGAAATTCGGCCAGCAGCCGAAATTTTCGACGTGCACGATCCGCTCAATACCCACGATCCAGCCCCAGCAGAAGCTTCGCCAGAATTTCGAAAATATTCAACTGAGAGTCGGTCCCAGAGTCATATAGAAAGGACGATACTTACTAACAAAATCAGCAAAGTCGAAATTGAAATCGGAAAATTAATTCAAATGGAACTGGACGGCGCTTACCAGCGCACATCTTTGGTCTCCAAATCCAATGTCTCCCTTCGGAAGCGTCTGATTCGGAAACATTTTTTCCGAACCTACCGCCCTTTTGCCTGTATAATAGACCTGTAGAGTGGCGATCGAACGACAGAACAGGAGGACGATTCCATGGACGAAACAACAGTCAGCGAAATAGCAACAACAATCCCGGAAGCGCCGGTCTCCCCGCTCGAACCACCGGCCTGCGAACCTACGCTTTCACCGGATAAATACTCTAATGAAGTGCTGCTTGTCGGTTACATCAATCGGCTCATCGGCAGGGTCGCTATTCCGCCGAACGACCGGCACGGCATACGCAAACTCTATGTCCAGCTCCTGCTCTCCGCGCTGAATTCGCGCGATCTCATGCCCATTTCGGATCAGGTTCTTCCTCCGCGATTTCAGATCAGCATCGGGGGAGAAAATCCGCATCATGATTCCTTTCTCGACAGGGTCGCCGAAAGTCTGGAAAACTATTTCGAGCGGCAGCCGAGTGCAATCGAGAATTTTGAGTACTGTATAAGCGCAAAACTGCGTGACAGGGAATACTACCTCCCGGAAGTGGATCCGGCTCTCACGACCAGGCTGAACGATCTTGCCTCCAAACTCGCTCTGACCGCGCACGAACGCGCCATCGTGCAGTTCTTTCACATTACTGGCTGCGAATCGTGGATGCGAAAGATGAAGGCATTCCTGCCCCTGGCCCATTTCTACAGCGTTGTCGCCGCCGCAACCGAACTCACCTTCGGCGAAGTGAAGCACTGCTTTCGCAAATCGGGCAGACTCATGATACTCGAAATTTTCGATGTTTCGCGCGATGCCGACGCCGGACTTTCGCCGGCCGTAAAAGATTATCTCACGGGAGTATCCAGCGACGAATTTGGTTCGGATCATTACAGGATCGACAGGGAGAGCGTGCTGCCGCTGGAATCTTTTTCCAGCCACAGCAAGGATATTGAGCGTCTCCTTCCCCTGCTCAAGCGCGATAAGGCTACAGCCGTCCTTTTTTACGGACAGCCCGGAGTCGGAAAAACGGAGCTTTCGCGCGCTTTGTCCCGCGAGACCGGCAGGCCGACCTATGTCGTGCTCGCCGGAGAGGATAACGAACTTCGCGGCAGAAAGATCGCCATGCAGATCTGCGCGAATCTCGCCGAGGCCGACAGCGGCATCGTCATCGTCGACGAAGCGGACGATCTGATCAACACGGCAGGCAGCGTCTTCAGCAAGGGGCCCACGGACAAGGCCTTTCTGAACAATTTCCTGGACGGATGCCGCGCGACGATGATCTGGATCACAAACAACGCCTCTGAAATCGAAGATTCAGTCAAGCGACGATTCGACTACAGCATCAAGTTTTCCAATTTCTCAAACGCCGACAGGAAGCGCTTCTGGCAGACGAGTCTCAAATCGCACATTCTCGGCCAGGCAATCCGTCCCACTTTCATCGAGGAAGCGAGCGCGCGTTTCCGGGTCAACGCTTCGGGAATTGCCAGGGCTCTAGCCTGAATTATTCACGAAAATAAAACTGTACAGCGGCCTCCCCGGCGGAATTTGCGTTAAATAACCACATTCAACAAAAATTCAGCCAAAAAGAGGCGCTGTGTGAAAAATCAAAAATCTACAG
>VFLI01000036.1 GCA_009885105.1 Spirochaetia bacterium | reverse complement strand
TTCTTGATTTTGCTTCCATTGTATCCTCCTGCATAATTTAGCCGGAGGATAGCACGTTTCCCGGCGCCGCGCAAGGTGGGGTGGAATTGACGGTTACGGATAGAGCGGCCAGTCTTTCAATACAAAAATATGTGAATATTAATAAACAACTTTATACAAAAACAAGATCTGAGATCGCAAGAACGGGCTTAAAAGGCGCTGATTCTCTGTATTTTGCCGTGGCTTACGCCAGCAAGGCTCCGGTTCTTACTTTCGACAGAGAAATGATCGACCGTGCCCCGGAATGGATTCTTAACTGCGCGAAGTTTCTGGAAAGTTGAATGGCGCAGCCGCCGCGAGAGATTCCGGCACGAAACTGTGTTATGTTCAGAGCCGCAGCTTTTCAATTACGAATTTCGCAATCTCGAAGGAAAAAATCTGACAGAGGAGGAAGGGTATTGCTGTCAGGACGAATCCGTAAAGGAAATTTATCTTTTTGATGTACTGGGAGCTTCGCGAATAAACTATGACTAAAAAATACAGCGCGATGAACGTCTGAATCAAAACTGAGTGCCATTTCCATTCCTGTATCCAGATTTTTATAGGATAGAACAGATAGGCAGCCGGCGTCAAAAGAAAACAGAATGCAAGATACTTTAAGAAGCCGATCTTATTTCTTGTGAATCCCCGGACGCCGCGCGTAAAATACAGGACTGCTCCCGCGGCGCAGAAGATTAAGAATCCGATGAACGCCCCGACTGTCGGGATGAGAAATAGAAAGCGCACATTGAAATACCTGGAGCCGCCGGCCAGAGCGTAGATAAGAATGCCGGCCAGTCCTATAGTATAGAAATATATATAATTAAATATATAAGGTAGTATATCTGTATCAAGTTTCTCCACGGCCTGATCCGGTGAGCGGAGGCCTTTTGTCAGGATAGAGCGAAAAAGACGAAACGAATCGAAGAACGAATCGGTCATTTTTTTTCTGATTAATGATTCGCCCGGCGAATTGTCGGTTGGGGCTCTCTGTCCGGAATTTTCTGTTTTCTGTCTGCGGGTTTTTTTCATGGCTCAATCGTATATTTTTGCGGATGGGTGTGCTGTCAATGAATGAAAAGAGATCTCCGCCGCGCGCTGCGCGGCAGAGATTGTGGATATGCCTAGAAATTCCATTGAGAGTTTGTTGCAAACTCGTTGCGCACTGTCTGTTTCAATTCAGCCAAGGATGGAATCCCAAGTGTTCCTGACAAATGGCCGGCGTTGATAATCGAAGGTCCTAAAAAGAGCAGGGCCAGGATGACTTTCACTGGGTCTTGATGAGTTGCCTCAGCAAGGACTGCCCCGACACCAACAAGGCCTCCCAATGATATTTCATAAGCTCGCAAACCGGTATGATTGAGATACGCTTGGTATCCTATCTCAGAGTACATTGCAAGCCCATCGTAAAAAAGAGTTATGAAATCACCTTCAAAGCATGCAGTAATTGCTGCCCTGGCATGTTTTATAACACCTGATAAGTCCATGTCATAATTCGCATGCCGCGTGCCTTTCAATTCCTCCCAGGTCTCCCCGATTCGTCGAGTTGAATGATCCAGATTTTCCAGAATCCCACGCGCTGAGTGATCGGCACTGCGCATCACACCTTTCACACCGTTCGGAGAAAAGGCCCTGGCGACGCTGTTGCCAGCCCAGGCAGTACCTCCTGCGGCTCCACGAGAAGCCCAGGCAGTACCACCGGCGACTCCACTGCCAGCCCAGGCTGCGCCCCCGGCAATCCCCTTGGCCGCCCATGCCATACCTCCGGCAATCCCCGTTGCCGCAGCGACCGTTGCGCCGGTTGCACCGGCAACAGCCCACTGTATTCCGCCCATTATCGCCGCCAACCAGGCGATGTGTCCGCTTGGATCCGTGTATTTCACCGGATTGTTCAGAACATACGCGTAGCGGTTGAATCCCTGGGGATCTTCGCCGTTGCCAGGAACCACAGTATCGGCAGTCATGAAGCGACCGATGGCTGCATTGTAGTAGCGCGCATTGTAATAGTAGAGGCCTGATTCTTCGTCGAACTCCTGTCCCGTGAATTTGTGCGTCACGGTATCGACGCCCGGCGAATGATCCTGATCGACTGTTCCGAACGGTCTGTAGATGACGCGTGTTGCTTCTGCGCCCGTCGCATCCGTGATCACGGCCGAAGAGTTGATCTGATTCTTGTGATAGAAATACGTTCCCAGCGGAAGTCCGTTGAGAGTATCTCCGGTCAGAGCCTGTGAGAGCGGCACATGATAGAGTCCGCTTCCGCCGAACGGCCAGAAACTGAACCCGCCGCCGCCGCCCGCATTGCCGCAGTTGGTCTGCGAAAGAACGAGAGCAGTGCACATAGCAGCCACTCGCATTTTCATTCCAAAGACAGGACGGCGCTCGAGCGTCGTCGCTCCCAGCCAGCCGCGTTCGCGAGCCAGGCTGATCAGGAAGAGCCCCAGAATTCCCGCAATCATCGCAAAGGAGAAAGCGTAGGCAATTCTTGTCATGGTTTTTGGATGTACCATCACGGCTGCGATGAACGTTCCGCCCTTCATCATCAGGCCCATGAAGCTCTTTGCCGAGTACAGGCCTGCCAGAGCGATCTGTTTCTGGAATTCGTTCATGCTCGTCTGGATCATGCCCTGCTGGGTGATTGATGCGATCAGCTGTCCGTTGCCGTGCAGATTGATCGTGTGGAACTCGTTGCCGTCGCGCTTGCGGATTTCGTATCCACTGCCGATGTAGATCGTGATGACCTGCGAATCATCCGGACGATTGTAAATCTTCTTTACACGCTGGCCGTTGTCGTCGTATGCCATAGTGGTGGCAACGCTGCCGCCGCGATAGATTTTGGTGATCCGGTTCTCAGCGTCGTAGTCGTAGGACCAGGAGACACCATCGACGGTCTGCGAAACAGTGTTTCCCGTCGCATCGTAGGCGGCGATAAAATTTGTGCCGGAAGTCGCTCTCTGTCCTGAATAGGTCAGGGCTCTGCCTTCCAGGCTGGTCGCATTTCCGACAGCATTGTAGGAATAGGAGAAAGCTCCCCAGACTCCGTTCGCGCCTGTCAGACGATCGAGATTGTCGTAAGTATAGCTGACGGTTTCGTCGGTATTGACGCCCGTGGCCGCGTCGATCCTGGTCGATCTGTTGTCCGTGATCGCAGTTACGTTTGTGCCGTTGTCGAATGCATATGTCAGATTCTGTATCTGACCCGCCGGAGCCGTTGTCACAAGCGAATTGATTTTGCCTACAGTTCCGTCATACGTGTAATCCGTTGAGGTGCCATTGGCCAGTTCCAGTTTTGCCGGTTTTCCCGTCGTATCGTAATTCGACCAGGTTGCGTAAGTCGTATCATTGAACACGAGAGTGGCGAGATTGCCGCCGTCCGTGTACGTGTATTTGATGAGCGATCCGTCGGGATACGTGATTTCAGTCGGACGTTTTGCATAGTCGTAAATGGTTGTGTAACTGTAAGATTTGTTGTCCACAATCATCTGCTTGCTCAGAATCTGGCCCATCGCATCGTACGAATACTGTGTGATGCCGCCTTCGTCTGTTTTTGAAGTCAATCGGCCGTTGCCGTTTGCAAAACCTGCCTCATCGTATCGGTAAGACACGTCTGTGCCCGCGCCGGCCGGAAGGTCTTTTAGCGTAACTCGTCCCAGAGCATCGTATGCGAAATTGATCGTCTGGCCACGCGCGTTGGTCTGGCTCACCAGGCTGCCCGCCGCATTGTAGGCGAAATTCGTCGTGCCGGTGTTCGGTTCTGTGATGCTTATTTTGTGACCCAGGCCGTCGTAGGAGATCGACGTCGTCGAGCCGTCGGCCAGAGTTGTGCCTGTTACGCGCCCCAGCGCATCGTAATTGAATGTGGTTGTATTTCCCATCGCATCAGCGATGGATGCGACCTTGCCCGCTGCATTGAAAGTTTTTGTCGTCGTTCTGCCATTGGCAGTCGTTGCGATTGAGTCGGCTCCGTATGAGTTGGTTACAGTGCTTCCGTTTGGAAGACTCACAGCGACAACTCGGCCCGCTGCATCAAAAGTTTTGATCGTCCAGTTGGCGTTTCCGCCGGCATGGTGAGGCTGTGACGTGCTGTAGTTGCGTCCGGCCGAGTCTTTGCTGCTCAGGACCTGGACCGATCCATTGTCGCCGGTCGTGGTTTCTTTGTAAACAAACCCGGCCCCGTCGAAGTACTCGTTTTTCGTAATGGTCCGGCTGCCGTCGGTCAGCACAATCGTCTGCCTGTACTGGCTGTTCGCTTCGCCGAGATTCGCTGTTCCGTAGGTAACACGTCCGCCGTTGGGCAGATTCGTCTCGGCAAGCCTGCCGAAAGTATCGTAGCTGTTTGTCGTCACGTTTCCATTCACATCCGTCTGCGAAGCGATCTGGCCGTCCGCCGTGTATGTCTTTGTGCTCACATGACCCATGGCGTCGGTGACCCTTGCAACCTGCGCGTTGGACTGCGTATCATACGCAAGCGTCGTTGTACGACCCAGCGGGTCCGTTGAAGAAACCACATTTCCGTTCGCATTGTAGGCGAGATTTGTGCAGCCCCAGCTGCCGCTGCCGATCCAGGTGCATACCTGTGTTGGATTCGCGCCGGAATAGCTGATCGTCGTCTGCTTGAGTGTGGATGCGCCCGATGTTACGCTGATGGCCGTCGGCAATCCCAGCGACCAGTTGTACGTGTCAACATTGTATGTGGTCGCTGTGGTAACATCAGGAATGCCGGTAGCGGATTCTACAACCTGGGTCTGGTTTCCATAGCCGTCGTAGGCGATAGATTTTGTCCGGCTGAAAGAAAGGGCATGCGGAGAGTAAGTCGAGTTCGTCTCGCTCAGGAGGCGAACGAAGGTTGTACCGGTGTTCGGCGAAACCGAGTCATAGGTGTATGTTGTTTGCGACATAATGGAGCCGCCTGCAAATACCTGCTGCTGGTACGGGGTTCCTTGAAGATGTTTTATGCTGGCATCCTGATTGAACAAAGTAATTTCAACAATTCCCGTACTGTTGTTTGTTTCGGTAAATGAGGCAAAACCAAGATTTGCCTGAACATCAGCAGGACCAGGGATATAGCGGCCGTTGCTGTATGCGTATGTCGTATTAAATGAAAGGCCACGTCCGTCCGTCGTTGTAACCGCTGTTACCAGCGGCTGTGGCGAAGGATTCGCATTGCCGGTAGCGGTGATATCGGCGCGAACAGCGCCGGAAACCTGTGTTGCGGGTGTGTATGTGATGTTGGTTGTGCCGCCGAGTCCGTTGGAGATGGAGGTGAGGAGATCATTATTGGAATTCATTGAACCATACAGGGAGACTTTTACTCCCGTGCCCATACCTGTCCCGAAACCAACTATATCTGCTTTTCCATCGCCGTTGATGTCCGCCATGGTTCGCGGGTAATGACCCATATCGGTCCAGCCCTGAAGATAGCCGAAATCTGGTGTTTGTCCCATGTAGGTGAAACCCGTTCCGGTTGAAAGAAGCAATTGCACACCGCCGCCGTTGAAAACAAGTAAATCTGCTTTACCGTCGCCATTCACATCGGCCAGCATCTGAGGCAGGTCATTGAAAGGATGCGCAGCTCCATAGCCAAAATCATTGTACCAAAGGCTGGGCGGGGTAAAACCGGACCCGGTTGACAGAGAAGCATACACGCCATTCTTAAAACCAACGATGTCCGCTTTGCCATCGCCGTTCATATCGGCCAGGGTGCGCGGATAATCATTTGTATTTGTCCAGCCCTGGTCTGTGCCAAATTCTGAAATCTGCAATTCAGGAGACGTGAATCCTGTGCCTGTTGAAAACGAAACAAAAACACCCGAGTTGTGAAAACCAACGATGTCAGCTTTGCCGTCGCCGTTCACATCAGCCAGCATGCGGGGATTTTTCCCTGTGTTGTCATAACCATGAGGCGTGGAATAGTCGGCGGGCGATTGACCAACATAAGAAAAGGAAGCTCCCGTCGAAAGTAGCAGCTGCACGCCGCCTCCGTTGAATACCACAACATCTGCTTTTCCGTCGCCATTCACATCAGCCAGCATCTGCGGCAGTCTACTGTAAGGATGCGAAGCACCATATCCAAAGTCATTGTACCACAGGCTGGGCGCGGTAAAGCAATTTCCGGCGGAGAGAGATACATACACACCATTCTTAAAACCAACGATGTCCGCTTTGCCGTCGGCATTCACGTCCGCCATAGTGCGAGGGTAGTCATCGTTGTTTGTCCAGCCTTGAAGAGAGCCAAAAATTGGTGTTTGTCCCATATAGGAGAAACCCGTTCCCGTAGAAAGCAGCAATTGCACGCCGCCGCCGTTGAAAACGGTTATGTCCATTTTACCATCGCCATTCACATCGGAAATCATCCGTGGAATATCATTGTCTGTAAAACCGTAGCCGTAAGAGAAATCATCATACCAGTGCGATGGTGTTGAAAATCCCGTGCCCCCATCCTGCCAGGAAAAAGTCGTCGCCGGAAGCGTTTCCGACCCGCTGCCGTATTCCTGCACGGCTGTTAATCGGCTATGGCCGGTTGCAGTTCCATTTTGATAGTCGAATTGGTATTTTCGCAGTAGACTGCCGGCCGCTTTAATACGGATGGCGGTAATCCTTTGGTCCATAAATTCTTTCGCATTGTCCGCATAACTGATTGCAGCATCAGAACGGGATTCAATAGAAAACTCAATTGTATAATATTCTGAAATACCAGCCCCTTTGGTGTAGGTGATGGATAGAGGATAAAAGTCTCCATTCACCGTATCTTCATCATAAATGATCTCATACGAATTGCCGTTGCGGTCTTCCACCCGCGTGAGCGCCCAGACGCGGACGGAACCGTCGTTGACTGACCGGACAGCCTCGATGCGTGAACTATTTGAGTCCCCGTAGTAAAGGGTCATGCCGGAGCGATCCTGCACGATCCAGCTGCAGGGGCCGCCGCCGCAAACACCGACAGCCGTGAACTTTGAGAAGGATTCGTTCTTTGAGAAATATATGCCACCGCCCTGTGGTGCCAGTATTCCGGCATTCGATTCGACAAAAGTATCGGCCGCTGAATAATTGATTGCTCCGGTGTAAGCAGCACGCTTGATTACCGGCAGACCGGTCAATTGCCAGCCCATGCCCAGCATGCCATTGCCCGCATGTGAATTGTATTCCAGAGAGAGCTTTGGGGCCATATTTTTCAACCTAGGAGGCAGTTTTATGTCAATTGTGCTGGAAAAGCTGCCATTGGCATTGACATCCGCCTGAAGGCTATTTGTTGACAGTAAAGCCACAAGAATGGCAGAAATCAGCCCCGCTTTGATGAATAATCCTGATAATGCTCTAAAAGTTCTCATATTTTCCTCAAAATCCTGAATTAAAAGCAGATTCGCTTTATATTTCTATGACCTGGACCGGAAAATGTTTCAGATTTTTTTAGAAAATGTGGGGTCTGGAGTTGGAGATGTGGAACATAAAATTAGCACAAATACTGCTTTACAGATATACGGCAATATGGCAATATGTATTCATGAAGACAACCATTGATATTCCACTGGAACTTATCAAGAAGGCTAAAATCGAAGCAGTAAACCACGGTGTCACGCTTCGTGATATCGTAATCAATGGTTTGAAGAAAGAGCTAAATTCTATTTCACCTGGCAGTTCATCGGGTGCGAAACCGGTCAGCCAGAAAAAAGAAAAAAAGGACCGTTGGATGGATGAAAGTAGAATATTGATGCAGCAAATAAAGGAAAAAAACAAAAACCCGCAGACTCTGGTAGAAATTGCGCGTGATGGCAGGAGATGAAATTTACTCTGGACTCAAATGTATTTCTGAGTTTCCTGGATGAAGAAGACAGCAATCATGAAATTGCAGAAAGCGTCATTGGTAAAATACAGATTGAAAAGACTTTACTTATTACTCATTGTTTATTCTTTATAGAGATCCTTTCCTCTGTACGGCGAAAAACCGGTATGGGCGATCTGGCAGAAGAATGCGCGGACAGAGCGGCAAGTCTTTCAAAACAAAAATATGTAAATATTGATAAACAACTGTATATTAAAACTCGGACCGAGATCGCAAGGACTGGCCTGAAAGGCGCCGATTCGCTTTACCTAGCCGTCGCTTACCTTCATCGAGCCCCTGTCCTAACGTTCGACAAAGAAATGATCGATCGCGCCCC
>VFLI01000111.1 GCA_009885105.1 Spirochaetia bacterium | reverse complement strand
CAGCACTCCGGTGAGGTCGGCGCGGCCGTCACCGCCGTCCGGTGTCCCCACGGCGATGAAGATTATATCCGAATCTTTTACGGCCTTTTCTAGATCCGTAGTACATTCCATCCGTCCCTGGCGCTGGTTTCTTACAACCATTTCCGACAGACCAGGTTCATAAATCGGAAGAACACCGTTCTTGAGCTTCTCTATCTTTTTTTCATCAATATCAACGCAGTACACATGATTGCCATAATCGGCAAAACAGGTTCCGGCAACGAGTCCCACATATCCGCTACCAATCACACATAGTCTCATATACGCCAAAAAATTGCATTCCGATCCGGAATGCCAGCAATATTGGCATGCCTGTCAGGCTTTCTTCAGCTTTTTCACGGCATGTGCGCGTTTCTTGGAAGGTCTATTCTGTTGACTGAAAATATCCCCTCACACCCAGGATCATATTCGCGGCAATAAGAAACGTGCATACGATGCAGAACACACAGACCGCTTGAATGTACGCAAATTCATTGTATATGTAGACAAGATTCAGCATCAGCCCCATGGAAGCCAGAACCGTAATCAGAAAGAAAATGTTTCTTGTGCCGCTCCGGCGCAGTGTCAGCGCCGCCAGAGCGATGAGAAGCGGGTAAACAATCAGAGCGATTGTGCAGACAGGAACACCCATAAAAAGAGCAAACCGGATCAGAATGGAAATAAAAAAATTCTTCTGGAACCTATTGAATCAGTTTTCGAATTTCCGCCGCATCTGGCGCTCCAGGTTTTAAGTTCAGATATTTCTGCAGATAGGGTTTCCCTGCAGCGGGTTGATTCATGAATTTGTAGTAGAGCAGCCCCAGCTGACGGTTTGCATCCGAATCATTTGCATTCCGCGACAGTACATCCTTCAGGGCGGCCTCGGCTTCTGGAAAATTCCGGATTTCCATACAGGTTGCCGCAAGATTTAATGAAGCTTCCGATCTGCTTCGGTCCGCGGATATCGCCTGGCGGTATGCAGATTTTGCCAGGTCATACTGTTTCAGCTTTCTGTACAGATTGCCTGCGTTGAATTGAACGCGGTAGTCGCCGGGATGAATTTCCTGACACTGCGCCATGACGGCGGATGCCCTTTCATTTTTGCCTGATTTGATCAGAAGCGGCACAATTTCGATCGATGCCTCGACATGGCCTTTTTCAATGGAAAGCGCTTTTTCAAGAGAATTGACTGCCTCATCCAGACGGCCCGCGTTTTTCAGAGTTCTGCCCTGTTCAAAGTACACTGCTGGATCGTCGCTGCGAATCTCGGCCGCCGTCTGGAAAGCATCCAGAGCTTCCTGATTTCTGCCCTTGCGCGCCAGGTTCAAACCCAGATTGAAACGCGCTTCGTAAAGGCGTGCATCCAGCTCTGACGCTTTTTTGAATGCTTCAATGGCTTCATCAGTTCGGCCCAGCAGAGAAAGATTCTCTCCACGATGAAAATGCAACTTTGCATTCTGTGGATTCTTTACCAGGCCGGCATCTGCAGCGGCGAGAGATTCCTGAGAACGGCCTGAGTTTTTTAATAAGATCGTCAGATTGATCGAAGCAGCAAGGTTGCCTGGATCGATTCGCAGGCAGGCACGATACGCTTCCGTTGCCTGCGGTGCGCGTCCGCTTTTTTCCAGACTCACAGCCTGATTGTAGCGCGCATCCGCAAAGACAGGATCTGCGTCGCCGGCCTTTTTGAAAGCGTCGGCGGCCTCGGTGAATTTTCCTTTGCGAAAATACACCTGCCCCAGGTAGAACCATGATTTTGAATTATGATCGTTGATCCGGACCGCTCTCTGAAACGATGCTGCTGCATCGTTATCGCGTCCCAGTTTTTCCTGTGTTCTACCGGATAGATAACAGGCTTCGTCATCCCGGGGATCCGCATCCGCCGCTTTTTGAAAAAGGATCAGAGCTTCTGAATAACGTCGTGCATTGTAATCTTCTCTGCCTCTGCGTTTCAGTTCAGCCGTCGTTTCATTTGCGCCGGGTTTGTTTCTGTTTTCTTTTTCTGTATCCTCTAATGTTTCATCGTGCCTGCTTCCGGGAATTGTCTGGGCGCCGCTGTTTCGTTTCGATTCTTCCTCTTTCTGACTCCGGGTTTCCTCTTCCTTCTGCCGGGCCTGGCGAGTTTCTTCTTCTTTCTGCTCAAGTTCCTTTTTCAGAGCCAGATATTTTTCCCGGAGCGATGCATTGTCATGATCAATTTTCAGAGCTTCTTCGTAGTCCGTCAGAGCTTCTCTTCTCTGAGCGATTTCGATTCTTACATCACCGGATCTTTCACGGGCCGGGGCCGTCTCCGGCTGCACCGGCTCGATGGTGTAGGCCCGTCTATATTCTTCCAGAGCCCGGATATGGTTGGGAACTTTTCTGTATGCATCGCCAAGAGCCAGATGAATGGCCGCATTCCTCGGTTCCAGCCGGACCGCTCTTTCCAGATGTGTGACGGCTTCTTTAATTCTTTCGTGACGCAGATAGAATTCGGCAAGATTTGTTTCTGTGATTCCGCTTCTCTGATTGCGGCGTATGCCTTCTTTCAACATTCGTTCTGCGTCGGTCAGCCGCCCCTGACTCTCAAGTATCCGGGCCCGGCGAAGATACGATTCCGGATCGGTCGGTTCCACTTTGGCGGCGCGTTCGTATTCGCGCAGAGCTTCCTGTGTTTTGCCTTCCGTTTCATGCACGGCGCCCCTGCGGTTGTAAGCGGCGGCTCTTCTCGGATCGAGTCTTCGCGCTTCATTGGCAAGACGGTGGGCTTCTTTAAAATCCTCCATTTCCAGAGCGATGCGTGACAGCACTATCAAGATTTCATATTTATTGTCATTGGAAAGATTTTTGAATTCCAGGGCTCGTGTGTAAGTCTGTCTGGCCTGCGGCAGATTTCCTTGAATATCATACAGGCGCGCCAGCTCCATCTGGAGACGGAGAATATCCGGGTGATCGGCGATTTCATCGATCATCTGTTCAATTTTTTTGCTCAGCTCGTCATCGGGGAATCCGGCCGATCGAAAAGTCCGGTACAGATAAAATGAGGAGAGAACCAGGACAGCAAAACCGGCTGCGATGAGGGCCTTCTTCTTCATAAATCATCCTTTTCTATGATACTCTCTTTTTCGTCTTTGCTTTTTTCTTTTTCCGGTTCTGCCGGCATGTAGGGAATTCGAGAATCGGACGGATCCGGAACATTCGTATTTCGAGGATCTCTGATGCTGTTGTTGTTGCCGTTCCCGCCGCTATTTTCGCAGCAGGGCGCGCACAGTTCGCGGGCTTCTCTGTTCATATCGCGCTCCGGAGGAGGCAGCACAAAATCGGACCGCCTGAGAACGGCCAGCGCTCTGTCGATATCAGGACCCTGCGGATCGTCCGGTGCTATTTTTCGAAATTCAGTCCAGTATTCAATAGTTTTCTCTTTGTTTCGGAGAAGAAATAATTGTACAAGACCTTTATAAAAAATCGCAGTCTTTAAATTGGGATTTATCTTCAAGGCCTGCTCAAAGGCATCCATCGCCTCGCGGGGCCGGTTGCTGAGATAGAGCACCTGCCCGAGACGGTAGTACTCCCGGTCCTTTCTTTCCGACAGCTCGATCGCTGTATGGAAGTCTTTCTCGGCTTCCGGCAGTTCGCGATGAATGAGATGGATATCGCCTGACAGGGAATAGGCGGTGCTGTTCTCCGGATCGGCAGCCTTGATCCTATCCAGCAGAATCATCGCAACATGGTAGCGTCCCTGATAGAAATGGTCCTGGGCCTTTTTCAGCATTTCATCGAGTCCGGCAGTTCCCGATTCTTCCCCGACCGCATATATATAGAAGGGAATACATAGAAAAAAGAGAAAGAAATACAGCCTTTTATGTTTTATTGCCGGCATGATTACAGTTATTATCGGGTTTTACGGAAAAACAATAACATTTAGATGAAAATCCAGGAATTGATTTGACCTGCTTTGAGCCCAGAATAGCCGATTCTCATTAATATGGCAGAACCGGCAGTACGAGCGGACCCTTTTATACATCTGCCAGCCCACCTGATTCTGACGAAAGACGGGATCGTTCTGTTCCAGAAATCTCCAGGACAGCTGAAGAAAATAAAGAATAAACAGGGTATCATCAAGGAGGGTCTGGAATCTCCCAGTTTCAACGCGCCGCTTCTGCAGAAATTAATCATGAACTCCTGCATTGAGGAACTTTACTCAAGCCAGCCGGATTTTCTCAGCAAACGAGCTCAGCTGATCAGCACGAACAATTTGATCGTCTACGCAATTCTGTACAAGAAGCTCAGTCCGTCTCTGGCAAAAATGCTTTTTGATTCGCCCGTGGTCAAGGATTTCAACAGGAAGAATCCAAAACTTTCAATCATTGATCTGGGTCAGATTCCCAAGCAGAAAATCGACGCCATGCGCGAGGCAAAAAAAAATCTTTTTGAATCCATAGAAAAAGAAATCCGCAGCGACGTTCTGGAAAGGATCATGAAAAACACGTCGCTGAGCGAGGAAGACCGCACCATGAGGTCGCGCAGCCTGGATAAATTTATCGGCTGGATAGACCGCAGAATCTGGTATCTGTATCTTGTCGTTTATCAGACTCCGTTGAAAGATGATATGCGAAGAAGCTTCTCAAACATGATCGCTCTGTATCTGGATCAGACAAAAATCGCCGCGCATCTGAGCAGTCTTTTGATGGAGTTCATCCAGAATGCGGAGAAGGCCCATCTGGAGAGAGTGATCATCAAGGAGAATATGTCATCGGCAGAGGATACTGATAAGTTCCTCAGAAATTCCGACAACCGCCGCAAGGCGATTGAAGCTGCAGAGAAAAGGCAGCAGATGATCGATGTTTCCTGGAATATGAATCCGGAACGCAATTCATACGGTCAGCAGTACAGAATTCAGATCACAATCTCCAATTACGGTCTGATCGACGAAAAAATACGATCCTTTCTCTATAAAAAAATGAAAACGGACACGGATGGAATATCTCTGGCCGATTTCTATCAGGACGGAGGCGATGAGAAACTCGGAGCGGGACTGGGACTGCTCTACAATTCTTATCTGCAGGAGATATGCAAAAAAGAGGGAATCCAGTATAAATGCAATATTTTTCCGGAGCCAGAAAAGGAAAAAACGACTGTAAAAATTGATATAATTCTTTAAATGATCCAATACTCATTGAGGCCTCTACAAATGATCCGACACAGGAAGATCCATTTAAGAGCTGGGGTAACGGAAGAATCCGAGGACGGTCTTTTTGCTTTGCGCATGACATTTGCCCTGCCTTGGAGGAAACACTGGAACAGTCCGTGCGCAATTTTTTTTAGACAGGGCGGTGTCCGTGTGTTTTTTCCTTGATTTCAACTGACAGCCTCGTTATAGGTGTGGTTGATCAATATTCAGGAGCCAATATGTCGGAAAAACAATCACTTATCAATCGATTGAAAGAACACGTTGAATTGTGCACTGCTGCCCTTCTCGGTCTTGCCACACTGGGGGCTGCAT
>VFLI01000034.1 GCA_009885105.1 Spirochaetia bacterium | reverse complement strand
TGGCGCGCGCATTTTCCGGGGTCAGGGCGGACAGAGTTTCCGCGGCATCCTCTTTTTCGCGGAAGGCTGCCTCTGCCCGTTTGCGCAGTTCTGCTGCTGCTTCGGCGTCGGCGGCGGCTGCGGCTTCGGCTGCGGCGTTGGTGTTTGCCGGTTTATCCTTCCTGGTTGTCATTTTGTGTCTTACGTTCTCACCTGTCTGTCAATGCCCAGCGCTTCTGCGACCGCCCGGCTCAATTTCTCAATGGTGTAGGGCTTC
Source organism: Spirochaetia bacterium (assembly GCA_009885105.1). Taxonomy (GTDB): domain Bacteria; phylum Spirochaetota; class Leptospiria; order Leptospirales; family Leptonemataceae; genus VFLI01. Next base: position 3,094 of record VFLI01000034.1, on the reverse strand, counting down.
TGAATAAATCCAAGAACACCGGCATCGAGGATTTCCTGAGTGCGGCTTTCAAGGCCGAAGCCGGTTGAAAGGATCGCCCTGATTTGGGGGTTGATCTTTTTTAGTTCCAGGAAGCAGTCACGGCCGTTGAGTTTCGGCATCATCATATCTATGATCACAAGATCAATGTTCGCGCTTTCTCTCCGATAAATATTCACAGCCGCTTCCCCGTCATCCGCGGTAATCGTTCCATACCCGAGATTGGCAAGCATTTCTGACAGGACATCACGAACGACACTCTCATCGTCAACCACCAGAATCCGTCCCGATCCGGATTTTGTGACCTCAACTGACGGGGCCGGTTTTTCTTCTTTTACGGCATTATCTAATGGAAGATAAATCGTGAAAGTAGTGCCTCTGCCAATCTCGCTGGAAACATCAATACAGCCTTGATGGTTATGAATAATGCCGTATACCATGGCCAGTCCCATACCGGTCCCTTTGCCCATTTCTTTAGTGGTAAAGAACGGTTCGAAAATTCGATCCAGATGATCTCTGGCGATTCCCTGGCCGGTATCACTCACAGAAATTTTCAGATAACTGCCCTCAATTCCTCCGAGTCGATGCAGATCGAATTTTTCATCTAAATAAACAACCTCAGTCTGCAACGTGAGCTTTCCGCCCTCCGGCATAGCGTCGACGGCATTGAGCGCCAGATTCATCAGAACCTGCTGCATTTGACCGGGATCGCCTCTGGCGGCAGGATCTCCGGGGGCTGGAAGCTGAATCACAGAAATACGTTTATCTATGGTTCTCTCAAGCAATCGCAAGACATCGGCGATTGTTTTGTTGATGTTCACCGGCTGAGTTTGATACTTTCCTTTTCTGGCAAACCCGAGTAACTGTGCGGTCAGTTCTGCTCCGCGTTCTGCTGCGGCCTCAATGGTAAGCGCCGATTGATAATTCATCGGCTGCTCTTTTGTGCGGATTTTCAGAAGGCTGGCATGTCCCAGAATGCCGGTCAGAATGTTATTGAAATCATGCGCAATGCCTCCGGCCAGTATGCCAATCGCTTCCATCTTCTGCGATTCCTGCAGCTGGCTGAGCAGTTTGATTTTTTCCTCTTCCGCATTTTTGCGCTCGGTGATGTCTTGCAGAAAAACGATGAATCGCCCGCCTTCGACAGGTCTGTACTGAACGCTGACTTCAACATCATACACGCTTCCATCCTTTCGGCGGTGCCGGGTCTCGAAACGGTCCTCACCGTGGGCCACGATCTTCTGCATGCGGGCGGCAGTGTCCTCAGCCTGTTCAAGGGCTTCCAGCTCGGGAATACGCATGGTCAGCAGTTCGGCGATGCTGTAGCCGCTCATTTTACTATAAGTCTCATTGACTTCCAGCAATCGACCCTGCATATCCACTAACCAAAAGCCGGCCATGGCTGTCTGGAGGATGCTATGGTGCCGTTCTGTGCTTTCGCGGAGCGCCTTTTCCGTCTGCTTGCGCTCGTTGATGTCTTGAACAGTCCCGACCAGCAATGTCGTCCCTTCCGCATTCACAATGGTTTCTCCAATTGCCCTGACATGTTTTTTCGTTCCATCCGGCAACAGAAGGTCATAGGTGATATCGTAAGGGCTCTTCTTCTCAATAGCCGCCTGAATAGCGCCGAATACAAAATCTTTTTGACCCGGATAAACAGAATCGAGGAAGTTGTTGAAAAGAAAATCAGCGCGCGCGATTCCGAAAATTCGGAAAAGTTCATCCGAACCTTTGACAACCTGGTCGGATTGATTGAATGAGAATGTTCCAAGGTGAGCGGTTTCCTGCGCTTTTTGTATAAGAATCTCGCTTTCGCGCAGCGCCTTTTCCGCCTGCCTGTGCTCCGTGATCCGCCCTGTATGCTCGGCAATAGCAGCTAAAAGCTGTCTCTCTTCCCTCATGAAGGGACCCTCGTCCCTTTCCGGCTTTTCCTCAAGGTAACCGATCTCAATCCTGCCCGCCACGGCTCCGTTGACTTTGATGGGCGCAGATTGCATCCATCTGGACTGGGCGAAGTTCCTGGTGCGATACTCAGCATCGCCCATCATGATTCTCGCGCATGCAATCTCCGGGTACTGCCAGCTGCTCGGCAGGATATCCGAGATTTCCTGATACTGTTGGTCCAGTGTGATTTCTTTCTCCCTGATCGCTGCCAGATTGTAAAATGCCTGCAGCTCTTTTAACCGTTCGCCTAACTGGTGCTCAATCCGCTTGCGATCAGTGATGTCCCGTAAGATCGCCATAGAATAGTTCTCGCCCTTTAGCTCATACCGGGAAAGATGGACTTCCATATCGAATTTTGTGCCGTCTTTGCGGAGTGCGATGATTTCGTAATCTGTTGGCGCGGGAGTTCCGTCGGCGCGGGCCTGGAGATTCGCGATCACCCTCACGCGGCTTTCGGGCGCGATGAGATTGATGATGGGCGTCCCGATCAACTCCTCCGCTCTCTCATACCCAAACATGGTTAAATAAGCCGGATTTACCAGAACATGTGTGCCCTGTTTGGAAACGCCAAAGGCGTCCCGTGACTTTTCAAATATGGTTTTTAGTTTGATCTCGCTTTCGCGCAGCGCCTCCTCAGTCTTCTTGCGCGCACTGATATCAGTCAGCGCCAGGCGCAGCTGCGTTTCGCCGGACTCACCCAGGGTTATGGCCGCAGTCAAACTTACCCAGAAGTACGAGCCGTCGCTGCGCGACATCCGGACCTCGCAGGACGGAAGTTCCCTGGCCGCCGCTAAATTTGCCAGCGCCTGTTTGCGAAACAGGTAAAATGTATCCATGTCTTCTTTATGAATGAAAAGAGATAATGGCTTCTTTGCAAGAGCCAGGCGGGTCATTCCCAGCGCATTGACCAGAGTGAGGTTTGCCTCAAGGATCAGCCCCTGTTCACTGACAGTGCAGTAGCCCGCCGGCGCATGATCGTACAGGTCAAAATAGCGTTCGCGCGAAGCGTCGATTTCCAGCTGAGCGCGTCGCAGTTCTTCGTTCTGCATCTCCAGTTCAATCTGGCGCACCTGCAGTTCGTGCAGCATGGCGCGCGCATTTTCCGGGGTCAGGGCGGACAGAGTTTCCGCGG
>VFLI01000025.1 GCA_009885105.1 Spirochaetia bacterium | reverse complement strand
CGTTGCGCGAACAGCTTGCGCTGCTGAAGAACGCGCTTTTCGGCCGACGCTCGGAGAAACTGAGCGAACATGATGCGAATCAGGGGCGATTGTTCAACGAAGCTGAGACGAGTGCCGTCGAGACAGAAACGCCCCGAACGACTGTTCGGAATCATTCAAGGAGCAGACGCGGAGGACGTAAGGCTCTGCCCGACAATCTGCCGCGCGTCGATTCTGTGCACGACCTCAAGGCTGAGGAAAAGACCTGCCGCTGCGGAGCTGAACTGGTTCGCATCGGCGAGGACACATCCGAAGAACTGGAAATCATACCGGAAAGCGTTTTTGTCCGGAGACACATACGCCTCAAATATGCCTGCCATGCCTGCGAGGGAGTTGAGGCCGAAGGCGAGAAACCTGTGAAAACAGCTCCCATGCCGCCCCGGCTGATCCCCGGCGGCATCGCTTCTGCGGCGCTGCTGGCCTACATTATAGTCGCGAAGTTCTGCGATGCTCTGCCTTTTTTCCGGCTGGCGAAGATATTCGCGCGATGGAACGTAAAACTGGAGCGCGCGACGATGTGTAACTGGGCCATCTTTGTCGCCCGTCGCTGTACCCGGCTCATAGAGCTCATGATCGACGAGATCCGCGCCGGTCCTCTGATCGGCTGCGATGAGACCCGTCTGCAGGTGATGAACGAACCTGATCGCAGCAACACGACAAAATCGCATATGTTTGTCCTGCGCGGCGGACCGCCGGAGAGGCCGCTCGTTCTTTTCCGGTACCGGGAAACAAAAGAAACAAAATTCCTGAACGAACTTCTTGCCGGTTTTCACGGAGCGTTTCAAACGGACGGCTACGAGGCCTTCGACGCTGTGGCCGCACACCTGAAAGCTGAGCATGCCGGATGTATGGATCATGTGCGGCGCAAATTCCACGACGCACTGATCGCGGCGAAGGGAAATTCCCGCACTTTAAAAGCGGCTATGAGATTTTTTCAGAAGCTCTATCGCACGGAAAAAGAGGCAAGGCAGAAAAATCTTTCGCCTGAGCAGCTGCTTGAGCTGCGAAAACACAAATCGGCGCGGCGTATGAATTATTTCAAGCGATGGCTCGATCACAACTCGATCGTGACCAGTCCCGAAAGTCTTCTGGGAAAGGCTATACATTACACACTGGGCCAGTGGCCCAAACTTATTCCATTTCTTAAAAACCCACTGATTCCCATCAGCAATATCATGGTCGAGAACGCTATCCGGCCTTTCGTTATTGGCCGAAAAAACTGGATGATCAGCGGCAGTCCTCGCGGCGCCGTAGCCAGCGCGGTCCATTACAGCCTGGTCGAATCGGCGCGGGCAAACGGTCTGGAACCATTTTGGTATCTTCGATATCTTTTTGAAAAACTGCCCTGTGCGCAAACTGACGATGATCTGCATGCTCTTCTGCCCAATCGCCTGGATATGCAAACTATTAAAGCTTACTTTCAATCGGTAGATTGAAGCTCGGTTTTCAACTCCGGCGCAGCGCAAGGTGGGGTGGGGAGGAATTGACGGATACCTCTATCCGCGCATTTTCCAGAGTATATCTCATCGCCTTCCATCAACGGTGATTTCTGCCAGAGTTTTCTGGAGCCTGCTTTTTTCCTTGATCTGCCGCATCAATTTTCTGCTTTCCTCCATCCATCGATCTTTCTTCTGACCGACCGGTTTTGAGCCGGACGGCCTGCCGGGAGACATAGAGCTCAATTCCTTTTGCAAACCCTGGATCAAAATATCACGCAGTGTGATACCGTGATTTATCGCTTCGATCTTAGCTTTTTTTACCAGTTCAACGGGTATATCAATCGTTGTCTTCATGGATACGGATTGCCATACTACCGTATAACTGTAAAGCAGTATTTATGGAGAAGATAGACAATAGGATCAATAGGGAATATCGGAGGCCGGAAAGTAAACCTCTAGTCCTGTCAATCCTGACCATCCTGTTACTTTATCTTCTTCTCCAGATCGGCGACGGTCTTCTGCAGCTCCTTGATCTCTTTTCGCATATCCGGTATCTTCTTCTGGAGCGCGATATTCTTCATATACGGCACGAGCGGTTCCGCGGGAAGCCCGGCATACACACCTGGTTCTTTCAGCGAAGCGATGACACCAGCGCGATGAACGAGAATGATATCATCGCCGACGACCAGATGATCCAGAATTCCCGTCATGCCGCTGGCGATGACACGGTTTCCGATTTTTGTCGAACCGGCGACGACCAGGCCCGCCGTCAGAAGGCAGTCCTTTCCCACGGTGACATTGTGCGCTACATGACAGAGATTGTCCATTTTGGTGCCGCTGCCGATTCGGGTTTCGCCGTAGCTGGCCCTGTCGATGCAGTTGGAGGCGCCGACAAGCACATCGTCTTCCAGAACTACCTTGCCGCGCTGTGGAATCCTGTGGCTTTTTTTCTCTTTATCCTGCGCGAATCCGTAGCCTTCCGAACCGATCACACTGCCCGGTTTTATGATCACGCGGTCGCCTACAACGCATTCATAACCAATGTACACGCCGGGATAAATCACGCAGTCTTTTCCAATTTTAGCGTCGTACTCGATAACGCAGTTTGCCATGATCACAGTATTTTCTCCGATCTGGACATTTTTGCCGATCACGGCGCCCGGATGAACGATCACGGAAGCGGGAAGTTTCACAGACGGATGCACAACGGCGCTTGCATGGACTTTCCCCCATTCCGCCTCTTCGCGAAAATTGCGGTCGCCGTATTTCTGACGAAGAAGAGCATGAGCCAGACCGACATTTTTTGCCACCAGCACGGCGGGAATCATTGCCTCGGTAACGGCGCCGGCCAGTTCGGAAGTTGTCACAACGACGGAGGGCTGACTTTTCACAACCGCTTCCAGAAATTCTTTTTTCTCCAGAAAAACCAGATCGCCTTTCTGGCAGTTTTCTACCGGGGCAATTCTTGAAAATCCGGCGGACTCTCCTGTGATCGATTCAAAAAGACCCGCGCTTTGAAAATCATTCTTAATATCTGAAACTTTTATTTCCATAATAATCTCCCGGAATTCTGGCTTGAGCAAATATCGAGTCAGGATACGTTCCGTATTCCGACACAGACCATCCCGAAATCGGTTGCAGGTCTGTCAATTCAATGAGAGCCCGCCAGATATTTTCTGATCTGTTTTGAAATATCTCCGGCCCCCAGAAATACAACATTGTCTCCCCCGACCAAATTGTCAATGATCGGTGAAAATTTACCATTTTCTATGAGGCAGGCCTTTTTTGCATCCAGCTCGTTCAATATTGACAGAGAGTCTGCGCCCGTTATGGGATTTTCCCCGGCCGAATACAGAGGCAGGAGATAAATCCTGTCGGCGAGGTCAAGAGCCCGGGCAAATTCCCGGAATAGTGCGCGCGTCCTTGTGTAGCGGTGCGGCTGAAAAACAGCGATCAGAGAACGGCCTTTTTCCATACGGCCGCGCAGAGCATTCAGGACAGCCGCGATTTCTGTCGGATGATGCCCGTAGTCGTCATAGACAGGACAGCCGCGAATTTCGGTAATTTTTTCGATCCGTCTTTCCACTCCGGGGAAACGGGAAAGTATTTCAACGAGTCGCTGCGGCGAATAGTTTTTCAATGATTCCAGAACTCCTTCGCGCACGGCCGTGTCGATGCAGGCAAAAGCTCCGAGAGCATTTCTGGCGAAATGCTTCCCGGGCATCAATAGCGTAAGAGTTGCCGATCCGCCGGGATGCGTGATTTCCATCGTATCCGAATCTCCCGGAAATTTTCCTACATACTCTGCGCTGATTTCGCCGGAATGTCTGAACGGAGTTTCCAGAGTCGCGTACGATTTGAGATTGAATTCTTTTGCGGCTTTCGCGAGTGCAGGATCGTTCTCATATACAAAAGATATTTCACCTTCCCGCATGAAACGAGAAAATGATTCGCATAGATTTTCAAAGCTTCCGTAGTGTTCCAGATGATCGCTGTCGACATTCAGACAGAGGCGGATCTGCGCGTGTGATTTCAGAAACGATCCATCCGATTCGTCCGTTTCATAGACGGCGATCTTTCCGCCGCCCAGCCTTGCGCCATCAGGCAGATAAGCGGGTTTTCCGCCGGCGATGATCGTGGGATCCGCTCCGAGCTCGAGAAGCGCCCAGCCGATCATGCTGGATGTCGTTGTCTTTCCATGCGTGCCGGACACGGCGAACTGCACGGAGCAGGCATCCACGATAGCATTGAGAAAGTCCATGCGGTGGAGAACCTGCGCCCGTCCGGTCTTTTCCAGATTCTTCGCCGCAGATAATTCAACATGATCCGGACGAATCGCCGAACTGTACACAACAATTCCCTCGGTAATATTCTCCGCCCCGTGCGAATCATGTACCAGAATACCCAGGTTCCGCAGTTCTGATTTTCTAATTTCGTCCAGACCGCTGTCCGATCCGAAGACATTCATACCAATCTGGCGGGCCAGTTTCGCCAACGGCATCATGCCGGAACCGCCGATGCCGATAAAAAAAACTTTCTGGCCCGCTTTAAGTTTCATCGCTGAGAATAGAATGAGCGATTTCTCTGCCGGCGAACGGTCGCGCCAGTTTCAGAGCCGCCTCTCCCATACTCCTCCGCTTTTCCGCATCCGAGCGGAGTTTCTCTATTTCCCCGATCAACCGTCCGGGAGTAAATTCACGTGTGTCTATGATTGCAGCCGCGCCGGATTTCTCAAAGACAAGAGCATTGGCCATCTGATGATTGTCGCTGGCAAAAGGATAGGGAATCAATATCATGGGTATTCCGAAACAGGCAGCCTCTGTGAGAACTCCCGCGCCCGAACGGCAGACCAGAATGTCCGCGTCGCCGTACAGTTCATGCATGGCGGTGTGAAATCCGATCAGACGAATTTCCGGCGTTGACCTCGCTTCTGTTTTTTTTTGTTCCAGAACTTTTTCCATCTCGGCAAGATTGGCCTGCCCGCACTGGATAATCCACTGCGCATCGGGAATTTTCATCGCCGCATCAAGAGCCATCAGATTGATCTGACGAGCGCCCTGACTTCCGCCCAGTATCAGTATGCGCAGCATGCCACCCTTGAGGATTTTTTGTCCATTATTTAATTTATTTTCTTTTATATATTTACCTATATTATCGCGCAGCGGATTGCCGGCCGGCTGCATTTTTGAATCCGGAAGCGCGCCTTTGGACACCGGGAAGGTTATATAGATCCGCCTCGATTTTCGCGCGAAAAAAGCGGTGGCCCGGCCGGGGACGGCGTTCTGTTCGCAGAGATAGTAAGGAATCTTCAACAATCGAGCTGCCAGAATTGCGGGAGCCATGGGAAAACCTCCCATACCCACGACTTTCTGTATTTGTCTGTTCTTCATCAAAGCCCATGCTTTTCTAACGGCCGCTGCAAACCGAAATCCAAACAGAGCCAGTTCGACGGGACTGCGCGAGAGCGAGGGAGCCGAGTAAAAATGCACGGGAAAATCGGCCGCCGCAAGATCCGGATATTTTCTGTTTTTTTCAAGACTTAAAAATTCGACATGTGCTCCCTGTTCCCGCACCGCCTGCGCCAGCGCCACTCCGGGGGAGATATGCCCTCCCGTTCCTCCGGCAACAATCAAAATATTCATGCGAAGGCTCCTTGCGATTCACCGCATCGGCTGTACGCGGAACAGTTGATTATGATTCCCGCAAGCGACATGCTGACAATCAGCGAAGATCCGCCGTAGCTGATGAAGGGCAGACTGACTCCCGTTGTCGGCACAATTCCCGTAACCACAAAAATATTGAGTATCGTCTGGAGAATGATCATCACAAGACAGCCCGTTCCCACAAGAAAAACAAACGGCTCCTGCACCTTTCGCAGCATATAGTACGCCTTTACCATGACTGATCCGTATAACAGAAAAAGAGCCGTTACGCCGATCCACCCGAAATCCTCGGCGAAAAGAGCCAGTATAAAGTCGGTATGTCCATATGTTAGATAGCTGTGCGCCCGCCCGAGAGTCAGATCTTCGCCGAAAAATCCGCCGTCGCGAAAAGCGCGAAATGCGGTGACGAGCTGATATCCGCCGGCAAGCCTGTACTCGTACGGATTCAGCCAGACCTTGAACCGGTCCAGGCGATAATCCCAGAGGACCACCATCAGATACAGGAGCGGCAGAGCGGCCAGCGAAACCAGAAACAGCCGTATCATCGGGAAACCGGATATGTAAATCACAAGAAATATAACGGACAGAATGCATATCGTCGTGCCGTACTGCGGCTCCAGAACGATCGCTGTCAGATTTGCCAGAATCAGAGTCATGGGCAGGGCAAGCCGGCGAAGATCGAATTCCGAACGAAGCTGTCCGCCTTTTGAAAATACGGACGCAAGATAGAGTATTACGGCGATCTTTGCAAATTCGGAAGGCTGGAAGGTGAAGAATCCCGTGTCTATCCAGCGATGAAAATTTTCTCTTTTTGACGAGACGCTGTGGCCAATTCCAGGAATAAATACAAGCAGCAGCACCAGAAAACTCAGCAGAATTCCAGGCAGTGAAATCTTTCTCAGAAAATCCATTCGCACCAGAGCGAAAAAAAAAAGCGCGGCCAATCCGACAGCCAGCCAGACAGCCTGACGCTTCAGGTAATAATCAGAATCGCCCAGCTCCCGATAGGCCACCACAGACGATGCGGGATAGAGAATCAGCAGTCCGCCCAGTGAGAGCAGGAGAAACAGACCGAAAAGAACAAGGTCTCTTCCACCCGCGTCACGCACTTCCCATTCAAAGAACCTGGTAAATTTCATACACCGGCACCCTGTTCGTCGACAATCGCGCGAACAAGGGAGACAAAATGATCCCCTCTCTGCGCATACGAAGTGTAGGCGTCAAATGAAGAACAGCCGGGACTCAGAAGAATCACCCCGCGAGCTCTCTGCGCTCTTGCATGGTGAACTGCGGCGTTCAGCGCTGTCTGCAGATCGTTGTAAGACTCCTGTTTATGAATCGAACCGGCAATTTTTGGACCCGCTTCTCCGTACGGATAAATGCTGACATTTTCACCGACATCAAGCAGGGGACGAAAATCAGATCCTTTATCGCGCCCGCCGCAGAGCAGAAAAATTCGTTTTCCTGGGAAAGAACTCACGGCGGCAAGCACAGACTGGACTGTCGTCGCCTTGCTGTCATTAATAAAAATCAATCCATTCTGTTCTGCAACCTTCTGCGTTCTGTGCGGCAGCGCCGAAAATGTCCGCACGGCTTCCGCCAGCTTTTTTATGTCTACGGGCTGTCCGTTTCTACTGGAAAAATCTTCAAGTGCCAGAAGCGCGAATTGAAGATTCTCCCGGTTGTGTCTGCCCGGCGGAGAAAAATCGCCGATATCACAGAGTTCCCGGCCTCGAAAATGCACAGGCCCCTGCCCGCTCTCCACAGCGCTGTCTGGAGGCAGGGAAAAAAGCCTGATAGCGGGAGGGATGATGCCTCTCGCCTTCTCCAGTATCTGTGAAGGCGCGATCAGGAGATCTTCCGCCGTCATGCAGCGGGTGATATTCAATTTTGCGCGAAGGTATTCATGCATGTCACGGTAACGGTCCAGATGATCGGAAGCAAGATTCAGAATCATAGCCGTCTGCGGATGGAAATACCGCGCCGCTTCCAGCTGGAAGGAGGAACATTCCACAACAAATACGACGGGATTCGCCGGTTCCTCTGCTGCGAAGTCAGAAAGAGGAGATCCAAAATTTCCACAGGGAACCGAGCGGATGGACAGAGTCTTCTCAATAATATGGGCAATCAGCGCTGTCGTTGTGGATTTTCCGTCCGTGCCCGTAACGGCGATAAAAAACGGCTGTTTCTTCCAGAGTGATGAAATTAAAAAATAAGCGTAATCATTTTCGCCGTATATGGGAATTTTTCTCTCCGATGCAGCGGCAAAAATTGGATCCGCCAGAGGGACGCCGGGCGCCGTTACAATAAAATCGGGCCGGTACTCTTCGAGTAGAGCTGTATCCTGCCGGGGCCGCACATCCACGCAGCCCTGGAGAGAATCCGGGAGCGGGGCGGAGGCGCTGACATCGGACAGGATCACAATCGCGCCGAGTTTTTTATAGAGTATTGCCGCGGACAGACCTGATTTGCCCATCGCCCCGGTGATAAGAATCTTTTTTTTCTGAAGCATCACTGGATTCGCAGCGTAGAGAGCGAAAGCAGACTGAGAATTACGCCGATCAGCCAGAATCGAACAACAACCCGCGTTTCCGGCCAGCCGCTCAGCTCGAAATGATGGTGCAGCGGCGCCATCTTGAATATTCTTTTTCCGCGAAGGCGAAAGGAACCGACCTGCAGGATAACGGAGAGAGCCTCCGCGACGAAAATGCCGCCCGCAATGGGCAGCAGCAGCTCTTTTTTCAGTATGATCGCCGACATGCCCAGCGCTCCTCCAATGGCCAGAGAGCCCGTGTCCCCCATAAAAACCAGGGCCGGCGCCGCATTGAACCAGAGAAATCCCACGCCGGCGCCCGTCAGAGCCGCCAGAAAAACCGCGATTTCATGAGATCCTGTCACAACCGGCAGATTCAAATAATTGGCCGCTTTTGGAGATCCGGTAAGATATGCCAGAAGGCCCATTGTGACTGCGACAATCGAGACATTTCCGATTGCCAGACCGTCCAGTCCGTCAGTCAGATTCACCGCATGCGCCGATCCCACAAGAACAATCATCCAGAATGGCAGCGCAAGATAGACGGTCAGATCGATAACCTGTCCTTTTACAAAAGGAATAAATAGCCCTGTGTTCTCATAATCAATCGTTATATTTTCTCCAGCGGGATTCGGAGTTAATAAATAGTACAGGTAACAGAAGGCAAATGATACGAGCAGAGTGAGGGCCATTTTTGTTTTCGCATTCATGCCGTTTTTTTTCGCCAGTACAACTTTCGAAAAGTCATCCGTGAAACCGATTGCGCCGAGAGCGAGAGTGCCCGCCCATAATAGTAGAAAATGTTGGTTGGTCAGATTTCCAAAAAGCAGGCAGGAGATGGAAAGACTGACCAGAATCAGGATTCCGCCCATGGTCGGCGTGCCAGCCTTGCTCTGATGCGACTGCGGACCGTCTGAGCGAATTTTTTCGCCAAACTTCAAGACTCGCAGTCTTTCAATCAAGGCCCCTCCGAATAAAAAGCAGAACGCCATCGAAGAAAGCCCTGCCAGAAGAGCGCGAAAACTTACAAAACCAAAAAGTCTGAAGAATCCCGGCACTTCGAGATGCGTGTAAATATATTCAAACATAACCTTTTTCCCTGATTCGATCCGCGACGATATCCATCCTGGCGCTCCGCGAGCCTTTTACCAGAATTCCATCATATTCATCCAAAAGCTCCGCCTTTTCCGCCGCTGACCGGGAGCTGTCAAACAACTCCGCAATTCCGGCAGGCATAGCGCGATTGTATGCTTTTTTTAATATTTCTGCGTTTTTATTTCCCGCCACGGCCAGATATTCATAGCGCAATTCTCCGGCAAGCTTTCCCGCATTCTCATGCGCCGGTTCTTCACTGTTCTTTCCCAGCTCCGCCATTTCCCCGGCAAACAGGGCCAGACGGCCCGAAGGCAGAATTTCTCTGAGAGACCGCAGAGCCTGCTCAAACGAATCAGGATTGGCGTTGTAGCTGTCATCGATCAAAATCTGCGAAGGATTGCTTTTTTTTCTATAAACCTGGAATCGACGTCCGGTCCGGGGTCTGGCCTGAGCCGCAGCGCGGCTGATTTCTCTGGGATCAAAACCGCATCCCTGCAGCGCCTCCAGGCAGCCATAAAGATTGTGGGCCATCACATAACTGAAGTAATAAGAATTCTTAATTGTATATCCTTTCCAGGTAAATTCGATTCCGGATGAGTCTGCAGAATAATTTTTTGCAGCGGAAAATTCCTTTTCCCGGCCCTGTATGCCGAAAATAGACATTTCAACCGATTTCTCTTCGCAGAGAGTTCGTGCCAGTGATTCACCCGGATATCCGGAAGGAAAAAACAGAATGCCTTTGTCCATGCCGTCCAGTATTTCAAGTTTTGCGCGCGCTATTTCATCCACGGACGAGAAAAATTCCATGTGGGCGCCCGAAATGGATGTTATCAGAGAAATATGAGGGCGGGCGATCCGGCTCAGCAGACTGATCTCACCTGCATGGTTCATTCCCATTTCCAGAATGATCAGATCGTCCGATTCTCCGGCCCGGCACAGAGAAAGCGGCATGCCGATATGATTGTTCAGGTTGCCTTCCGTCGCAAAGACTTTTCCGGCCGGAAGCAGGGTCCGGGCCGTCTGCGACATCATTTCTTTCGCCGATGTTTTCCCGCTGGATCCTGTGATGGCGATTACTTTCCCGCTCATCTTTTTTCTGCGATGCACCGCCATTTCCTGAAGAGCCTGTATTCCGTCATCGGCCGGATAGAGCGGAAATCCCTGCAGCTCGCGCGACAGATCCCCCTCCAGCCAGGATCGTTCCACCACGGCGCCTGATGCTCCTTTTGCCCGGATCTCTTGAAGATATTTGTGACCGTCGTTATTTTCGCCGCGAATGCAGACGAACAGATCGCCGGGACGGATTGTCCGTGAATCGATAGACACGCACAGAGCCGCAGCTGCAGCAGAAGGCTGCGCGCATTTCAGAGCTTCGCAAATGTCTTCAGGTTTCCACATTCGTTTTCTTCAGCATGTCAAGAATTTCCTGAACAACTTCTCTGTCGGAGAACTTTTCAGTTCTGTCCGCAAATATTTGCTGCATCTCATGGCCTTTGCCCGCGATGATGACAGCTGATTTTTTTTCGAGAGCCATTCGGACAGCTGTTTCGATGGCCTTTCTCCTGTCGCCGATTTCCATGAATTCAGGAGGCCTGTTCTGTTCATTCAGTTTCTGCGACAGCAGGCCGGCTGCGATTTCACGCCGGATATCCTCCGGGTTTTCCTTTCTGGGATTGTCGTCTGTAATAATCACAAGATCGCTTTTTTTCGCGGCGATGCTGCCCATAAGATGCCGCTTTTTTTTATCCCTGTTTCCGCCGCATCCGAATACTGCGATCACATACGAAGCGCCGAGCAGCCTCGCCTCGCCGAGAACATGCTCGAGAGCGTCAGGAGTGTGGGCGTAATCAATGACAATAAAACTTCCATTATCAATACGGATTGTATTAAAACGACCGGGAATTTCCGGCAAACTGCGGAGAGCATCCCGGGCCGCTCCTTCATTTTCGCCGGAGGCAAGAACGGCCAGCGAGGCATTGATGCGGTTGAAACCGGTCGGAGCTGGAAGATCAATATTCTCTGCTTTCTCGATACAGACGGCGCTGTCCGGCGCCAGTTCGCGGGCCAGAACGCAGGCAGACCGGCCCTCGTCGGTCCCTGAAAATACAATGATGCGGCCGCCCGTGCCTGCGGTCATGCGCAGCAGTTTCATCTTTTCAGCAAAATATGCCTCCATTGTGGTATGATAATCCAGGTGATCGGGCGTGAGATTCGTAAAAACGGCCGTCGAAAATTTGCAGCCTTCCAGACGTCCCAGCGCCAGCGCCTCGGAAGACACTTCCATGGCGACATGAGTGACTCCATCATCGCGCATTCGGGCCAGAAGCGAATGCAGTTCGGGCGAGCGCGGAGTTGTGTATCCGGTTTTGATCTCGATTTCTTCCGGTTTTCCGGCGGAATTGCGTTTTGTCCATCGCACACCCAGCGTGCCGATCACGCCGGCCTGACGTCCCGCGGATTTCCAGATATGATACAGCATCCATGTTACAGTCGTTTTTCCATTAGTTCCGGTAACTCCCGCAATACTCAGACTGCGCGATGGATGTTCATACAGCGCCGAAGCCAGCAGACCCTGCGCGGCCGTCACATCCGGAACAATTAGGACAGCGCGAAAATCGCCGTTCTGCGACAGATTTTCCTTTTCCAATTCGTATATTTCCCGCTGCATCAGGAATGCCGGACTGCGATTTCGCGCGGCATCGGAGACGAAAGACCGGCCCTGGACCGTCACACAGAAAAGGACTCCGGGACCGGATTTTCTGGAATCGTCGGTGAGCGAGCGGATGTCAAGATTGTCGGCCCTGCCGATTATCTGGAGTGGGAAATTGCAATCTGAGATAAGATCAGTTAACAGCAAGTCCAGACACCTGTTTTCGGATTGGCAAGGGTATGCTCGTCCGGGATACGCACCTTGCCGAATGCCGCAACGCAGTAGGACGTTGACGGCGCTGTGCGCGGGCGTTCGCGTCAGAATGGGGCGACGCTTCCGACGGTAAAGCCGATTTCGTCTCCGCGCGCCCGGAGAACCACGGGATCATTCTGCAGCAACAGTCTGCAGACTTGCAGGCCGAAATTCTGTCACGCCGACGGAAGAAAGTGTGTGCTTCAGGGCACGGTTTCTGCGCATCATCTCTTCGCGTTGAGTGGAGGCAGATTGAATTTTTCGACGCAGAAGCGACACTTCCACATTCATTCTACAAAAGAGAAGAAGCAGTAAAAACGGCAGAGCAAAGCCTCCGCAGACCAGAGCCAGGCCGGAAGCCTGGCGCCAGGTTCTTTCCAGATAAGAGAGCATACATATTATTTTCGGTGCTTTTTTTGTAAAACTCGCAGTTTTGCCGATCGGGAAGCCGGATTTTCATAAATTTCTCTGTCTGAGGCAGTCAAAGGATGCGGTGTCAGGATCGTGAATTCAAGACCGCTCTCGGGCCGGATTCTGTACGCTTTTTCCGGAGATTTCTTCTTCTCTTTTTCTCCGATTCTCTGAAATGTCTGTTTGACCCGGCGGTCTTCCAGTGAATGGAAAGAAATCACCGCCAGAAGCCCCCCCGCTGTCAGGCAGCCGGGCAGTCCTTCCAGAGCTGTATCCAGTTCTTCCAGTTCTCGATTCACATAAATCCGCAGGGCCTGGAAAATTCTGGTGGCCGGATGGATCGATGTCCTGGGTCGATCCTGTGATGACGGCCGACCAGGCAGAGCCTGGCGGACAATGGTCGCCAGCTGTCTGGAACTCTGAATAGGCCTGTGTTTTACTATGAGGCGGGCTATGCGTCCGGCAAATCGTTCCTCACCCAGTTCCCGGAATATGCCTTCCAGAGTTTCGGCTTCGAAAGTATTCAGAATTTCAGCGGCATCGACCGGAAGTTCCGGATCCATTCGCATATCCAGAGAATCGTCCTGAAAGGAAAAGCCCCGCCCGGCTGTTAAAAAATGATGCTGCGAAACTCCCAGGTCCAGCAGTATAAAATGTGCTTCCATTCCCGCCGACTTCAAAAGACCGGCCAGCTTTCCAAACGGACAGAGCATGCCTGCAATCCCTGAGAATTCTTTTAGAGAGTTTATTTCTTCTTTCTGCGCGCTGATCCGCTTATGGGGAATATTTTTCAATTCGATGAAGGTCTGCGCCCGTCCCAGCATTTCCGGATCCTGATCCAGACCGAGTATCAGAGCTCCGGGATGGAGCTGTGCAAGAGCCGTGGAGTGACCTGCATCTCCCAGAGTTCCATCGACAAGAATTATTTTCTCCGCGCCGGGATCGTCGACTCCGGGAATCAATTTTGCGAAATTTAGAATCTCTGGAAGCAGAACGGAATAGTGAGGCGTCACAGGCCCTTCATCGCTTCAGCCAGAAATTTGGTGTACCGGGCCGCTCCGCAGGCAGAAAGGTGGGTCCAGTCCTGAAACATTCCAGGCGCCCGATAATCGGCTGCCGGCGGCAGAGGAATGACGACGAGATTCAGATGGTCTTTCTTAAATTCTCCGATCCGGGCATTCAGCCGTCTGTATACGCCGTCGTAATCCGTGGATTTGTTCCATACTTCTGAAAACGGAATCTGTGCGATGACGATCCTGTATCCCGACCCGGAAAGTTTTGCCAGAGTTCTCTGCCATGAGGGCCCTGCCAGCGGACGGTCGAAATACGGAACACCGCGCACGGGAACGTCTTCCACAATGGATGAAGAACACCGCAACTCCGGCACTGTAAAATTTTTCCATGTCCAGAAACCCCGGTGTTCTGATATTATCCGCCCAACAGCCAGATTTTTTTCCCGAGCCGACCGGATGCTTTCCAGTGGAGACCAGCCTGTGCGAAAATATGCTTCTGCCTGCTCTGGATCATTTTTTTTGTTCGATGCCGGATTTTCAAAATGCTGTTCCACAGCAAAGTGGAGTGAATAGATAGGCAGCGATTGAAGAGACTGATGGAGGAACTGTCCCGGCGATCTGCCGGCAAGATCCGGACGCAAAAGCAGAGTTCCCGGCGCATGATTGAGCATTTCACCGCGATAGTACGTTAGAAAAGCGTCGTAGACTTCCGTTTTGAACATGCAGTACGGGTTTACATTGATAACTATTGTCCGCAGCGACGGCGCCTGCTCTTTCAACAGTGCGGCCAGACTCTCCATACCCTCCGGCTGCTGGGCCGGCAGACCGAAATTGTATACTTTCCGTCGCAGAGATTTCTCCAGAATTTCCGGCAGAACGCCGCTCATTGTCTGACTGTCACCCAGAATTAGAATTTCCGTATTTTTCAAATCCCCGCGAAACAGCGCCCCCATTTTCGTATTCCAGACGTAGCTGTCGGCATCTTTCCACAAAGAAGTCTGTGTCTGAAAAAGCCGCGCTGCGAAATTTGCGGCGATGAACAGAAAAATTGCTGCTGCAAATAGAATTATTGTTTTCATACATTTCGAAAAAAATAATCCAGTCCGGAGGCAAGGCGCAGGATATCCGGAATCATTTTTATGCTGATCTGAGAATCGCCGTGGGAAATCAACGGCGTCAAGGTTAATTTGACAGGACAGCCGTGTTCTTTCAGCCTCTGAAAAACTAATTTCGACTCCTCGGGGGGAATTACGTTGTCATCTATGCCATGGATGAGACTGACAGCGGCTTTGATGCCGGCAACACGGTCAATTGTGACAAACTGATCCAGAGTGTGGCGCGAAATCCCTTTTAGATTCTTGACTATTTTCCAGTGCCGCAGCCGTTCCACCGGATTCCTGCGCAGAATCTCGAAAAGCTTCCTGTCTGCCGGGCGCATCTTTTTCATCACACCGGGAAGTTCCGGAACAATGCGCCGGTGACCGTTGTCAAGAGCGGCTGTCAACAACGCTTTCTCCAGAGCCGGTTTCCTTCCTGTTGAGTAGCGAAGAAAGTTATACATTACTATCATCGTTCCAAAATCATCGATATCATGCTGACCGAGCAGAAAATCCGCCGTTGTATCCACGGATCCCATCGTTCCGACCGTGCAGATCGCGGACACCCTGTCTGCAATCCCCGGCATAGCCGCCGCCGCAAGACACATACCGGCCGAAAATGACGGTGAGAATATTCCCACTTTCCCGCCGCTGCCTCTGCCGCAGAGGCGGGGGTCCGCGGCCGCGACCTCAATCGATCCGGCGATGTCTGTTATGCTTTTCTTCAATATTTTTAACTGTTGTATTTCTTTATAATACGGAGCGATGACACGAAAACCGCAGGTTGCAATAGCCCGGCATACATTGATCAGGCGGGGATCGCGGTTTCCCAGCACACTCATGCCGTGAATGAAAAGAATTGTCCCGGTCGGACTGGAACCTTGAATTTCATAGACATCCGCGCTCCGGCGCGCGCTTCCGCTGCCCAGGAAAATTTCATTTTCTTGCAGGCGGCCGTATTTCTGCAGCTCGGCCGCAAGAAGGAATTTCAAGCCGCGGATTATTGGAATCATCAGTACCCTGGTGCGGCGCATATCGCCGATACGCAAGAAAAAATACACTTTTCAGGACAGGGTCCGGTGAAAAGATGAGAACGGTATGGCGGAAATCCAGGACAAGATAGACAAGGTTGAGAGGCTGGCCTGCCTGTATCTGACCTTCCTGAACAATCCGCGAGGTTTGAGCTTTTCCAGAATCAAAGAAATGATGCCGCTTGCGTATCAGGGGGAGGCGGAAACGGCGCGCCGCAAATTCGAAAGAGATAAAGTGGAACTTTCGGAACTGGGCCTGGATCTGCATCATTATGCAGACGGGGACGTGCTGCCGGACGGAAGAATCGTAAAAGGGCACCTTTATGTCCCGGAGGACGAAATACAGAAACTCCCGGAAATCGATCTCACTCCTGATGAAGCGCGTTCTCTGGCCGGAGTTCTGCTCCAGGCGGTGCATGAATATTCAAAATCGGATCCGGAGACCTGCGAGCTTCTAGAATCGGCCGCGGCAAAACTGCTGTATCGCAATCCGGAACTGAGGCAGTTTGAAACGGCGCCGGATCAGAACCGGTTTTCCATCGAACCGGATGAGGATGAAAATCTGCTGGCCATTCTGTCTCAGGCCCACGGCGCTCTTTCCAAACACAGAGCGGTAAAGATCATTTACCGGGGACAGTCGGGACCGGAAGAAAGAATCATCGAAGGACAGGGAATGGTCAGCCACAGAGGCCGATGGTGCTTCATCGCATACTGCAGAAAGGCAGAGGCCATCCGGTCCTTCTATCTGGACAGAATCGAATCAATCCAGACTCTCGATGAGAAATACAGCCCGCGAAAAGATTTCAACATACGCGATTATTCTCTGCATCCGCTCACCGTGCACATTCACGCGGAAGAGCCTGTCCGGGCGGTGATCGACGAAAAAAGCAGGGGATCTTTCGAAGATTTTCTGGGAGGCCTGCCGCCCCGCAAGAAACTGAAACCGGTAAGAAAAAACGAAATCGCATTTCTCACCACGAACCGCTCGGCTCTTTTTTCCTGGATGATTCGAAATCCCGGAGCCGTTTTGCGCCTGGGACCGGAAGAAATGCGGCGCGCTTTCATCGAACACCTGGACGCGATGAGGGCCGCACACAAAACAAAATGAGAAAAGACGCTTCCATAAACTTAAAAAAGATCTTCAGCCTGGTCCCGCTGCTCCATGCAAATCAGGGAATGCACCTGTCGAAACTCCAGAAGATCGCGGGTTACGGTTCTCTGGAAGAGCTCAGGCGGCACATTCACAAACTGATACTGTTCGGCGTTCCTCCGTTTTCTCCGTCCGATTTCATCGAAGTATACATCGACGAAGAGGACCGCGTTTATCTCGAATTTCCGCAGGGACTTGACCGGCCGCTGGCCCTCACAGCCGAAGAATGGGCCCTTCTGCAAAAAGTTCTTTCGCGCGATTCCGGCGTGATTCAGCCCGGCCAGAAAGGCACGGACGATCTAGTGCGAATTCTGTCTCGATTATCCGCAGTTCCTGTAGCCATAGAATCCACATCGCCGTTTCAGAAACGCCGTGCCGCCGTTGAAAAAGCTCTGAGCGAGCGCCTGCAGATTCAATTTCTGTATCGAACGCTTTCATCCAGGGAGCCGGAAATCCGCCGGGTTGATCCCTGGGCGCTCTTCCAGCACCGCGGATCCGCCTATCTGATCGGGCACTGCCACCTTCGCAAGGAACCGCGTTATTTTCATCTGGAACGAATGGACGACGTTCAGATTCTGGATATGAAGGAGGAAACATCGCCGCCGGAAAATATGGATAGTTTTCTGAAGCAGTCGCCGATTTTTGACGCCAATCCGGGAGGATTCACTGTTGAGATAGCCTTCTCGCCGAAAATAAAGAATGCGATGGAGCTCTATTTTAAAATATTTAATGACTGTCCGCTGCAGTCACAGGAACATCCGGAATGGCTTCGGGCCTCCTGCCGGGTGCGTGAAAGTCTGTGGTTTCGCTCGATGATGCGCTCTCTGGGGCCGGACTGTTTTATTGTATCGCCGCAGCATATGCGCGATTCGCAGTATTCGGAGCTGATGGAAATCGCACCTCCGGATTCTATCGATCCAGTACTTCCCTGACTTTTCGCAGCAGCTTTTCAGCCGAAACAGGCTTCGCGATCAGCTCGGCATCCGCTTCCAGCATTCCTTTTTCTGAAATAATGTCGCCTGTGTATCCGCTGATAAAAACAATTTTCACTTCCGGTCTGAGACTCCTGATCTCTTCACCTGCCTGCCTGCCGTTTTTGGCCGGCATGATGACATCAAGAAGCACCATTGAAATTTTCTGCAAATTGTCCTGGAATTTTTTGACAGCGTCGTCTCCATTGTCAGCCTCAATCACCCGGTATCCGTTCGATTCAAGGCTCAATTTGAGAATTTTGCGCACCTCCGGCTCATCCTCCGCAAGCAGTATAGTTTCACCTCTGCCAGGCGCAACCGGCTGCACTGACTCCTCCGCCGCATCCGGCTGCACCGGAGCCAGCGGCAGATAGATTTTGAAAGTTGTGCCTAAATCCGGCTCGCTGTAAAGATTGATGTATCCGTTGTGTTTCTCGATGATGCCGTACACAACGGCCAGCCCCAGTCCAGTGCCTTTTCCCGTTTCCTTTGTGGTAAAAAAGGGCTCAAAAATTCTTTGCTGCGTTTCTTTGTCCATGCCGCTTCCTGTGTCCGATACAGTCAGTTCGGCATACATCCCCGGCTGCCCGTATCCGTAAGCGGTGATGAATTCATGATCAAACCGAATCGGCGCCGTTGCGATGTTGAAAGCGCCGCCCTTTTTCATGGCATCCCGGGAGTTTGTCGCAAGATTCAAGAGGACCTGCTCGAGCTGATGCGCATCCGCCTGCACCGTCAGAGATCCAGGATGCAGAAGAGTCCGGCATGTTATGTCCTCGCCGATTATCCTTATTAAAAAATTTTCGACTTTGCGAATGACGCCGTTCAGATCCACATAACTGCGTTCGCTGACCTGTTTGCGGCTGAAAAGCAGAAGATCCTTAGTGAGCAGCGCCGCTCTCTGTGAGCCTTCAAGAATGTGCTCAATATTTTTCCTGCGCGGATCCTCATCCTCCATGTCCATCAGGACCAGATCGCTGTACCCAATAATTGTTGTCAGTATATTGTTAAAATCATGAGCGATTCCGCCGGCAAGCTGTCCCACAGCCTCCATTTTCTGAGACTGATGGAGCTGATCTTCCAGTTTCTGTTTATCCGTGACATCCACAAGAGTCTCGATCACGGTGAGAACTTCTCCGGAAGGTCCCTGTAAGAAAGGATATGCCTTGGTCTCGATGTGCATGGACCGTCCTTTAGAATCATAACGATTGTAAACGCCTGAATGCGATCTTCGCGTTTCAAAAACATCCTTAACCGCGCAGTCACGATTGGTTTGATAGCAGGGTTCAGAGAGATGAAGGGATGATTCACAGCAATGCCTGCCGATGATCTCGTCGAGAGGTCTCTCAACCATCCTCGAATACGCCCGGTTTGCCATCAGTATCCGGAAATCTCTGTCAATAATGATAAATCCCTCATCCACACACTCCAGGATATTTTTAATGAATTCAGCAGTTTTCTTCCTCTCTGTGATATCCTCCGCCATGCAGAGATACCCTGTTTTCTGAGACCTCTCATCCAGAATTTCTGTCACAACCATGCGCGTGCTCAGCTGCGCGCCGTTTTTCTGATACAGTATCCACTCATCGGCAGGTGTTTTTCCGCGCCGGGCGAATTCTGAAATTATGGAAAATTCGCTGACAGGATGCTGCGGCGCTTCCTCTGTCTCTTTGCTTTCATTCTCGATGCCCGCATCGGGCTGCCAGATCAGGGGCGAAATCTTTCCAATAACCTCATCGGATGTGTACCCGGTCATCCGCTGTGCTCCCGGATTGAACACGATTATTTTTCCCGCGCGGTCGGCGGCAATGATCGCGTAATGAGTCGCGGAGTTGAGCACAGCCGTCAGCTGCGAACTGTTTCTGAGAACTTCATCCGCCATGAAATTGAATGCCCGGGAAAGTTTCACAAGCTCGCCTCTTCCTGTCAGATCCGACCTGACAATGTATTCGCCCCTGCTGAAACGATTTACGACCTCAGTAAGATGAGAAAGCGGCCGTGTCAGCCAGCGGTTCAGGGCGGCCCAGAGGGACAGCATCAGAAGCGCGCCAAAAATCCAAACTGCGATGCTGCCTTCTATCAGATTATTGAGCAGTCTTGCCTTGTTCCTTGAAAGATCGTAATCAGCAAAAATCATTCCGACATGCGTGGGCCTGATCTGTCCGGAAGCGGCAGTCAGTACAACTGGCTGGTACGCGGCTGCGGCTTCGCGGTCGGAAGACAGATGAATATCCGGTCTGCGCGTTCCCTGGGCTGAAAGAAAGCGATATCGCTCAAATGCCGGCAGAACATTTTCTACAGGGAGGCCGCGCCAGCCGATCCTGGAACCGTAAAGGATAATTCCCCGATCGTCCAGAAGCACAACGGACCTGAATTCGGCGGGAATGCTCAAATCGGAGATATCAATTTCCACCAGGCTGTCCAATCCATTTCTCATCAGACCCTCGATCCTGCCTCCGGATCGGCCCAGAATTTCTCGCAGCATGGTCAGCGCGTTGTTTTCCAGATCGCGTTCGTCCTGGCGGTATTCCTTGAGGGCGAAAACGAAAAGAATCAAACTGAAAGCGCCGAACACCGCCACCGGTATCCAGAACCGGAGACGAATTGTGCCGGTGCCCTTCACTCTGCCGTCTCAGGCAGGAAGGAAGCGTCTGCGATACGATCAACAGACACTGGTCTCTGCAGAAGTCTTCTTTTGAACATAAAGCCGGCCAGCTCCCCCGATGTTTTTATCAGACGAGGAGAGTCTCCGCCCAGCATCGCCCGGTTCTCATTCAGGTCCGGCTGTGTGAGGCCCTGAAACTGCGCCAGGGCCCCGGCATTGAGGCGCCCTTCCATCCTTTTCTCCGCATCCGCCGGCTCGCTGACGATGTATTCGATCGCGCGAAAATGCCCTTCCAGCAGAATCTTCAGCGCCCCGGCATGTACCGATGCCGTATCCGATCGGACCACAAGAACATCAACGATCCGTCCCGGAATTCTGCTGCTGTCGAAAAGTACATGCGAGCCCGATTTCAGAAGCCGGCTTCGCACAGGTTCAAAGGTAACAACCGCATCGACTCTTCCGGCCAGATATTCAATATCATGCTCATCGACTGTCAACGGAACTATCACGACATCCTCCGCTGTAATTCCGCCGGCTTCCAGAGCGGCATCCAGCATGATGGCGCCGACGGCTGTATTCTCAACACCGACGCGATGACCGCGGAGCGAATGCAGATTGTTGAAACCGGGACGGGCAAGCAAAACATCAGCGCCGTGCGATACATCCATGACAAGAACGGCTCTCAATTCCACGCCATCCTGAATCAGCGAAATCGTTTCATCCAGAGTCAGACAGGCGGCCTCGACCATGCCATTTCTCAGTGCATGGGAAACCTGACTGGCGGAACCCATTTCGACCAAACGTATGCGATTTTCATCATAATAACCGAGGCTGCGCGCCAGATACAGAGTCTCATATCCCGGCCAGATATTGGAAGCCACCCGCAGAAGCGGCTGCTGACTTTTTGTGCAGCCATGCATCCCCACCAGAGCCATCAGCAAGGCGGACAAACAGAAATTGAGCACGATCGACTTCATGCTCAATGCACGTACGATTAAGAACTTTTTCAGAAGCATACAAACCCGGGATACAGGGCAGATATTGGCGCAGGAAATCAGAAAGTCAATTTAATTTAAGAAATATTTTTTACTTTCCCCGGATCTCCAGCAGTTCGTCATCCTTCAGCGGCTCATCAAATTGAATGGCAAAAACGCTTTCCTTACCTTTGGTAACCTGGTTTGAATTTTCAATGCGCAGAACGGTTCCTTTCTTCTCGAGCACACTGCCGGACATCTGGAAGCGAAGGAAACACTTAGCGCTTTTCTTAAAATCTACAATGCTCTTAAACAGGATGCCGCCCCTGCTGATATCAATCCCTCTGGCAAAGAATTCGATCACTTTCTTTGTGTAGGGATTTTCACCGTAAACGGTAAAATCCTTATTAAATTCAAACCTCTCGTAGGCTCTCTGCTCCAACATATCTCCATATATAGTCAATAACACCAATGTCAATGGTTTCTGGGGAGAATTAAGTATTTATATTCTTTTTTAAATCCGGCTGTCTCCAGAATCGGCCGCAGGGGACTGACAACGGCGCTTTCCCCGTTTATTTTCTCAACCTGAACCATACCGGCAGGCTGAAAATCACGCGAAAGCCAGTCGTGAAAGATGGAAAGATATTTCGGTATGAAATTCTCAGGATCGGGAATCTCCAATTTCTGACCTTTTCTCTGGGAAATCAAAACGATCCGGCTGCCGTGATACACAATGTGATTGGACGGCAGAGCCGATGGCAGGCCGACCTTCCCGGCTCCCAGTTTCAAGCCGCAGAGACTTGCCGGATCGACGGCACAGAGCCAGAAAATACTTTCTTCCGGCAATTTCCCCGCAATCATTTCCAGACCGGATTTCGAGACAAACTGCAGACCCGGTATACCCTCAAAAAATTGCCCGCCAATGATCTCTCCAGACAGCTCCATGATTCGCAGAGTGCGTAAAAGCCGGCTCCACTGAAGCTGAGGAATTTCCCTGAGCAGCAATTCGCGAAACAGAATTCCATAACGCATAAGCAGCTGCCGGACCCGGTCTCGATTTCTCTCCTCCTCTTCGATCAGGTCTCCCTTCTGCGATTTCTCAATTCCGAACCAGCTGCCGGCAGGTCTCGCGGTTTTCCACCGGTTCAGACCCGACCTTCGCGACACTGCGGCATTTGTCTGTGGCAGTCGGAACTTATTCCCAACAGCGCGACGGACTACAGCAAACTGATCGGCCGTGATTTTTCCCGACCAGGCAGCCTTCCATATCAGCGATGACAGCTGCTCAGAATTCAATCGGGTCAGAGATGAGATTTCCGCAAAACTGTGACGCCCTTTCCCCGGCGCCAGAAGATCGGCGATTTTTTCATCCGCCTGCATCATTTCCGTCGTCTCCTGCGGCCCGGTTTCGCCGCAGAACAGATCTATGTCCTCCGGAAAACAGAACAACAATTTCTGTCTGTCCGATCCGATCCACATCAGTCCGTATTCAACAAAAGCGCCGTCGATCATGGTTGTGCGATAGGACCCGAGCCGTGCCGGAAAAATTTCTTTTTCCCACAGAGCGGCCCCGGCGCTGTATCCGAGAAGCTTCTCCAGACATTCGGTAAAGTCTTGATCTTTTCTCACTGCGCCCTGATGAACGGCCAGAAAAAGAGCCAGCTTATCTGAGGGCAGAGCCTGAATCTGCGGCCTGAGATCTTTTCGCAGCATGCGAAGCAGAATTTCAAAATTTTCTCTGTCGCAGACCTGTTCCGACTGCGCGTCTGAACTCAGACAGTCCACAACGACTGCGCCCTCATCGCTCAGGGACAACAGCGCTGCGGCGATTTCACTTTCATCGATTCCTGTAAGCCGCGGCAGCCTGTCAACCTCCACCGGCCCGAAATACTGCAGCCAGGCGGACAGGAAATTCCGAGTTCGCTCCGGTTTTTCATTTCTGTGAATTTCGATGCCCGCAGCCGCGCCGTCGAGAGTCGATATTCGCGCTGTTTCCAAACCTGGCAGGCTGCAGATCATTGAGAGATTTTCCAGAGCAACGGCAGCCTTCAAATTGCCCGAAGCGGTATCCAGAATAAACAGGCGCTGATAGAGATGCGGATGACCGCTGATTGATTCGCCGGTATCACTTTCCATTTTTTCGATGAGACCGGTCCAGTCTGAAAAATTGACAAGCATACGGTCACGCAGGTATTCCGGCAGCTCGGAAAAATCCGGCAGATAGGCTCGGTGTGTTCTTTGTTTTTTAGACTCAAAGATTTCAATCAATTCGCGCGGGATGGAAGGTCGCAGATGCGAGGACAGAGAAACTTCGCGCAGAAGATTGATGTTGAGCTTTCCCGGCTGCGATTCCGGAGCGTCGTCGGCGTACATGAGCCTGTTGGTGAATTTCCAGACAATATTTTCCGCAAACGGCGAATACAGGACTGTCTTTACACGCGTTACGGAGACTTCTTTTGAGCGGATTTCTTCGATGAGTCCCCGCAGACTGACCAGGTCGAACTCATCGCGCAGGCAGCTTCTCCATGTTTCCAGAAATATCGGAAAATCGCCGAACCGGGATACCTGTTCGAGGACCTTCTTTGCGCGAAGCCGGGTCAGCCAGAGCGGTGTGCGGCGCCGGAAAGACGCCTTTGGCAGAAGCATGGCGATGGACGCGCATTCGCGGAATTTTGCTCCGAAAAATCCGCTTTTATCGAGCCTGTTTCTCAAATTCTCCTCTATCTTAAATTCGTCGATTTGTGCGAGGTCGGGCAGTTCCAATTCTTTTTTTACAAGAAGGCCTATGCTGGTGTCACTGCACACGGCCTCCACGCTGCCGCCGGCAATATCTTCGCACATAGCGGCCAGAATGAGCGACAGCGGTCGGTTCACTTTTCCGCCCCGGATCGTGTGTATGAAAACTCTCTTCATTCCGGGCGGACAGTCTTTTTCGCACTCCTCGATCAAAATACGGCGCCGGTGAGGCAGCGCTCCGGCAATATCTTTTTCTATTTTTAAAAATTCCACCAGTCTCTGCGCTGCCGTCTTTTCCATCGAGAATTCATTTACTAAATATTCTTTATAATCTGCGCGCTGGATTGACGACTCTGCTTCTTCCAGAAATTCCCCGATCTTGCACGCAAAATGAAACGATCCGTCAATTTCCTCGGCCCGCCAGAATGGCGCCATTGTCGCGCGGGTATTCAGGGGCATAACAAGAACATCGTTGTGGGTGATCTGCTGGATTCTCCAGCTGCCCGCGCCAACCGTGAATGTGTCGCCCAGGCTGCGCTCCCAGACGAATTCTTCATCCAGCTCCCCGATTTTTGCGCCGGTCTGCGCATGCCGGATCTGATAGTAACCGCGGTCCGGTATCGTTCCGCCGGAAAGATACAGAAGCATGCGCGCTGATGGTTTGGCCGATATCAATTGATTCACAGGATCAATCATGATTCGCGGAGTCAGCTCGCGGATCCGCGTGTCGGCATAACGCCCGGCGAGCATGTCCAGAACCAGATCGAAATGATTCCGCCGCAGATTTCTGTACGAATCAATCCGTATTATAAAGTCATACAGTTCATCGACCTGCCATTCTTCCGCCGCCGTCATGGAAAGAATGATCTGCGCCAGCACATCCAGAGGCGATTCCAGCGGAAAAATTTCTTCCACATCCTGTGTCTGAACGCATTTCGACATCACGGCAGCGCTGAGAAGATCCAGAGAATGCAGCGGAAAAAAAATGCCGCGGCTCGTTCCCCCGACGCCGTGACCGGAGCGGCCTGTTCTCTGCACGGCGGAGGCGATGGATTTCGGCGTGCCGATCATCACGATTTTTTCAAGCTCTCCGATGTCAATGCCCAGCTCCAGAGAACTTGTCGCCACAATTCCGCGAAGCTGTCCCTCTTTCAGTCTCTGCTCGACAAGATACCGAATTTCGCGCGAAAGAGAACCGTGATGCGAATACACCAGAGGATTCTCCTGTCCTTCATTGATGAGACGCGTCAGCTTTTCAGTGCGGGCCCGGCTGTTCGAAAAAAACACAACCGATTTGTCCGGTTCGAGATATCCGCGGAACAGCTTCACGGGTTTCGCCCAGAATTCATCGCCGGATTCTTCCATGTCGCCGGGAGGACAGAGCACTTCCATGCTGTATTTTTTGGGCGCCTGCGATTTGATGATTCGTACGGGCCGCCCACCGCCGATGAAAGAGGCGATTCGCTCCATCGGGCGGACAGTGGCGGAAAGCGCGATGCGCTGAAATTCGCCGGAAAGCAGCGTCAATCTTTCCACGGCGCTGATCAGATGCACACCCCGTTTGCTGCCGGCCACGGAATGTACTTCGTCCAGTATGACTGTTTTGAGCCGGGTCAAAGCCGACCGTCCGCTGTCAGAAGTAAGAAGAATATTCAGACTTTCTGGAGTTGTGATGAGTATGTCCGGTGTTTTTTTCAGGAACTTCCGCCTCTGGTCCGCCGGCGTGTCGCCGCTTCGCACAAAAATTTGAATGTCCGGAAAAACGGCTCCGCGTTCGCTGTAAAAACGCCTCAGCTCTGCAAGAGGCGTTTCCAGATTTCTGCGGATATCATTGTTGAGAGCCTTCAGCGGCGACACATAGAGCACGCTGACCTGCCCGGTTTTCCAGACGCCTTCCGCCAGCTGATTGACGGCCCACAGGAATGCCGTCAGAGTTTTTCCGCTGCCCGTGGGGGCGGCCGCCAGAATGTGCTCCCCGGCAGCGATAACCGGCCAGGAAAGGGTCTGGATTTCCGTCGGAGAGACGAAATTCTCCAAAAACCAGTCCCGCACCAGGGGAGAAAAAACATTGAGCCCGTCGTTCATGGATAATATTCTGGTCGAATGAAAAAACTGACTGTCATGAAGTATGTCTTTATTACTACGGCCGCCCTCGATGTCATCGCTCTTCTCATCCCTGCCGGCAAGGCGGACTTTTTTCTGCGGCCTCTGACTCTCATCTTTCTTCTATTGTATAGCATCATCAGTGGCGCCGAGTTTAAAATACCGTCAATCATTATCCGGGCCGGTCTTTTCTTTGCCTTGCTTGTAGAAATACTTCAGAGACTGGGAATGGCGATTGAATATGTGATCATCGGCACGGCTCTGTATTATTTTCTGTACATGCTCGCCTTCTTGATAAGGGGGGGCTGGAAACTGGACTGGAGACGGATCATCCCTTTTGCTGTGATCGGCTTGTATGCTCTGCTTCTTTTCATCTGGTTTGAACCGTACGGCTTCCTGAGAAATGCTTCTATGGTCTATCTGATTGTCGTCGTGGCCATGACGGGGCTGGCCATGCAGGCAGTGGCGCAAAAAGACTTCTCGCCGCTGGCTCTCTGGATGGCCGGCGGAGCGGCGTTGTTGCTCCTGTCCGACTCAATCCGGGCTTTCACAATTTTCAAATCTGAATTCTTTCGATCGGAAGCAGTGATTCTGGCTCTGTACTTTGCCGGACAGTTTGGAATTGTGCGGTCCATGCTCCGCAAAGACAACGCTCATGCACCTTAAAAAAGCATGGCCGCCTGACGGGCCGTCAGCGCCATGATCGTGATCACCACGTAGGCAAGGCAGGCCGCCGGCACAGCTGTCACAGTAAAGTATTTCTCGATACGTTTTGCGAATGCCGCGTCTCCATTTCCTTCATTGAATATCGCATTGACCAGCAGCGTTTTCCCGATGAGCAGGAAGAGAAATACATACGAAACCATGAAATAGATATCCGTTCTCATGCTGTATCCCACGCTGGGCAGATTGGAAGACATGGCCATCTGGAAAACGATCACTGACAGCAGAGCCGTCATCACCAGAGCCAGACGCGCATCAATCTGACTGAGCGGCAGAGCGGATACCAGAAAGCCAATCACCAGCAGCACAAACAGCGGCACAAAAAAAGAGTTGATATACGGACTGAGAATTCTCTTCAGAGAGAGCTGCACCTCATACATGGAAAACTCGGCCTGCTTCTCTCCGCGTCTGTAGCTGGGATTTCCAAAAACGGAATCAATCTTGAATGTTCCCGCAAAATCTTTTCTTCCCAGATAATCCCATTCCTGGGGATAGATCTCCTGAATTGCGGCGTCCGAAATTTTTTCACGGTCTATGGCAATCATAAGTTTGTTGGCATTGCGTGTTTTGTGCGCGATCACAAGAGGCAGATGCTGCACATCAAAAGGAAAATTGGCGAGATTGAACGGGAATATCAGAGTCTGACGGACCTTGAAAGAAGCCCAGTTCTCACTCTGCGGCGTGTCCCCGATCTTTTTGCGCAGTTCATCGGAAGAATTGTCTCCAGCCATATCGCCATTTTTAAAACCGATATTCTCAATATCCACATCCCCCACCCAGCGGTACCACATGTAGCCTTCCACGTCGAAGCGCTGGGCTTTGATGTCCACATTGTTGATCTTGTCAAAATCAATGCCGACAAAAACCACGCTGATTTTGAAGTATGGAGTTCCCGCGATCATAACCATCTCACCAGAGGCAACTTTCGCCTCCACCTGCCGAAGGTTGTGAGCATCGCGCACTTCCTTGATCTGCTGGAAAGCCGGTTCATAACTTCCGCTTGATGAGATTCGGGACATTACCAGTTCCCGTCCCACAGAATGCCTGCCGCCGGCAAAAAAGACGCGGCCGGATACGCCTTCCAGACCCTCGTCAAAAGAATTGACTCCGTCCATGTAGTCCCTGACGGCCTGACGGTTCGCTCCCTTCTCCGCAATCGCCTTCGCCATCAGCTGGAGACCGTCATAAGCAAAGCCGGCCCAGATGCTTGGCTCGGCACCAAAGCGGGTTTTGTAGCTGTCGGCGAAACGCATTCCCTTGAGAGAACCGAGCGTGTACATAAAAGGAAACGCGATATGCACTTTATCTGAATAGACTGCCGCGCCCTTGGACTCGTCCGTGAGTTTCTGAAGTTTTGGGATGAGTCCGGTACCCAGGCGATCCGCACCAAAAATAAGCCCTCTGTACCCGGTGTCCCGCAGCTGCTTGATAAGAAGGTCCGCATTCAGCGCATGCGAAAGAATCACGACAGCCTGGTAGCTGTTTGTATCCGGTATATTTTTTCTGACAAAATCATCTGCAAGACCTGCTGTCTTGTCATTGAAACCTTCCACGACGGTGGTTCGAATTCCATCGACCCTTGTTGCAGAAGCAAATTCTTCCGTGGCCACCCGCCCGAAAGTGCTCACCGCTTTGATGACAAGAAGATTGTCATATTCCTTTACAGATTTAATATACGCCGACAGAGTTTTCATTTGCGTAGCCACTGTGTATGTTCCGGTGAAGGCCCAGGGACTCTTTTCAATAAATTCCTTTCCACCAACCGACGGAGAAAAAATCACCATTCCAGTTTTGTCGTATGCGGCAAGACCCGCAACCGCCACAGAGTCATCGTAGTGACCGATCACGGCCAGGATTCCATCGTCAGCTGCGAACTCCTCGGAAATCTGTTTTGCTTGAGCTGGATTGTTGGCATCGTCCTTCACAATGAGTTCTATTGAGTTGCCGCCGGCCCCTCCGCTGGCATTGATGTCTTCCACACTCATCTGCAGCGATTGCAGAATTGCTTTACCGCTCTCAGCCTTCTCTCCAGAAAGAGGCAGTGATACACCGATTCTGTGTTTTCCGCATTCGATTGCGGACAGTGAGGCAAGAATAAGGACAATCTGCCCGATCAATCTGCCTGTTACACCGGTTCGCCGGATTATTTTCTGGTACAACATCTTTGTGCTCCGTTTTATATGCAATTCAGCGTCATCACTGTGCCGCTTAAATAATTCAGTACTTTTTATAAATTCTCTTTGCAGTGGACCTGCGATTCTGTTCCGCCGGAAAGGATTGCTATGACCAGCAAATCGGTGCAGACGCGGCATATGAGTCAACATAAAAAAGACAGGCAGCCGCAAATATAAGGATTTTGACCCATCATCCGGCGCGATCTTCCTCAAACAACTCAGACAAAAATATTTGTTGATTTTTAAAAGCCTGCCCAAAGCGATGTTCCGCCAGCGCAGCGGGAGGATTCAATATGCACACCATCGTCAATACACTCAACCGAATCGCAGATAATTCAGTTTTTCAGAATTTTGTGACGTTCGTAATTCTGGGAGCCGGTGTTTTGGTCGGGATTGAAACGGTGCCGGACTGGGTTGCTGCTTATGGCTCCATCCTCCATTTTTTTGACAATGCCATACTGTTTGTATTTACTGTAGAAATTGCGGTAAAACTGGGCGCGGAAGGCCGCAAACCGGCAAATTATTTCAAGGATCCCTGGAATGTTTTCGACTTTCTGATTGTCGTTGCCTGCTATCTTCCCATCGGCGGACAGCACCTGACGCTGCTGCGGCTGCTGCGACTTCTGCGGGTTCTCCGGCTTGTCAAGGCTCTGCCGCGTCTGCGTATCCTGGTGGGAGCGCTGCTGAAAAGTATACCATCCATGGGTTATGTTGGTGTTCTGCTGTTCCTTCTTTTCTACATCTATGCTGTTGCTGCCGTTTTTATATTCGGTCACAACGATCCTCTGCATTTCAAGAATATCCCTGTAGCCATGCTGTCATTGTTCAGTGTGGTTACAATGGAGGGATGGATCGACATTATGGATGTGCAGCGATTCGGCTGCGCGCACCATTCCGCATACGCGGACATCAAAGATATGTGCACGGCTTCGGACACATTTCCATTTGCAGCGCCGCTGTATTTTATTACTTTTATTTTTATCGGCACAATGATCATGCTGAACCTGTTCATCGGCGTTATCATGAACGGCATGGAAGAAGCCCAGAAAGAAAATGAGGAAGAGGATGCGGCTGAACTCGGAAACGAAAGGCCCACCCTGGACCAGGATATTTCTGAAATTGAGAGGCAGATAGCCGCAATAACGCACAACCTGGAAAAGGTGCGGTCGCGCGCGAAGGAACTGAATAAAAAGAGCGGCTAAATACCTGATTTTCGCCGCCGCTCCATTCAACGGCGCGGCCCGCAACGGCATTTCTGCCGCGCGCCGGACAGAAGTCTATGTCAGATAGTATATCCCGGCGCGATTTTCTCGACGGAACCCTTCTGGCGATGGGCGCTCTGCTTCTGCCAGAGTCCATTCTTGAATGCGGCAGAAATCCGGGAGCCCTGACGGGCGTTTATCCGCCGTCGCTTACAGGACTTCGCGGAAGCACCGCTCCTGCATTTGATTCGGCGCATCAGCTTGCCTGGGCAAATCGCCGGGATTGGGGCAGCGTTGTTTCCGTTTCAGATCCGGACTACGATCTGGTTGTTGTGGGAGCGGGAATCAGCGGCCTTGCAGCCGCACGATTCTACCAGCAGGAATTCGGCGCGGACAGCCGCATTCTGATTCTCGACAATCACGATGATTTCGGCGGACATGCCCGGCGAAACGAGTTTCAGCTGCCGGGTCTTCTTCGCCTGTGTTACGGAGGATCTCAGTCTCTGGAAGATCCCTGGTCTTACAGCCAGGAATCGCGAAATCTTCTGCGGGATCTGCGCATTGATCTGCGGCAGTTCGAAAAATCGTACGATCTGGGTTTTTTCAAACGGCACGGGCTGGAAGATGTCACGTATTTTTCCGCATCGCATTATGGCGCCGATCAAATCGTAAAATACAGACTCGTCGACAACGGATACACGCTTCCAGGACTTCCTGCAGGCTCCCTGAATATGCGAGCCGCTGCGGCAATAATGCCAATCGGCCCGGAGGCAAGAACGCAGCTGCTCCGGGTATTGAATGAGAGCCGGTCGGCGCTCGGCCGGGTGCCGGCAGAAGAACGAGCCGGTCTGCCGTATTTTGAATTTCTGAAAAAACATCTCGAAGTTTCAGACGCCCAGGTTCTGCACCTGCTTCGCAGACTGAGCACGGATGAAGCGGGCCTCGCCGCGGACGCCATTTCGCTCGCCGAGGCCGTCCGTCTGGAAATGCCGGGCTTTCTTGAGACAGAAGAGGAATCAGAAAATCCCAGGGACCTGTACATCCATCATTTTCCCGACGGCAATGCCTCTGTGGCCCGAATGCTCGTACGGAAACTGATGCCGCATGCAGCATCCGGCAGCACTATGGAAGATATAGTGCTGGCGCAAATGAACTATTCGGCGCTCGACAGTCCAGATGCCGCTGTACGGCTGCGATTGAACAGTACAGTCGTGAATGTGTCGCCGAAAAACAGAAGTGAAGGCCGGGAGAAAACACTCGTGACCTATGTGAACGACGGAAAAGCCAGTCAAGTTAAAACCAGGCACTGTGTGCTGGCCTGCTACAATGCAATCATTCCGCATCTGATTCCTGGCATGCCGGAGTCGCAGAAGACAGCGCTGAAAAACCAGGTGAAGGTCCCTTTTGTGTACACAACTGTGGTGCTGAAAAACTGGCGATCGCTGAAAATCCTGGGCATTGGAGCCGCCTACTGTCCTGGAAATTTGCATCATATTGTGCTGGCAAACATGCCTGTCGATATGGGACATCACCGCGCCGCATTTTCTCCTGACGATTCGATGGCGCTGACAATGATGCATGTTCCCGTTTCTGAACAGTACGGCGTTGCGCCCAGGGAGCAGTTCCGGGAAGGACGCCGCAAGCTCCTGAGCATGAGCTTTGATGATTTTGAGCGTGAAATCAAAACTCATCTTGACGGCATGCTGGGAGCGGGGGATTTCCAGGCAGACAGAGATATTCGCGCCATCACAGTCAACCGCTGGGGGCATGGATACGCTTACTCGGGAAGCGATCTGTTCGATCCTCAGAGCGCGGAATCCCTGGCAGTTCGAGCGCGCAAACCTTTTGCCGGTATTGCGATTGCAAACTCGGATTCCGGCGCCATGGCGTCTCTGGATACAGCCGTCGATCAGGCCTTCAGAGCGGTTCAGGAACTGGATTAGACACAGGCAGCACCGGATAGCAGCAATTCTCTGATAAGCATCCGCCCGATAAGTAGTTGCCTGATGCGGAATCTACAGCTACTTTGTTTCAGACCAATCAAAACCGGAGGCATCAATGTCACTCACAGCAATATTCAAATCAAACGGACCGAGCGGATTCGGCTACGGATCTACAGCGGAGCAGGCAACCGAAGGCATTTCACTTGCCGGCAAAAATATTCTCGTCACCGGCTGCAGCTCCGGTCTCGGAAAAGAAACACTTCGTGTACTGGTGAAGCGTGGCGCCCGTGTGATCGGCACGGCGCGGACGGTGGAGAAAGCCAGGGAAGCCTGTGCGGAAGCGGGACCAAATACGATCGGTTATGCCTGTGAACTCTCAGAACCGGCCAGCGTTCGCGCCTGTGTGGAAGCTGTGAAAAAGGAAGGAATCAAACTCGACGCCATCATCTGCAATGCCGGCATCATGGCTCTGCCGAAACTGGAGCTGAAGTTTGGTTATGAGATGCAGTTTTTCACCAATCATATGGGCCACTTCATACTGGTTACGGGACTCATGGACCGATTGAACGACAACGGACGTGTCGTCATGCTTTCCAGCGACGCTCACAGAATGGCGCCGGCTGGCGGTGTGGACCTGGACAATCTCAAGGGAGAGAAGCAGTACAAACCCTGGGCCGCGTACGGACAGTCCAAATTCGCCAATCTCCTGTTCGCCAAAGAACTGGCCATACGGCTTCCGAAAGGAAAAACAGCGAACGCCGTACATCCTGGTGTTATTCAGACAAATCTGGGAAGACACATGCCGCTCGGGGCGAGGCTGGTATTCGGTCTGGTGGGTCCTCTGTTTCTGAAAAGCATTCCTCAGGGAGCCGCAACACAGTGTTATGCAGCCGTGAATCCCGCTGCCGCATTAAATTCCGGAAAATATTTTGCCGACTGCAATGTGACCGATCCCCGAAAAGATGCGGAGAATATGCCTCTGGCCGGTCAGCTCTGGGATGCCTCCGAAAAGATTGCCGCGAGCTTGAAGTAAAGAAATCTCTGTTCAGCGTCAATACCGGAGAAAAATTTCACTTTTTTCAAAAAAGCACCGTTTATAAGTGAAAAATAAGCCCGGTATAAATGCTTTACAAAGACGGACAGTATACTGAGTATAAATAAAACCATCAGGTTTTGGGGGATATCAATGTTCATGCAGCAAAAACTACCAAATGTCTTTCGAATTGCTTCTATAATAATCCTTTGTGTCGCCATCATCACATGCGGCCAGGATTCCAGCCAGGAAGGAATGCTTCTGCCGCCCGGCGGCGTAGACGGTGGCCGAATAGGCCAGAGCAATGAACTCGCTTCAATTGGAGACGCTTGCTACGGAAGTGACTCCTTCTTAATAGGAGCGGGAGTTTACGATGTAACCGGTCCTGCCGCGGAACTGGGCATGATGGGATATGCAATGCTCGGACAGAAAACATCCGGCATCCAGACGCGCCTGCGTTCCCGCGCCTATGTGATCGCCAGCCCCTGCAACAATAAACGGATCGTTTTTGTCAGCGCTGATCTGGGAATGATCTTTCAGGCAGTAAAACAGAAAGTGGTTCAAAAACTCCAGGCAAGATACGGTCTCACCTATTCCGATGAGAATGTAATGCTGAGCGCCACGCACACGCATTCCGGCCCGGGCGGATTTTCCCACTATGCGCTTTACAATCTGACGATTCTTGGATTCGACAGCCAGAATTTCAATAATATTACAGAAGGCATTTTTCAATCAATCGTACGGGCCCACAACAACATGGCGGAGGGAACGATCAAAATTGCCACGGGCGATCTTCTGAACACAAGCGGCAATCGTTCCCCGATCGCCTACAACAACAATCCAGCGACCGAACGCGCGCGTTACGCCTATGATACAGACAAGCTGATGACGGTGATCAAAATGCAGAAAAGAAACGGCACAGAGATCGGCGCTGTTGCCTGGTTTGCCGTACATTCCACATCAATGCACAACGACAATCACATGATTTCGGCGGACAATAAAGGTTATGCGTCGATTCTGTTCGAACGCGCGAAAGGAACCAACTACGGATTGACAAACACTTTTGTCGCCGCCTTCGCCCAGTCGAATGAAGGGGACGCTTCCCCCAACGTCTGCGGAGGTCTCAACGGCTGCGGAGCCACGGATTCAGACAGCATGGTTCTTTCTGGAACAAAACAGTACAACAGAGCTCTGCAACTCTACAATTCCGCGACAGAAGTTCTTACCGGTGGAATCGACTATCGTCACTCATATGTGAAAATGGACGCCGTTACGGTCGATCCATCATGGACAGCAGGCGCCGGATATCAGACAACCTGCAAGGCGGCGATCGGCATGTCCTTCGCGGCGGGCGCGGAAGACGGACCGAGCAATGTTCCTGGATTCCATGAAGGCATGGTGTACGACGGCGTGTCCTGGCCGCAGATTACATTCGTCCCGGAAGATCAGGCCTGCCATAAAGAGAAAGTCATTTTCCTCGTGACCGGACGCATGTCGCCGTATCCCTGGACGCCGGAAGTTCTTCCGGTTCAGATTGCTACAATCGGCGGACTGGGACTGATAGCAGTCCCAAATGAATCCACAACAATGGCCGGACGAAGACTGCGCGAAACTGTCATGAATAAACTTCAAGCTAAAGGCTTGAAATACACAGTGATTGCCGGACTCTCCAATGCCTATTCTGGATATGTCACAACCCGGGAAGAATACGCGAAACAGCATTATGAAGGCGCCTCCACACAGTTCGGTCCTTACACGCTGGCTGCCTATCAGCAGGAATTTGACCGCCTGGCAACCGCCATGCGCGACGCAAAATCCGTCAATCCAGGACCGACACCGAGAGATCTGACGTGCTGCCAGTCTTCCCTGATTACGGGCGTTGTTTTTGACGATGTTCCGCTTTTTAAGTCTTTCGGAACCGTCAACAGCAATGTGGCTTCCTATTACTACCGCGGCAATACAGTCAGCGTAAAATTCTGGGGCGGCCATCCAAAAAACAATCTGCGCACGCAGAGCACGTTTTTACAGGTACAGCGATGGAACGGCTCTGCCTGGGTGGTTGTGGCCAATGACTGGGATCCGGAAACAAAATATATCTGGGAAAGAAACGGCATTGCCTATTCCATCGTTACAATCCAGTGGAAAATTCCGTCGAATGCTTCCACGGGAACGTATAGAATCGTACACTACGGCAATTGGAAAAGCGGATGGACCGGGGCGATTTCGTCCTATTCAGGAACATCTTCGAATTTTACCGTATATTGAGAAACTGGATTCCCGTTTCCCGATTTTGATGAAAACGGCGTCTTACGGGCGCCGTTTTTCTTTATTGACAGAACGATGCTCGGTCTGACAGCTGATGAGCATGCCTCGTGAGATTCAAATATTTTTTCGCCTTGTGCTCATCGCAGCGGGCGCGGCCTTGCTGTACTTTCTATTTTCCTGGGCGGGGCAGATTCTTTTCCCCGTCTTTTTCAGCCTGATACTCGCCTATCTTCTCGATCCTATCGTAGACCGCCTGCAAAAAAGGGGCATCGGCAGATCGGCAGGCATTCTCATAATTCTGCTGGGCCTTCTTCTCTTCATCCTGATGTTCATGACATTTTTTTATCCTGTGGTGCATTCTCAGTTGACGAGACTGATAAACAGGATGCCGGGTCTCTCAGTTTCGCTGCAGACTGAGCTTCTTCCCTGGCTGAAAGAAAAAACAGGATTTGTCCTGCCCGCGGATATTTCAGCGGCCATTTCTCAGTACGGTGACGATGTGAAATCGGCTCTGCCCGCCCTGTTAAAACGCGCCGGTGAATGGATACTGAGCGCGCTGACGACGACGGGAGCCATCGTTTCCAGTCTGCTGAATATTGTTCTGATTCCTGTATTTACATTCTATTTTCTACGCGATTTCGACCGGATGAAATTATCGGTTGTGCCAATTTTTCCTCCCGCACAGCGGGAATTCATTCTTTCACGCCTCAGAGCCGTGGATGAAGTTGTGGGTCACTGGTTTCGCGGTCAGCTTCAGGTGGCTTCCATACTGGCCGTTCTCTATGCGACAGGTTTCGGACTGGTATTTTTCTTCTGCGGCATGGATGCGATGACTGGCATTGTTGTTGGCGTGCTGACCGGATGTCTGAGCGTGATCCCTTATGTGGGCGCAGTCACGGGCAGCATTCTGTCGCTGCTCTTTGCCCTGCTCGACTGGCATGGCATTCTGCCGATTGTGCTTCTGGCGTCAGTATTCGGACTCATTCAAATTGTGGAAGGCTACGTGCTGACTCCGAGAATTGTCGGAGAAAAACTGGGACTGAGTCCGGCAGTAATCATGATCGCCCTTCTTGCCGCCGGCAGCATCGCCGGATTGCCGGGTATGCTCTTTGCTCTGCCGATTACGGGCGCACTGAAAGTTCTGGGCGGGGATTTAATGGAATTTTATTTTCGAACCGATTGGTACAGACAGGGCGCAGAGCCGTCTCTGAAAAAGAAAATTTCAGCAAAGAGCCGGAAAAGATAAAAATTTTTCCAGTTTGAAATACAATTCTCCAGAACAGCAATGCCATGACCATCAGCCCTCTCACAAAAAAAAACATTGAAGTTTTCCTGCTGGACGGTTTGATAATCCTTGGAAGTTTCTTCCTGTCGAAAATCAACGTATGGCAGATGCTGGACAAACCCGTTATCAACTCCGCTGATATTGAAGCCTATCAGAAAGGCGGAAGCTCTTATATCTGGCTTTTTCTTCTGGTAACAATAATCACGCTCGTTTATGCTATGGCGCGCAAATCCACGCCGAAAAATCCAGTGCTGTATACTTTTTACGGTCTCGGTCTGTTTGGAATGATGTGGCTGTGCGCAGGAATTCTGGCGCTGGCGTTTAACTCCGTGATCATGGCTCTTCCCGGTCTGTTTATCGGGTATATTGTGGCTCTGAAACACCAGGCTGGCGATACGGGTCTGATGAAGTACGCAAACGGAATCTATGACCACACCTCTCGCGCTCTCATTCTTCCGCTGATAGCATACCTTTTTATTTCCGGAAGTGAGTATGTATTAAAAACAAGAATCAGCATCACCTATTCATTGATCTGCATCGTCATGATTTATATTCCCATCCGTCTGATGCTGGCCTTCAAAGAACCGTATAAATTTTATCATTTCATCATCATGATTATCGCATTTGGCAGCTACACAAACGAGACATTCACGGAGCTGTTGAATTCACCCGCAGCGCCGGTATGGCGTTCCTTCAGCGGTTACCTGGGAGATTCTGTGACCGTTTCAAAGGAAACTGACAGGGAAGCTGTTCTGTATGTGAGAGAGGGCGGGTCTTCAGGAAAATTCGTGGTCGTTTCACGGGACGAAAAAGGGAAATGGGCAATCGATCCGGAAAAAACGAAATTGTATAAATATTAAGATTTTTATTTATATTTTTATTTATATTCGTCATCTTCCGGATAGTTCTTTTTCTTCCGGAAGAATGAATTTATCGCAGAGCAGTACGCCCGACTTCATGTCAACAGCAGCGATGGCCATCCCGGAGTACGATCCTTTGCTGTAAGTGAAAAATAAGATTTCACGATTTGTATCGAAGTAATTGAAGCGAAAATAATCCGCAATTCCCTTCATACCATGCTCCGATATCTTTGATCCATCACGATAGACCTCCAGTCGAAAGTATTCTTTTTCCTTATCCATGAAAAAAACAACTCCGAGCCTGGGAGGCAGCTCGCTTTTTACGGTATCGGATTCATTCGTATCGCGCTCCTGGATTACAGGACCGGAAGGATAATTCGGTTCAGGCTCTTCATCCTGTTCCGCATATTTATAATCCGTCAGGGGCGAAAGAATCACACCGAGCTCGGATCTCAATCTTTTGACTGATCTCTCTACAAAAGGACTGTCGAGTTCCAGGTCCGTGCCTTTCTGGGTATCGCCCTGAACTATAGTAAAATTCTTCAGGTGGAAAAGACGATGGTGAAAAATATCAAAAGAATCGCCCTCTTCCGGCGCCACTCGTTCCGCCCCGAATATATGAAGATATTCAGAGTTCTCATCCGGTATCAATCCGACCAGCCAGGTAAGTTTTCTCATCAAAGGATTTTTCATGCGGCGAGAATAAAAATAAATGATGACGAAAACGATCAGAGTCATAAAAACGAAAAAAAATCCGCTGCCCGCACTGATGATCGTTTCTGAATCCACTCTCCCATCGTCTATGATCTTTGCGGCCGGTCAATCGGAAAAACTTGAGACCTGATGGTCCGCACTGCCTCAAAATTTGATGGATAGTCCTGTTATTGAAATCGCTCCGGCCTGAGAGTATAAATCACTTTAAAATAACACTTGCCTGGGCGCTCACGTTCAACGGGTATGGACCTGTGGCGGAAGAAATAGAAAAAAAACCCAAAAAAACTCCCAGAGATGCTGATACTCTCAAAGATATTGTGGCCCTGACCAAGAGGCGCGGTTTTGTTTTCCCGGGCTCGGAGATTTACGGCGGTCTTTCCAATACGTTCGATTACGGTCCGTACGGCGTTGAGCTGATGCGCAATTTGAGAAACCTCTGGTGGAAGAGTTTTGTTCTGGAAAGGGACGATGTTGTGGGACTGGACAGTTCCATAATTCTGCACCCGAAAGTCTGGGAAGCCAGCGGGCATGTCGGATCGTTCAATGATCCGTTGATAGACTGCAAAAACTGCAAGTCACGATTCCGCGCCGACCATATTCTTGAAGAAACGGGAGTTGACACAAAAAAACTCACGCTCGAATCTCTCGTGGAAGCGTTTCGCGCCAGACAGGAAACTTTACAGTGCTCGGTCTGCGGCAATAAAGGAACATTTACGGAACCCCGGCAGTTCAATCTTATGTTTTCAACAAAGACCGGCTCCGTATCCGGTTCAGACCTGGAAGTATATCTTCGCCCGGAAACGGCTCAGGGAATTTTTATCAATTTTAAGAACATAACAGACACTTGCCGCGTGAAGATCCCCTTTGGCGTGGCTCAGGTTGGCAAGAGCTTTCGCAATGAGATTGTGGCCCGGCAGTTTGTATTTCGCACGCGCGAATTTGAACAGCTGGAACTGGAATTTTTCTGCGCGCCCGGATCCCAGAAAGAATGGTTTGAACACTGGTGCGCTTTCTGCATGAACTGGCTGTACTCAATCGGTCTGAAGAAAGAAAATCTCCGGCTCCGGCAGCACGATCCGGAAGAGAGAAGCCACTACTCTGAAAACACGGCGGATATCGAATACAAATTTCCCTTCGGCTGGGGAGAACTCTGGGGCATCGCCTCCCGGACAGATTACGATTTAACGCAGCATGTGAAAGTTTCAAAAAAGAATCTTGAATATTTCGACTCGGAAACGAATACAAAATACATCCCTTATGTTGTGGAGCCTTCGCTCGGGCTCAATCGCCTGACGCTGGCCGTCCTCTGCGATTCTTACCTGGTGGAAAAAGAAGGCACTCCGGAACAGCGTATTGTTCTGGGAATGAATCCAAAACTCTCGCCTGTGAAGGTCGGTATCTTCCCGCTGCAGAAAAAAGACGGCCTTCCGGAACTGGCGATGGAAATTCACAGAAAACTTTCCAAACTCTTTCCTGTGGAGTACGATGTGTCCGGCTCGATAGGAAAAAGATACTACCGTCAGGATGAACTGGGAACGCCGTTCTGCATCACCGTGGATTACGACAGTCTCAAAGACAGAACCGTCACAGTTCGCCTCAGGGATACGACAGAACAGAAACGAGAAAAAATCGATTCACTGCCGGAAATACTGAACAGACTGATTTTTTCCTGACCGGTCGCTGCAGCAGATTATGTTTTCACGCGGAGGGCGCAGGGAGGCGCAGAGGAAAAAGCAAATATGGTTAATCGTCCCCGGATGCTTGCCACAAGGGCAAGATTCCTCTTCTCCGCGGACTTTGCTTGCGTGAAAATCCGCACCCTTTGGTACTTAAAGATTACGCTGGTATAACACTAAATGCTGTACTCGGGATCATTTGAGGCAACGCGTCCTGGTTCTTCAATCATACAGGCGCCGACTGTGGCATTGGTGGCCTCGTCAATCAGGATGAAGCTGCCGGTTGTTCTGTTATTTTTATAAAAATCATAAAACAATGTTTCGCCGGTCTGGATCCGGATTCGCGCAATGTCATTCATGGCGATATTTTTATCGTCAGTTTTTCTTTCCATCGACTGGATATCCACTTTGTAGCGGATATCGCGCACCATGCATCGTGCCGACCGGGTCGTGTGAAGAAGGCCGTACCGGCCGTTCAGCTGCATTGGTTTTTCCGAAAACCAGCATACCATCGCGTCAATTTCCTTTCCGGCCAGCGGCAGCGCAGACGGAGAAACCAGCATATCGCCGCGGCTGATATCCAGCTCATTTTTCAGCCGGAAAGCCACAGACTGCCCCGGCACAGCGGCTTCGAGCTGCGAATCAAGAAAATCAATATGTTCAATGCTGGACATCTGGCCTGATGGAAGCGCCATTACTTCATCACCCGCCCGAAAAACTCCCCCGGCAACACGTCCTGCGTAGGCCCGGTAATCGATATGCGTTTCCGACTGCGGACGTATGACATACTGAACCGGAAACCGGGGCTCGCTGTAGTTATAATCGCTGGCGATATGCAGCTGCTCCAGATGATTCAGAAGCGTCGAACCGGTGTACCAGGGCATGCTCTGGGATCTGTTGACAACATTGTCGCCTTTGAGAGCGCTCAGCGGTATGTAGGCGATATCGTGAATATCCAGCGGCGCTGAAAAATTCTCAAAATCCAGCCGGATCGATTGAAAAACGGATTTGGAATAATCCATGAGGTCCATTTTATTGATACAAACCACCAGATGGGGAATCCGCAGGAGCGAAGCGATAAAAGCGTGCCGTTTCGTCTGTTCAAGAACGCCTTTTCTGGCATCGATCAGAATCATGGCAAGATTCGCCGTCGATGCGCCCGTGACCATGTTGCGTGTGTACTGAATGTGACCGGGCGTGTCTGCGATGATGAATTTTCGCCGGGGCGTTGCGAAATAGCGGTAGCCCACATCTATTGTAATACCCTGCTCTCTTTCAGCCCTCAGTCCGTCCGTCAGCAGAGCCAGATTCAGATAGTCGTCCCCGCGCTGCCTGCTGGATTTTTCTATGGCGTCCAGCTGATCCTCAAAAATACTTTTTGTTCCGTACAGAAGACGCCCGATCAGTGTGCTCTTCCCGTCGTCCACGGATCCGGCTGTTGAAATCCGGAGCAGATCCATATCCAGGTAGCTTTCAAACATAATCTAAAAATATCCCGCGCGTTTCCGGTCTTCCAGCGCCGCATCC
This sequence comes from Spirochaetia bacterium, assembly GCA_009885105.1. Classification (GTDB taxonomy): domain Bacteria; phylum Spirochaetota; class Leptospiria; order Leptospirales; family Leptonemataceae; genus VFLI01. Next base: position 67,370 of record VFLI01000025.1, on the reverse strand, counting down.
GACCTTTTGTCATCCGCGCGTCCGCCTCTCTCTGTCAGGCGCGCGGCGGCAACTTCAAGAATGATATCAGCCACGCTTTTCGCATTCGATACAACCGCTCCGGTGCAGGTCATGTCGCCGACGGTGCGAAATCGAACCTGCATTTCTTCCGCAGTTTCCGAGGACTGAAGAGGAAGGTACTCGGACAGGGGAAGCAGCATGCCGTTGCGCGTGAAGCAGGGTCGTCTGTGCGAAAAATAAATTTCCGGAATTTCCAGATTCTCTTTCAGAATGTACTGCCAGATATCCATTTCCGTCCAGTTGGACAGCGGAAAAACGCGGATGTGCTGGCCGTTGTGGATTTTTCCGTTGTAAAGATTCCACAGTTCGGGACGCTGGTTTTTGGGATCCCACTGGCCGAACTCGTCCCGGAAGGAAAATACTCTTTCCTTGGCCCGCGCCTTTTCTTCATCGCGCCGCGCTCCTCCGAAAGCCGCGTCAAATTTCAGTTCCTCTATCGCATCTAAAAGGGTGATTGTCTGCAGAGAATTGCGGCTGGCATTGGGGCCTTTCTCTTCAGTCACCCGGCCCTGATCAATCGAAGTCTGAACGTATCGAACAATCAGCCTTTCACCCAGCTTCTTCGCAAGATTGTCACGAAAAACAATCGTCTCTTCAAAATTATGGCCCGTGTCTATATGAACGAGAGGGAAAGGAAACTTTGCGGGTCGAAACGCTTTCTGGGCGATCCGGACCATCACAATCGAATCTTTGCCGCCGGAAAAGAGGAGAGCCGGTCTTTCAAACTGAGCCGCGACCTCCCGCATGATAAAAATCGATTCGGATTCCAGCTGCTCCAGATGTGTTGTCTGGTACCTGTGCATCTTGTGCCAGATTTTAACCATTCCAGCCAGTGGCAACAACTATAGGGGAGTATTGATAAAGTTCTGTATATATACTGGAGAAGAAGACAGGGCCGCAAACAAAGGACGCAGAGCGAATTGCTTCTCTCTGCGTCCCGGGCGGGCCTTCAATCTGTCAAATCAAAATGTCAGCGAATAGCCGATGTTGAACCACACCAGGGTGTGGGGCAGCTTCTGGCGGGGCTGGTACGCATAGGTTCCCAGACCGACCGTTGAGCCATATTGTGTCAGGGCTCGATTCACCATACGATCTGTAAAAGTAATCTTTGAAGGATCTCGCACATATCCGTCATACATGGTTGACGATCCCTCTATCCACATGGGAAGTTTTGTATTCAGGTCTTCGTTCATGATTGCTTCCATCATTTTCAAATCCGGCCTGTATGCGAAATTGAATCCTGCTGTAAATCCGCCGGCTTTCACGCCGATTTTTCCGGTAACATCCTGCCAGCCCTGAATATTCTGACGAACCTGGTAGCCGGCGCTCACACCGAGCACCAGAGCCAGAGTCGTCGTCAGTGTTTTCTCCTTGCTGTAAGCAAGAGTCCAGTACTGGTGGCTGTGCACCACATCTGAGTTCACTTTAAAGATAAGATCCGGCAGTTTTGTCAGAGCGTACCCGGCATAGATCTCCGTCTGATAGTAAGTGGCTCCGCCATTTGTAAATGGGACAGCTTTGGCGACCGGATTCAAGAGCGAATAATGAATCAATCCAAAAATCAGTTTCCCGCCCTTCGTCAGAGTGGTGTAATCCAGAATCAGATCCATCTCATCCACGCGCTTGAGTCCGTTCTGTTCCTTGTAAAACCCCGGCAGACGAAGGTCCCCGGTGGCAGTGTTGATATTGGCCGCATAACCGGTTGTGGCAATCTGGTTTCCGGCCGGGCTGACAATCGCTCCGCCGATCGTTGCCGCAGACGGGCACGTTCTTCCCAGAGCATCACAATTGGAAGAAATCAAATCAGTTCCTCCCGGGCCTGTCTGCAGAGCGTTGTCTGTTTCTCTGTCATTTCTGCGGGTCAAAGCCAGACTGCCCCAGATATTGAAGGTCAGACCTGCAATGGGAGTATTGTAAGTTATAGAAGGCTGGTAGGCTCCGGCCCTGCCAAAGCTTCCGTACTGCTGGCCGCGCTGAGCCCAGTAGTTTTTCAGAACGTCGTCGCCGCGGAACACATAGTTGGTAACGAACTGATTGTCGAATGTTACACTCCCCTCCGGGATTTCCGCCTCAGCGGGAGCTGCGGCAGCTGGTTCTTCTTTGAACGTTTCCGTGGGCTTCACCTGAGCCAGGATCGGGAACGAGAATAGAGTCAGCACAATTGCCAACGATACATATTTGTTTTTCATATAGACCTCCAGAACTACAAACAATTTGCAATTTTCATACCAGAAAGAACTATATGCATTTATTGCCCTTTCGGAGCGGCTATAGATTCAATCCCTACTAAATTGCCATGTTTTTAAGCAGAATGACTAATTACTGAGCAAGCCTCGGTTTGGGCACTCCAGCTGTCGATATTTTATTTATATCCCTGGATAGATGATTAAAAAAAATTGGATTCGCAAAATTACTTTTTTTAAACTCCAAATATATGGAAACGAAACGAGATACCAAAAGAGAACTGGAAAGCATACTGGCTTCGGACAAAATCCAGCATCTGATAAAAAACCATCTTCTGATGAAATCTCTGTACGTGAAGGGTTCCGATCCGCCTTATGAAGTACAGCTTCTGAGCATCAACGAGCACAATATCATCACGGTCGATGTGGGAGTGCTGAAGCCGGAGATGAACGAAGAAATGACGCTGTTTCGCATTCTGGGCAGGTATATCCATCTGCAGTGCTGCGTTCTGAGCAAAATGGAAGGAGGAAGCGTATACACGATGGCCGTTGTGCAGGCGTCGCTTTCCAAAATCGAGCGCAGTCATCCCAGAATTGGTGTGAAAAATAATGAGGTGCATATTTCCAATGTGCGAACCAGCAAGCATACAATCGAGGCGACTCTGTTCAATATCCCGACTTCTGTGAAAGTGAATTTCGCCACCTATGAGCAGAAACTGCGCAACATGGCGGACGTCGTAAAAATAGACGTATTCAGCGGGCGGGGAACGGTTTACGACGAAATTCGCAAAAGCGGTAAAATGATTCTTGTCTCCGATACGCGAATTCCAGAGAGTTACCGGCCCTTAAATGATGCCTGTCTTGATTATGCCGCTTTTCTGGATGACGGCCTGAAGAAAAAAATAGAAGAATATCACCGCGAAAAAATCATCTCTGCACTGATCGTGCCGATCACATATCTTTCGCATGATGAATCGAGAATTCCTCTCGGTTATATTGAAATTCAAAGCAAAACGCAGAACTACGATCTGGACAAGGCGCTGGAAATACAGCAGCTGGCCTTTGAAATGGTGGACCGCATCCGCGACTCCAACACGGTTATGATTCAGGAGAAGCAGCCGGTCGTGAATCTTTCACGAGGCGGCATCAAGGTGCTCATCAAAACGGAGGAGCTGCGAAACTATCTGGTCCGTCAGAGCGGCTTTACCTTCGACCTTTTTTTTAAGATGCAGGCTCCTATCACTCTGTACGGCCTTATACGATCCGCGCACACGCTTGAGGACAAAAGCCTTCTCCTGGGGATACAGATTTCCGGCAACTCATCGCGCGAAGGCGAAATGAAACGGTTTATGGACAATGTCCTCATCGAGGAAAGAAAACTCAAGGAGCACATGGATCACCGAAAAAACATGACGGGGAAGAAGTAGAACTTGACCGGCTAAGAATAAGGATTCACATTTATAAGAAGTCGCTTTTTTTGAACACGCTGTAAAGTTTCACACCCTGCTCGAGCAGAGCTTCCCGTCCTCCTTCCTGTCTGTCCACGATGCAGACGGCGGCTTTTATTTCCAGTCCGGCCTTGCGAAACGCATCAACTGCTTTCTGCGTCGAGCCCCCGGTAGTCACGACATCGTCCAGCACCAGCGCCGATTTGACAAGTCCCCACTCGCCTTCAATCTGGGCTCCGGTGCCGTGGCTCTTGGCCTCTTTTCTGACAATCAATGGATAGACTGTTTTTCCTCTTTTCAGAAAAGCAAGCGAAAGCGCCACCGCAATCGGATCCGCCCCCAGAGTCAGGCCGCCCGCAGCCGGTATCTCGCCCAGGTTTTCTGTGGGCAGAAGCTCATCGCAGACAGCAGACGCGAGCATTTCCAGACGGGAAGGAATCAGCGTGATTTTCTTGCAATTAAAGTAATGGTTCGATTTATTGCCCGAAGCCAGAAGAAACGGCTCCTCTCGGTATTGATACAATTCTTTATGAGAGTCGGAGAACAGTTTTTCACTCAGCGGTCCGTACATCGGGCCAGAATTTAAAAACGGCGGTAAAATGAAAATAATTAAAACGATCTTTGCGAATGACTATGCTGCCATGCTTTTCTGCGGAATTGCCGGCGGACTTTTATCCACTCTTTCACTGGCGCCTTACAATCTACCGCTTGTTGTGTATTTTTGCTCCTGGCCTCTGTTCTATCTGGCGGAGCGGCTCCGGCATTCTGTCGGGAAAATGCTGCTGGCAGGCGCGATTTTTTCATTTTTTCTCTGTGTTTTTTCTTTCTACTGGATCTTACACACTCTGCAGGAGTTCGGCGGACTGGGAGCCTTTCTTTCCGGGCTGATCTTTGTTCCGTATTCGATTCTTCTGAATCTCAAGATTCCACTTTTCCTGGTTGTTTTCGGACTCAGCATGCGGGAAAAATGGAAAGGCCTGGCTCCCGGATGGTTCCTCGCCGGTGTTCTGGGCACTGCCGCCGATTATTTTTCGCCGCAAATTTTTCCCTGGTACTGGGGCAATCTGCTGGCCGGGAATAATTTCCTGCTTCAAACGGCGGAAATCACCGGGATTTACGGCCTAACTTTTCTGCTTTTCGCATTCAGTTATTTTCTCTACTCGATCTGCGGGTCGATCATTCGCCGGGAAAGTATTCTACCGGGTAAAAACAGGGCAGCGGCAGTTCTGAATCTTTCTCCTGCGCCGGTTATGATGATTGTATGTCTTATTTTTGGTACTTTCCGCCGCGGACAGATGGAAGATTTTCAGAAAACACTCCCCACTGTGCGCGTCGCCCAGCTTCAACCCAATTCACCTCTTGAAAAAAGCGGCGAAAGCCATGTTACCGATGCGGCGATCGACAGCATCGTAACGGACGCCATTCCCAGAATGGCGCAGCAGCTGACTGCGGCGGGCGGAAAGATCGATCTGATTGTACTGCCGGAATCGGCCGTCCCTTACTACACGACACAGGATAATGTCCTGACCCGGTACGCCGACTATTATAAGATAAATTTCGAACTGATGGTTCAACTTCTGGCCTACAACCACAACGCGGACGTGTTCTTCAATGAAATCGCAATGGAGCCGGTGCTTCATACGGGGGAGACCAGACCCCGCGTCGAGATTTTTAACTCTTCCGTTCTCTATTCGCGCGACGGCGCAAGACGCGGATTCTATCACAAAAGGGAGCTTCTTGCCTGGGGAGAGTACATTCCTGGCGTCGAATTTCTCGAGCAGACCGGTTTGATATTTCTTGTGCCAAGAGCCGTACGCTTCAGCCGTTTTGGACGCGGTCGTACTGCCAATCTAATTTCTTACAGCCGCTCGACGACGGGCAGTCTGCCGCCAGAGTCGCTTTCACACGGCGAGTTGACCGGCAAAACTCCGCAGACTTTTCAGAAAGAATTTCCCGCGGACAGAGCCTGGAACCCGGCGGGTCAGTTCCTGCCTCTTATCTGCTATGAAATCCTGAAGCCTGAATACGTTCGTTCCTTTTTTCTGGAGAACCGGGAAAATCCCGGATTCATGGTGAACATCACGCAGGACGGCTGGTACGGCAGAACCGCGGAAACTTTTCAGCATTACGAACTCGGCCGCATCCGCGCCGTGGAAACGAGGCGCGCTATTGTGCGTTCCACAAACAGCGGCAGCAGCGGATTCGTGGACATCGCAGGAAATTATGCGCAGCCAACAGTCGGCAGTATTTTTTCAGAACAGGAAGCGCAGGCGCTTCAGATCTGGGATGTGCCGGTGAATTCTTCGCCGTACACATTCTATGTGAAATTCGGCAATCTCTGGCTTCTCCTGCCGTTTCTGTCTCTGCTGATTCTGGTCCTGATTCGACTGATAAAGAATCGCAAAAATCGCAATTCAGTTGAAGGCAATTGAGAATCACAAAAATTAAAAATATATGAATTACAAAAAAATCAGCCTGAAGCGTTACGGTGGACCCGATGTCCTGCGCATTGTTGAGGAGACACTGCCTCCTCCCGGAAAGGATGAAATTTCTGTGCGAATTCTTGCGGCGGGTGTCGCATTCGCCGATGTGATGGTACGGGTGGGCCTGTATCCCGGGGTGCCGTCGCCTCCGATCACGCCCGGCTACGATATTGCCGGAGTTGTGGAAAGTGTTGGTCCCGGCGTCAAAGAATTTAAAAAAGGCGCGGCAGTCGTCGCGCTCACACGCATAGGCGGGTATGCGGAAATGATAAATGTTCCGGCTGATATGGCTGTTCGGATGCCCGGAACCGATCCGATCAAAACCTGCGCTCTGGTGCTCAACTATCTCACCGCCTATCAAATGCTGCATCGAATTGCCCGTGTAAAATCCGGTGAACGCATTCTGATCCACGGAGCCGCCGGCGGTGTGGGCACGGCTCTATTACAGCTGGGATCGCTTCTGAAGCTTCAGATGTTTGGCACTGCTTCTCCTGGAAAACACGATTTGATACGCAAACTGGGAGGCATTCCCATCGACTATCAGAGCGAGGATTTTGTCCGCCGCGTCAGGGAGCTTACCGGTGACGGCGTGGACGCGGTGTTCGATCCAGTCGGCGGAAAAAACTGGCGTCGCAGCTGGGAGGCTCTGCGGGCGGGTGGAAAGATTATTCCGTACGGTTTTTCGGCCGCGGCAAAGAGCGGCAATCGCGATTATTTCCGCGCCGTCTCTGCCTATATACAGTCTCCGCGGATGCATATGCTGAAGATTTTCGAATCCAACAGAGGGCAGTGCGGGTATTCAATCTGGGATCTTGCGCTTGAGCGCAATGACTGGTATCGTGAGGATATGGAAGATCTGCTCAAGCTTTATAAAAATCGTAAAATTGATCCGATCATCGCAAAAGTTTTTTCGCTGGCAGATGCTCCGAAAGCTCATGATCTGCTGAATCGATCCGGCGTGGTCGGCAAAATCATGCTGAAAGTTGTGTGATGGCGCCGCAGTCGGTCTGCTATCTGCACCAGGCGGACTATCTGTTTACCTTACAGACGCCCGCCTCGATAAAAATATCCAGCAGCTTTCCATCTACATGGTTGTCCCGGGCCTCCAGTTTCAGAATGTCCAGCGCTTTATCGATGGGCAGAGATTTTTTGTACGGCCTGTCCGGCGCGGTCAGAGCGTCAAAAATATCCGAGATCGTCATCATTCTTGTCTGAACGGAAATTTCCTGCTCCTCAAGACCCAGCGGGTAACCGGTGCCGTCCAGCTTTTCATGGTGACCGCGGGCAATATCCGGCACACGACGCAGGTCCGAAGTCCACGGAATCTGAATCAGGAATTTGTAGGTGTGCGTGACATGCGATTCAATCTCCACACGTTCAATCTGGTCCAGATTTCCCCTGCGAATCGAAAGGCTCAAGAGCTCGTTCTGTTTCAGGAATGGAATCTCTATTCCGCTGTCCATGCGGATTTTCATCGACGACATTTTTTCCAGAGCGCTGAAATTCCCCTCGGCGACTACGGCCGGCTCGTTGGATTCCAGAATGGTGATGTACATCTGTTCGATCTGGTTGAGACGCTCCTCAAGCTCCTGATCCATATACTTTTCATACTCATTAAAATCCTGGGGACCTTTTTCTTTGAGCCGGCGGAGCTTTCTCTCCGTGTACTGCTTTTCCAGGGCCTTGCGGATATACAGGAAGCGCCACTCGATCAGATTCATTTCATAGTCGTACAGTTTTTTGGCCTTCACAAGAACTTTTTCACGCACGCCAACTTTGCCGAAATCGTGCAGGAGAGAAGCATACCGCAGTTCCCTCATCTGTTCCGATGAAAAACGAATTGTGCCGAACGGTCCCGAAGAAAGTCTGTCCACGGCTGCTGCAAGGCCTATTGTGAATTCAGCGACGCGAAATGAATGACCGGACGTTGTCGGGTCTCTCTGTTCGATCGCCGTTACGGAAGCTTTGACAAATCCCTCGAACAGACTGTTGATATCCTGAAGGAGAAGACTGTTTTGAATCGCAACCGCGGCCTGCCCGGCAAGAGCCATTACAAGCTCCAGACTTTTCTGGTCGAAGGGCAGAACTTCGCCGCCTTTCATTTCATCCGGTGTCAGTTTTTTCTGGAAAGATTTCTTGCGATTGATGAGCTGGATGACTCCGATCACATCGTCCCGGTGATTTTTCATGGGAATCACCATCATGGAGCGTGAATAGTAATTGTGAGCTCTGTCAAATTCGTAGTTGAAGCGGTACTCTTCTTTTCCCGTCAGCGCGTACACATCGTCGATAAGAAGCGGAATGCCTTTTAAGGCCACATAGCCGGCGATTGAATTCGTGTCAATGGGCAGCAGAAATTCATCTGCGTTCAGCATCAGGGCGGATTTTTTAAAGCGAAGATGAGTCGGCGGCTGACCGGTGCTGGTTCGTTCAATCACATAAATCGAACCGCCGTCCGCGTTGCAGAGTTCGCGGGCCTGATGCAGAATCATGCCGATCAGCGTGTCAAAATCTCTTTCTGTCGACATCGATTGCCCGACTCGTGTAATCCTGCGGATGTCCTGGTAGCTGAGCGCCAGCTTTGACTGAAGATTCAATTTTTCATATTTGAGCAGAAGCGACGCGAATGTGTTGTCGATCAATTCGCAGATAAGGCCGGCGCCGGTCGAACGGGGAAGCGTGTAATGGATGTATTCCGGAGATATAGGCCTGAAATAGTCCTTGCTGACTTTTTCGGCTGCCACAACCATCACTCGAATGTCATACTCGGGATGGTTCTTCATCCAATCCCAGCATTGGTCTTTATGATTCTTTAAGTAATCGTCCGTAACGACCCAGACACAGAGAGTCAGCATTTCTGTAGAATCGAGTTCCAGCTTCAATGCTTCTTCCACCGATACTATAGCGCGTCCATTCAAGGAGCTTTCCAGAATCGGACGCAGGCCCGATTCGATCACACACAATTCCCGAACTTTTTTCTTTATATCCGAACCGTTGGTCATTTTTTCTCCAATACAATAAGTTGCTTGCCCTTCTCAAAGCCCATCTTTGTTTTGTTTAGAATATCATTCCTCATGAAAAATGAAGCCATCACACAGGTAAAAAGTTTTTTTGAGCTGGATCAGAACATCCGCCTGATTGTTAATAATTCGGGCGAACTGGCCCTGCAATCCAGCAAAATCAATGAAAAAGTCGAAAAATACATACTTCATACGCTCAAACTGATACTGGAAAAATACAACCGGGCCGACCTGGCCGACATGGTGTACACGATTACAAAAGAACTGACCATCAACGGCGTCAAGGCCAATCAGAAGCGAATTTTCTTTGAGGACCAGAGCCTTGACATCAAGAATGACGCTGACTATGCCCGTGGAATGAGCCTGTTCAAGAAAGAATTTTCCAATAAAATGAATGAAATCTATGGGATTAAGGCCAGGAAGCGGAGCATATATGTTCGAATCATCCTGAGCTACAATCCGGATGGACTGTGCATAGAGGTGGAAAACAACACTCCCATCGCCCAGGAGGAAGAGAGACGGATGCGGGAGAAAATGAAAAAGAGCATGGCCTACAGCGACATTGCTGAATTCTACATGGAAAATATGGACAATGCTGAGGGCGCCGGACTGGGAATCGCCCTGATCATGATCATGCTCAAAAGCGCCGGCATCGATCCCAATTTATTTCGCATTGTCACTCTGCCGGAGAAAACAGTGGCCCGGGTCGAGATTCCTTTTACGGATAAGTTTGTGAGCAAACGGTCGGCGCCCGGGGGCTGATCGGGGCCGACTCTCCCGGAATGCCGGTCAATCCGCAAAAATTACTCTGGTCTTCTCTACGCGCCCTTCGCGATCTCTGCGTGGAAATCTCTCCTCTCACTTCGGCCACAGACCATTCGTCAGTTCATATCCGCGTTTACCCTGTTCGTATTCCCCGATATTCGACAGCGTCACATCCGCAATATTCAGAAGCGCTTCGCGCGTCAGAAACGCCATGTGTCCTGTGACGATGACATTGTTCATCGTCGTAAGGCGGGCCAGGGTTTCATCTTTCATTACATTGTCCGATGTGTCTTCAAAGAAATATTCTTTCTCCTCCTCATAGACATCGAGTCCGGCGCTGCCGACTTTTCCACTGACCAGACCGTCAATGAGAGCGTGCGCGTCGACCAAGGCGCCGCGGCTTGTGTTAACAATCATAACGCCCGTTTTCATCCGCGCAATGGACTGAGCGTTGACTATGTGATGCGTTTCCGGAAAAAGCGGCGCATGAAGACTGATAATGTCTGCTGAAGAAAAAAGTTCATCAAGCGAAACATTGCGAATTTTCGGATTGTCGTAAGGTTTTGGCCTGGCGTCATAAACCAGAACATCGCATCCGAATCCCACCATGATATCAATCAGACACTGTCCTATTTTGCCCGCGCCCACAACGCCAACTGTCTTGCCGTGCATATCAAATCCGACGAGTCCCTGCAGTGAAAAATTCCCTTCCCTGACCCGGGTGTGCGCCCGATGGATTTTGCGGTTGAGTCCCAGCATGAGGGCCGCCGCATGCTCCGCTACCGCATAGGGAGAATACGCCGGCACGTTGCTGACGCTGATTCCCAGCTCCTTGCATGTTTTTAAATCTATGTTGTTGTATCCGGCGCAGCGCATCGCAATTTTTTCAATTCCCAGGAATGCCAGTTTCCGAACAACCGGCTCGTCAATAGTGTCATTTACAAAAGCGCAGACCGCCTTAAAACCCTCCGCAAGGGCAACGGTATCCAGATTGAGTCTCGATTCATAGTAGCGAAAGGCATACCGATCCCCATTTTTCTCTTTGAATGTCTCTTCCGTGTACTGTTTTGAATCGAACAGCGCGATTTTCAGGCGGGAGTCCACGTCTCGCGTTCGCAGCTGAGCGACCACTTCAATTTCCTCACGCAGATACCGTGAGACCACATTCAGCATGCTGCGCGCAATTCCCGGATTGCGGTCCAGGAGCTTCTGAAAATCATCGCGGCCGATTTCCCAGAGACTGACCGCTCCGGCGGCGCGCATCGTTGCCGACCGGGTCTCATTCCCGATGATGCTCATGATACCGGCGACCTCGCCCGGCCTCAGGCGCGCAATTTCCACCTGGGCGTTGTCTTTTCCGTATTTGATAACGCTGAGCTCGCCCGATTCAACCAGATACATGCTGAGTCCCTGCTCGCCCTCGCGGCAGAGAATGTCGTCCGCCTTGAGATTCAACGGCTTCATCTGCGCTTTGACTTCCTTTAGAGCGGAGTCAGTGAGCGATGAGAATACTTCAATTTTTTTCAGCAGATCGTCGAGCATAGTTCCTCCGGCGCCGCCGCCCAATTATTTGTTAGCTATATTTAACAATATTTTTAAATATTCCTGCCAGCCCGGCGTATTCTCCCGGGGAGCCCAGGGAGCAAATTCTTTGTCGTCCGATTCCCGGTACGGCCCTGGTTTCACTTCAAAACAAACCGCCTCCCGGGACAGCACCACAACCGTATGCCAGATTCCCGGCGCCACATCGACTCCGCGCTGCTCACCGGAGGCATCCAGTCTTATACAGGAAGTAACAGTACCTCCGCCGTCAAATGAAATCAGCGCCACACAGCCGATCAAAATAAGAAATGATTCAGATTTTGGCGGCGAAAGATGCCGGTGCGGCGTCAGGTATGTGCCCTCAAGCATTACATTCAAAAAACGATGCGGATTCTCTTCCATACTCTGGTGGAAATTGTAATTTGTGCGGCGCCTTTCCGAGACGCGCGCTTTTTTCAGGCATTCCTCGATCAGCGCTCTGTCGATGATCTGCAGACCCTCTGTTTTCACAGCGAATTCACCGCCTCAGCCGCTTTTTTCATGTCTTCATCCGTATTGTAAAAATGCGGCGCAATTCGCAGATAGCCCCCGCGGGAAGTCACGGCAATAGACTGCGAAAGCAGCCGCGCGGAAAGTTCGACTGGATCCTTTTTACAGGAGAGCGACAGAATGCCCGATCTATTTTTTTCCGGGAATTCAAGAGGGGAATATTTATTCCGGTCGAGCTGTTTCAAAAATATATTCTGAAGTCTGAAGATTTCGCTGCGGATCGAATTGATTCCGTACCGCACGACGATCTCACTCAGGGATATTTCTAAAGCAACGCAGAGCGACACCGGAGAAGTGCTGTATTCAAACTTCTGCCCGTCGGAATACGGCTGCCAGGAATGATTCAGATAATCCTGCCCCTGTTTCATCAAGTCCGCTCCGGTCATCGTAAGAGCGATTTTTTCCCGGAATTCCGGCGACGTGTAAAGAATTCCCGTGCCGATCGGGCCGAGCAGCCATTTCCATCCGGAGGATGCGACGGCGGAAATTTTCCATTTCACTGCTTCCAGGGGAAGCGCTCCCAGACTCTGCGCCGCGTCGATTACCAGATCAATTTTTCTTTCATGACAGAAATTTCCCAGTTCCTCCATATCAGCGGCAAATCCGCTGGTGAACTGAACATGGCTGACAGCGATGATCTTTGTTTTTTTACTGCAGAGTTCCTCCAGCGCTTCCAATGTCCAGGACACCGGTTTTTCTTTAGAGGTGTCCCCAACAAGCCGCAGAACGACGCCGCGTTTTTCCTGGAGCTTCCAGGGATAATGATTCGACGGATATTCGTGGATATAGCTGATGATCTCGTCGCCCGGCTGCAGAGGATATCCGTTGGCGATCATCGAAAATCCTTCCGCCGTATTTTTCACGAATGAAATATTTTCCGGCCCGGTTCCGAAAAGCCGCGCTGCCGCTTCATGAAATTTTCCCAGAATATTCACATATCCGGAAAAAACTCCCGATCCCCGAGAGCTGTGTACTTCCATGAACTGCGCGCCTGCGCGGGCGGCCGGACCGTACATCGGCGCGATGCCGCAGTTGTTCAGATAGATCAGATTCTTTTTAACCGGAAAGAGCAGTTCGCATCTGTCAAACATGAAGACTCCGTTATGAAAGCTTCGGCTCGGCGGGAGATAGAGGCAGCGCCAGTAGAACCATTGTTCTGGAAGCTCCGATGAGATACAGAGTCGTCTCCGGCGATAGTTTCATGTCCATGATGATGGCATCCATAATTGCATAGCCGAGCCCGTGCCCGCCGCCCGAAGTGTCCAGATTCTCGACAAAGAAATCCTGCTGCCTGTCCTCTTTGCAGTATTCCGCAAACTTGCCTCTAACGGAAGCGATCCTCATCATGTCTTCTTCCAGAATCGGAGCATCGTTGGAAACCGTGATCAGCACCTGATCGCTGGAGGTCTCAATTCGAAAATGAATGTGAATTTTCAGGCTTCGCGCCAGCTTTTTTATTCTGAGAAGCGGAAAGAACACTTTCTCCCATATGACCGGGCGATGAGATCCAAAATTCTGAACTTTCAGCTCCAGATATCTGTTTTCAATATCCAGAAGCCGACGGACCGTTCCGCCGAACTGCTCCCGGTCCGGAATTTTTTCAAACTGCTTTTCCAGAAGAACGCTTTCTCCGGAAAAAAAGACCTCCCGCAGCCATTCATCCGCATCCTGCTGGCTCATATCCGGATTGTGCTCCATCATGCGTTTCCGGCTCGCATGCCACAGAAGAAGAAATTTGTAGTTCGATTTCACGGCATTTTTTATCAGTTCATCGCAGACCTGAAAAATCTGATCCGAATAATTCACAAGCCAGCTGCCCTTGATGGTCTTCTGGATCAGACCGTTCACGGTTGCCGCTGTTCTTCGCGAATAGGTGTTGATTATCAGTGAATCGGCCATCAGCGCTGCGACACCGTCAATCCTTCATCCAGCGCTTCCAGAATATCGTCAATATGCTCAAGACCGACCGAGAGCCGGATCAGTTCCGGAGTCAGACCGCCCTCTCTCTGCTGCTTTTCGGACAGCTGTGAATGCGAAGTCGAGGCCGGATGAAGTATCAGGCTTTTTGCATCGCCGACATTTGCCAGATGCGAAAATAGCGTCATGTTGTCTATCAGCTTCACGGCGCTGCCGTAGCCGCCTTTGATGCCGAATACAACCATTCCGCCGAATCCCCGGCTGAGATATTTTTTCGCAACAGCGTGAGTCGGATCGTCCGGCAATCCGGGATATCGGACCCATTCGACTCGTTTATCTTTTTTCAGAAATTCTGCGACCTTCATAGCATTTTCCGAATGACGCTGCATGCGAAGAGGAAGCGTCTCCGCTCCCTGTAAAAATATCCAGGCATTGTCGGGAGAAATGGCCGCGCCCAGATTTCTCAGAGGCACGGTCCTCAGCCGAAGCGCGAAAGCAACGGGCGAGAGCATTTCCGGCAGGTCGTGCGCCCATTTCATTCCGTGGTAATTTGGATCCGGGCTGTTGAACGAGGGAAAATTTCCCTCTTTCCAGTTGAACTTTCCGGAATCTGTCACTATGCCGCCTATGCCCGTACCGTGTCCGCCGATCCACTTCGTCAGCGAATTCACTACTATATCAGCGCCGTGTTCAATGCTGCGTAAAAGATACGGAGTTGTAAAGGTGGCGTCGACGACAAGAGGCAGTTTGTGAGCGTGGGCGATTTTTGCCACTTCCGCAACATCGGTGAAATCCAGAACCGGGTTGCCGATCGTTTCAATGAATATCAGTTTTGTTTTGGAGGTTATGGCTTTTTCAAAATTCTTTGGATCTTTAGGATCCACAAATTTCGTTGTGATGCCCGTATCCGGCAGTATGGCGTCGAACATAGTGTATGTTCCGCCGTACAGATTGTTTGCCGATACAATTTCATCCCCCTGCTTTGCAATCGTGGCGATTGTATAATGAATCGCCGATGTGCCCGATGCCACAGCAACAGAAGCCGCCCCTCCTTCAAGAGCCGTGATCCTCTGCTCCAGAACATCATGAGTCGGATTCATGAGTCGTGTATATATATTGCCCAGCTCTTTGAGAGCAAAAAGATTGGCCGCATGCTCTGTGCTCTTGAAAACATAGGAACTTGTCCGGTATACTGGAACACCCCAGGATGTTGTGGCATCCGGAATCTGACCCGCATGCAGGGTTAATGTTTCAAAACGATATTTTTTTTCCGACACAGGCTGCTCCTAATACTATCCTCAATATATAATCATATATATAGGAAGAAAGAGAAACACCAGAAAAGGGAACGAACGGGGATCGTCAAATAAAAAAACAGCGTGGAGGAGCGAAATGCCAGGACGTCCGGACTCAATTTCAAGCATAAAATTATAGTGAAAACTGCCCCCGTCGGAAACATTAAAAAATTATACATGAAAATTTTTGTTGAAAGCATAGAGAAACATAGAAAATATGGCACCCTTCAATATAATTTTGTAAGTATTTGTCCGAATTGTTAATAGAGTGTACAGGAATTTGATGCGACGTAATTTAAACTGGAAGAAATTTGCCTTTGCCCTGCTGTTTGTGACCCTGACCGGCATTCAGAATGCAGAAGAAAAGAATCTTATCTCGGTGGCCCTGGATAATGAACACATCCAGACATACAGAAACCGGCCCGGTCTGTGGACTCTTTTCAACCGGGAAAGCCTGAATACACTGGCTCTGAAATTTGAGACTACGGTTGGAGAAATCGCTGCAATCAATGAAGGGCGACTGAGCGCAGGTTCCTACATTTTTGTTCCGATGGGGGAGCGCTACCACACTTCACTGCTGTCAAAAGGCCAGGGCAGAAGAATTCTTGAAATTGATACGCGCAAGCTTCTCTGGCCGGTGGAAACACCCAGCTACACTTCACGTTTCGGGGACCGCTGGGGAGGTCTGCACACAGGTCTGGATATGGCATGCGCAAGAAACACCGTAGTGCTTGCCGCAAGCGACGGAGAAGTGATCGCGGCCGGTTGGTTTGGCGCTCTCGGTCATGCTGCTGCCATTCGTCATGCCGATGGTATTGAAACCTGGTACGGTCACAACACTGTTGTTCTAATTAAACTCGGAGAAAAAGTTGTGCGCGGTCAGGCGATAGCGCTGTCCGGCAACACGGGACGCTCCACGGGGCCTCACGTTCATTTTGAAGTGCGTTTTATGGAAGTCTTCATGAATCCGGAAGATTTTTTACAGTACGGACTGGAAACACCCGACGTTGTGCTGCGTGAAGTCGCGCCCATGGAAGGTCAGAACCACCTCGGCGAAAGCGCTCTTGTCGCCCCGAACGATCCCGCCGCTGCCAACAATTGATCAATTCATGTTCATAAATAAATGGCGGGAAGACGTCTTCCGACAGATTCAAAGCGTCATAGAAAGCGGCCCGGGAACGGCGGCGTTCGATTTTGACAATACTCTCGTTTTCGGCGATCTCGGCGAAGCTGTGATGTTTCACATCGCGCTGGAAGGACTGATCAATGCCGACGCGGATTTCTGGGAGGCGATCGCTCATCCTCTCGTTACTTCGGATGATTTAGAAAATCTTCACCGCCTGCGCGATGCCTGGCAGAAATCGGCTGACCCGATTGACAGCGCAAAATTCGCCGGATCCGTGATCGGTCTGTACCAGAAAATAATGGATTCCGGCGGCCTGGAAGACGCCTATCGCTGGACGAAGATAATATTCGCCGGCCGCACGGCTCAGGATCTTCGCAGCATCGCCTCCAGGGTTTTCGAAGATGAGCAGAAACGCGAAATAAAGGATGTGCCTGTTTTCTCGGCGGGAACAATTAAAACAGGAGTCCGCGTCTACACAGAAATTCATGATCTGATCTCAGCATTCCTTTCGCGCGGTTGGACGGTCCGAATCGTGACGGCTTCACCGGAGGAAGCAATTCGTCCGGTCGTGAAAGAATGGGGACTGGAAGAAAATATGGTGCTCGGCATGAAACTGGAACGCAAAGGCGACTGGCTGCTGCCGCGCATTTCCGAACCGATGACATTCGGACAGGGGAAAGTGGAAAAACTGAAACAGAACGGCATCCAATCCCTGGATTTTGCCGCAGGCGACTCCTTCACCGACTGGGAAATGATGAAATTTGCCAAAAAAGCCCTGCTTCTCGACCGGGGCAGCGCCGCTCTGAGAGAAAAGGCAGTCGAAGCTGGATTCTTAATCCAGCCAATTTTTATTTGATTGAACAATTCCCCGGAACACCGAATCACGCCGAAGAGGATCAATCTTTTGGCCGGCCTTCTCTATAAATTCCGCAGTCTCCGAATCTGGGTCAAAATAACCCTGCCGCTTACCGTTCTGGCTCTTGTGGCCGGCGCCCTTATCAACTACTGGAATTTCCAGGCGCAGAGGTCCATTGCTCTGCGTCAGTCACTGATGTTTTCTGAGAGCATGCACAACCTCACCATAGCCGGGATCAGCACTCTGATGATTGTCGCGGATCCGGAAAGTTTGAGCGATTATCTGTCGCAGATCAATCATATCGAGGGAGTTCGCAACCTGCATGTGATTTCTTCCAATGTAAATCAGAAAGGCCTGGAAGCGGGCGCGAGAAAGGATCCCATTGAGGAGCAGGTTCTGGCATCTGGAAAAATGATCTGGAAACTCAGAGAAGAGGGATCCTCTGAATACCTCCGTGTAGTACGACCCATCCTGAATTCTAAAAATTACCTGGGCCAGGACTGCACTTCCTGCCACGAAGGCCCGGAGAACTCGGTTCTTGGAGCGGTCAGTATGGATATACCTCTGGACCAGGTGAACTCGGCCAGCAGCGACTTTTCAATCCAGTTTGTGATTGCCATTGCCGTCATAATAGCAGGACTGATCGGAACGCTGTTCTTTGCATTTCGTTATATTCTTACAAATCCACTGACTCTGATCACTTCCAGGATGGATTCCATCAGCAAAGGCGATCTCACCAAGAGATTTCACCCTCAGAGCGTCGATGACATCGGCACACTTCTGGGCGAGATCAACACAACTGTTGTTGCTCTGTTCAATGCAATCAATGAGATAAAAGAATCTTCGGATAAATCCATTGCGACTTCCGCTGTTCTGGCTGACACGGCGGCAACGTTCACAGTATCGGCGCAGAGTCTTGCCACAACTTCCCAGGAAACCGCGGCCGCTCTGGAGGAACTCACGACAAGCTCAGACAGTGTGGCCGCGTCGATGAAGCAGACAGCACAGAATACCAGGACAATCAACGAAAATGCAGTCAAACTGAATGTGTCTATCGCAGATGTCGGCGAAGCAATGAAGAACCTGGCAGGACTTGCCGGTGAACTGACTGACCGAGCGCGAGGCGGGGGCGAAAAAGCAAAGATCACAACCCAGGCCATGCAGGAAGTGCGTCAGAGCTCGGATCAGATTCAGGAGATTACCAAAATGATCTCTGAAATATCGGACAGAACGAATCTCCTGTCTCTGAATGCCGCCATTGAGGCGGCGCGAGCCGGAGAATCCGGCCGGGGATTCGCCGTGGTGGCGGATGAAATATCCAAACTTGCGGACCGTACGGCGCGCAATGTAAAAGAGATCAATTCGCTCGTCGCTTCCACTTCAAAAGCCGTCAATAAAGGCATAGAAGTCGTCGGAGAGGAAACTCAAATTCTTCAGGACATCACAAAGAGTGTGGCGCTGATCAGTGAAGCCTCCGCGAATGTGCTCAAATCTCTGGAAGAACAGGGAGTCAGCACGAAAACAATCTTCCAGAATATTGAAAAACTCGCCGAAAGCACAATAAAAATCGAATTGGCAACGGACGAGCAAAAAAAAGCCACATATGAAATCAGCAATTCTATTCAAAGTGTCTCACAGGAGGCTCAGGCAATGTCGGAAGGTTCACTGGTGATTCAGGACTCGACAGTGGAACTGGTCCAGATTGCGGAACTTCTGCAGGCGCACATCAAGCATTTTAAATTAACCGAATAGAGATGGTTTTTTATTTTCTGCGCGCTCTTTTATTCGCGGTGACCAATGAACTCGGTTAAAAAAAAATACCCGCAGATAACTGCGGGCACTTCTCAAAAACAATCCGCGGCGCCCAATGACGCCGAGTCTGTAATATTATCGTTTCGAATTTGAAACGGCAGCTGTATTCTGGGTTTTGATCCCGAGCTTTGTTTCAACTTCTTTAACAACAGTCAGACCTTTGTCCAGTCCGCCGCGCAGTTTCTGCGCCAGTTCGCTTTTGTCAGAAGCTCCCCTGGAAACCAGGGAATTGAAACTGGAAAGGATGTCCTTCTGAACATTCTCCACTTTTGCAGATACCGTCTGGAAAAGACCCAGTCCGGCGTTCAGCACATCACGTACGCCACTTTCAACATTGGTTACTTTTTTTTCTGCCATCGTTTTTCTCCTTCTGGCCTTTGAAGGCCGTTTGTAAACTTATGCGTTGCGTCATTTTCTGTAGTGCACCGCACAACGCAACTTTTTTTTACGCAACACTTCCGTTTTTTTTACCCTGTACAGGCAACGAGGTGAATTCCATGTTTTTCCAAAAATTACTTTTGATTCTTATTCAGCTGGAGCTTCTGGCTGCTCCGGCTCCCGGCGCTGAGGGTTTCCGGATCCTGTATCTTGGTTTGGGTACGGGCAGCCGCAATTCGGACGCGTACATCTATTTCACGGCCGATCCACGCTTGCAGTATATGGAACTGCAATTTCGAGACGGTGGTGCGATTAAGACAATCCGGATCGACCGGGTTGCTGAGAAAACCAGCCGCTTTGTTCAGTTTCCGGGCTTTTTCGAACATCCCGTTACGGTCCAGCTTCTGGAAATACAGGCATATTTTCAGGGGAGAGTTCGATACGCCGGCAGGGAGCTCAAGGACCTTCTGAAAGACCGATCGGATATTGCCATCGAGCCGGAATCGTCTATTTCTTCAGAAAATTCCAGCATCATCGCCGTCAACGGACAACTGTTTCATATTTCTCCCGGCAGCCGTCCAGAAGACCCGGTTCGAGGAAATTACAGAAAAGCCCGGCAGACCTGTCAGCACCTGACAGAATTCGGCAGAAGCTGGCGGGTTCCAGAGCTTTTCGAGCTGATTCGAATGTTTGACAATCGAGGCCTGGAGGGTCTATCCGGCCGTCTCTGGTCCGGGAGCGCCTTCCAGGACAGCGAGTCGGCCCTGTGGACACTGGATGCGGCCTCCGGCGAACAATCAGGAGAGACATTGAGTCAGATCGCCCGGGTGATTTGCGTGACGGATTAAAAGAAGACTTGCCACGAAAGGTCACGAAACAGGAATCATCTTTTTCGTGATTTTTGTGCTTTTCGTGGCTTTCTTTTCTCTTCCTTTTAATAACAATATTTCGCAACCAATCTAGCAGACCGCCACCGACATTGCCAATTTTTTTCTAAATTCTATTGACTTCTGCGCTTTTTCTATTTTCCTGACATTAGAATTAGCAGTTCGACCAAGGGAGTGCTAATTTGACCAATCAGGTCATGTACTCAATTTAATATTGGAGGAAACGGAAAATGGCAATAAAACCATTGGGAGACCGGGTTCTGGTAAAACCTCTCGAATCTACAGAAGAAAAAGTAGGATCGATTTATATACCGGACACGGCAAAAGAAAAACCTCAGGAAGGAACCGTGGAAGCGGTCGGTCCTGGAAGAACGGAAGACGGAAAGCACATCGCGCCGGAAGTCAAAGTTGGAGATAAAATCCTGTACGGAAAATATTCCGGAACGGAAATCAAAAAAGATGGCAAGGAATATCTGATCGTTCGCGAAAGCGATATTCTGGCAATCATCAGTTGAGAGGAGAATAAGAAATGGCAAAACAACTTGAATTTCATGAAGACGCCAGACGCAAACTTCAGATCGGCGTCAACAAACTGGCGAATGCTGTGCGGGTCACATTGGGACCACGCGGACGCAATGTCATAATTGACAAAAAATATGGTTCGCCGACTGTAACAAAAGACGGCGTAACCGTGGCAAAAGAAATCGAACTGGAAGAACCGTTCGAAAATATGGGAGCCCAGCTCGCCAAAGAAGTAGCCACAAAAACCAACGATGTTGCCGGCGACGGAACAACAACAGCAACGGTCCTGGCCCAGTCGATCGTAAACGAAGGCATGAAAAACGTAACGGCCGGCGCGAATCCAACCTATCTGAACCGCGGTATCCACAAAGCTGTGGAAGTTGTGGTCGAAGATATTAAGAAACGCTCCAAAAAAATCGGCACGAACAAAGACGATATTGCAGCCGTGGCCAGCATTTCCGCCAACAACGACATGGAAATCGGCAAACTGATCGCGGATGCGATGGCGAAAGTCGGAAACGACGGAGTCATCACTGTGGAAGAGGCAAAAAGCATCGACACAACCATGGAAGTTGTGGAAGGCATGCAGTTCGACCGCGGATACCAGTCCCCGTATTTCGTAACGGATCCGGAAGCTATGACAGCGACTCTGGAAAAACCGTATATTCTGATCCATGAGAAAAAAATCTCCAATATGAGAGAACTTCTGCCGGTGCTTGAAAAAGTGGCCCAGGCTGGACGATCTCTGGTGATCATTTCCGAGGAAGTCGAAGGCGAAGCTCTGGCGACCTTGGTTGTTAACAATCTCCGCAAAACAATCCGTGTATGCGCGGTGAAAGCACCCGGTTTCGGCGACCGCCGTAAAGCGATGCTGGAAGACATTGCGATTCTTACAGGCGGACAGGCGATTTCTGAAGATCTGGGCCTGAAACTGGAAAATTCGGATCTCACAAGTCTGGGATCGGCCAACAAGGTGATCATCGACAAAGAAAACACAACGATCATCGAGGGCGCCGGAAAAGATTCCGATATCAAAGGGCGCATTTCGCAGCTGAAAAAGCAGATCGAAGACACCACCAGCGATTACGACCGTGAAAAACTGCAGGAGAGACTCGCAAAGCTTTCCGGCGGTGTGGCCGTGATTCATGTCGGCGCGCCGACGGAAGTGGAAATGAAAGAGAAGAAAGCCCGCGTGGAAGACGCTCTTTCAGCAACCCGCTCCGCAGTGGAAGAAGGAATCGTCGCCGGAGGAGGACTTGCTCTTCTTCGCGCCCGCGAAACCATCAAAAAACTCAAGCTGGAAGGCGATGAGCAGACAGGCGCCAATATCGTATACCGCGCTCTGGAAGAGCCTCTTCGTCAGATTGCCAACAATTCCGGACTGGAAGGAAGTGTTGTCGTTCAGCGTGCCATGACAGAAGCTGAGAATATCGGTTTCAACGCAGCCACTCTGGTATGGGAAGACCTGACCAAGGCTGGTATTGTCGATCCGGCAAAAGTCGTGAGAAGCGCTCTGCAGAACGCAGCCTCCATTGGCGGCATGGTTCTGACCACAGAATGCAGCATCACAGAACTGCCAGAAAAAGACAAATCGCCGATGGGAATGCCCGGCGGCGGCATGGGTGGAATGGGCGGCATGGGCGGAATGGATATGTAATCCGGACTGTAAAGACCGCAAAAAAGGCGCACAATGTGCGCCTTTTTTTTATACCAAGAGAGGTAAGATCATTTCCAGTGCAGCTCCAGATATTTCAAGTATTCATGAACGGCCTGCACGGCGGCCGGATTGACAGTTTCAATTTTCAACGAAACCGATTCCTGGCTTTCTACTATAGTATAACGCATTTGCTCAACAAATGGCTTCAATTGAACAACCTGTCTGGATTCCCTCATCCCTGGCAGGGAAACCATGTCAAAATGTCCTTTTCTAAACCGTACTGACAGGATTTCCAGATCTCTCTTCAACCGCACCAATTCCTCGGCTCTGTTTGTAATATTCGAGGCCGGTTTGTAGATGATTTCACCGCCGCCCTGCAGAACCTTAAATTCTCTGGGATGGATCAAATCCGCGTTCTGATTTCGCAGACTTTCAGCAAATTTCGGTATAAAGATATAGAATCCAACAGAAAAGGCCACAGTGATACCCGTGGCTAGCAATGCGTAGTAAAGTTCATGCAAAGCTCTTCTGGCAATAGGGTTGATACTCTGTTCAGTCATTCCGTTTCCTCATTATAACGACGACACAACCCGGCCATACCGGTCCGCAGCGTCGCCCTGCCGCCTGCTGGATCACCGCTTTTCAGCAGCCACCACCATTCTCATGAGAA
Organism: Spirochaetia bacterium; assembly: GCA_009885105.1. Classification (GTDB taxonomy): domain Bacteria; phylum Spirochaetota; class Leptospiria; order Leptospirales; family Leptonemataceae; genus VFLI01. The sequence continues at coordinate 44,200 of VFLI01000025.1, read as the reverse complement.
ATCATTTTTTAGGCCGATACAGGTGTCATCACCTTTTTTAATCCAATCAGCCAGCCAGAGCGTTCTTTCAGAAAAATTGTAAGTTTAATAAAGAAATATAATGAAGCTGCTATACTATTTTATGCCGTGCTTTTACTGCTGATTATTTGAAACAGCTTTCCCGGCGCTGACATTTCGATAATTATCGATCATTTTTACAACTGTTTTGAAAGACTGGACAAGACAATTCTTGCATGTATCATGCTGATACAGTTTATCCACACTCGAACCGCAATTTTTACATCTTTTTACATTCGCACTTATTTTCTTTTCCTCCATGAACAGTGTACTTCCTTCACTAATAAAGGCAGATGGCAGCATCACCAGGGTTGTGTCTGAAAAATCAAATGATGGTTTCATATATACTACATAACATTCTTCCACAGGTGTGGATAAGATATCATGCCTTTATCAAGTATTGCAATTCCACGATGTGCAAACGCACATAACGGTTCTGGCGAAATACCACACAACGATTCTGCAGTCAAAAAAAAATCATATGTCGATTCAATTTTAGAAAAAAATTTCATTGACTCCTTTGAAAAAAAAATTCAAATCTTATGCACAAAAATAATGCGGAAAACCAGGCGAAGTTGAAGCAATCTGCTAAAAATATATTTTCGTAATATGTTCACATCAAAATCATGACCTATGGAGCTGAAAAAAACGCCTCTGAATCAAACTCATAGAGAAAGCGGCGGGAGAATGGTTCCATTCGCAGGATGGGAAATGCCCGTGCAGTATTCTTCAATACTGGAAGAGCACTCTTCCGTACGCGAAAAAGCGGGGCTTTTTGATGTTTCGCACATGGGAGAAATCGTTGTTCGCGGAGATAACGCGCTTTCCTTCCTGGAGAAACTAACATGCAATGCAATCTCTGAAATTCAGGACGGCCAGGTGCAGTACAATGCAGTTGTTAATGAACAGGGCGGATTGGTGGACGACATCACCGTTTACAGAATAAACAGCCGCGAATACTTCATCGTGTCGAATGCTTCCAATTATGAAAAAGTTGAAAACCATTTCAGAAGATACAGCGAGAGCGGAGTTGACATAATAAATGAAAGCGCCCAATGGCATCAGATTGCAATTCAGGGCCCGCTGGCGGAAAATTTTCTCGAGGGCTGGCTTGGAAAAAAACTGGATGGAATCGCTTACTATCGTTTTAAAGACATCAATCATCGCGGAGTCAATTATCGCATAAGCCGGACCGGCTACACAGGGGAAGATGGATTTGAAATCTATTCAGATATCGAACCGGGAATTTCTTTATGGAAGGATCTGCTGGCGAAATATGGAAGAAGCGGTCTTCTTCCGGCCGGTCTGGGCGCCCGGGACCTTCTTCGCCTGGAAGTTCGGTATCCGCTTTACGGACACGAACTCAATGAAGAATGGACTCCGGTTGAAAGCGCAATCGGATGGATAGTGAAAGAGAAGAAAATTCCCTATCTCGGATATGAGAAAATTCAGGAACAGAAGAAGAACGGGCCTCCGGGACGCGTAACGGGCTTTATCTTATCCTTACCCGGGGTTCCCAGAGAGAATTACCCGGTGCATTATTCCGGTTCTTCCGAACCCTCGCGGGTGTTGAGCGGCGGGCATTCGCCAAAATTGAAAAAAGGCATCGGCACGGTCTATCTGCCGTCAGGTTTCGCAGGGGAGGAAATAGGGATCGAAATTCGATCATCGAAGATAGCCGCTGCCATACATAAAGGCGCCTTTGTAAAGGGGGCTGCCGGCAAGAAATAACCTGCCTTTTTTAATAACAGGGCATTTTCTTCTCAACCGGACAGAACTTTCCATTCATGGGAACCGGGTTTTCTTACTTTCACTGGCGCAGAACAGCTCTGGGAGCATTTTGCCTGGTTTTCCAATTGTATTGCGCATCTACCCCTCAAATGGTGCAGGTTCGTCGATTTACCGACGGTGAACGCCGATATCCCTCAACAGAGCTCACTTTCAATTTTGGCGCAGTGCACGACTGCAGTACAATTCCACAGATTGCATCGCCCGGCTACGGACTCAAGAATCCGATTTTACCCTCAGAAATCGCCGGCCTTAAATGCCGCACATTTTCAAATGCTTACTCAATTTTCACAATAAACTGGGAATCCCGTTTTTTCGCACAATGGACAACGGATGTAACTTTCTTTGTCGCTCTTGGATCGCGAAAATCGGGTTACATTCTGGGCAGTGAAAATCCTGAAGTCGAATGGTCTGCGAAAGGCGTCACGATCAAACTATTCGACCGGCCCTTCGAACGAATGCAAGAAGACGATCAGCGCGGCATAGTTCGATTCGGACAGTGTATAGACGAATCATGTCCGTGGTCTGTAGAATGGCACTACGCAGCACGCCCTCCGGAACTGCATACGGTGGAATACGGTGAACATTCGTATTTTTATGATTTTCTGGGCCCATGCCTGAGGTTTTAGCAGAATGAGCGGCAATACCTGTGTGAGTTTGGGAGATTAAGAGATTTCAGGGATGGGGGGATGCATTATTTTTAACATTTCACAAATTATCAATCTCACTAATTTAGTTTTCTCATAACTCATCACCTGTCTCCCAATCCCCCGATCTCCTTTTTCTTCAATCTTTTATCCTATTTATCAAGGTAACAGTCTACCCCCAGGCGAACATTGATTTACAGATAGGCATATTCTTTTTTTTCTGGAGAATCGGCCGATCCATCAGCCGCCACAGATTGAAGATAGGTTCAAAAAGGAGCAATTCCAATGACTTCTGTGCCAACCGGTTATTTTTACACTAAACAGCATGAATGGGCCAGGGAAGAGAGCGGTCTTCTACTGACCGGCATAACAGACTTTGCCCAGAAAGCTCTCGGAGATATTGTCTATGTTGATTTAAAACCGCCTGGAAGCGCCGTGAAGGCAGGCGATGCGTTTGGAACCATCGAATCTGTCAAAGCGGCAGAGGATCTTTACTCGCCTGTAAACGGCACGGTGGACAGTGTCAATAAAGATGTGAACAACGCGCCCGAAAGCATCAATAAAAATGCGCAGGGCATCTGGCTTGTAAAATTCCGCGATTACGGCAAAGAAGAACTGAATTCCCTAATGGATGCGGCTGCTTACACTGCCTACATCGCAACACTGGAACAGCATTGACATACCATTAGACCGCGAGGCAGACTTTGAAATACATTCCTGTTTCAGATGAAGAAAAAAATCAGAAAATAAAAGAAGCCGGGGGCGCGGATATCGACGATCTTTTTCGATCCGTGCCTGAATCGGTCCGGATGGAAACGTCCGCCAGGCTCACACCGCCCATGTCGGAAATTGAAATTCGCCGGTACTTTCGCGTGGATTTCGATCAGGTGCAGCATTCCTTTCTTGGCGGGAACGGTCATCATCACTACATACCGTCGATCATCAATCCCCTCACTTCGCGCGGAGAGTTTCTGACGGCGTACACACCTTACCAGCCGGAAATCAGTCAGGGGACTCTTCAGGCAATGTATGAATTCCAATCCATGATGGCCGATCTAATGGGCGTGGAAGTTTCCAACGCCTCTGTGTACGACGGCTCCACCTCCATGCTGGAAGCTGCCTTTATGGCGATTCGCATCACGGGCCGCAGCGGTCTATTCGTGTCCGATCTGATTCATCCGGAATATCTGCATACACTGCACACTTATTCTGTCAGCGAAGTATTTTCGTACGAAACAATCCGCTCGGGCGAAAACGGACGCATGGATGCGGCTTATCTCCGTCAGATGCTTGCGAAATCAAAACCGGCGGCCGTAATTGTACAGTCGCCGAATTACTACGGTATCATTGAAGATATCAAAAGCATCAGATCAATGCCGGAAATGGCAGATGTCCTGATTGTTGCCGTTATAACAGAAGCAATGTCAATGGGACTCATCAAGTCGCCCGGATCGCTGGGCGCGGATATTGTCTGCGGCGAAGCGCAGAGTTTCGGGATTCCGCTCAGTTACGGCGGCCCCTGGCTCGGATTTCTGGGATCCTCCATGAAGAACGTGCGGAATATGCCGGGCCGTCTGGTGGGTGAAGCTAAGGACACATCGGGACGGCGGAGTTTTGTCGTGACTCTGGCCACCAGGGAACAGCATATCCGCCGCGAGAAAGCCACGTCAAATATCTGCACCAATCAGGGGCTCATGGCTCTGCGGTGCACGATCTACCTGAGCGTAATGGGTAAACAGGGGATTCGCAGGGCGGCGGAACGATCGGCCAGATTTGCCGCATATGCAAAAAAACTCCTTGTGCAGTCTCCGGCGGTTAAGATTCCCTTCAAAGATGAGCCGATGTTCAACGAATTTGTTATAGAGACTCCTGTTCCTGCTAAAAATGTTTTTGATTACTGCGTCAAACATGCCAGGATCGCGCCGGGAAATATTATCGGTGAGCGGAGACTGCTGGCCGCTTTTGACGAAACCAGATCACCGTCCCTGATTGAGAAATGGGCGGTGTCGATCATCGAAGCATGCAAAAAAGCGGGAGATGAAAAATGAACGACTTATCGCTAACACGCGACGGACAGATTTACGAAGAGCCGCTGATTTTTGAAAAATCCCGCGACGGCCGCGACGGTTTCAGTCTTCCCCAGGATGACCTGGAGCTTCCGCTAGAAATTGATCCCGCATATCTTCGCGGCGACGACCTGCATCTGCCTGAAGTGAGTGAAATAGACATCGTCAGACATTTTACCCGGCTCTCGACCTGGAATTACGCCATTGATTTGAATCTGTACCCTCTGGGTTCCTGCACGATGAAATACAATCCACGAATCAATGAAGAAATTGCGGCGCTGCCTCAGTTCACAGAGAAGCATCCCGATCTGCCGGAAATTTACGCTCAAAATTTTATTAAAATATATTACGAACTTTCGGAATGCCTGAAAGCCCTGACCGATATGCCGGGAATCACTCTGCAGCCTGCCGCGGGCGCCCACGGAGAACTGACCGGTCTGTTCATGGTGAGAAGGTATTTTAAAACCCGCGGGGAAACGCGCAATATCGTACTTGTGCCGGACAGCGCGCACGGCACTAATCCCGCCACCTGCACGCTGGCGGGCCTTCAGATAAAAGAATTGAAGTCCACAGAAGACGGTCTTCTCGACATGGAAGTTCTTCGTCAGAATCTCGGCCCGGATGTCGCAGCGCTGATGATCACGAATCCCAATACGCTGGGTGTTTTTGAAAAAAATATATCTGAAATCGCGCACATTCTTCACGATAACGGATCGCTCCTGTACATGGACGGCGCGAATTACAATGCGATTGTGGGAAAAGTGTCTCTGGGCAAAATGGGAGTCGACATCAGCCATTTAAATCTGCACAAAACTTTCAGCACCCCTCACGGCGGAGGAGGCCCGGGAGGCGCCGCCGTTGTTGTTTCTGACAAATTAACAAGTTTTCTTCCTGGACCGCTGCCGGTTCGCCGCGAAGACGGCAGCTACGGGTGGAGTTTTCCGGAAGCCAGCATAGGTCGTGTGAAAGCCGGACCGGGACATTCAGGAGTGTCGCTGAGGGCCCTGACATACATCTACTCGTACGGAAATGAAATTCATAAAGTAGCGGAAAGCGCCGTGCTCAATGCCAATATCATACGAAAGCAGCTGGAAAAACACTTTCAAATCGCCTCCGGACTCAATACGATGCATGAAGCAGTCTTCTCCGATGCCATGCAGAAGAAAACGGGACTGGATACCCTGAATCTGGCAAAGACACTGATCGACTACGGCTACCATCCGCCGACTGTGTTCTTCCCTCTGAACGTCCACGGGGCTATGATGATTGAACCGACAGAATCCGAAAGTCCGGAAACACTGGACCATTTCTGCCAGGTAATGATCCAGATTGCAGAGAGGATGGAAAAGCAGGACAACTCGATGAAAGAGTCGCCCCGGAGAGCTTTTGTGGGCAGAATTGATGAAACCGGGGCCGCTCGACAGCCGACACTAAATTACTTTACAAAAAAGACCGATCTTTAGACATATGGGGTTCCGGCTCAAGTGAGATGTGCAGGACAGGTTCTTAAAGCCGGTTCTGATATCCCCGGATCTTTTTTAAGCAGAAGCCAACAACATGGAATGGGAAAGAGTCTTAAAAGACAGCGTTAAAGAAAATACAATAAAAGAACTGCACCTGCGGCATGTTCCCATTCTCAAGACTGCTGAGAACTGGGGTGATGTGGATGAGCTGGGCCTTATCGATCACGAAACAAAATACGCACATTACAAAGGCGTCCTGGTAAAATACGGGGAGCGACTTTTTTATGTGCCAGAGGCGCGCATGCAGGCGCTGGCTCCGTTCCGCCCCTGGAAATCCAAGACTAAAATAAAAGTCATCGAACCGGAAAAAAAATAATCACCGGTTTATGACTCAAATACGTTTTCAAACACCCGAGTATCAGAAAGACGGCTCCTTTATCCTGACGGATTATGAATTCTCCGGGGATGAAAATTCGGGCTGGGAAATCAAACGCAACAACGCTCTGACCGGCAGCCTGGGTCCGGGATTCACTCCCGTGGAATCACTTCTATGCGGAGTCTGTTCCACGGATCTCGCCAGAAAATTTCTGCCCTATCCTCTGCCGGATATCACGGGTCATGAAGTGGTGGGTCTGTATCAGGGAAAAAAAGTTGTCGTGGAAATCAACGCATCGCATGAGGCGCGCGGGATCGAAAACGACTGTCCGTACTGCAAGGGTGGAATGAACACGCAGTGTCCTCACCGCGTGACACTGGGCATCGATCGTCTCCCCGGAGGATTCTCTCCCGTTTTTTTAGCTCCGGTGCATGCAATTCAGGAAATACCGGTGTCCATTCCGCTGGAAACGGCCGTAATGACGGAACCGTTTGCCGCGGCTCTGCAGGCCGTGGAAGCTTCGCATCCCGTCAGTTCTGACCGAGTCGCCGTGCTGGGTCCGCGCCGTCTGGGCGCTTTGATTGTGGCGGCGCTGGCCGGGTACAGAAAACGAGAAGGTCTGAGTTTTGAAATTACGGCCATCGCCCGGCACGAACATCTTTTAAATCTCAGCAGAGAACTGGGCGCAGACAACCTCATCGACCTCCGGAAGCAGCCCGCGGAAACTCTGCGCGAAAATTTTGACATCGTTTTTGACACCACTTCCACTCCGGAAGGATTTGCCGATGCCTTGAACATGAGCCGCAGAATCGTGCATCTCAAATCGACAAACGGACAGACAGTTCTCGGAATGAAGCATCTGACGGACATGGTTGTGGAGGAAATCGCTCTTCTTCCGCTGACGGAAAGCAGCCTGGATTTCACCTGGCCTGTGGAGGAGAAAAAACGGAGAAATCCAAACGTGTACATTTCTCCTTCCATAAAGTACTCCGTGCTCCAGGACCTGGGCGATACCGGCGGACGGCTTTTCCACAAACAGGATGCTGTCGAGGCCAAACGCCAGATGCAGGCAGGCGAGAATATTCTCGAAGGATCGCCCTTCCCGCGGTTCGATCTTGCCATTGTATCGACGCTTGCGGAAGCCGACCAGGTAATACGACCGACACCCCCGGAGGAATATTCCATTTTGAGAGCCCGGGGAGCTGTTTTGCTGGCGCCCGGAAGCGCGGATGACTCTCTTCTTTACCGCTCAGTGACGGAAAGGGGAATCGCCGTGCACACTTCCCGCTGCGGCGATTTTCGGCGCGCACTGGCAATTCTGGAGCAGAGTCCGCAAATCGCTCAGGCAATTCAGAAATACATGATCACGGATCGATACGATCTTCCCCGCATTCAAGAAGCTTTTGACAGGGCCGCTGACAGCCGCAGCATCAAGGTAATCGTGCAAACCGGTACAATTCAGTAATCGGCGCTCAGCCTCCAAAGATGAAAAAGTACAAAAATCCAATTCCCACTGTTGACATCATCATAGAAATCGAAAACCAGATTGTGCTGATTGAACGCAAAGACAATCCGCCTGGAATAGCGCTGCCCGGGGGCTACATCAATGAAGGCGAGACTGCGGAAACAGCGGCAATTCGCGAAGCGAAAGAAGAGACCGGACTGGACATCGAACTTGATGAGCTTTTTTATGTTTATTCGGATCCGAGGCGGGATCCCCGGCAGCACACTCTTACCGTTGTTTACACGGCCCGCGCCCAGGGCATTCCTCATGCAGGAGACGATGCGAAACGGGCTTTTCTCGCGCCGATTGATGGACTTCCTGGAAATCTTGCGTTTGATCATGCCAGGATACTGAGCGATTATATAGTATTCAGAACGGCCGGCAGACGACCCTCCCCGGAAGATTACAGAAAATTCGCTAATGAAAAAGATTCCGCCGTGAAGCATTGATCCTGCCGGCCGGAGCAAAGGCTTTTTGACATATATCTGATACGGTTACAGTTTTGGTATTTCCGAATTGGAACGATCGAATCCCTCTTCTTCGCTCACCCTTGCAAAGAAATCGCAGTTCATGCAGGAGTCGGCATTTCGCGCAAATGTGCCGACTGTTATTCCGCTGCAGAGAGTGCCCGATGCCATCCAGCAGATCCGGCCGGCATTTTTTCCGTTATTGACACAGTCGAATTCTGTCAGAGTGGAAGCCGGGCAAATGCCCTGCTCGACGGCATTTATTCCTCCGGGTTCACGCCCGCATTTTTTGAATTCCCAGCAATTCAACTTCATAGCATTAGAAAATAATGAGCCTTAAAAAAATATAATGAAGGACTGCCGGAAGGGCAATATCTCGTCGAGACTATTTTACGAGCGTTCTGAATACAGCAACTTCCTGCCTGCCTGAACAAAAAAGACTCGTCATGAAAAAGGCGGCCGGTCCCTGTGTTGTGATGAAAATGTCGGTCAATAAATCCAGATTTTTCGGTAATATCGCTCTGGGATTCATGTTTGCCGCCCTGTCGCTGGCTTTAACATCCTGTACGGCATCGCCGCCGCGGCTGGATCAGGTAGAATCGGTGCACCTGGTGATTGATGCCGGATCATCGGGAACTCGTTTCTGCTATTTTGCCCTCAGGCATTCTGACGATTCCTGTCAGTCCTCAATTCTGGCAGATCCCTATTCCGAATGCCGGGAAATGGAGGCTGAGAACGGATTGGCTGATCTGGGAGAGGAAAAGGCAGAAAAACTGCTGGCCGGCGTCCTTGATACAATGGAGGAAGATCTGAGGACAAAGCTGACGGGAGCCGCCCTGCTCGGCACGGGAGGATTTCGGAGGCAGACTCAGGCCCGCCAGAATGCAATCGTCAAACGCCTGGAGAAGGTATTCGCAGACAGACATCTGAGCGCCGTTGTCCGTGTGCTGTCCGGCGAGGATGAGGGCCGGCTTGCCTGGCGGACCATGCAGAGCTCCGTTGCGGGAGGACATCGGACAATTGAGACGGGAGGCGCCACAATTCAGTATGCATCCGGTATTTCATACGCCGATACAGCAGCCGTGAGCGCGCCCCTGGGCATGAATGACAGTTTTGAAAAACTGCAGCACGATTCGGCATTTTTAGTCTGTTATGGAGATAAGAAAGATTATGCGGGCTGCAAAGCCCTGCTCTCCGGCAGAATCTTCAGAAATTCTTCCATTCAAAAATTCATGGATTCCCGACCCGATTCTGACAGCAGGAGGCCGCTTTTTGGAATGGGAGCTCCCTGGAAGGCAGTCTTCCGGCTGGCCGGCAATCCTGACAGAATATCTGCGACTGCCCTGGATGAACTGGGCAGACAAACCTGCTCAAACTCGACTGAGCAGTTGATATCCCGCGGAATTCCCGCAAAACATGCGCCGAGAACCTGCTATCTGCTGGCCTTCCAGGCGGCATTTTTGTCCGCTACGGGTTCCTCTGAAATCCGCAGAGGCGGTGAAAGCTGGCCGCGAGGCGCATCCCTAACGAGTGATTTCTTCAAAGACTGCCCTGAATAGAACGGGAAATTTGTAAAAAATACCGGACAAAGATAAATTCTACTTGCCGGGCAGAACGATACCAGCAAAGTCTTGGTCACCGGCTGGCCGGATCAAGAAAAATCAGGGAGTTATTATACATGGATGAGAGACGCAAATTTCCCCGACTGAAATCTTCCTTTACAGTAGAAGTCCGCCCTTCTGAAGAACGAGAAGGACAGACACACAACATTAGCGCGGGCGGTATTCTTTTCATGCATAAGAAAGAGGTCACTCCCGGAGCGATTCTTGATCTCACACTGCGCGTTCCAGGTCTGAGCGGCACGGTGGACATAAAAGGAAAAGTGGTTCGCTGTGATATTGCCCAGGCTGGCAGCTACAATGTTGGAGTTCAATTTGTCGATGTGGACGAAGAAGCTGTAAAGGAAATCCTGGAAACGATTCAATCTTTTTGATTGAAGTCAACCGGCATAACCTGGCTTCCCCAGCATTCGGAACATATTATTTTTATAGTCTTCCACTCCGGGCTGATCGAAAGGATTCACACCGAGCATTAGAGCGGAAACAGCACAGGCATATTCCATCATATAAATGTATGCTCCCAGATCTTGTTCTGTAATTTTATCCAGAACAATTCGAAGGCAGGGAACGCCGCCGTCGCTGTGAGCTTTCACCGTGGCCTGCAGAGCGGTTCTGTTTATTTCGTGCAGCGGGCGGCCTTCGAGATATTTCAATCCATCATCATCAGATTCAGCCGTCGGCACAGGAAGGATGGCCCCACTTTTCACATCCAGAACTGTCTGAAATATGGATCTCTCTCCGTCCTGAATCCACTGTCCCATTGAATGAAGATCTGACGTGAAATCTGCTGCTGCCGGAAAGATGCCTTTTCCCTTCTTTCCCTCCGATTCTCCAAAAAGTTGTTTCCACCACTCCGCCAGATAATGAAGCCCGCTCTGGTACGATGTGAGCAGTTCGATCTTTTTTCCTTTTGCATAGGCAGCATTCCTGTAAGCGGCGTACAGAAGCGCGGGATTTTTATTATCAGGAAGACGGTTTTTCCCGCGGACCGCATTCATCATTTCGCGGGCGCCATCCATCAGAGATACGGCATTCAACCCGGCCGCGGCCACAGGCAGAAGTCCGACAGGCGTCAGCACACTGAAACGCCCGCCGACATCATCCGGGATTGTGAAAGATTTCAAACCGGCGCTGTCGCAAAGTTTCCGCAGGCTTCCCTTTTTTTCATCCGTTGTCGCAAACACCAGACGGCGAAGATCTTCCGGACCGAAGTGCTTCTTCAGATCATTCCAGAACAATCGAAAGGCCAGGCCCGGCTCTGTCGTTGTTCCGCTTTTTGAAATTACATTCACTGAAAATCGCCGGCCGGAAAGAAGCCGCAGCAGTTCGGAATGGTAAAATGAATCCATCTGATGTCCCGCAAAATAGACGGGAAATCCAGGAGCAAACGGAGACCGGATTGCTTCTATTACGGCCCGGGCCCCCAGATAAGACCCGCCTATACCTATAACAACAAGCGATTCGCTTTTCTGGATTTCTTTCGCGGCATTCTGCAGATCCTCCAGCGAGGATTTTGAAATGCGTTCCGGCAGGTCCATCCAGCCCAGGAATTCATTTCCGGGGCATTTCCGGGACTCCAGGAGATCCCGGGCCTCCCCGGCCTGTTTCATCAGGGATTCCGGTGAAATATCCAGGCTGCTGCTGAAATCCAATTCTGGAATAGTCATGGCAATGTTCTCCCGACAATTTTTTTCGCTTGCGCTGTGCCATAGTTGCGGATAATTTCGACTGCACAATAATAATTTCAATTCAATATCGAATTTTCGGAGGATCTCAATGAAAAAGCCGCAATTTAAGAAACTCGCCCTGTCTGCTGTCCTTGGCATAGCAGTTCTGCCGTTTACATCGGCGGCCGCTCTGGGCACATATGCAGACGGATGGGTCATGATCAAACTGGCAAAATTTGAAAGCCGCGGAATTCTCATCGATTCTTTCGAGGGGCTCGGGGACATTAAGGGCTTCAATAAAGATGAGAATTGCGATAAAGACAAAGATCAATGTTATACTCCGGTTGTAACCCAGATTGCCCTGAGCGTTCGAAGTGAGAATGCAGAAACGGCCAATTTCATGCGCACCAATGTCGGAAAAGATATGCTGATTCACTACAGAATTCACCGCATCGAACCCCTGGCACTTTCAACGGATATGGAAGTGCTGGAGGTGAAAATACCGGCAGCAACAGTGCCGGCCGATTTTCCGACACAGAAACGTACGCCGAAAACAGGGTCACGAAGTTTTTCTGTGTACGGCCGCTTCCTGCGATTGGAGTATGCGGGAACTGCTGTCGGAACCTATGAGGGACTCTATATGGATGAAAAATCCGGCAAGATATATCCTTTCTCGATTACCAGTGAAGAAATGGCAAACTTTGCCTATCAGACCATGCAGTATTCACAGAGTTTCTATTTTGGTGTTTCCGTCGCCATCGTAACAGGGTGGAGGAAGTCAGATCATGACATTTTTGAGGTCAACTACAAGGAACCGGCCGATGCCGTTGTCCCGGAGAAACCTCAATAGAAGTAACGCCCCGGCGATACCAATGAAAAAGAATTCTGCAAGTCGTCCAGATCCCCGATTGACGGAGACTTTATTGAAATTTTCCGGACGGCTTGCGCCTCTGATTCTTATCCTTCTCGCATCGCCCGTGTATCCACTGGGAACATTTGCGACAGGTCAGGTAATAATAAAACTGACCAAATTCGAAAGCGAAGGCATCGTCTGCGAATCCTATGAAGCAGAGGCCCAGACAGCGGGATACGATACGGATGAAGAGTGCGACGATAAAAAAGACGAATGCTTCACTCCGAAACTTGTTACTTTTCGCTTCAGCATCCGCAACGATAACGCACGAGTGATAAATTTCATGAGGGGCAATCTGCAGAAGGAAATGCTGCTGATTTATAAAATCCACCGAATTGAGCCGGCATGCCTGGGGACCTCATTCGAGGTGACGGAGGTTCTGTCCCGAACGGACCAGCCGCCCGCATCCATGCCGTTCAAACAGGCCGCGCCAAAAACAGGATCAAGAAGCTTTTCGACGTACGGCCGGATAGTAAAACTTGAATACCAGGGAACCGCTGTCGGCACGTTTGAAGGACTGTATTACGATAAAACAAAAGATAAGATACATCCCTTCTCCATCACGAATGAGGAGATGGCCCGGTATGTGTTTGAAACGATGAAATACGGCAAGGACTTTTACATCGGACTGTCCATTGCCATACTGACCGGTTTTCGAAAATCAAACCACGATATTTTTGAAATCAATTACAGGGAATCGGCCGGCGGTCTGGATCCAACACCGGCCGAGGCGGAGCCGGTAAAGCCTTCCGGTCAGTGAGCGAACATTCTCCCGGAAAGTTTATTGACAGAAGCGACATCGGAAGAAAACCGTCTTTTAAGATAAGCGGGCGTGGTGTAACGGTAGCACAGCAGCCTTCCAAGCTTCTAGAGAGGGTTCAAGTCCCTTCGCCCGCTCATTTTTCATGCCGGAAAGAAATCCGGCGCTTCTACCAATGCGCCCAGGAAAAAACAACCATCTGCTCCTTATCTTCTTAATTTTATGCACGGCGCCCTGCTTCTGCGGTAAAAAAGTTCCAGCCGACGATTCGTTCTGCTCTGTCGGCTCTGAAGAGTTCAATTCTATTCTCGATTACTGGTACAGCATGTTTCAAAAGGAGCATCGTATCAAAGCGCCGCCGCATACGCCCTTTGGAAACGGCGCCGGTGTTCTTGCGCTGAGAGAAGGCCGATGCGATATGGCAGCCCTGACGGTACCGCTGACTGACGCACAGATCGATTCCATTGTTAAAAGAGACGGCGTTCCGCCCTCCGCAATTCCGGTCGCCGTTGAAGCCCTGGCTGTTATTGTCCCGGTTCATTCAGACATTTCTATAATGAGGCAGGAAGAAATCGCCTCTGTATTTGAAAAGGGTCCGGGAAATTATAGAATCGAGCGCGCCACTTCGCAAATACAGGATGTTTACGGCATCAACTCAGCCTCAGACAGATATAGATGGTTCAAGGAAGCCGCGCTTCAGGGTAGAAATTATACAGATAGAATTCATGAACTTCCGGGGCCTCTCACTCTTGTTGACAGCGTTGCAAACAGCCGGGCTGGAATCGGATACGCAAGACCCGCAGAGATGACCGATCGTGTAAAGGCCGTTGTCATCGACACCGGGAAGGAAAAAATACTCCTGAATGCGCAGTCCGCGTCGGCGGGGAAATATCCTTATGTTCGGTTTTATTACATTTATGTTTCATCGGTAAATAATCAGGGTATGAGAAAAACCACTCTTGATTTTCTTGAAATGACTCTGTCGCCGGACGGACAGAAAATACTTCCGGATCTTGGGCTGTTTGCTCTTTCCGAGCAGGACCGATTGAGAAGCCTGGAGCGGATCGCTCGTTTGAGAATGACTCAATAAACCTGTTTTGCTTCGGTTTCGCTCTCCGGTCTCATCAGCGCTGACGGACTGAGAGTGTAAGGTTCTTCTCCCATACGGTCAAAGCTTTCCTCATTGTGATGGAATCCGCGGGCGGAAACATACCCGATTATCTTTATTCGAACCGATTTCTCCTGCTTAAAAAGAATGCTGCGATTGAAAATGAACAGCAGCGGATTGTCCTTGAAGTCCAGACAGATTTTCCTGATCATCGGTTCGATCACATCCCAGGATTCGTATATATCGATGGAATTTGCCAGGCGGATGACGACCGGCTGTCCGGAAAGAATAGCGGGCGGTTTTCTGTCGGTAAGAATCCAGTTCTCGGATTTTGCAGCCTGTTCTTTCAGGCCGAGCCTGCCGTCGCCCCGAAGAATGTAAAAATTCCCGTTGGAAAGCAGCCGGTTCCGGGCTGCCGGCCAGGCATACTGAAATCGTTCCACAGCCTCGGGGAGATCCAGCGCGACAACGATCATTTCAGAAAACTCCTGCGCCACGGCCTCGGTTGTGATTGCCGGCATTGACAGATTTCCCAGAGCAGGACCAATATCGATGAAGAACATTTCCCGGCCTCGTTCGTGTCCGACGGGAGCAAAAAAATTCCTTCGGAGTATGTTGAGCGGCTGCGATACCTGCTTCTGCTGATCCAGAAGACTGCGAATCAGAATATTGGTGTCTTCATGCCTGCCCTGATAGGTTCGGTTTCGAATATCCATCGAATGACGGTAGAAATTGTACGCAGATGTAAAAGACATCAGGCGGTTTTTCTCTTCCGGCGTCAGGTCAGAGCCTTCTGCGATATCGGGAGCCGGCACATCCCGTCCGACTCGCGGCGCGGACGCGGTCTCATTCCATTCTGATGAAAAACCTGAATCAACTCCAAGCCGGCCGTAAAGATCGGCCGCCCGTTCCCTGTGCCTTTCATATTCGGCAAAGTCGCCGCGCATCACCGCCAGAATCGCCAGGTTCGCATCGCAATCCGCCTGAAGAATATCATATGACATTCCAAGGGATCGCAGGGCGATTCGAAGTTGATCGAGAAGTCCCGCTGCTTCCTCCGGTTCCTTCAATCTGATTGCGGCTGCAGATCCTCCCAGAAGCGCAGAGAGGAAAATGCGGCTGTTTGTATACTCCGCCTCAAAAAGAACGATGCGCGAGATCTGAAAATCCACCGCCGCTTCACGGAATCGGCCTGCGGCGAAATGAGTCAGTCCTTCGCTGTGGAGCCGGGAAGCAAATTTTACGGACTCCGATGTGCTGAGCGTCCGCTGCGGAGCGGCCGGAACAGGGGGATTATTGCCGGCGGTAAACTGAATTGCCATCGCGACAGCGCCGCACAGAATGACTGTTAGAAGCGCCGGCGCGCCATATTTTCTGAATCGGACAAATCGTCCCGGCGGCCTGGAAGCATTTTCCTGGATCTGCGCCGGAGTCTCAACTGCATTTATTTGCGCGGCTTCATCAGAAGGCAAAACCCTGAACCTGATCTCCGCGAATAAACTGACGTCCTTCCACTGTCAGCACAGTATAGTCAGAGCCTTCCTGGATTATGACACCCTGCACTCTTGTTCCATTTTTGAGAATGAGAGTTTCCATGGGTTTGTTCATTATCTGCTCTATCCTCTGAGAGAGCGCCGCGCGCTGCTGCTGGTTCCTTTCGCTCACGGCTTTTCCAACGGCCGCATCGTCCTTCAAACGATCTTTTTCTATGGCTATTAATTCTTCGCATTCCTGTATCTTCTGCTGCAGCTGTGCCGGAGGAAGAGCTTCCGGAGGTTTTGGCGCGGACGCTTCCATCGATTTTCTTAAACTTTCTCTTTTTGCCGGATCCTCTATCTCTCTGTCAATTGTCGATGCCGCGGTTTTGATTTCTTCCTGACTTGCCGTTTCCCTGCCTCTGAGATTCGCAATTTCCGGACGTGAAAGGACTGCATCGAGTTCAGGATTTGATTTCATTTGCTTATCAGTTTCCGATCTGTCCACGGACAGCGAATGACCCGCCTCGATGACACTTTCAGATTTTTCAAGAGCTGCGACGGCCTCACCCAGAACCTCGCTCGATTGTACAAGGTCCGACGGGAGATCCTCAAGTTTGTCCATTCTCTGCCTTCCGGCTACCTGTCCCTCAAAGACGGCCGTTGAAGACGATCCGTCCGCGCCGACGCTGGTTTCAAATTTTGTGCCCCGTACCGATGCAACGGAAGTCGGCGTCACAACCATCGCTTCTTCAGATGAATTGAGTCTGTCAACCCGGAAAAGGCCCTGGCCTGCCGTCATATGCATCTGATAACGGTCTCTGTCTCCCCGTCGAAATGCGCTCAAACGAAATTCGGCATTGTCTTTCAGACGAACCGTAATGACGGAGTTGCTTTCCTTCACCTGAAGGTCGCAGATGGAGCCGGAGCCCACTTTCAGAATCGACCCGCTCTTCAGCTGATCTCCCGGTTTTACGGCCTGACCGTCGATCATGGCGGAACCGACAATGAACAGAACAATACCGGATACCTGAATCTTCTCGCTTTTTGCGCCGGGTTTGGACCCCCTGCAGCCAATTGATGCCGCGAGAAGTGAAAGGCTGATCAAAACTGTAAATATATATTTCATATAGCCCCCGATCCAGGTTGAATATCGACCCTGTAAACAAACAGATCAGACGGCCCAAAAAAGACAAGAAAGAAAAATAGAACCGTGAACGGGCCCTCCAGAGGCGCTCTCTTTCTTAAGATGGTTAAACCACAGCTTCCTCTTCCTGACGGCTTCGCAGACTAACCTGGCCGGCCACTTCGATTGTCACATCCCCTGGGATTTCTTCATGCGCAAGAACCGTGAAATTGCGCGACGGGTACAGTCTCTCCAGTATATAGAAAATGCCGGCACGAATAGCGCGGCTGCAGAGAAAGACCGGATACATGCCGGTTTTCTGCGCGTTCTGATATTCCTGCTGCAGAGCTTCCCGAAGCGCCAGCTGGAAATCCGGTTTCAGCGCCATCACAAATCCCTCTTCCGGGTCCCTGTGTATGCCTTCTCTCAATCGGCGGTCAATGGCTGGCTCGACAGTGATGGATTTCAGCTTGCCGCTCTCATCCGTGAAATCCCCGACAATCTGCCGTCTCAGCGACTGGCGTACAGCCTCCGTCAGAAGATATGGATCTCCGCCCGTGCGAACGGCATTGTTGGATATCGCTTCAAGAATTTTCACCATGTTCCGGATGGACACATTCTCTTTGAGAAGATTCTGAAGCACCGACTGAATCTGGCCCAGACTGATTTTTTTCTCTGTGAGCACTTCATCCACGACAACAGGATTTTCCTCTTTGATGCTGTCGATGATGCTCTTGACTTCCTGGCGTCCCATGATCTCCGGAGCATTCTGCTGAATTATGCTTGATAAATGCGTCGCAATGACCGTGGAAGGATCGACGACGTCATACCCTCCGGATTCTGCATCGGTCTTCTGTTCCGGCGATATCCAGTAAGCCTGCAGATTGTAGGTGGGTTCCGTGAATGAGGTCAACCCCTGAAGCACGGCGGTGACCCGCCCCGTATCAATGGCCATCAATTTATCCGGCTCCAGTTTTGAACCGCCGATCACGCTGCCCTGCAGTTTTATAATGTATTCGCCGGGTTCCAGATTCATGTTATCGCGAATGCGCACGGGCGGCACGATGAGTCCGCTTTCCATCGCGAAACGCCTTCTGAGACGCGAAATTTGATCCAGCAGAGAACCTCCCGCCTTGGGATCGACAAGCGGAATCAGATTGTATCCGATTTCAACCTCAAGAGGCTCCGTTTTTAAATGCTGCAGATACGATTCCGGTTTCTTCTCTTCGCCCATGTCCGACTCCCGCTTTTTCTCTTTGTCCGCTTCCAGTTTTGCCGTCTTTTCAATTCGCGTTCCCAGATATATAATCAGAGCGCCGAGAGAAAAAAGAGCAATTTTAGGAAATCCAGGGATGAATCCCGCCAGAAACATAATGCCGCCGACAACATACAGAATTTTCGGATTGGCAAAGAGCTGCTGGCGGAGCTCGACATTGAGAGGATTTTCACCGACAGACCGCGATACAATAATACCGGTGGCCGTGCTGATCAGAAGAGCCGGTATCTGGTTGACCAGACCGTCGCCGATTGTAAACTTTGTATAGGTTCCGAGCGCCGTCGTGAAGGGTTCATTGCGTATCGTCATCCCGATAATCAGTCCTCCCACGATATTGATTGCAGTGACAATCAAACTCAGACGTACGTCGCCCTGTATGAATTTCGATGCTCCATCCATGGCTCCAAAAAAATACATTTCTTTCTGTAGATTCTCGCGTCTCTTTCGCGCTTCTTTTTCGTCGATGTAGCCGGCGGCCAGATCGGAGTCAATGGCCAGCTGCTTTCCCGGTAAACTGTCGAGAGCAAATCTCGCCGCCACCTCGGATACTCTCGTGGCGCCTTTCGTGATTACAATAATCTGAACCAATGTGAGAATCAAGAATATGATTACACCGATCACATAGCCGCCCGTATCTCCGCCGCCGCCCACGACAAAAGTTCCAAAGGCTTCGATCATCGCCGAATTGGAAGCGGCGCCCTTGGTCAGAATCATTCTCGTGGCAGAAACGTTCACGGCCAGACGATATATTGTTGTTATCAGCAGCAACGTTGGGAAAACAGAGAATTCCGCCGGACTTGTGCTCGAGAGCGCCGTCATTAATATCAGAATTCCCGACAGAAGGGAGATCGCAATGAGAGCATCCAGCAGCGGGCCGGGAAGAGGTATGACGATCAGAATAAGAATGAATACAACGCCCAGACCCAGACTGAATTCGCTGTTCTGCACATAGGGCCGGATTTTTTCAAGCATACGTCAGACTACACTCCCTTCTTGAATTTCGCCAGTCTCGAGAATATCTGGCTGATAACCTGGTACAGTGTCGCAGGGATTGTCTGACCCACTTCAACTTCGCTGTACAGCTGCCGGGCAAGCGCCGGACTCTCCTGAATCGGCACTCCGTTTTCTCTGGCTATCAGCCGAATTTTCAAAGCCAGACTGTCGGATCCTTTTGCTGTCACAACGGGCGCAGGGTCCACCTCCGGTTTAAAAAGAAGCGCCACGGCGAAATGCGTCGGATTTGTGATGACAACATCTGCCCTGGGAACTTCCTTCAGCATGTTGCTCTGACGCCGAAGCTCATAGCCTCTTTCGCGCTGCCTCTGTCTTACCAGAGGATCTCCTTCCATCTCCCGCCGTTCTCGTTTGGATTCCGATACCGTCATTTTCAGATTTTCCATGTATTCAAAACGCTGATAAAAATAATCCGGAATGGCCAGAGCCAGTGAAACAACGGCGCATACGATCAGAAGCTTGAATGACACGATACCGAACAGAGCCACTGCCTGCTCCAGCCCCATTCCCGCGCTTTTCAGCATGGGAATAAAATCGTCCATAACCAGAAAATAAGCGATCGCCGCAATGATAATCGTCTGGACGAGAATTTTCAGAAGATTGTACATCGTGCGTCGCACGGGAAGAATGCGTTTAAAATCAGGTATCAGGCGTTCCGGACGAAACTGAAGCGGTTCCGTTGTAAAAAGCAGGCCGATCTGCGAAACGTTACCGACTATCGCCATTATCAAAGCCGTTATCATCACAGGTCCGACAATTTTAGCCGTTTCCCAGAAAAGTCCCAGAATCATCATGCGAACATCAGAAGTCTGCAGATCGTAGAAAGTTCCGTATTCACCGCCCAGAAATTTCGTAAAAACATTGCGAGTCTGATGGAACATGTACGCGGCGCTGAAAAACAGAGCCAGCACGGTGCCTATCAGCACAGATGCGGAAGCCACGTCCTGCGACTTTGGAACATTGCCCTTGTCGCGTTCCTCGCGCTGACGTCGCTCTGTCGGATCTTCTGTGCGGCCTTCATCCTCCGCGGCAAATCTCTGCAGATCGAATACAGGCAGCTTTTCAGGAATTCGAAAAATAGTTTTAACAGGATGCACAGGATTGGCAGGAGCGGAAGGATCATGTTCATCCCCAAATATTCTGATTATCCTGATTATCATGGCCCTCCTGTTATATTTGATTTTCTTTATCATTATTCTTTACTGAACTTTCGGCCAGCTCCGGAGCATTTCGCCCATCCTGTCGAACATGATATGGAAGGATTCCGTCATGAGTGGAAATATTACGGGAGCCAGCGTCATAAGAAGAAACAGCCCGACAATAATATTGATCTGTATGCCCATATTCATCAGGTTCATCTGCGGAGCCGCACGGCCGATCAGTCCCAGCGCCACAGAACTGATGAACAATATACCGATAACCGGTATGCCGATTTTCAGCGCCGTTATGAACATCACACCAAAAGCCTGATCCAGATACATCAGGAGCCCGCCCATCACCTGATTGTCAGGATAAAACTGCGGAACGAGCTGGAATGAAATCGCAATCGCCCGGATCATGTGCAGAAAAGCCGGCACATACACTCCGTCGACCTGGAAATCCACGCACAGAAACAAAAGAAAACCGATCAAATTCTTCAGCGTTCCAATAATTGGCACGGACTGCTGCGACTGCGGATCAAGAACTTCTGAAAATGAAATCCCTGCCTGAATGGAAAAGATTTCTCCCGCGATCTGGAATGCGGAAAAAATAATCGTGATCATAAATCCGATGCAGATTCCGATCGCCGCCTGTCCTGCAGCGGCGATACCCAGACCGATGGGACTGCCTGGAAGTGTCGGAAGATAATTCGCGCAGACCGGAAAAAGCATCAGCGCCAGAAGTCCCGACATAACCATGCGCAACCGATAAGTGATCATATCCGCGTTAAAGATGGGAGCCGTAAAGAGAAGTCCGGCGATTCTTGCGAGAATCAAAACATAGTACTGGAAACCCTGATCAAATTTTTCCATGTTTTGATGAGCTCTAAAATTTCTGTATCAATGAAAAAACATCTTTTGTATAATCAACAACCGTGTGCAGAATCCAGGAGGAGAAGAGCACCACTGAAATAAACACACCCACAAGTTTCGGCACAAAAGTAAGAGTCTGCTCCTGGATCGAGGTTGTGGTCTGAATTATGGAGATAACAAGTCCCACCGCCATGCTCATGGCCAGCATCGGAGCGGAAACTTTCAGGGTCACAAACAGAGCATCGTAGACCAATTTTATGACATCGCCTTCCTGCATATTATCCTCCGTAAGAAAGCACCAGGTTGTAAGTGATCAGATGCCAGCCGTCAACCAGAATAAAGAGTATAATTTTGAACGGCATCGCAATCATCGCCGGCGGCAGCATGATCATGCCCATCGACATAAGCGTCGACGCCACGACCAGATCGATCACAATAAAAGGTATAAAAATAACAATTCCAATTATAAAAGCTTTCTTAATTTCTGAGAGCATGAAAGCAGGAATAAGAATGTAAGAATCGATATCCTCAACCGACTTGATATCTTCTTTCTTTTTTCCCGACATGCCGATAAAGAGTCCAATTTCTTTTGCGCCGTCTTTGCCGAGCTGCCGGATCATGAATGTGCGAAATGGCTTTATTCCCTCGCTCATGAACTTCTGCGTGCTCATCTGTCCCTGCGAATAAGGCTGCATGGCAGTCGTGTTGAATTCCCGGATCGTCGGCGCCATGATAAAGGCAGTGACAAAGATCGCCAGACCGAACAGGACCTGATTGGGCGGCATGTTCTGCAGGGCCAGAGCTCTTCTGACGAAATCGAACACGATGACGACTTTTGTGAACGATGTCATCATCATGACGAGAGCCGGAGCAAGACTGAGCAGCGTCAGTATCAGAATGAGCATCAACGACAGAGAGGCTTCCTGTCCGTTTGCGGCGGCCCGCACTCCGTTGACGACCGGGATCTGGAAAGTCTGCGCGGATAGCTGCGCTCCTGCTGTGAGAACAAGAAATGCTGCTGTCAGAAACGCGGCATGCCGCAATTTCCCTCTTTTACAATGGGACATAATAGCATGCTAAAAAGACCGGCCAAAAGTACAAGTATTTTTTTGTTACTGCTGGGCTCTTTCTTTGTTTTTTATCGCGGCCAGTTTTCTCTTCTGCGCGGCAAGCAGTTCCGACAACACGGCGCCGTCAGCATCCCGGCTGAAACTCTCGCCGTTTTCCAGGCTCTTTTCTCTGGGTTCCGAGCCCGTCTCTTTTTCCAGCATCCGCCCAAAATCCTGCCGCGGAGATTCGTCCCGGCCCGAGTGCCAGAATTTAAAATCAGTCTGCTTGAGAAGCCGGCCCAGTCTGTCCGTGATGCCCGCCGGAATAACTCTGTCGGCGGAGTTCGAATGCCACAGACGTATTCTGTCCGCCGTCATGGCATCGTCCACAGGCATGATCAGATTCACGCCCGATTCGGCCACGCCCAGAACAAGAAGTCGGCCGGCAAGATCCACAACCTGCACCGATTTCCCCTGCGCCACGGGCATTGTGGCAATCACCTTCATGAGCCCGCCCGATCCGAAACTCTGCCCCGATTTTTTTTTCATATAGCGGATCAAAAGATAAAAACAGCCGAGCATCACAATCATCAGGCCCAGAAATTTCAGAACCACAGAAACAAAAGACGGCCCTTCATCCGGCGGAAATAAACTGGAGGTCCGATTCGGCGCGCTTCCGGCAGACTCCGGATTTCCTTCGTCCCGTCCGCTCGAAGGTCCTGGATCGGCCAGCTGGACCGATGAACCTTCCTCCGGCCGATGTTCGGCTGAATCTGACGATGCGCCGTCTGTTTGACTGCCGTTTCCTGATTGCTGAGCCAGGCCATGGATCTGATTCATCCAGGCACGGTTGATATCATCCATACGTCCCGCCCCCGGATCACCGGGAGGATTTGGAATGCCGCCGTTTCTCTGTGCGCCATTTCTGGCGCCCGTGTTTGGAGAATTGCGGTTTTGCGGAAGGGGCGCTTGAACCGGTCCTTGAACCGTTGTTTGTTCCCTGTTGCGATTCTCCCTGCCCGCACCGTTTGTATTTTCCCGCGCAGGCGGCCTTCTGCTCTGGGCAGATACCGCAAAAAACGGCGAAACAAGAATAAAGAGAACAAGAATCCCGGCCGTCCCCATAATTTTATTATGTCTCATTAGAAAGAATGCCATTTGTTTTGAGTTGCCTGCCTGCATAAATTTACCCCTGTTTAGGACCTTTGAGACGATCGATTGGACTTACGATGTCCGTTACGCGGACTCCGAAGTTTTCATCAATCACAACGACTTCGCCTTTGGCGATCAGTTTTCCATTCACAAGCAAATCTACCGGCTCACCGGCCAATTTGTCAAGCTCAATGATGGAACCTTCGCCCAGACCAAGAATTTCTTTGATGTACATTTTGGTCCGACCCAGCTCTACGGTCAGAGTCATCTGCACATCCATGAGCAGATTCATATTGGGCTGCATTGGACCGGGGCCGCCCATGGACAGCTGAGGGAAGTTTACGTCTTTTACTCCGGTCTGACCGGGTCTCGGGCCTGCCACCGCTGCCGCTTTTCCGCCCGCGCCAAAGTCGCCGCCCATTCCGGCATCGCCCTGACCGCGGAGTTTCTTGTAAATGTCCTGGGCCGTGGCCAGAGGCATGACCAGAGTGATGCGCGAATCAACGGCGTTCTCCACCGTGAATGGAAATTGAACCCGTAAATACGTGGGCCCTTCCTGCATTGGAAACGAGGCTCCGGGAGCCAGAACACGCACATCGACCGGCATCGGAGTGATAACAGAACCAATTTTTACTGAAATTTGATTGGCAACGGAAAACAGCATCGGACCGATCGCGTCCTTGACAGTGGCAATCTGGGCGCTGTCCAGCGTGGACACGGTTGGCGCCTCTTCGCTTCCCATAACAATGGCGCTGATGCGTGCCGCTTCCGGCGCTGCAATAAAAAGTGCGAATGTGCCCTGGATGGCGCCGCTGCAGCTCTGGCTGAAAATAACATAATTGTTGGTGAATTCTTTTTCTATTTCTTCCTGGGAGCGGACCTCTCCATAGGGAGCGCCCAGACGCACATTTCGGGAAAGAATCAGCGCCAGGCCCTGGGTGCCGGACTGCAGGGCCTGATGAACCATATCGGCCACAGTCTCTCTTTCCAGTGGAGACATGTCCCGGGACGAACCGGGTCCCTGGGCAACCGCGCCTTCCATGGAACTGCCGCTGAAGTCGTCGGCTCCCTGAAGCAGCAAATCGATTTCTTGTTGTGTTAGTGAACCATCGACCATATTACTTTCCTGATCTTTCTATAGAATAGCGCCGCTGTAAAGCCTAAAAATAACTTTAAGCTCCGGCTACTAACAAATATCGGCCAGATTGGAAAATTGGCGATGGGAAATTCGGATGAAAAACCTCGGTGATAGGGGATATTGCCCAGAAAAAGGCACAAGAGTAAAGATAAAAATCTGACGTGAACGGGCATCAGTCGATTTGCCGCACTTCGACGGTGACATCAAGGGCACCGGCATTATCTGTAAAATTACGATCGTTGGCCCTGCATTCCAGAATTCCATCTTTCAGAGTACGAAATCCGCCGAGAGAATAGACCGATTCCGGCTCACCGCTCAGTCGGCAAATCAAAGCGCCAAGGTTAAACTCGCCATTAATCCAGTGATACTCTCAGGCGAAAACATCGGTGGAAAACTTGGCAGAAAGGGGAAATCGAAAGTATACCCGTACAACCGTGATAGGCTCGGAAAAATATATCCAGAAAAACGTATTGAAGTTTACTTTACTGAAGAAGAGGACACTTTTGTTACAGTTACTGTTTATGTATTTTATGGAAAATGGGAGTAAACTATGAATGTGCATTACAATGATCGCGCGGATCTTTTCTATATCCGGCTGGATGAAACATCACAGGAAATTCTGAACCGACGAGTATCTAAGGATATTGTCCTTGATATTGGCAAAGACGAACAAATAGTCGGTATAGAAATCATGGATGCCTCAAAGCGCCTCGATCTCCGGAAATTATTACCGGTGACCTACAGTCACTAAATAATAGTTGTTTTTAATTGATTTTGTCATCTTCACACCCGCTGCGCACTCATCGTTCTCCCCGGCCTCTGCGCGAAACATCTTCTTTGGGAATCTTACAGTACGGCGACAATACTCTCGAACGGCGCCAGAGGCAGGGAAATGTGATGCCCCTGTATCTCCCAGGCGACGGGAACAACGGTCCAGTAATCCCTCGCTTTTTTCAATGAAGCGGATGAGACAGCTGCCGGTATTTCCACCACAACTTTACGGGGACGATCACTGGGATTCCAGATGCCCAGGTAGCCTGCAGGATTGTACAGTCCCAATGGGAATTCTTCATCCATCAGCCCAAGAGCGCTTGAGGCATGTCTGGAACACTGCTGCACAAGGTCGAAGGCTTTCTTCAGAATAATCAGGCGCTGCGGGCTGAGCGTCGACAGATCATCGCTTACCAGAAGCATTCCGCCGGACAGACACATCACGGAGGCCAGAAGATACACCTGTCGTTCATTCAATTCTGTTTTTTTCTCCCGGACCATCAGACAGTCAGGATCGTTGATCCAGAATCTCCCGTGCATGGCGCTGCGGGTGATTGCATTCTGCAGCGCTGCTTTCGCAGTGGGGAAATTCCGGTCCCTGAGAAGAGTCTTCATCCAGTTTCTGTCCCAGATCGAATTCACGTCGACGCTGATTCGCATCGCGTCCACTTTTCCCACGGCGGGAAATAGAGGAGATCCGCAGCCGAGCAGGAAAGTCTTTTTTCCCGCAGCGCGACGGATGAGTTTGTAGAGACGAGACAGCCTTTCCGCCCCCGTGGTTCTGGGATCGTGATGGGCTCCGCGAAAAGACGCTGCGAACATGAAATCCAATTTCAAGAAATTATAGCCCCAGGACACAAGCGTGTGTATCACCTCTGAAATGTACTCTTCCGTGCGCGGATGCGTTGTATCCAGGCAGAGCGTGTCCCCGCCCCAGAGAGGATTGAAAAGCGCGCTTACGGGCTCTCCGGCATGATCGCACAGAATCATTTCATTCTGATTCCGGCAGAGATCCGAATCAGGCCGGGCCAGTGTTGGAGCCAGCCAGATTCCTGCGTTTATGCCCTCGTTTCGAATTCTGTCAGCCAGATATTTCATGCCGGATAGAAACATTCTGTTTGTTTCAAGCCAATCCCCGATATTTTTTTGATAGCCGTCATCGATCTGGAAGACGTCGATCTTAAGATTGTTCTTTTTAACTTTGTCCAGGTTCTCCAGAATAATATCCTGACTGATTTTGTTGTAATAATGATACCAGGAACACCAGCCCCGTACTGCGCGCCCCTGCCCTCCGCCAAAACTCTTCTTCATGGTTTCCATCGTGACGCTCATGAGCTCCGCGAATGATTTGCGCGGCAGACTGCGGTGCGCATCGGCCGGCCTGTTTTTTCCCAGAGTGAAAAAAGAGACATTCCATTTCACGGGAGTCAGGGCGTTTATGGAGTGCCGGCGAAACAATGCTCCGTTAAAATCCCAGATCAGCGCCAGCTCGTTCAGGCGCGCCGACTCTGGATCCAGAAAAATGCGGTATCGAACCGACTGATCGCCTGGAGACGACGCAAAGAAAAGACAGTAAAAATGACCTTCTTCGTGCCGGCCTTCCAGACCCAGCAGAAAATCCGAATGAAATTTTCCGGGCGCAGGAAGAGGCGCCAGAGGCAGGCGTGTTCCCAGCCGGCTGAAAAAAGGACTTTCCGGATTTTCATCCATATCGTGCTTCCAGAGAAGACGGCAGGGCGCATCTGCATCTCTGGATGTAAGCATACCGGTACGGCTCCAGGATTGAAATCCATTTTGAAAAACTCTGTAATGACAGAAGGCCGGCATATCCCGGTCGGGTCGTACGCCTTCGTCTACATCTGAGACACAGAGTTCGAGAGTCTCCAGATAATAATCTTCCAGACCGCTGTGTCGCAGAGTCGGTTTGAGCTCCTTATCCTGCTCCTTCCACGTGAGGCGAAAGCAGCCGTCGGAAGAATCTCCGTCCTGGCCGATGCGGCTGAATCTGGCAGTTTGAATCGGACCCTCCGGAAGAAGCCGATATTTCAAAATAACGCTGGCATCATCGTAAAGAAGCATGGAGTATTTTTATGTGTTAAGGATTCCTGTAAAGAAAATTTCACTTCCGAGCCGCAGAGACCGGGGGAGAAAGGTAGCAGAGGAAAATTATATGGTGCCCGGTAAGTATTCCGCAACACTCAATGATTTTCAAATTATTTTTCTTTACTCATCCTCTGTGTGCTCCGCGTCTCTGTGGTGAATCTTATCCTGAACATCCTGTTAATCCTGTTTTCTGACACTTGATTGAGTTTCTAGTCCCGGCGAAATTCAGCTCGCACGGAAAGATAAACTATCAGGCCGCTGACAATCGCCGAAATCCCGTAGACCGGAATGCTGGATGACTTCCCGAGAATTATCGAACCGATTAAGAAGAGAATCGAATATACCAGAATCGTTCCAGAAATCCAGCCGAGAAAAAGAGCTCCCAATTTGCCGCCTGGAATTCCCGATTCATTTCGAAACAGAGTCCAGCCCGGCCCGCCCGGCCTGACCACGGAGTAAAAATTCACCAGCTTCGATTTTTCAACCGGATCCGTCAGATACGCGGCAGCGATCGTGCAGACGAGAGTTATCGGCACAATGACAAAGAGACTTTCCGGGAAAACGGGAAGCTTCAATCCCGGCGCGGCAAACGGCAGAACAAAACGTATGACGACCCCGGCCAGAAGCGGTGTGAGGATCGATACTATTTCAGACACAGCGTTCAATCTCCACCAGTACCAGCGCATGATCAGGACAAATCCGCTGCCCGCTGAGAACTCGAGCACAAATTCCCAGGCTTCCTTAATGGAGCTCAGCGCGTAAAATGTGATCAACAGAGAAATAAACAGAGCGACAAATGTGAAAATTCTGGCCACGGCGACATAGTGCTTTTCTGATTTTTCTTTTCTAATAAATCTTTTATACAGATCATTGATTATATAACTCGAACCCCAGTTCAGCTGAGTGGACAGCGTCGACATGTACGCTCCGAAAAAAGCCGCAAGCAGCAGGCCGCGGTACGGCGAAGGCAGCACATCGCGCATGAGAAATACATAGCCGTCCTCTTTCTGATTGGCCGCCAGATTCGGATACAGCACAAGAGCCGCAAGCCCGGCCATGATCCAGGGCCAGGATCGGACGCAGTAATGGGCGATGACGAACCAGAGAGTCGCCAATAAACCGCTCTTTTCATCGCGGGCCGACATGATTCTCTGAGAAATATAGCCCCCGCCGCCCGGCTCCGCTCCCGGATACCAGGACGCCCACCACTGCACGCCGATAAAAGCGGCAAAAAACATCAGAGGCATGCGATACACACCGGGCATTGCAGAGCCGCCGGAAGCGGCGGCCGCGCCGGAGGAAGAGGACACGGCGGTCGATGAGAAATCGAACTGCGGCACAAAATCGAACACATGCGCCGGCAGAAGAGCCGCCAGTCCGCCGTGTTCTGAAATTTCCGGTCTGTTGACGGCGAATACGGCAAGCACGATGCAGCCGGTCATCGCAACGATGAACTGAAAAGCATCCGCCACTGCAACTCCCCAGAGCCCGGACATCGAGACATAGAGCACGGTTATGGATGCCGCGGCCACAAGTCCAATTCGCGGATCGATGGAAGGAAAAAGACCTGCCAATATTTTCATCATGGCCAGATTCACCCAGCCGATTATCACACAGTTCATGAACAGACCGAAGTACACTGCCTTGAATCCGCGCAGAACTGCCGCCGATTTTCCGCTGTAGCGAAGTTCAATGAACTCCAGATCGGTAAGTATGCCGGCCCTCCGCCAGAGTCTGGCAAAAAAGAAAACGGTCAGCATCCCGCCCGATGCCGAACACCACCATATCCAGTTGGAGGCAATTCCGTTCTGGCCGACAATGCCGGCCACAAACAGCGGAGTGTCCGCCGCAAAAGTCGTGGCCACCATCCCCGTGCCGGCCAGCCACCAGGGAACTTTGCGGCCGGATAAAAAATATTCTGAAAGAGAATGCCCGGCTGTGCGGCTGAATGCCAGCCCGAAGCCGAAGCTGAGAATGAAATAAACCGCGACGACCGCGAAATCCCAGAAATGCAATTGCATCCGGTCAAAGGCTGGCTAACCGCCAATTCTGTAAATCAGAACCGCATTCACCCGCCCCGGTTGTTTTATGGTTGCATTATTCTTCCTGTCATGAACGTGTATACCAGCAATATGGCTGAAAATCCATCGGCGGCAATTTTTGATTTTGACGGGGTTATATTTCAACCCGATTCACAGTGGAAAGTGAACAATCCCCATGCCGGAGTGCTGGGCTCCCGTGTAAACTGGCCGCAGGCCTGCGCTATTTTCGAGTCGATTCTGGCCAAAAATCCGGACGCAAAACTGAATGAATACTTCGTGCTGAATGAGTATCATTATTTAAAAAAGAGAGAAGATACGGGAGAAAATATTCTGCCTCTGCAGATTCTGAAGAAAGCAGCCCGCAATCATATCTCGCGCAAACATGAGCTGTTTTTTCTTTCCTGCCGGTCGTACAGAGATCTCTGGGAAATCACCCAGAACATACCCGATGTGGAAGAAAAAAATACGCCTCTGCCCAATCCTTTCCTCAATGCGCGCCATCTCTCGCCGCCGTACGAACCGATTTCATCCGCGCCTGAAAAAAATATTGAGATTAAGTTCCGCCTGCTGGCATCGATGCTGAAAAAAATAAAATCGTCTGCTGCGAATCCGGAGGGCATATTTGAAAAAATCTTTCTATACTACACGGAATCGGAATACAGAAAAGTAATCTCGGAGTATCTGGCGCGGGAACTGGACAATCTCGAAGGGGGGCGCAATTCGATTGTGGCTGTGCAGATTGCCGTGGTGGAGTGACGGAGGATACTACGCCTTCCCGCCTTTTTCGCCTGATTCAATTTTTGTAATCTGAACCCGCAGATTTCCCGCCAGATTCGCGATTTTTTCCGACTGCTCGGCAAGATCCCGCGCGCCGGATGTGCTCTTCTGGAAAATATTGTTGATGAACGTAATAGATTTTACAATTTCCGCTTCCGCCGCCTTCTGCTCTCTGGTTGCGATACTGATTTCTTCGGCGCGGGCTCGCACGTTTTCCGCGCGTGCTCTGGCGGTTTCCTGAGCCATTACAAAGGAAAGAAGATTTTCATTCACGGCGGCGATCATATCGCTCATCTCGCTGACGCCCCGGATCACCTCTCCGATATTGGCGACCGTGTCCGCAGAATTCTTTCTGCCTTTCTGTATTTCCGCATCGCTCTTTTTTATCAGAGTGTCGATATCTTTCACACTCAGCGAAGTCTGCTCCGCCAGCTTGGACACGGCGTCTGCGACGACTGCGAAGCCTCGGCCGGCGTCCCCGGCACGGGCCGCTTCAATAGCGGCATTGAGAGACAGGAGATTCACACGGTCGGAAATATCCTTGATAATTCTCAGTATGTCCTGCATCTGGCTTGAAGACTCGCTGATCTGCGACATACCCTGATTCATTTCTCCCAGATATTTCTCTCCGGATTTGGCCTGCTCGGAAATGTGATTTATTTTATTTACAGTATTTAATACTTTATTTTCTATATTTTTTATTGTTGAAAAAAGATCCTGCACGACTTTCGCCAGCTCCGTCACATCGTCAGTCTGCCGGACCGTGGTTTCGCTGATGGCCACAGTTCCTGAGGACAGCTCTTCCATCGTCGCGGAGATTTCTTCCAGCGAAGATGCCTGGTCCTGGAGATTGTCCGACAGCTCCGTTGAATTCAGAGTCATTTCTGTTGAGGCAGAATCCAGGCTGCGCGATGTTTCCAGCAGCGACGCCGCCAGTTTCCTGTTGATTTCCTGAAGGTTGTTCTTCACCTGTCTGTAATCTTCATCCGTCAGACGCACGGCCGTCTCATTCAGACGTTTCATAAGCACAGAAATAAATGCCGAGAATCCGAAAGTCACCAGGAAATCAATGACCAGAATGTTTTTTATCTCCGGCTTGATCGCCGCTGAGAGCGCTATTAAATATACAGAACCCAGCAGCGAAAATATGGAAACCAGAATCAGAGTTCTCTTCCTGCTGAATAAAGTTGCAAATACGATGAATACAAAATAAATCGCCATGCTTCCGATCAGTCTTTCCGGATGTTCGCCGTTCATCACGCTGCGCGAATTCATAAACAGCCCGAACAGAAGAGATACAATCCAGAGATTCGCGGCTATATGGTAATTCCCTGTCCGAAGCAGAACCAGGCATACGATATGCAGAATTATTGCAGCCACTATAACGATATTGATAACGCTGAAGATATCGCGCGTTGAAACAATATTCAGAAGAGCAAGAATTACCGGAAACACCGGAAGAAGAACTGCGAGAAAATTGAACAGGAGCCGGGCCCGGCTCCTCTCTTCAAAAGTAGAGCTGCTGTATCTGGATAAAAATTTATCAATGGCTGAGTTCATAGCGGGCGGGGCCTATTTTCAATCGAACGTACCTATAGTCAAGTGAGAGTTTCGGAAAGACAGCCTGAAAACTCACCGCTAAGCCGCCGCGGACGCGGAGAAAAGAGAAAACGCGAAGAAGAGGCTAAGTGTGACGGGACTCTAATTAACAGCATGAAAAACTTTCCCTTCCAGCACTCTTGGCGTCTCTGCGGTGAAAAACTCTTATCCCCGCGGGTGAAACTTCTTGTGTACTTCCTTCAGAGTCCGGCTGGCCAGGTGCGTATAGATCTGGGTTGTCGAAATATCGATATGACCGAGAAGCTCCTGCACGCTGCGCAGGTCCGCGTTGTTTTCGATTAAATGAGTGGCAAAGCTGTGGCGGAAGGTGTGAGGAGTCACAATCTTCTTGATATTTGTGCGATTCAGATACTTCTTCAACAGCCGCCATACTGATTTTCGATTCAAATAATCGCCCTTTTTGCTGATGAACATGTAGTCGCTGAACCGGCTTTTCAGGATTTCGTCCCGCGCGGTTTCCAGATATTTTCTCAGTATTATTAAAGATTTTTCCCCGAAAGGAACGAGCCGTTCTCGGCCGCCTTTGCCCCTGACAGTTAAAAACATCTGCTCCAGATCGATGTCTTCCATCAACAGGTTGCAGGCTTCAGAGATGCGCAGTCCGCTTGAATAGAGAAGCTCAAAAATAGCTTTGTCACGCAGTTCATAGGGTTCGTCTTCACGAATGTTTCCAAAAAGCTCGTCGATTTCCGGAAGGGTTAGATAATCGGGCAGATGCTTTTTTACTTCCGGTGTCTGGATTTTGTCCGCCGGATTGACAGTCATACGCTTTTCATCTTTCAGATAGCGGTAGAACTGCCGCAGCGCCGCAACAGCCCGGGCAAGAGTACGGCTGGATATTTTCTTGCGTTTCTGTTCGCGTAAAAAATTGGAAATATCGTCGGTTTTTACTCCCAGGAAGTCCTTTTCATGCCGGGTCAGGTATTCGTGGAATTTTTTTAGATCGTAGGAATACGAAAAAATGGAGTTCTCGCTCAGACCTTTTTCGACGAGGAGATAGTCCTGAAATTCTTTGATTAGTTTACCCTGATTTTGTGCCAATTGAATCACCTGTGAGGTCTTTTATATTAACGACGCTACTGTACCATAATCGGCTGAATATGTCCCATAGTTTGAATAAAAACAGGCGTCCCTCAATAAAAAACAAAAGGCGGGCAAAAAAAGAGATTCGGAGTCTGTAAGGGATTGATAATAGTGGCGGATGGAGTTCAAAAAATACATACGCAGGGGAGTATTTGAGGAAGCGGAAAACTACCGGACAGTCCTCAAATTTAGAGAGAGCGGTACGAGCCGGATTTTAATGCTTCTGGAAGGCAAGTGCCGGAGAAAATTGTCGCTCAACGCCAGCCGAAAACTTTATGAAAATTATTA
This sequence comes from Spirochaetia bacterium, assembly GCA_009885105.1. GTDB lineage: Bacteria > Spirochaetota > Leptospiria > Leptospirales > Leptonemataceae > VFLI01. The sequence continues at coordinate 10,839 of VFLI01000025.1, read as the reverse complement.
TCCGGTTTCCTTTATAGGACTGGAAGATCTCCTGCTGGGACAGTCACGCCCCGGCGCGGCGGGCGTGTATCCGGGCTCGCATTATGTCGTATGGGATGGAAACGATTTTCTGAACGCCATGAACATACATCCCGAGCTGGCGCGAAGGGCGATTTATGATATGAGCCGGCGCATTCGTATATACGACTCTCACCAGAAAGTGACGGATTCGGAGTTCAAGCGTGAAACGGAAATCGACATCGGCGCTGCGCAGCCGGAACTGACAGACGCTCTCTATGAAATGTCTTTCGCCGATGAGGATTCTTTCCCGCCCCACCTTGTGGAAAAACTATCGCGCAACTTTGAACCCGGCGACTACTTAATGAAGCAGGGAGACTCCTCAAAAGAGCTGTATATACTGCTGGATGGCCAGGCGGATGTTTTCCACAATGAAGGTCTGGACAAAAGAAAAATTGACACGCTTTCGCACGGCGATATGGCTGGCGAGATGGCGCAGTTTGACGGTCATCCCCGCTCCGCGGATGTGCAGGCCCTCACAAAAGTAACGGCCCTGGTATTTCTTCCTGAAAATTTTCATATGCTTTTCCAGCTTCACCCGCGCTGGAGTCTGAAGCTGCTGCGCACGCTGGCCCTTAGAATCGAACAGAGACGCATAGATTTTGAAACGCTGGATTTGAATATTCTCAGCCAGCAGAGTTTCTAATAGAAGGAATACATCCTTTAAGAGGCATAACCGCGAATGAACGCCAATGGCTGCGAATCAAGAAAATACAAAATTAGCGTTCATTCGCGTCTATTTGCGGTTAAGTCTTCGTTTTATGTTTTTTCATTGTTGACCGCCAACGGCATCGGACCGGAATATTCCCTATGAAAAAACCCGGCAATTACATTGCTCTCGGACTTTCTCTGCTGTTCCTGTACTGTTCGCTCTGTCTGTTCTTTTCCGGCGAGGTCATAACTTTCCAGGTAAAGTCGCAGGCTGAAGAAATAGAAACCACAACGATTCACAGTCCTTCACAGGCCGGTCTTCCGGCGCCTGAAAATATCACGATCCAGAACGGCGATACCCGGCTTGCCGGATGGTTCTTTTCCAATCCGCGAAAAGCCGGCTGTGCCGTGATTCTGCACCACGGCCACAGGGGAAGACGCGAGGGCGTGCTGAAATACGGACCCATATTCTGGGTGAAAGGATGCGACCTTCTGATGTACGATGCCCGGCGACACGGAGAAAGCACCGGTGAATTCGCCACCTGGGGATTTAATGAAAAATACGATCTGCAGAAGGCCGCCCTGTGGCTGACAAGAAAAAGCCGTCTGCCGTTGAAATCGATAGGCATACTGGGCGAATCTATGGGAGCTGCCATCAGTCTTCAGGCAGCCGCGATCATGCCCGATATCGCTTTTATCATCGCCGATTCTCCCTTTGCCAGTTTTGACAGGCTGCTCCGGGTGAACGGCGCCGCGAAATACGGCAAACCGATTCTTCTTCTGTATCCGCTGACGGTCAAGATTGTCCGCTGGAGAGCCGGTTTTCAACCCGATGACGTTTCGCCGGGCGCGGCCGCTTCGCTGATTCAGCCTCCCATTCTTCTGATTCATTCACGGCAGGATGAAACGCTGGACTATCATTATTCTGAAGAAGTATTTGCCGCCGTGCGTCACAACCGGAAAGAAGTGCACATCACAGACTGGAATGCGGCGCACTGCCGGTCCGTGAATGTGAATTTCAAGGGATACTCGAATATCGTAAATGCCTTTCTGCGAAGATACGCTCCGGCATTCGGAAGGAGGACAATGTGAAACGTACCCTTATCTCAATTATACTTACGATCTTGCTGTTTGCGGCCGTCGACTGTCAGAAGAAAGCAGCAACCGCCCATGTGCCAGTCATTCTCAAGCAGATTCTATCCACGAAATCAGCAATTGAGAATACCGAAGAGAACGGCAGAAGTATCTGTGAAGCCAATGTCTGTATTTTCCTGACGGTATGGGACTTTGACGGAACGATTCTGAAAGGCGACTGCACGGAAGGACTGGAGGAAAACGGAACGATGGTGTACGACGGGGCCGCCAGGTTGGCGGTCGATGCAGGATTCGCCGGAAAATACACCGGACCTGACGGGTTCCGCCGGTTCTGGGATGATTACCAGACTCTCGATAAAAAAGAGGGGCACGTGATTTCCTATTCTTTTCTGGTCACGGCCTTCGCCGGCGCCCGTGTTTCTGAGATTCAGGCCCTGTCAGAGAAGCACTTTGAGAACGTCATAAAGAATTACTATTTCGACGACTCGATACAGATAATCAGGGCGCTGCAGAAGAACGGCGTGAAGATTCAGATAGTTTCGGCCAGTCCTGAATTTATTGTGGCGGGCAGCTCTCGATCTGTTGAAGTGCCGCTCTCCTATATTTCCGGAAATGTATCCGTTGAAAAAGACGGCCTTGTTTCTGACAAAATCGCCCCGCCGATCAATTATGCGGATGGCAAAACAAAACGGATTGAACTTATTCTGAAAAAAATGAGAGAGCAGAATCCTGGAGCCAGAATTTTTATTCTGGGCGGATTCGGGAACAGCTACCACACGGACGGCGCATTTCTGGAATGGATTTCAAAACAGACCCTGCCCGCGGGAAAAACTGTATCCGTGATGATCAACGGCGGCCGGGACGCAGGACAATTCAAAGGCCTTTTCATGGAAGTGACCCAGGAAGAAACAGTGAATCGGTGAGGTCAGCATGTATCTGGAAAGCATCAATCCCGCCACCGGCGAACTTATAGAAAAATATCCAGTCGACACAGACCAGATTGTGGAACAGAAAATCCAGAATGCAGCAGATCGCTTTGCCTCCTGGTCCCGGACATCCGTCGAACAGAGAAGCGTGCTCCTGAAAAACGCGGCGGGAATTCTCAGAGCGAATGAAGATAGTTTCGCCCGTCTGATGACGATGGAAATGGGAAAACCGGTCACACAGGCGAAAGCCGAGGTGAAAAAATGCGCTCTGGTCTGCGAATACTACGCGCAGAATGCCGGTGACTTTCTCAAAATATCCCCGCGACGCGCGGACGCCGCGGAAAGCTTTGTGCGGTACGATCCTCTCGGAGTCGTGCTGGCCGTCATGCCCTGGAATTTTCCTTTCTGGCAGGTATTTCGCTTCGCCAGCGCCAGTCTTGCAGCCGGAAACACCGCCCTCTTGAAACATTCATCGTGCGTGAGCGGCTGCTCTCTGGCTATAGAGAGAATTTTTAAAGAGGCGGGCGTTCCGGAAGGCATTTTCACCTCCCTGCTGGTCGGTTCCTCTGCCGTGGAGAAAATCATCGCCGATCCTCGAATTGCCGCCGTCAGTCTCACCGGAAGCGAGACGGCGGGCAGCTCCGTCGGTCTGAACGCGGGACGCGAGCTGAAAAAATGCGTGCTGGAACTGGGCGGCAGCGATCCATTCATTGTTCTCGCCGACGCGGATATTGCAAAAGCGGCAAAGACCGCGGCGACGGCTCGAACTCTCAATTCCGGCCAGAGCTGTATCGCGGCCAAGAGGTTCATCGTGCAAAAAGAAATCGCAGATGAATTCACGCATCTGTTCATCAAGAGCATGTCGGAACTGAAAATGGGCGATCCGCTGGACCCGGCCACGGAGCTGGGACCGCAGGCGCGCGAGGATCTTCGCAATGAACTCCACGGCCAGGTGGAAAGATCCATCAGAGCCGGCGCGGTGCTGAATCTGGGCGGCGTCATCCCCCCGGGCAAAGGGTATTTCTATCCGGCAACGGTTCTCACCTCCGTGCATCCGGGCATGCCGGTTTGCGATGAAGAAACTTTCGGTCCCGTTGCACCGGTGATCATTGCGGGGGACGCGATGGAAGCAGTTTCAGCAGCGAATCATTCTCAATACGGCCTGGGAGCCAGCCTATGGACGAAGGACCTGGAAAAAGCAAAAGACATCGCATCGCGCCTGGAAACGGGCTGCGTGTTCATCAATGATTTTGTAAAATCCGATCCGGGACTTCCGTTCGGCGGCGTCAAAAAATCAGGATTCGGCCGCGAGCTCGGAGAAGAGGGCATCCGCGAATTTGTGAATATCAAGACGGTCGTTGTTGGGAAATAGAGAATTTCGGGACGATTCGCGGGCTGCAGCATAATCCTGTCATTCTCGCTGTCCGCACCGTGCCGGCCGGGTGACAGCTGGTTACCAGCCGGTCATGACTTCATCCCCGCGCACCTTGGTCAGTTCATCCTGAATACGCAGGAAACGACTTGCGAGCAGAGCCGTGAGATTGCGCATGAATATGAAAGCCAGGTGATAGTTGGTCTCAAATAACTCATTGAGCCCCTGAGCGTTAATTTCGTATACCGTCGCTTCAGTGAACGTGTGGCCGGAGAGGTGATACACAAATGGCGGCACGATCGTGGACCAGCCGATCGATTGCCCGGGCTTTTCTCTGGCGAAGGTGATGGCAGAGTCGCGTCCCGGCAACTTGAAGCGCAGGTCAATTTCGCCCTCGACGATGAGGTACATCGTCATGGCCGGTGTGTGCTCGCTGAACAGTTCCTTGCCAGCCTCGTAGGTCATTTTCCTGCAACGACGCAGAAAGGCCGATACTTCGTCCGGGGCCATGCCGGTGAGCAGCTCATTTTCGAACTTTGGACTTTCCATACTATCTCCTTTACGAGGGAATCGACTAGAGAAGCAACAAAATCAGCAATTGTCAACAAATTTTAAGCTCCCGGCCGTTCAAGCCTCGCATGCGCCCCTGCCAACAGTCATTGAAGGCGATTTTGTCCAGAATTTCCATCTTTTATCATATTTTAACCGAATCACCCGCAGCCATACTCACCCGGCTGGTTTCAGACAGCGCGTCCTCCATCAGCTCTGCGATATTCCGGCCGATCAACTTACCGCTAAGCGTGCGGCGAAAGTGCGACGCCCCCGGCATTCCGTGATACAGGCCCAGAATGTGCCTTGCCAGAGAAGTGATGCTGCGCCCTCTTGCCTGCCATTCGGCGATATAGGGAATCATACGCTGTGCTATCTCCTCGCGGGTAAGCGATGGCGATTTGTCCCCGAAAAAAACACGGTCGACTTCGATGAACGAATACGGGTTCTCATACGCAGCGCGGCCGACCATCACTCCGTCGCAAAGAACCAGCTGTTCCTGCGCCGCTTCGTTCGTGCGTATCCCGCCGTTGATTTCAATAACGAGACCGGGAAATTTTTTCTTGATCTCATGCACATATTCGTAGCGCAGCGGAGGAACGGTGCGGTTTTCTTTTGTCGACAATCCTGTGAGAATTGCCTTTCGCGCATGAATGACAAATCTGTCGCAGCCTGTCTCTGCGACTGTCCCGACAAAGAACAGAAGTTCCTCAAATGAATCCTTGTCATCGACGCCGATTCTGTGTTTGATTCCGACAGGAATGCTGCAGCTTTTCTTCATGGCCTCTATACAGCGCGCGGTGTGCGAAGGATCGGCCATCATACATGCGCCGAACCGCCCTGACTTCACCTTGCTGCTGGGACATCCCGCGTTCAGATTGATTTCATCATAGCCGCAGTCTTCCGCTATCTTCGCGCAAAGACCGAGCGATTCCGGATCGTCTCCCCCGACTTGCAATACCAGAGGTTTTTCGCAGGGCGTGTATTCAAGAAATCGCCTCCAGTCTCCGCGAACAATGGCGCCCATTGGAATCATCTCCGTGTACAGAAGAGCATGCCTGGTAATAAATCTCATGAAATATCGAAAATGCCTGTCCGTCCAGTCCATCATCGGCGCGACACTGAACGGCCGTTTCAAAACATTTCCCTTATCCAATCTTTTCATTCCGTGCAAAAAAATATGAAGTTCCTGTTGACGCGGCAAATGAAAGACCCGCTGAAATAAGAACAGTAAAAGTCCAGCCGACAGGCCGTCCCTCCGGAGAAAGCAGTACCCACTCGCAAAGAAAAGTTGAAATAAATCCCGCGGCGATGGCGGCGAAAATTCCGGCCGGCTTTAAATACCTGGGAGTAAACACATACGTGGAAAATATTCCGATCAGAGCGCCGTTGACATAATTCATCGAACCCATCGCCAGACTGAGGAAATCCGGCCTGAATTTTTCAAGAACGATGAAACCCGCGGCGGAGAACACAAGAATTACAAGAGAAAGAGACGACCAGAGATATCCGGCCGCGCGCGAACCGGTCATGGATTTCCAGATCGCGCCGAGCGTGTTGACCGCCGCGCTCAGCGTCGACATGGCCGCCGAAAGCAGAAGCACGGCAAAACAGCCCAGAAGCAGCGGCGAATCCAGACGACTGACGTAATCCACAAGCGGCGATTTGGAGTTCAGGCCTGTCTGGCCGGAGAACTTCAGGAAGTAACCGATGGAAACATAGAGCATCGTCACGATTGCCGCAGCGACGCCGGAAAGCGCCAGAGATTTTTTCGCCTGCGAAAGCGTCTTTGTCGCGAGCACACGCTGAATCATTTCCTGGTCCGCTCCGTGTGTTCCTATAGAAAGAACCAGTCCCCCCAGAAAGAGCGCCGGTGAAAAGAGCGGATTGCGGATCGAAAAATTCAGATCAAAAAACGGGGCGGCCGCGCCGGACGTCAGAACGGACATCCCCGGATATAGAATATAGCACAGATACAGACCCATCAGAACGATGACCGCTCCCTGAATCTGATCCGCCCATACCACGGCGCGAAGACCTCCCACAAGCGTGTAGACTCCGACAACAATCGCAATTCCCAGAAGATACGCGATGACCGGTCCGCCGAACAGCTGCCGCATGGCGTAGGCGCCCAGGAAAAATCGAACCCCCATGGAAATATATTTTGCGGCCAGATACGCCGCGCTCAGAGCCCGCTGCGCGCGCTGACTGCCTCCCGACATAGTCTCATAGATTGATAATTTATGATATTTGTATATATTCGTTAAATAAAGAACCGCCACCACGATCCGGCCTGCTATGTATCCCATAACAAGCCAGACCAGGACAAAACCGTCCCGCATCCCGGAGGCGGGAAAGATCAGCATCGTGGCCACGGAAACTTCTGTTGCCAGAATTGAGACCAGGGAAGTGAAATATCCAAAATTACGTCCGGCAAGAAAGTATTCCGAATCATCTTTAAAATCACCGCGCCGGGCAATCACAGTAATCACTGCCAGACACACCGCATACAGCGCTCCTGGCAAAACAGTCAAAAGCAGATTTAATGACACCATTCCGAATCACCGGCATCGCAGACCTGGTCAATTACAAAATCTCTTCTCATTGACAGAGAAACCTTGAAAATTAGACCTGGGTAATGACCGGCGAAGAAGAACATGAAATTCACATCGATCCGGAAACAGGCCTTCAGCAGCGCCAGGATGATAATGAGTGGCCTGATAAACTGGAAGAACTGCTTGAGAGAAACGATCCAGCGGCGCTAAATGATTTTCTGAATCAACTGTTCCCGGCCGACCTGGCCCGGCTTGTTCTGTCCGCGGGTTTTGAGCAGGGGCGTGTTGTTCTGGAGACTCTGGACCCGGAAACCAGAGGCGAGGTGCTTCTCGAACTCGACGATCCTCAGCGTAGAAGATACCTGGATGCTCTGTCCTCTACGGAACTCGCCAATATTGTTCAGGCTCAGGAATCTGATGAGGCCGTCGATCTTCTGGCGGAAATGGACCAGGAAACTGTCAGCGAAGTCCTCTCGCAGATGCCTCTGGAAGAACGAATCAACGTCGCCGAACTTCTGAGCTATCCGGAAAATTCCGCCGGATCCATCATGGCCAAAGAATTTGTGGCCGTCCATGAAAACGACACGGTAAAAAAAGCAATACAGACAATTCGGAAAATATCAAAAGAGGCGGATGACATCCACACCGTGTATGTTCTGGATAAAGAGGACAAATACCGCGGGCACGTGAACTTGAACAGGCTGATTCTCGCCAACACACGGACACGCGTGAAGCGTATTATGGAAGAAGATCTTCTTCCGATTCCAGTCGAAATGGACAGGGAAGAGGTCGCGAATTTTTTTACAAAATACAGCTTTATTTCAGCTCCTGTGGTTGATACGCATGGCGTCATGCTGGGAAGAATTACCGTGGATGACATCCTCGATGTCGTTCAGGAAGAGGCCAGCGAGGATATCCTGCGAATGGGCGGGGTCGGCGGGGACGAAACTCTGACGACGCCACTTTTGAGCGCGTCTCTCAACAGAATCACCTGGCTGGCGGTGAATCTGCTGACGGCGTTTCTGGCCTCCTCTGTTGTGAGATTCTTCGAAGACACGATCAGCAAGGTCGTCGTGCTGGCCGCGCTCATGCCCATAGTTGCCGGCATGGGCGGCAATGCTGCGACTCAAACAATCGCAATTATTGTAAGAAACATCGCGCTGGGCCAGCTCAGCTTCGCCAACTCCAGCAAAGCTCTGAAAAGAGAAATCATCCTGGGCATTCTGAACGGCGTCACCATGGGCTCCATAACCGGCGTCTTTGTGTATTTCATTACGGGTTCCCGCGTGCTGGGAGGAGTCATCTGCACGGCCATGATCACGAATATGATGGTCGCCGCCGCTGCCGGAACTGCCATTCCCGTGCTTTTAAAAAGGCTCAATATCGATCCTGCCATCGCATCCAGTATATTTGTCACAACATGCACCGACGTTCTGGGCTTCTTTACATTTCTGGGACTGGCGTTTCTAGCGCTGCCCTATATCGACGGAATTTAGTATGTATGATTTCCTGACACGTCAGGAAACCATACACCTCAGTATCAAATGGACTTGAATTACTATTGACAGCTCTGTTCCATGGGTTTATTATTCAACCGTGGATGAAATATTAATTCTTCTTGTGAGCGGCGCTCTCAGTATTATCCTGCTTTTTGCGGCCGGTGCCGGTATTGTGCGAAATCGCCGGCGTGACCTCAACGAATGGCTCTTTGTTGTTTTTGCCGCGGCCTGTTCGCTCTGGATATTAACAACGGCGACCGCCGCCGCGCATGCTGGAAAGCCTCTGGAGGGAATCTATACTTCAATATCCGGTCTTTTTGGTTTGCTGACTGCCCTTGCCGCCTATATCTTCATTGAATACCTTCCCGGCAGCCGCTCACCTGGCAGCCGTCGCCGGCGGGTGATTCTTGCCGGAATCATCAGCTTTTCGCAGATCCCTCTCCATTTTACGGATCTCTGGGGAAAACCCGGCGCTCCGGGACCGTACTATTTTGTTCAGATCACATGGATCCAGATCATGCTTGTCGGGGGTTTTGGAATCATTGCTGTCCGCTACCGGCGCGAAACTGATCCGCAGGCCCGGATGCGTCTGGGCACTTTTTTAATCGGCGGCGGCGCCGGGGCGCTCGTCACAGCTGTTTTCACTCTGATTTTACCGCTGTTCAACAGACCGGATATGATCCGTTTCGGGACCGTGGGCGCCATTCTTGCAGCGCTGGGAGTCGCGTACGCTATTGTTTTTCATCAATTGTTCGACCTTCGCGGAGCGCTTCTTCAGAGCATTGTCTGGATTTCATCGGGCTCGCTTATACTGACAGGAGGCGTTGCACTGATTCGAACTGCGTTTCCGGAAAACATTTCGATAACAGCCTGGATCGTGTTCGCCGCATCTCTCGCTTATCTGCATGCGGTGTTGTTGCAGCCGCGGATCACCGGATTGCTTCAGAAATTTATCGGGCACAGCCGCGAAGACATAAACGCGCTTGTGACACGCATCATTGCAATTGAGGCCGGGCCGGATTCTGACGAGGCTGCTCTCTTTCGTGTGATGGACCAGACAATCCACTCTCTGAAGCAAATGCTGGACTTTGAAAAGGGCTTCATCGTTCTGGCAGATCGGTTTCGCCGACTGAATTCCCGTGCTTCCGGAATACCGCCTGAATCCCTGGCGCAGGCTGGAGAAAATACTCTGCGGCTTCTGCGAAGAAGACTGCGTGTACCCGGAGCTCTGCTGAGTCCGCTGCAGCATATTCTAATGCTGGAAATGGACTGGGAAAAATCCCTGGTCGGCAATGCGCGGGCCGTCCGGCGCTATCAGCGCACTGCGGCGTCTCTTTACGATTTTACGAGACAGCTGCATCAGGAGAAATATGCGATTCTCTTGCCGCTTCTGTTCCGACAGGAATTTTTCGGCATGATCGTTCTTGGACGTCGCACCGGCGGCAGACCGTACGTGGAGAGCGATATTCGAATGCTGGAGATTGTCCGGCTGCCAATCGCCGTGGCTCTTCACAATGCGGTTCTTGTCGAGGAGCTGAGAGAGACAGGGAAGCGCGCTGAAAAACGCGCATTCCACCTTGCTGAGGAGATTCACCGCCTTCATTCAGCCATCCACCATCGCGCTGAAGGAAAAGCTTTTGTGTACGTCTCGGATCTTATGAAGTCTGTTCATGAGCAGGCGAAAAAATGCGCGGGGCGGAATCTGCCCGTTTTGATCACCGGCGAGACGGGAACCGGCAAGGAAATTATGGCGCGAATCATTCATGCGGAAAGCCGAAGCGCCCAGGGCCCGCTCGTCAGTGTGAACTGCGCGGCAATTCCACGCGAACTTCTGGAAAGTGAGGTGTTCGGACACCGCAAGGGCGCTTTCACGGGAGCGGCGCGCAATCACAGAGGATTCGTTGAACAGGCCTCAGACGGCACTCTTTTTTTTGACGAAGTGGGAGAACTTCCGCTCGATCTCCAGGCAAAGCTGCTGCGGCTTCTTCAGGAAAGAAAGTATGTGCCGGTCGGGGCAGAAAAGCCTCTGAATGCGAAATGTCGTTTTATTTTCGCCACCAACCGGGACCTGCAGACTCTGCATCAGCAGGGTCAGTTCCGGGCGGATCTGTTCCACCGCATAAGCGTCCTTCAGG
>VFLI01000042.1 GCA_009885105.1 Spirochaetia bacterium | reverse complement strand
GCTCCGCGCGCGGAGCGGGGCGCCCAAAATTATTCCGCAGTGCCCGCAGTGCCCGCTGTGGTCCAAATTCTTCAATTTCTTCACAGGTTCCAGGGGGCGGGGAAATCTTGCCCTGGAATTTTTTCCGCCATAATCTTCAATTTAAAAGTTCGCCGCGCAATGCCTGAAAGGTTTGAAATTGAAAATCGTTCTTTCGAAGAAGCTCGTAAAGCCTCTCGATTTTTCGTGGCACGGAAAATCGACCCTTACGAAAACGAAATTTTGTCAGAGCGCCGGTGTTTTCCGGCAGAGACGGCGACGCAGCCGAAGAAAGCTCGAAGGGGTGAATGTACAGAACATACAGATTCGAATTTTTCATATATTTATTTAACAATAGTTTTGTGAGCATCCAGGGAAATATCCGGATATACCCGCCTCCCGAAACCGGCATCGTCCGGCCGGCGACGGGAACGGCGCTCAGAGGAAATTCAAAAAAATCGCCGCTGCGCGATATTCCGGAATGCACATCCCGAAAATCTGTCATATCGAGATGCCCGTAAAGGGGGTGTCCGCGAAACGGCATACGGCTTGAATCGTAATGAAAACCCGTTTCCCGCACAATGTCCAGACGATCGCGGTCCAGACTGAAACAGAGCGCCCTGTAACCGATCACGGACTTGCCGACGGTATCCTCCAGCAATTTTTTGCATCGATCCAGCTCGGCGCGAAACCCGGACAGAGTCATTGTAAGCGGCCGGCGGTGCCCCCAGCCGTGCGATGCAATTTCATGTCCGCCTGCGGACAATTTCCGCAGCGCCGGCCCGTGTTTCTCGGCGATTTCGCCCAGAACAAAAAATACAGCTTTGATTCCGAAAGTTTCAGCAAGAGAGCTGAATTTATCCATGCCGTCCAGCATGCTGATATTTCTGTCGCAGTTTTTATCAAGAAAATAATCAGAATGATACCAGTCCTCAACGTCCAGGGACAGCACCGCGGTTTTTCTATCTGCCCCGGCCTTCATTCTCTACAGTGTGATCTTGACAAAAAATTCGCGCGAAGAATCGGAAATCTCATAAGCGACAATGTCGGCGCGCAGGAAAATTTCATCCAGATCCTTCCTGGAGTACAGGTAAAGCGGGCAGTGACGCAGCCGGTAACGGATTTTACGCTGGAAAGCAAGAATTCCACCGGATTTGGGAAACGACGCCAGGATCAGATGCCGGACATCTTTTTTCAGTTTTGAGATCATTGCCACCGGATATTGCACATAATCGAACAGGCCCATGAGAACTGCGGCATCGTATTTTTCAGAAAAGCTTTTTTCCATGTAGTCGCCTTTCTCAAATTCAAAATTCCCGTCCGGGAACTGAGTTTTGCACATCTGCGAAGCAATGGCCAGCATGCCCTCCGCCAGATCAATACCGTGCACTTTCTTTCCCAGCTTCAAAAATTCGACGCAGTACCGGCCGGGTCCGCAGCCAATATCGAGCACAGATTTAATTTCCTGAGATTTTACGGCGTCCAGTGTGCGCTCGAACCGGTCGAACATGCTCTGTCTGAAAAAACGGTCGATCGTTTTCTGCAGAAAGCCGCGCCGCTCCATGCTTCCGTATATTCCGTCAAAACTTTGAGCATAATTATGGAAGAAAGTCTCTACCTGATTGTTACCTGGTTCCACCATGAGGCCAAAAAAAACATCCTTCAGCCGTGGGCACAGCATTTTACAGGGGATATGTGATAATCCTGAGGACATGGGGATAGGGAGATAAAGGGGGATGAGGAGATAAAAAAAAAAATTGAAAATTGGGCTTTCTTCAGTAATATTTCTTGAATTTCGATTCATATACCACAATTTTTTCATTTCATCCCCCAATCTCCCCGATCTCCCCATCCCCTTTGTTTACACTCCTGAGTCGGTAAGGAGATATTCCGTTAACGGAAACTGGCAAAATGACCGAAATATCAATAGAGCTGACTATGGCCTTACCCGCAACACCAGAAAGACAGGAAAAATCAATCATATCGCGCACGAAGGTTCGAGCCGAAACTCTGCCTTTTGCCCGGCCGGATATTTCTCACGAGGAAATCGACGCTGTCATGCAGGTAATGAAATCGGGATGGCTAACTTCCGGACCCCAGGTTCAGCTCTTTGAAGAAGAGTTTGCAAAAAGAGTCGGCGCACCGCACGCCATAGCACTGAACTCGGCTACGGCTGCTCTTCACCTGGGCATGATTGCCTGGAACCTCACAGATCAAGACGCTGTGATCGTGCCTTCCATTACTTTTACGGCGACAGCAGAGGTAATCACCTACAGCGGAGCCCTGCCGATCATTCTGGATGTCGACCGTGAAAACTATTTGCTCAGTCCCGCCATTCTCCTGGATTTCCTGGAAAATAAATGCGTCCGAAAAGGCAGCCATGTGATTCACAAAGAGAGTAAACGAATTGTCCGCGGCATGATACCCGTGCATCTGGCCGGCAGACCCTGCGAAATGGATGAACTGCAGGCGATTGCTGATTCATACGGACTGCGCATCATCGAGGACGCGGCGCATGCATTTCCCTGCAGCTACAAATCAAAAATGGTGGGCAGCTTAAGCGAACTGACCGCTTTTAGTTTTTATGCGACAAAAAATATTACAACAGGCGAAGGCGGCATGCTCACAACATCCAACGATGCTCTGGCGCGCAGACTGCGCCGTGTCCGACTGCACGGCATCAAAGGACAGACATACGGACGAAAACGCTGGCACTACGATGTCGTCGATATGGGATGCAAATACAATATGATGGATATCTGCGCGGCCATGGGCCGCGTGCAGCTCAAGCGAAGCGATGTATTTCATAATAAAAGAAAAAATATCGTGAATCGGTACCGGGAATCGCTCGGTTCGATCCCCGGCCTGCGCCTTCCATACCCCGGCGTGCACGAGGAAGCCCTGCATCTTTTTACAGTGGAACTTACAGGCCGGGATATGACCCGGGACCAGTTTGTGGAAGAGATGTACGAACGCGGCATCGGCACAAGTCTGCATTTCATCCCTCTGTACCGGCACACCTACTACCGGAAGAAATACAAGCTCAAGCCGTCAGATTATCCGAACTCAGAAGAGATATACAGAAATATAGTTTCGCTGCCGCTTTACAGCGCCATGAAAGATCAAGATGTCAGCGATGTTATACACGCCGTCAGAGAAATTGCAGGCGGTTGAACGGCTCTCACAGCGTAGACGCGACATAACCAACACGGTATTTTTCCTCCGGGAATCCAAGGTATCTGCGTAGCGTATTGCGGTCTTTGAGCATTTCATCCGGTACTTTCACCAGCTCGATTTCTCCGATATCCTGGCAATAATTGTGCGGGCCTTCCGGCAGGTAGTAATTGCCCCACATGTCGGCAGTTCGTATGCGCCTTTTCCCGATGCGGCCATCTTCGGCAGATATTGCGAGAATTGTCACATCGCCGTTGATATGCGCGCCAGTCTTGAAACTCGTCGTCGCATCCCAGAGGCTGTGGTAGCCGCGTGGAAGGTGGCCGATCGTCTGGATTTCGAAAGGAGAGTTGCCGTCGATTTTTCCTTTCACACAGGCCTGATCGACATGGGGATAGTCGAAATTCCACCAGGTTAGATCGTCGATCAGATACTGGCGCACGCCGACAAGCCGGGCCTGCACCGGCGACGGTAAACGCCGTCCGCACCCTTCCGCTTCGCATTCAGACCGGACGACCTGAGTCGGGCCTATGTCGCCAACAGGCCTCTGTTGATTGTGACCATGATGCTCCCACTTTCGCTCCGCGTTCAGACGATATACACGAAATTTTTCCCCGGGGACGACATTCGGAAACTGCACCTCCAGCTTCGTTCCTTCGTTGAGCGCCAATTGTTTTTCGCCGTCACGCGCGTCGATGCGAAACATCCCCGCCGACTCAAAATCTCGCTTCTGGTCCAACTCGTCAATGAATTGCATAGGAAGGCCCGTGGAGGCGATGTCGAATCCGTCGATGGCCTCGGTAAGTCCGATTTCCACCGAATATTTTTGCGGCAGCGAATCGTAGGCCAGATTCAGAGAGCGCGCCGGAAAAACGACTCGAGTCCCGCGCCGGCCTGTAATCGTATTTTTTACTGTGGGGTCGACCCGGAAGACTTGCCGCAAAGGGGCATACTTCTCCAGCCATCCGACGCGGGTTTTTTCACATCCGCAGCCAGTGAGCATTGACGTGATAAATATGAACAATACAGCTGATTTGATTCGCATAATTTGATCCGACAGAGATTTCGTTAAAAATGTTCGCATTATAGCGCTATCAACCGGTGAAAAGTCCTGAAATTTGTCTTTACTTTCCAGGCAAGAACGGCTTTCTTCCCCTTGAGAGGGTTCGCATGAAAAAACTCCTTGTGTTTTCTATATTCCTTACGCTCTATTCCATAACCGGCTGCCTGTCTTTCGACAAGAACGACCGGGCTCTGTATGGAAGACACTCTCTGGGCTATTTTTCCTTTCCATACTACGGCGTGTACTACGGAGTTCCTTACTATCCGGGATACGCCGGTAGGTATTCGTATCCTTATTCTTATGGCCCGGCTTACTCGTACGGATCACCCTATTACAACAGACCCTACTACTATCCCCGGACGTACTCCGGCAGCAGCAGTCCGTCCTTCAAGGCTCCTTCCGGATGGCCGGGCTCGCATCGCCCCAGTTTTGAAAGCCGCATGAGTGTTCCGGCCGGTCGCTTCCACAATGCCGGCTCACCCAGGCGCTGGCGACTGTAAACACGGGCATTATTTCAGCGATTGCAGGATAATTTTGAAAGTTCTATTCCCTTGAAAAAACAAGATCACGAGTCTATTGTCCTGTACTTTATGGCGCGAGCTGGAATCGGATGAGCTTTTTATCATTCGCGACTTTCCGGAAGTTAAAAATATCTCCGTGATTTCCTCATAAACAGGAATATTACTCCATAAAATCGCTATACTGCCCGAAGCCTTGTGGTAATTCTGGCTATCGATAACTATCCAGTTTCTTACGTAATGAAGCCGGATTAGAGTACTCTTTTATCACACAGCATCCACAAAGGAGCATCATCATGGCAGTAAAATCTTCAAAAAAATCACGAACACCGGTCTCCCGCAGCGGAAAAAAATCTATCGGTTCTGGCAGGAGTCCCGGCCGTAAAAAAGACTTCACGATCAGCATCAATCCAGCCACTCTCCGTCAGATTGGAAAAACGGAGAATACCGATATGTCGACCGTGCCGGAAATTTTCGCGCAGGCTCGCGCGGCTCAGGCACACTGGGCGGCGCTCAGCTTCAAAGAGCGCGCTTCGCACATCCTGAAAATGCGCGACTACATCGTCGCCAATGCGGAAGAAATATCGGCCATCGTCAGCAGTGAGAACGGCAAATCAAGGATCGACGCTCTGGCGACGGAAGTGATACCCTGCTCACTGGCGGCGACCTGGTACGCGAAAAATGCCGAAAAATCGCTCAAACCAAAAACACTGCCTTTTTCTTCAATACTGTTTTTTAATAAAAAAAACAGACTTATCCGTGTGCCGCTCGGAGTTGTGGGAATCATCAGTCCCTGGAATTATCCTCTTTCAATTCCATTCGGCGAAGTCGTGATGGGACTCATGGCGGGCAATGCGATTCTGCTCAAAACCGCCGCAGTCACAACGCTGATCGGGAAAACGATCGAGAAAATCGTGTCGGCAGGAGGACTGCCGGAAGGTCTGTTCCGTCTGATCGTCGGATCCGGTTCGGCGGTCTCGACAGCCTTTTTTGAAAATAAGATCGATAAGATATTTTTCACCGGCAGCGTTCCGACGGGCAGGGTTCTGATGGCGCAGGCAGCGAAAACGCTCACGCCGCTGTCACTCGAACTGGGCGGCAAGGATCCGATGATCGTGCTGGCCGACGCCGACCTGGAAAGAGCCGCCAACGGCGCCGCATGGGCCGGTTACCAGAACGCCGGCCAGAGCTGCGGCGGAGTTGAACGGATTTATGCGCATGAATCAATTTACCAGCCGTTTGTGGATCTGCTGGCTTCCAAAACGCGGGCCATGCGTCACGGACCGGACAATGATTTTGATGTCGACATGGGATCGATGACAACAGCCGATCAGCTGGCGGTTGTGAAGAAGCACGTCGACGGCGCCGTAAAAGCCGGAGCCAGAATTGTCGCGCAATCGCACAACGCTTCGCATGCTGCGGGATTTCTGTATCCAGCGACGCTCATGACAGAAGTGAACCACAGCATGGAGCTGATGCGCGAAGAAACATTCGGGCCGGTGCTTCCGGTGATGAAATTTCGCACAATCGCGGAAGCAATCGAACTGGCCAATGATTCGACCATGGCTCTGACATCATCCGTCTGGACAAAAAATCTCGATGAAGGCAGAAAAATCGCGGAAAAACTTCAGTCGGGCGTGACCACAATCAACGATCATCTTTACACCCACGGTCAGTCGGAGACGCCCTGGGGAGGATGGAAAGATTCCGGCCTGGGACGGACTCACTCGGCCATGGGCCTGGATGAAATGACGCATGCGAAGCTGATCAACTGGGACATCATACCTTCCAAACGAAACATCTGGTGGTATCCGTTCGACAGGGAAACCTACCGGTCGATGCTGGCGGCTCTGTATTTCTGTTATCCGCGTTCCGTCGGGGAATTTCTGGCAAGTTCCTGGAAACTGACTATTTTTATGATCAAAAAAATGTTCACTCGATGGCGAACATAAAGACCGGATTTCTCGTCTAAGCATTCGTGGGAATCTGCAAAACCAGGTGTTTTCTATTCCAGGCGCTCTCTGCCTGCGCGGCTGTCGGTCCCTTCAGCTATGGGACGGTCAATGTTTTCGCCAATGAATTCACGGCCGCCGGCAAAATAACTTCGGTGACAGTCTATTCGGACAGAGCGTTGATCACAATGTCGGCAAAAGTCCAGCTTCCCGCCGGTCGCCACAGCATCGCTTTTCTGGATCTTCCGGCGGCCCTCCAGGAGGATTCAGTTTCCGGCTCTGTGCGATCCGGCAGCGCCCTGATATCCGGCATCGAACTATCCCGCCAGTTTCACGGCCAATCCCCCGATGAAAAAATCCGCTCTCTGCAGCGCGAAATAGAAAAAATGTCCGACCACTCCCGCGAACTCGAAAACAGGCTGACCGTCGACAGGCGTCACCTGGAATTTCTGGACAAAATCCAGATACACCAGCTCGAGGCAGCGTCCATCGACCTGTCACGGCGCTCCGCGAATACGGAAGAGTGGAATAAAATGCTGACTTTCCTGGACAGAAACAGAACGGAACGATTGC
This sequence comes from Spirochaetia bacterium, assembly GCA_009885105.1. Lineage (GTDB taxonomy): Bacteria > Spirochaetota > Leptospiria > Leptospirales > Leptonemataceae > VFLI01. Next base: position 64,825 of record VFLI01000042.1, on the reverse strand, counting down.
AATCGATTCTCAGAACTGAAATTGAGATCCGGGAGCTGTCCGCAGTCAAACGAGTCAAAGACCAGGAACTCTCGCAGCTGTCATCGCGGCAGAGCACTCAATCGCGGACAATTCTGGCCTATGTGAATGCAACAACGCCGGGAGAAGCTTCCATTGAAATTCGGTACGTCATTCCCGGCGCCGTTTGGTCGCCATCTTACGATGTCCGCGCAGATCTTAGCGCGGGAGAAATCAGTCTCAGCTATTTTGGAACCGTAACCCAGAGGACCGGAGAGGACTGGCGCGATATTGAACTGTCTCTTTCCACGGCAAGACCCGGCAGCGGAGCGAGTCCTCCGGCGCTGCAGCCCGTGTATCTTTCGCCGGGCGGTGTGATAGGCGAACTTCGTCGTTCCCGCGGAAGAACCGAACGGGAAATTGACGGAACGGAAGACCAGCCCGCCGATCACAGCATGGAACAATCTTCGCTGGAAAGCCGGGGGCCTTCCGCGCTCTACCGGGTGCCCGGCACACAGACAATCCCATCAGCCGAAAGACCCAGACGCGTCGGCATAAGCGAAGGACGTTTTCCCGCTGTGTTCACTTACATCTGTCTGCCAAAGCTGGCCCCCAACGCATTTCTGAGAGCGGCCGCGCGCAACAACACGGCCAACCAGCTGCTCACAGGCCCTGTGAATGTATTTTTGTCCGGCGACTTTGTCGGCCGGTCTGTTACAACTTCTGTATCTCCCGGACAGGAGTTTTCCGTCGATCTGGGCATTGACGAAAGAATGAAAGTCAAACGCGAATCGATCATTGACAAATCCAGCACGACTTTTTTCAGCAAGAAACTCGTTCTCTCGCAGGGTTTTAAAATCACGGTGGAAAACTATACAGGATCCGCGCAGACGATCCGCGTATTCGACCAGATTCCCGTAAGTCAGGACGCCTCTATCGAGGTAAAATCTTTTCGTGCCTCCATCGCTCCGACAGAGCAGAAAGAAGGCACCGGGGAACTTGAATGGAGAACAACACTCAGGCCGGGAGATAAATTTATCGTCGAATTCCAGTATGAAGTCGTGTTTCCGGAAGAAGTGGCCAGGCAGGCCCAGCAGCCGATGATGCGGGACGCCATTGAGGAATACAGAAGAAACTTCTAGAGATATGAGTTCAAAAAAAGCTATACACAAAATCTCTGCCGGGCAATACCTGTTTTACAGTACAGAGTAAATATTTTAAATCCCTGGAGAAAAAAATGAAGCTTATTCTAATCAGTATGTTGATGTTGATAACCCTGTTCGTGGCGGCAAGTCCGGTGAGCGCAGAACTTTGCTATATGTGCGGTTCAGGCTCCAGCTGTCAGCAGTGCCGTGCCGGAGGGGATGACACTCAGGCTGCACGCAACGCGTGCAAAACCAGAGGCTGTAACATTACCGGAACAACTTCCTGTTCCTCTGCCGCCAATGTAAAGGTCTGTGAAAGACCCGCGCCAGGGCTGGACTGGTGGAACACACTCAGCATGAAATGAGCGCCTGGATTCAATTTTCTTTTTGAAATTCAAGCGACATTGAGTTGATGCAGTATCGCAAACCGGTGGGTCTGGGTCCGTCTTCAAAGACGTGGCCCAGATGACCGCCGCAGGCAGCGCAGTGAACCTCGGTGCGGATCATTCCATGATTGGTATCCTGTTCGGATTCAACGGCGCGCGGCACCGGAGTAAAAAAACTCGGCCAGCCGGATCCTGATTCATATTTTGTGTCAGATGTAAAAAGCAGCGATCCGCATCCCGCGCAGTGGTATTCTCCCTTTTCGTGATTGGTGTAAAGCTTTCCGGAGAAAGCCCGTTCCGTCCCTTTTTCTCTCAAAACGCGGTAGGCATCCGGTGACAGGATTTTTCGCCATTCTTCTTCTGTTTTCTCGATTTTTTCATGCATAGTTACTCATATAGAAAAGAAAAGTCTCGGCCGCGGCTACTTATTTTCACTGAAGAAATCTCACGCAGAGCCGCGGAGCAGGCAGAGATAAGAATGCAAAAACATGCCCGGCCCCTTAGCGTCCCGTACGCTTTCCAGCGTCGTGATTAATTTTCTTTGCCTTATCCCCTGCGTCTCTGCGGGCTCCGCGTGAAAATTCTTTTTCTGTGTTTACCCCGTGCCCCCGTGGTTCACATCTTCAAGGTTACTGCAGCACACCGCCGGCAGAACGCTCGCGGAAATAACCGGGGTATTCCTGCATCCGCATCTGGGCTCTGTGATACGGCGAGAGTACCGGCGATTTTTCGACATCCCCGCTCACTATGGTATCCGTCAGTTCTGTCTGGAAACTGACATAGGCCTGCAGCTCGCCCGCAACACCCGTGCCGCGGGCTACCGTGATTTTTATTTCCGGGAGATTCAGATACAGAATGTTCAGCCCGAAATAGAAACTGACGCCGTACGCCGCTGTCCATCTGTCCCGGTATATCTGTTTGTCGAAGCTATTTCCGTAATCATAGAACAGTCCCATTCCAATGCTGCGAAGAATCAATTCCGGAAGATTCCTGGTTATCGCATTCGAATACCAGAGAAGCGGAAGTCGGTATTCATATGTAAATACCGCCGCCGAATAATTTGAAGGCGATTTCCCGTAATCCAGTCCGCGCACAAAACGGTTCAGGCGAACCTTCTGCATCTCCCGGTCCGGTCCGTAGGTTGTATAACCGTAACCGCTCAGATAATTCACATGATGCGCGAAAAATGAAGGCAGATAAAGGGACAGTCCGCCCTCCGCAATGCCGTATTCAAAAGGCGCCGCGAACTTTCCGGGATTGATAGAACTTTCGCGCGGTGTAAAGTACTGTGTGTTGAAAATAAACCGCCAGCCGTCCTCCGCGCTGATCGATTCCGGGTATACTTCCGTCTGTCCAGCTATGAAAATAAATTCCGGTCCGTTGAAGTTCATGTCCGAGGCGCTGTATTCAATCCCGCGAAGCGAGTCCGCATTGCGAAGTTTCTGGGTGGAATACCCGGCCATCGCCTGGTAGGAGAAATAGCGGCCCTGACTGACATAGCGGAGATCCGCGTAGGCCTGTTCATAGTATGTGTTTCCATCTCCACAGAAAGCGCGGACCGGATTGTTCTCCGGAAAGTAACAGGCGAACTTTTCCTCTATTTTTTTCTCCCGGAATTTCCAGTAATTCGTTGTATAGTAAAGCGAAAGCGACACAACAAAACGCGTGTAATCGTATGAGGCGAAGGCAACCGGATAGGGCGTGGAATTGCCGATGCCCGCGGAAACAAAATGTCTGTCCAGCGGATCTCTTGCGCCGATCCCCAGATTGACCAGAGATCCGTAACCCGTGCCCCACAGTCCTGTGAAAAAGGGCCTCATCGCCAGCACACCCTCGTAACCGTTGTCTGCCCATCCGGCGGGAAGTCGGTCGTCCAGTTTTTCCAGGTCCGTCTCTTTCTCATCTATGCCGGAGAAATAATCCACGTCCTCGTAGAGCAGATCCTCATACCGCATACTGACAATGTCATAACCCCTGGGAAAATATCCGACGGCATACAGGGTCTGGGCTCCCGGCGCCGGGTAGAAGAATCCGCCAAGAGTTCTGGTCAGCCGCCGCACAGCGGAGGTGCCGATATCGAAACTGTACAGGTTGAAAATCCCATCCGCATCTGAGCTGAAAATAATTTCGCGGCCGTCGACAGAAAACCTGGGCTGCGTTTTGACGGAATTCCCCCGGACAATTTTTTTACAGTCCGCATTCCCTTTGATGCCGCATATCATCAGAGCTCCATTTCCTGCTTCGCCTTCGCGAACAACAAAAACGACATGTTCACCGTCGGGAGAGACGGAAGCGAATTGAAGAATACCGGAGAATGGCACCCGAAAAACGACCCTGCCCTCTTCGTTGTCGATGCTGTCGAGATCCGCAATCATCAATCGTCTTTCAAAATTGTCTCTTTCCACAAATACAAGCTGTTTTCCGTCCTGCGTCAGCGACGGGTAGGATGCATTCAATCCGGGCCTCAGACGATTCAGCAGAAATCTCCAGCTCCCGTCATACAGTTCGTAACGCAGCCCGTACGATGGATAAAAATAGTAGTCCTCGCTGTAAACACGCCGGCCGACGGCCTCTGCAATGCCGGCGCTGTCTTTGACTCTGCGCACAAATGAGGGAGACGGTGAGAGCGAAGCTGTTGGACCGGCGGATGAGTTGACGATCTGCGGATTGATGCTGTAAATTCCCGGTATTCTGTCCGGCGGCCGCGCAAAATACAATAACCTGTCCTCCGCCGAGAGAAATAGAAAGGACTTTCTCTGTCCGTCGAATGTCAGGCGCTCAAAAGCAGTAAGGCCCTGTTCCCGAGTTTCCTGAATCTCTTTTTCAAATTCAGCGGTCTCGGTTTCCTGGAAATTTCTGTGCATCATGGAATAGTACGGCAGCCCGTGTCGAAACCGGGAATCCGGAACAGACGGCCAGGCGTCCGTCCGCCAGTAATCCAGAATCGGAGCTTCGCCGTAAGTATTGGCGACATACCGCAGAAATCTTCCGCCGTACAGGTAATAAATATTTCCCTGCGGCCACCGGTGCGATCCTGTGAGAACTTCTCCCGCGTTGGGAAAAGCGCCGTAGAGCGATGCGGTGCGCAGAATCATGCGGGTGATCGGATCATCCAGACGGCCAAGCCCGTTGCGGCTTTCCTCATACACGGCGATGCCTTCGCTGATGCCTGGCGGAGTTAAAAGATTCGGCGGGAAACCCAGGAAAACTCGCAGAAAAAAAAGGAAACTTGAATTGTAGTACCGCAGCGTCTCGATATGCGTGTATTCATGAGTGATGAGAAGCTCTGCCCAGAGATCGAATCTTGAAAAATCGCCCGCCCTGGGATTGTCCAGAAACAGAACTATCTGATCGATTCCTCCGTAAGGCGTGGCAAAGGCGTTCACCAGGTCCGATGAAAATACAAGAGCGATGTGAGTCGGCGAATCACCGCGCGGATTGTGCGTTCCGTATCTGGGTTCCAGACGGCTGTATACTTTTTCCGCAATCTTCGCGACACGAACGGCGTATGCCCTCTGCCCCTCCGGATAGTGTATCTGAAAATGTTCCGAAGAGAGAGTGTTCCAGGGCATGCCGCCAGGAACAGTCTGCGCGAATACAGGCGTCGCAAAAAGCAGACCTGCCAGCAGAATACTTCTTGAAAACCTCAATTCGTTTGTATTCTCACTCTTATCTCAGGGAATTATTTCAGCAAATCTCCGGGTTTTGCGGACCGGTGAGACACAAAAAGAGTGAGGCTGGCGCCGCTGCCGGCCGCCAGCAGCATGGCCTCGGACACTCCGAATTTCATTTTTCGAGGAGCCAGGTTTGTGACACAGACAACATTCATATCCTTCAGATCTTCCGGGGCATACGCCTCCCAGATTCCGGCGATCACATTTCTTCTTTTTTCTTCGCCCACATCGAGCTCAATCTGAAGCAGCCTGTCGGCGCCGTCTATCGTGGAAGCGGAAATTATTTTTCCAACGCGCAGCTGCACCCGTGAAAATTCTTCCATTGAAATGATTCCTTCACTCTGCGGCGAAGAGACTTCTCCGCCGGGATTTTTGTCCTTTTTTTCCATAACAGGATTTTTCTCCTCTTCAAACATTGCGTCGAAAGACGCAGGATCGATCCTGGACGACAGGTGCCTGTACGGTCTGATTTTATGCCCAGCCTCGAAGCGCGATTTCAGATTCAAATAGCTCAGCGGCTCTTTTTCAGCCAGCAGCTCTTCCACTCCCGCGGCAAAAACCGGCAGGACCGGCTTCATAAGCGCCGCCAGAATGCGGCCCGCTGTCAGCGCATCTGTCAAAACCGACCGCGCAGACTCAGGATTTTCTTTAATTTTCTTCCAGGGCTCGCGGTCATTGATAAACTTATTGATCGCATCTCCCAGAGCGGTGATTTCGCGCATCGCCCGGGCGAAGTTTCTATTTTCAAACGCCGACATCGTTTCCAATGCTCTTGCAAGAGCAAACTCTTCAAGTTTTGCGCCGTCATCCGTGAGTCCATCAGAAAGCGTGTGATCGAGTTTTTCCGCAATCGTGCCGCAGAGTCGTGAAAAAATATTCGTCAGATTGCCGACAACATCCGCGTTGTATCTCGACAGGAATTCTGTAGATGAAAGATCCAGATCATCCAGTCCTCCGGATAATTTTGACGCGTAATAGAAACGAAGAGCCCCCGGATCCAGATGACGGAGATAGCTTTCCGCGCGGATCAGAGTGCCGCGGCTCTTCGACATTTTTTCCCCGTTCACAGTCAAAAAACCATGGATGAAAACCGCATCGGGCACGCGGAAATCAGCGCTTTCCAGAAGAGCCGGCCAGAAGAGCACATGAAAGTATGCTATATCCTTTCCAATAAAATGGTACAGTTCCGATTTCGAGCCTTTTTTCCAGAATTCGTCAAATAGCTCCGGTTTTGTGCGGGAAAAAAAGTTTTTGGATGAAGCCATGTAACCGATGGGCGCATCCAGCCAGACATAAAAATATTTATTTATTTCACCGGGAATCTCAAATCCGAAATACGGACCGTCGCGGCTGATATCCCAGTCTCTGAGTTCGCCGGAAAGCCAGTCATCCATTTTTTTACGGATTCCATCATCGACCCGACCCGGCGTTCTGATCCATTTTTCAAGAAACTTCCGGCATTCGCTCAGCACAAAAAACAGATGCTCGCTCTCCTTAAAAACGGGCGGGCTGCCGCAGACAGAACATTTTGGATGCACAAGTTCTGAAGGAGCGTACGTCGAGGAGCACACCTCGCAGGAATCGCCGTACTGGTCTGCCGCGCCGCATACGGGGCATATTCCCCGCACAAATCGGTCCGGCAGGAACATGAGGTCTTTTTCACAGTACAGCTGGCGGACGCTGCGCCGGGCGATCCGCTTTTTTTCTAATGATTTTTTATAAATATACTCAGCAAATCCGCGGTTCTCCGGCGAATTGGTTGTGTAGTAATTGTCAAATTCGATCTGGAACAGCTTAAAATCCCGCGTATGCTCCCTGTGAATATTCTCCAGCATTGCCTCCGGAGCGAGATTTGCTTTTTTCGCGGCAATCATAATCGGAGTGCCGTGCGTATCGTCCGCGCAGAAATAGTACGCCTGATGTCCGCACATCTTGAGATACCGCACCCAGATATCCGTCTGAATGTACTCGACAAGGTGTCCGAGATGGATGGGTCCATTCGCATAAGGCAGCGCGGACGTTACGAGAATTTTTCGAAATTTGTCTTTCTGTCTGGGTTTGCTTTTTTTCGAAACGGATTTCTTAGGTTTCATTGCTGGACTTCAGAATGGAATCGCCAATATTATACAAGAGCCGCCCCGACAAAAGCGCGTGTATTCTGTTTGGGCAGAGCTGTTTTCCTCCATTCCATCCAGGAACCCATGTACACCTGCACCTGCCGGTATCCACAGCGTGAGAGTACAAGAGCCGTTGTGCAGGACCTGGCTCCGTTATAATCATAAATAACCGTGGGTCTTTCCTGAATCAGGCCGATTCGTTTGATATCGCTTATGACCGACATTTTTTGACGGATGTGCCCTTCCGTGTCATACAGAGTGCGCCAATCCCAGTTCATTGATCCGGGTATTCTACCGCAGATGCTTCCATCTTCCGGCTGTGTGAGCCTGGGAAGCACTCCATCGTATTCTTCCGGTGTCCGAACATCAAGCAGCTGCACCCTGGTAAGATTCTGCTGTAAAAAGCCGATTGTGGCAATGCCCTTCCAGACTATGGAATCCACAGAGCTTTCGCATTCAATCTGTCCTCTGCCCTCCCCTTCCCATGAATCAGGAAAATCCTGAAATCGTGTGCCCAGCATTCTGGCATTGATGCCGGAAGCCTGGAGCACCCAGGTCATGCGGCTGGCATACATGCCTTCGCCTTCATCAAACGCAATGATGGTTTTATCAGCAGCGATTTTTTGAATGGTTTTGACAAATCCGGACAGTTTCTGCATGGATTGAGGACCTGAACCGTATGGTTTTTTTATAAATGCAGCGCCGTGAGCTCCGCGAATTGTCGATTTTTCGTACAGCTCTTCTGACCGGCAGTCCAGGTAGATCGCATTTTCCTCCAAATCCTCTGCTAAAAAATTCCAGCTCAAAAGTTGTTCCACCTCTGTTTCCGACACTTTCCCTTCATTAGGATCATCCCGGCATAAAACACAATATATTTTCTACTCGAAAAAAAACAGTCTTATTTTAGGAAGAAAAAAGTTGTATTCAATAAAAAAATTGCTACCTCTTTTTTGCCCTGATATTGGGCACCCTGCCTTTACACATAAAACGCCGATGACACAATCAGAATAATGTCATAAATTGTGACGATGCCGTTTACGGTCAAGAAAGCACAGAAATTCTAAAAAAAAATCCTGGGAAGGAAGTCAGGATAGCGTTAGCATTTAAGAAATCCTTTCAAATCGTCCTCCGGTAGTCTTTCAACTCCTTCGTCCAGACATTAACGCCGCAGAATTTATCGCCTTCCGGGCAGAAAGGTTTGGTTCCCGATTGCTTCCGCACCCAGCACGGGGCTTTGATCCACCTGCCAATCTGAGGATGCGCATCTTCCACCTGGGTCAGTTCTTCCACGGATGCCCGAAAGATCTCTTCCTGAGCATTGTAGCACAGTCGCGACTTCCATTTATGATGCAAATTCAGCAGATCTCCGGACTCGTAGAAACGAACCGGAAAAGCGTTTGGCAGCAGATACACGGCGCTTTCCCTGTCATCCGAGATATCCACAAATTCTGATATCATATCGAACAGCTTTTCCATCGCTCTTTCATATTTCTCAAGAATCGCCGGATTTTCGCGCACTATGGCGGGAACAATGTAGTCCGGCGAACCTGTGAAATGTCTCATCAGAATCGGCCTTGATCCCGGAACAAGCCGGTGCCTCTGATCCTGAGAATCGGCGGTGTGCGAAATTTTTTTCTGGAAGGTGTACTGAACATTGTAAAGAGCACGGCTCAGACGTGAAAGGGTCGATTCGTTCAGTGTGGAACTCAGATGTCTGTTGCTGTCAGGATTCAGAACCAGAGAAACGGCCGCTTCATCGCTCATGGATCCGCGTGAGATCCCCAGAACGGACCGAACCGCGCCTGAAAGTGTCTGTATCGCGCCCGACTGAAATCCGGCAAGCCGGGACGAAAGCTGACCCATCTCGCTGTCGAATTCCCTTACAAAGGCTTTCGCCTGAGCCTGAATTCCCTCCCGGCCGGCCTGTGATTCATAAAATTCTTTAAAATATTTATATTCTGCCGTCTCCTCAATTGGAAGAGGATCGGTCATTTCATCGGTGTAGAGAGAATCGATATTTTTCACTGCCTGATACATTTTTTCGACCAGAGCGGCGGTCTCCTCTGGCACATCATAGGCCCGGCAGAGCCGCCGGTATCTGTGCAGCGTCAATCCGTTGATCGTATGATACAGATAGGTGTACGTTGCCGTCGGCAGAATATAGCGGGCCGCTTCAATCGATTTTTTATGAACGACTTTGTCATACTGATCCTTTTTTTTCGCGCGTGCCGGAAATATTTTGTAATATTCTGCGGCGGCGGGAATTCTAATGTCTGCAATCAGTTCAAAGTAGACCCTGACAGACAGTTCGATTGTCTTCAGATACAGGCTCAGTTCCTTTCGCCTGCTGTCTTTTCGCAGAGCGGGCGGGACATAGAACTGATCCGGTTTTACTTCCACATACCTCTGGCTGACCTGCTCAGAATTGTAATAAGGATGGGAGTGAAGAAAGCTCCAGACCAGATGACGGCTCACCCTGTTTATGGCAAAAACGAAACCAGGATGCTGCCGGGTTGTCAGATGGCCCGCCGCCAGAGTCGAGGCCGCCACCCGATCCCGAATATCGCGCGCGTTTTGAGTTGATGACACTTCAGCTGGAAAGACAATGCCCTTTCCCGAGTAGCATGTTCGGGCAGTCGCGATGCTCAGATCAAAGGGCGAATTTGTAAAATCGACGAGTGTTACCTCTGGACTTTCAACGGCTGTCTGCTGAAGTGTTGATATTTTTTTCACTTTTTCCTCCTCTGAAGGGCCAGACCTGTGTACAGCCAGAAGGGCAGAAGTACTTCATCATCCTGAAAATAACACTGAAATATGCCGGCCAGAAAAAGCGCCGCGGGCCCCCATTTCCAGAAATTGTCACGCAGACGGGCCGAATTTTCGAAAATCCGGTAAATGAGTCCCGTGAAAAAAAGAACATACGCAGCCAGGCAGAGCGGTCCGGCCACTGCCAGAAGATGGAATGCATCGTTGTGCGCATGACCGCGCTGGATGATCATGTACGCATACCAGAGACGCGGATGCTTCCTGGAAAAATCCAGAATGGTTCTGTTGATCTCTTCTTTAAACCGACCCGGGCCGATTCCTATCAGAGGATTGTTCTCTATAATATTCAGAGTGCCCTGCCAGACAAATATACGCTGGTAATCGGTGTGTTTTTCTTCGCCAAAAAGCATGCTGAATGTTTTTTCTGCTTTCTGCGAAAACCGGGGGGATACTGCCGCAAGCATCATAAACGAAAACAGCGCAAGGAACACAGGGATCAACAGACGCAGAGATTTTTTTCTCCATTTTTCACGGATAAAAAATACAAGTCCGGCGCTTATCGACAGGCCAAGCCCGAATATTGCCGATCGGCCGTCATTTAAAAGCAGCGTGAATCCTGCCAGAAGCAAAATAAATATATAAAATAAATTAATTTTATTAAGGGCCCGGTGTCCAGACTGCACAAAGGGGTGAATCGCGCGAAAAAAAAGGAACGGAAGACCCATCACCAGGAGCGCTGCGTAGGTGAGATGCGTGTTCATCAGACCGATCGGCACGTACAGATTTACGGCGAAAGGCGTGCCGTCAAAAAAAGTTCCGACATGATGCTGAAATCGCGCAAGGGAACTGCCCTCCCAGCCGTGCAGGAGATGGTACGGAATCTTTGACAGCCGGAACTTGCTGAAGATGGAAATACTTCCCGTGGCCAGAAGTATCATCAGAGCAAAATACAGCCATCGCATAACTCTATCTCTCGACTCGGCACGGTCGGTGTAGGCAAGAATCCAGAAAGCTCCGCCCATAAGCCAGGCATCCTTGATCTCATCCTTGAAACCATTGCGCAGAGCTGTCAACGGATGATCGCCATTGAACATGTGCCAGATCAGAGAAACCAGCTCGATTCCATAAATCGCCGCCGCGCATTTGAGCGGGAAGGGAATGATAAAGGGCATTGTCCCGTTTTTCTCCATATGCTCAGGTGGGCCTTCTCGATTGTTCCTGAGAGCGAGACGGTACAGCAGCCAGCCCAGCAGGGCAAGAAAAAGCCCCGTCTGCGAAAGGCTGACGGATACCGGATAGGATAGAATCGCAATAAAACCGCCGATCCCGGACACACGGAAGGCGATTTGATCTGAGATAAACGGGAAATTTCTTTTCATCATCGGAAAGAAAAAAAAAGATGTTCTTGTGTCAGTTTTTAATAAAGCGGCCCGAATGTCCAGCCGGGAAAGAATTGCCATCTGCGTGCTCATAACGCTGGGAATCGCCGGCGCGAACATATATCTGGCCGGCCGCACATTCAAAAAGACAAGAAATCTCACAGAACTCTACAATCGAATTATTTTTTCCGGGTCATCCTTTTTCAATCCACAGTCCAGGCCGGAAAATATTTTTGACCGCAGACTGGAGACTGCCTGGGTGGAAACTGAAAAAGCCTCCGCAGATTCTGGCGCCCCGCGGGATCCTGTGGCGGCTCCAGGGACGCTCTACATCCAGATGGAGACGAGTTTTTCGCATTTTCCAGGAGATCCTCCTTCGCCGAATCCCCTGAAAAGGATTTTTATCTGGTCCGGAAATCAGGCATCGCCGGAAACTTTTTTGGACTATTCCCGTCCCAGGAAAATCCGCATTGTCTTTTTTTACCAGAAATTGGTGGATATAGACCGGGATTTCCGTCTACCGGGATTGCCGGAATTTCGGGCGGACAGGATCGTTGTGCTGGCCGATTCTCCTCTTGCGCAGGAAATTCCTCTGGATTTCATGCCCCCTATTGAAAGTTCCCGGCGTTTTCCGGAGAATATTTCTCAGGTCTGGATTCGTCTGGAAATTCAGGATTTGTATTATGGAAGAAAATACCCGGACAGGGTGGCAATCAGTGAAATTGACTTTTCAGAGGAGTTTCCAACACACGATGTTTTTGCTTACTCAAGATAAAAATATTGGACGAATAAACAATGCAAATCATTGATATTCTGAATGCCGGCCAATCCTGAACCAACACAAAAAAAAGGGATAATCGCCTCCTGGATTTCCCGCATACCAACGGGACATATTTTTTTTCGGTCCATCATACATACCGGGATGGTCCTGAAAGCATCGTACAGGAAATTCATTGCCGACAGTTGTCTGATTCGTTCCAATGCCATCGCCTATTCAATTGTTATCTCAATAATTCCGCTTCTGACAGTGCTGGTGAAATTTGCGGAAGTTGACCAGGAGACAATCCGTGTGAGCCTGGCCAGGTTCATGGCAGCGTACGGCATGACCGATTCGACGGAAATTCTTCGCATCCTGGATGAAATTCTCAGCCGTGCCAATACAATCACGGGGGTTGGACTTGTATTCACCGTCTTCTCCGCGACCAATGTGATCAGCAACATGGAAGATGCCTTCAATTACATTTACGGCGCAAAAAAAGAAAGACCTCTGCTGTTTCGTTTCTCCATCTACATCGCCTCGCTGGTAGTGCTGCCGGGTATTCTGATTCTGTTCAGCGGACTGGCCGGTTACTTTATGGGAAGATTGAACCCCCCGCAGCTGACGCAGATAGCGGGAAGCGGCGATGTGATGTGGATCAATGAAAGGCAGGGATTGTTTAAATACACGGAAAGCTCAGGTCTGGAAAAATTCGACCTTTCATCAAAAGTCGACCGCGATGCGCCTTACCGGGATGTGTACTTTGATATCAAGACCGGCCGCACCGGTTTTTTCTGGGAAATCGCAGGAGAGACTGTTCCGCGGATCACGCTGCAGAATAAAGACTTTTCCACACTGAAGAAAGTCGCGGCCAGACAGAACGAAATCTATGTTATATCCGAAAGAGGCACACTTTTTTATTCGCTGGATTCTGGCAGAAGCTGGTCCTACAATAATTTCTCCTTTAAAAGCGACACGGAAATCAGAACGCCTCTTCTTGAAGATATCGTCATTGACGAAAATCGCGTGTTGGTTCTGGCAACTGCGGGCTCCGTCTCCTGTCTTATCAAACTGGAGAAAGGAAAATTCAGCATGAAAAGTCTGGATACGGTATACGACCGGCTTTTCATAATCGGGGGTAAAAAGACGGTAGGCGGGATTTTCGCTCCGGGTCTGTATCTGACCGGCATCGGCAGATATCTTCATTCTCCGGACGGAGGCGAAAGCTGGATCGGTCCATTTGAGGAAAAATACGGCAGCCAGCGCTTGAAAATTATGTCAATGCGCTCCGACGAAAAGGGAGACATATATTTTGCCGCTCTTTCCGCCGCCGGTTCCGAGCCGCCTGTCTGGATCCATACCGGAGATGACAAAATTTATCCGTCTGTCCGCGGCGAACGGGGTCAGAATATTCACGGTATTCACATCCGTCCGGACGGCGTCGGTTTTGTGTACGGATCGGGCGGTCTTTTTCGATGCACTTTTGACGGCGGCAGAACCTGGCATCGAACAGACAACAGCGTCGTCAATGAAACGACTTTCTATTCTCATCTGATTCAGGCAGACGGTTCATTCACTCTGGTCGGCGAGAATCAAACCGTTCTCACGATCCAGCAGATATCGATGATAAGCGGCCGCGAATTCGAAAATCAGCAGATGGCGCATCTGAAGGAGAAAAAGCTGCTGCAGTCGCCTGCTGTCAAAACCGCTTTTTTAAAAATTGTCGTGGCCCTGTTTCTCTACGCGCTGGTATTCACCGGATTTCTTTTCGCCTACCGTCTCCTGCCGAACACGATGGTGGAGTGGAAAGCGGCCACGGTAGGCGCGGCCATCACATCGGCCACGCTTCTTGTATTTTTCCTGGCTTTCCAGACGTGGGTGACTTCGTTTTCCAGCACAGGATTCATCTACGGTGTATGGGCAATCATTCCAGTCGGCATGATTGTAATTCTGACATCAACGCAGATCACGCTCTTTGGTCTTGAGATATCCTTTGTGATCCAGAATCCGGCAAAGACAATGGGCAGTCAGGAGGATTCCGCCCTGCAGGAGTACATGCTCTGGAATTCCATCACGCTTCTGACTCTTGTGTATCAGAAAATTTACCGCGAAAATGAGGCCCTCACAGACGATGTGGCGCTGGAATATTTCCAGCATGACCGAATCGCTCTGGAATCGACCCGCGAACGCCTGCGACGCGCAGGACTTTTCGCGTATCATCCGGCCAACGGAGAATATTTCCCGGTGCGCCCTCCAGGATCCATTCACATGCAGGATATTCTGCGGACGTTTCTCAAGAACTCTCTTTCCGTGCCGCCCCGCTACGAGGGCATGCAGACCGGCGTCTCCGATATTCAGAAAAAGATCAACGCACTGTTGAACAAATCAGCGGCGAAAATAACTCTGGCCGATCTTCTGCCCATGATGGAAGAAACGAACAAAAAAACCCGCGCCGCCGCCCGCCGTATTCACATACAGCGGGAAAGCTGAGAACGAGAGCGTTCCCCGCGCGGATTGTTGATACTCGAATCGGCTTGTCTTCAGATCTGATTATCGCGCGGCAGCCGCAACACCCCTGCCCTGCAGATTCATGATCCGCCACTCGGCCGCCATTTCTTTCTGTTTCATGGTTTCGATTTGATCGTGCCGCAGAATGCCTTCGCTGATAATTCTTGATCCTGCCAGCAGCCGGTAAGCGGGATTCCCGCCGCTTTCCAGTATCTGCGCGCGTATCGGCTCATAGGTGCCGCTCTCTTCCGCGAAGATTTCGTAGGGCCGGTCTTTCATAATAAAAATTGGAGCCACACCGGCGCCCACAACTTCGATTTTCATGATCCCCTCCGAGACGAGGCTCATCCGAATTTCCTGTCCTTCATGATACACCGATTTGATTGTGCCGATGGGACCCTGCATGAACAGAGGCGAACCGGTCCAGAATTCAATCATATTGAATATGATAAGATCCAGAAAGAAAGAAACACCGTAAACCGGAATAATCATCATAATCCACATGAAGATCGTGGAAACAAAACGCCCGCCCAGTCCGCTGCCTGCGATATTTTTTCCGAGTGAATCGTTGAACTGGTAGATTACCCGGACAAGCGGAAATTTTCCAAAACACTGCACGGCGCTCATGAACAGAATACCGAGCACTCCCGAATATATTACTAATTTTCTAAATTTTTTTTTCATATTTTCTCCTCAATCAAGTTCTTCCTGCTTCCGCGGCTGCTCCATCTCCGAAGCCAGAAGCAGAATCTCCATACCCTGGTGCAAAATGATATCCGGATTCGGCGCGAAAACCAGTTTTCCCGAAGCCAGACGAATCCCGATCGTTATGAAGCCTTTTGCGCGAAAACCCGCGTCGCGGAGGGAATGCCCCTCCAGCGCGTCATTTTCTTTAATCGGATGCACTGTCATTTCAAATTCATAGTTCGATTTATCAAGAACAATTTCCAGAAAATCATCGACATCCGGCTGCAGAAGACTGCGCGCCATCTGGATTCCGCCGGCCGTATACGGCGAAAGCACTTTGTTCGCTCCTGCCTGCAGCATCTTGTCCCGAGTGCTCTCTTTTGCGATGCGCGTTTCAATCCTAAGCTTTGGATTCAGACGACGCGCCGAAAGCACAACAAACAGATTGTCAGGATCGGACGGCAGAACTGCGGCCAGACCCGCGGCTCGTTCAATTCCGACTTCCTGGAGCGATTCTTCAAGAAGAGCATCCCTTTCGATGATCAGCCAGTCGGCTTTGCCCGCTTTTTTCATCTGCATGGTCGGCGACTCAGCATTGGTTTCCAAAATCACAAAAGGGCGGTTCGATCTCTCCAGCTCCCGTCCGATTGCCAGCGCCATCCGGCCGCCTCCGCAGATAATAAAATGATTGTTCAGTTTTTTAACAGCATCCTTCACTCGAGCCTCCTCCACATACATGCGAAACCGCCGACCAATGAAAACTTTCAGAAAACTGTCGATGGCAAGACCGTAAAATACGACACCGCCGACTATGAGCCCGATCGTGAACAGACGGCCATGATCGGATAGAGGGTGCACTTCCCCGAATCCAACCGAGCTGATGGTTATAATAGTCATGAAAAGAGCATCAATGATCCGCCAGCCTTCCAGCATGATGTATCCGCTGGATCCGACAAATGTAAGAAAAATTAGGAAAAGAGCAGGCCTGACGAGAAGCCGCAGATCGCGGAAATAGAGTAAAATGACAGAATACCAGTGCGACATCATACGATTACATACGGCTGGAACAATTCACCACAAAGGGCACAAAGCGCATAAAGGACCGCATTTGCAAATCTAAAAAATAGAAAACTCGCTTCTTCCTGATTCTCGGTTGCACCGGACATTGTGCAGCATCCTGTGATTGACTTCTCAGTTTTTTCTTGTCCCGCGCTGCGGGAATATAATTTATGGATTATGAACAAAGTATCAATCCCGCCCTTTACAGAAATGTCCCCGCAGCTTCCGGCAGCTCTTGACAATGTGACCAAACCGGAATATGGCCGTTACCTGGAAGACTTCAATGAAGGCGATGTTTTTATACATCCCAGGGCCATAACCGTGGATCGGACTTTCGCTCAGGAATATTCAACAGTTTTCCATGAGGCAAATCCGCTGTTTTTGAGCGCGCCCTATGCAAAGGCAAACGGTTTTCAGGATCTGCTGGTGCACCCGCTCCAGGTATTCAACATTGTTCTCTCTCTGGGCGTGCAGAACAATTCAGAGAAGGCCATCGCCAATCTTGGGTACTACAACGTGAATTTTCTAAGGCCGGTGTATCCCGGTGATACAATCCGCGCCCGGTCCAGAGTCGTCTCCCGCAAAGAAAGAGGACCAGGATCGCCGGGAATTGTGCATGTAAAAACTCTGGGAACAGATCAGAACGACCAGGTAGTCATACAGTATGAAAGAAAAATCATGATACCGCCGCGCGGCTCTGCGGATCCCGGCCGGCGCGGAGAACCGAATGCTCCCTTCTCGCCCGTCGATTCGCCCTCGGTGGAACTGCCGGATGCGCCAAAACTGTCGGACGAAATGCTCAGACACACAATGCGAAACACGTATTATGAAGATTTCAAAGTCGGCCAGATCATCGTGCATAAGAATATGCGTACGATCACGGACGAGCATGTGCCCTGGACGTACCGGATGGGCAACACGCATCCGCTTCATTACGATAAACTCTATTCAAAATCGCTTTCCGGCCCCATGAGCGGAGAACCCATAGTGTACGGCGGACTCGTGTTCGGTTGGCTGGCCGGTCTTGCCAGCCGTGACGTGACGGAGAACATGCTCTGGGATCTCGGCTATCATGAGGGCTACCACACACAGCCGGCCGTCAGCGGTGACACAGTCGGCTCGATCACGCGGATCATCGGCATGTCGGACGGACCGGTCAAAGGCGCGGGCCTTGTGCAGATGCAGCTGATCGGAGTGAAAAATATCACAACGCCGGAAGCTCTGGAAAAATTCGGCGCGGATCTCTTTATCAAGGAGAATGATAAAAAAGCGCTCGGCAAAGATAAAATTCCTGAGAAGATTTTTGAAATTGAAAGAAGGGTGCTGCTGAAGAGGCGTTCCTGAAATGAAACGAAATCCGGATCAGCTTAAAAAAAATTTTGATCTGGTAGTCATCGGCGGAGGCATCACGGGGCTGGCCGCCGCCAATGAGGCGGCGCAGCGGGGACTCAATACATGTCTTTTAGAAAAAAATGATTTTGGCTGCGCGACCAGCGCGGCAACTTCAAAGCTGATCCACGGCGGCCTGCGATATCTGGAAAATCTTGAATTCGGACTTGTGCGCGAATCGCTGCGGGAAAGACGGATTCTGGGCTGCGCGGCGGGACACCTCGTCCGACCTCTTCCTTTTCTGATACCCGTTTACGATGACAGTCATCCCGGACGCCGCACTTTTCAGGCAGGCCTCACTCTTTATGATATGCTGTCGCTCGACCGGAACTGGAAAGTTCCGGAAGATAAAAAAATTCCATCGCATGTATTTCTGAGCAGTGAAGAGGTCCGGAAAGCGGAACCTGGATTGAAAGCAGAGGGACTAATTGGCGGCTTTCTGTATTATGATTTCCAGAGTCTGCATCCGGAAAGACTGAATCTGGAATTCTTAAAATCGGCGGTGAATGCGGGCTGTACGGCATTCAATCATTTTGAAGTCAACGGATTTGTCAGCGCCGCGGCGCCGGTCGGAAAGAGAATCACCGCAGTGACAGGGAAAGACACAATCACGGGCAAAAACCATACGGTCAGCGGAAAAGTCTTCATCAACGCCACAGGCCCCTGGATGGATATTCTTCTGGGACTTTTTGAAGAAAAAAAAGAAACAACTCTCACCCGCTCTAAAGGAATTCATCTGCTGACGGATAAAATACTCAATGACCACGCCGTTTTGTTTCGCACAAAGGCGGGACGGCATTTTTTTATTCTGCCCTGGATGGGTTATTCTCTGATTGGACCGACAGACGCTCCCTTTCTGGATCATCCGGATTCCTTGCATCCGGAACATGCGGAAGTAAAACAGCTGATGGAAGACGTGAACGATGCTCTGCCGGGAAGGCCTCTGAAACCGGAGATGATCCATCACATCAATATTGGAATCCGTCCGCTGATCTTTTCCGGTAAAAGCACTTACCGGGCTTCGCGCAAATCAGAGATTTACGATCACGTCGACAACGGTTATGCCGGCATTATATCGGTTGCCGGCGGCAAATGGACGACCTCACGGCAGCTGGGAGAAGACCTGATAATGATGGCCCTTAAAAAACCGGAGCTGGCGGATATGCGCGCGCCTCATGTTGATACTTCGACCATGCCTCTGTTCGGCTCGCCGGGATTCGGAATGTCCGCCTCAGAATATGAAAATCGTGCGCTTTCGGACCATTACACCAGAGATATCTCAGCCGAAACGCACAGACACCTGATCCGCGTTTACGGAACGGATCATGTGGAAATTCTCTCCCTGGTCAAAAAGAATAAATCGCTGGCAAAAGCGGTATCCCCGGAATCGGGCCGGTCTGATATCCTGGCGGAAGTCGTGTATGCTGTTGAGAAAGAGTCCGCCATGACCCTGGAAGATATATTTATGCGTCGGCTTGTGCTGGGCACATTCGGGTATCCGGGCGACAGAGCGGTAAAAACCGTCGCTGATCTGGCGGGAAAACTTCTGAAATGGAACTCTGCCAGAAAAAAATCAGAAATCCTGGCTTTTAAAAATCTATACCCCTCACTGAAAAAACTGATCCCGCGCTGAAAGTCTTCTCCCCGCTCAGCCTTGGCGGCTAAAAAAACCGCTATATTCTGAGTGGATTCTGGAGTTTTTTTTCGTCAAATATTGTACTGAATTATGAGCGATATACCTGTCATTGATCTGCTTCAGCACAAAGCGCTGAAATCATTCCTGAAAGATGTGAGGGAAGGAAAGCTGATGGATAAACTGGCGGCTCAGATCAATAAATACTTCGAAGAAAACCCCGAAGCCGATCCCGCTAAAAAAGAACTCTAAACGACAGCAACGCTGTCAGGCCGATTCTTCGTGTTGGAAAATCTCAAAATTGGTAAGTTCAGGGCTGGCAAAGCACGTTGAAAAGGCTTCTTCCTGCCAGATTACCAGCAAATTGGCTTTTACGCTCCAATCCCTGAGAACTCCCTTGACATCGCCGTCGGCGAACCATACACTCACTGCCTTGCCTTTGTCATCAGAAGTTAAATCATTGATTTGAATGGCCATAAAGCCTCCAATAGCTGCCAGATTATGTTCCCAGCCCCCCGGGTAAAGCACAATTTCAGTATAATAATCACTTTTACCTGAATCAGCAACTCCTGCTACTATGATCGGACGAAAAAAAAAGCGCTTGAGTTAGAAAAAAATTACTGTACCCGGTAGTCTTTTCTCAAATTGGAGGGTTTTTCCAGCCCAGTTTTCTGCAATTCATAGAGTTTTGCCCATTTCAGGAAAGTGGAGTAGGCCCCGGATGCGGCAATTACCAGACCCGGAACTCCGTCGAGAAAACCGGCCTTCAACACATACTGCTCAAAAAACTTAAAGGGAGGTTTGTAAAGCAGCTTGAGAAATGAGAACTTTTTGCCCCGTCCATTGCGGGTGAAGGCAACAATACTGGAGAACTTATTGATGGTATTGACCTGGTCCGACAGGTCCAGGAATGAATAGTGCAGAAGATCGCCCCTGAGCACCGGCCCCATGTTTCTTTTCCAGGCCGGCCTGTCTTTCAACAGAATCACATCGTGCGGATTCTCACCGCCCCAGGCGCCCCGGTCCCTGCGGATGAGTCGATAGCGGGCATTGTACCAGCCCCCGTGCCGGATTTTCTTTCCCAGATGGATTGTCAGTCTTCTGAGCCGCGCTCCGTCCGCATGGGGATTGTTCTGAATAAAATCCTGAATCGACCGGGCCAGCTCCGGAGTGATTCTCTCATCAGCATCGATCGACACAATCCAGTCGCCGGTTGTCATGGAAATCGCTCTGTTTTTTTGCTGCACATGACCGTCGAAATCGTGGGCGCAAAACTTCACTCCTGGAAACGATTCAGCAACCTGTCTTGTCTGGTCTGTTGAATGGGAGTCCAGAACCAGCACCTCATCGCACCAGCCATGCACCGAGGCCAGACAGTCATGGAGACGTTTTTCTTCGTTAAAGGTTATGATGGCTGCTGAAATCGTGGTTTTCATAAGTGATCATGAGATATTATGGGAAATGAGGGGATAGGGAGATTGGAGGGGATGATGAGATGCTGGGGAAAATTATGCGATATTAAATTATTCTTCATCCAGTCGTTGATCCGTTTACTCCCTCGAAGCATTGCCAATTCTGATGCATTATCTATCTCAAAATCCATCGCCCTGTCTCATCCATCACCTCATCTCTTCCATCCCCTTTTTTCTTAACTCCGGTTTAGTATGCCGTTTGAGCCGAGCTCAGTTCATCCAGTTTTTTCAGGGCAAATATAAAACGCACATCTTTTACCGCAGTCTTTTCATCCGGCGCAGCAGAAATGGGTCCGACAAAATTGTAATCCAGCGACAGAGGATTTGTCCGAAACAACAGGGTTTCCGGCGTGCCCGTGATCAAACCATCCGGACTGCCCACGGCTATTGTTGAGACCTTAAAACTGCTGTCCATAATCACAAAGGGAATCTCGATTTTATACCTGGCAATATCCTGTTTCATCCGGTCCCGGATCAGGCCCCGAATTTGAGCCGGCGAGGCATCCGCAGCAGGCGTCAGTCCGTGCGCCGATGGATTCTGCTCCAGAGCCATATACATCTGCATATTCCTTTTCTGCGTTTCCCGGTAATACGCATTGAGGGCAGGAATTTCCTGAATGCAGGGCCCGCAGGTGGGACTGTAAAAGTTCAGTATCAGACCGGCGGTTTTCAGCTCGGCAAAATGAACCGGCGCATCCGCTGCATCCACCGCCGACCAGTGATCCACATTGAGGTTGGACGCAAGACCAGGCCGACAGGAAATGACTCCAAAAAAACACAGGACCGCCGATAAAAAGAACACACGTTTCATACCGGATTTGAAAAGTTTCACAGGACCACAATTCATGGTATTACAGAGAAAATACAGCACTTTACTATTGACAACAGAACCCACTGCCAATTTTTGGATAATTCTTAGCTTATTATTGTTGGAATCGATCCAGGGCCCTCCAGGCAGGGTCCCGCGGGGATAATCGGAAACAAAAATGTCAAAAGATTTTGAAATTACCAGACTCCTGGAGCTTTCTGCAAAAGAAAAATACGCCACCACAGTGGCTGCCTTTGAGGTCATTGACCATCTGGAAAGCGTGGAAATCCCCCGCAAGTTTATTAACAGAAAGCCGGCTGTCAAAGCAATGATCGCTCTGTCGGACAATCACATTCAGTATGCCTACATCGGAGACGATCTCCGCCTGAAATTGGAAGAAGAAATGAAAACGACCATGCGAACACCGACGGCGCTCGATGCTGTTTTCAGCGCTCCGGGCAGTTCTGCTCCAGTGGCGGATGAATCGGACGAGGATCTGGATGAGATTGGAGAAACCGCTCCGCCGGAAGTCTTTGTCGAAGATGAAGATGCGGATATGGAAAAATCGGACGATGATGAGAAAGTAGAAAAAGAAAAAGACGATGATGACGACGACGATGACGATGATAAAGACGACGATGATGACGACGATGACGATGACGACGATGACGAGAAAGAAGAAGCAGAGGAGGACGTCTAAGAAAACTGAAATTTCACGCCGATTGCCGGCTCGTACCCAATAAGGACGGCCGCGCCAATATCAAGTGCCCGCAGGGTTTCCTGCATTCCACGGTCAATCCAGAAATCGAGGCCGAACGATTTCTTTCCTCCATCGCTGAAAAACTCAGCCCCAAAACAAAGGTGTTGCTGATCGGTATCGGATGGGGATACCACCTTGATATCATTGAAAAATTCTTGCAAAAAAGCCAGATATCCTTTTTCGAGCCCGTCTATGAAATACAAGTATTGCTGCAGGACTCAGGACGCCTTCAGCAATGGAAGAAAGCCGGGATCACAATTCTCGATTCGATCGATTCCGCTGAGCTGACAGTTCCATTTGAAGCGGTCCTGATTTTTCCGCAGCACCGCAGATATTTTCCAGATCTGCAGAAATTTGCCGCCTCTCTGCTTCCCCGGATAGAACAGAAGAGTGTCGATCAGAGCACATCGAAACATTTCCTGCGCTCCTGGCTGCGCGGCTGTTTCATCCGCTTCGACAGAAATCCAACACTCAATTTTATTTCTTCCATTTCTATGCGAAAAAAAATCCTCTTCTGCGGCGCCGGCCCAGGACTGCTTGAAGATTTGAGGAACCGTCCGGACCGGAACACCTTCATCATCGCAGCGGATACGGCCCTCGCCCCGCTGCTTCTTGCCGGCATTCGTCCCGACCTTGTGCTTTCTGTCGACAGCGGACCGGGGACATCGTTTCATTTGACAGCCGCACAAAAGGCGAAGGGGACTCTCGATCGAAAACTTGACATTCCTGTCCTCACCTGGATGGCCGGCGCGGGATTCCTTTCTGAATATTTTTCAGAAATTCTATACTACAGGTCGACATTTCCAGTCGATCAGATTCTGGGATCTTCGCTCCTGTCTTATTTACCGGAGTGGACCAATCCGGCCCGCAACACAATCGGACTGGCAGTGCGAATCGCGCATATGAGCGGCGCGGAAATTCTTTACACGGCCGGAGCCGGATTCGTATCGCGCCGGAACCGGACACACGAGAAGGATACGGGTTATTTTCATTATGCGATGCAGCGATGCAGCCGCACTTACGGAATCGATATGTACCGGCCGGGCGGATACGCATCGGAACCGACGGCAAAAAACAGGGCGGCTCTGTCAGGGGTAGAGGAGATGGGCGATGAGCTTGGTTTGCAGCTTCTTGCCTGGAACGGACCAGACGCCCCGTTCGCTATTCATAAATCAGGCTCTTCCAGTCCCGACCCTGTCGCACTGAAAAAGTATCCGATTGAGGCCGGCAAAGCCGCAGGCCGCCTGCTGGAAATGTGGCCTCATCTCGAGACTCTGGAGATTCCCGGTCCTCCAGGTTTTTTGGATGCCTGGAAAACGCGCCTGAAAGAAATGGTTACTGAAAAGAGGAAATGATGCTGAACTTACTGCTGCTGTACGGCGGCAAATCGGGCGAACATGAAATCTCGTTGATTTCAGCCGCGCACATTCTAAGGAATCTCAGTCCGGAAAAATATACCGTCTATCCGGTCTGGATCAGCCATGAAGGAAAATGGCGTTATCTGGATGAAAAAACTGCCCGTCAGCATTCGAAGGTTAAACTCCCGCCCGGAAAACAGGAATGCTTTATTCGTCCGGGGCAGAACAATGAGCCGATTCTCGTCATCGAAAAATCTTCAGAAATTCCTCTGGACTTCTGTTTTCCCGGCCTGCACGGAACATTCGGAGAGGACGGCAAAATGCAGGGGCTGCTGGAGAGTCTGCACCTGCCGTACGGCGGATCCGGCGTGAAATCGTCGGCTCTCTCCATGGACAAGATTGCGACGCGTCATCTGATGGCCGCGCTGGGGATCGGACAGGTAAAGTATCTGGCGCTGACCGATTATGAAAGGAACGCCGATCCATCCGGTGTTGTAAGAAATATTGAATCAAATCTGCCCTATCCGGTTTTTGTCAAACCGGCGAACCTGGGCAGTTCTGTCGGTGTGTCCCGCGTGAAAACGCGCGGCGATCTGGAGCTGGCCCTGGACACAGCTTTCGCATACGATACAAGCGTTATTATAGAAGAGGGCAAAAAAATCCGCGAACTTGAAATGGCGATTCTGGGCAATTCCGGCTCTGAAGCAGTGTCTGAAGTCGGCGAGGTCATTGTGCACAGAGAATTTTACGATTACGAGGCCAAGTATCTCGATGAGGACGCGGCGGAAATATCCATACCGGCAAAGATTTCGGACGAAGTTTCTCAGAAGGCCCGTGAAATCGCCGGCAAAGCGTACAGAGCGCTCGGCTGCTCCGGATACGCGCGGGCTGATATTTTTTTCTGCGAAGCGGAAAAAGCTCTCTATTTCAACGAAATCAACACGCTTCCAGGTTTCACTCCGGCTTCCATGTTTCCGAGACTCTGGCTGCAGGCGGGCATTCAGGGCCCGGACCTTATGGACAGGATCGTTCAGGCCGGACTTGAGATGCACCGTGCGGCCGCAAAATTGAAATACAGATTCAAGGATTGAAAGTATGATAATTCCATCAAACGACAAATTTACGGCCGAACAGCTCAAAGAAGTCGAAACGATCCTGAAAGAATTTCAGTGCCGCGTCGCCCCGATACCCGGAGACACGATGACGATCTACGCCATCCACGGAGACGAACGCAATGAGCTGATGATCAACCGGCTGGAAGGTCTTTCGTATGTGTCACGCGTTGACACGATTCAGTCGCCCTACAAATTGATGGATCTGAAATCGCGGCTGGCGGGCGAAGACATCAAAATCGGAGGAAGAACTCTGCGAAAGGACCTGCTCATTATCGCCGGGCAGTGCACCATCGATCCTAAAAATCCCAATTTTTTTCTGGAAACCGCGCAGGCTGTGAAAGAGGCCGGCGGTCATGTCGTGCGGGGCGGCGTGTGGAAGCCAAGAACCAGTCCCCATTCATATCAGGGAAGCGATAAAGCAATTGAAATACTTATGGACGCATCCGCGAAAACCGGTCTGCCGGTGAACACGGAAGTTATGGACGAACACCAGCTGCAGATCGCAGTGGAGGCCGGAGCTCATATGATCCAGGTGGGAGCGAGAAACGCTCTCAACTACTCCCTGCTGAAAAAAATCGGCGAGCTCACCATCAAGAAAGGAACGCTCATTCTCCTGAAGCGCGGCATGCATATGGGCACGATTGACGAGTTTATCTGCGCGGCGGAATATATTGTTTCCAGCGGCAATCGGAATGTTCTGCTCTGCCCGCGGGGGACCGTGCCGGGTCTCGACGGCTATCGCTGCCATCCCGATGAAAGCATCACGCCGCTTCTGAAAATGAAAACCTGGTCGCCGGTTGTTGTCGATCCCTCGCATTCCGTGGGCAGGGCTGTTTTCGTTCCGCACAGCGCTCTGGCTGCTATCGCTTACGGCGCGGACGGTCTGTGCATCGAAACTCATGTGCAGCCAAAAAACGGCATCGGCGACGATCCCAAACAGGCCATAACTCCGGATGTGTTAAAAAAAATAATCAGCGATGCGACGGCTCTCTTTGAGATGAAGAAGAAATATCCGATGTACGCGGCGAAGGTGGTATAGAATTATTCAAGGAGACTGAACCCATTTGTCAGCTCATTTTCATTTCTTTCTTCCCGGCAAATGACGAAAAAACGCCGACGACACAGAGAACCGTGAAAATCAAAAAAATGACCTGTGAACTGTGGATGAAACTCTCAATATTTGTGTCATTGATTGTCTGTTTGCCCACAAACAAATGAACAGAAAGGGACGCAATTGCCATGCTGAACATCATTCCCGTAGTCCGCATCGTGCTGACTGTTGCCGTGGCAACTCCGTAGAACCTTCGCTCAACGGAACCCATAATCATATTGGTATTCGGGGATGAAAACAATCCAAAGCCGAATCCGAGAATCGCCAGAGCACAGTATATGTATGTCAGCGATGTGTTCTTTACTATGAACGTCAGGAGGAGCAGACCGACGGCGCTGATCGCCATTCCGGATGAGGCAAGCCAGCGCGGATTGATTCTGTCAGACAGACGACCTGAAAATATTGCGACCACAGCCATCAATGCAGGCTGCGTGATAAGGACAAGGCCGGCCTCTGCCGGCGTGAGATGCTTCGCATACTGCAAATACAGACTCAGGACAAAACTTGCCGCGAATGTTGCCGCATAATTGATAAAAGCGGAAAGATTGGAACTCGCGAACACTCTGTTCTCAAAAAATAATTTCATATTCAGAACTGGAAATGGACTTTTCAATTCCACCAGAACAAAAATCGTCAAGCCGGTGATACCGGCAATGGTAAAGAAAACTGCCAGCGGGTCCGGCAATTTAGAAAATCCATACATGAGAGCAGATATTGACGGCATGTATATCAATGTGCCCGTCCAGTCAAATTTGTCGTCTTCATCCTCCCGCCATTCGGCTTTGATTTTCCATACGATGACCAGGACAATGACCGACGAAATTGCCGCATTTATTATAAAAAGACTGCGCCAGCCCGCAGACTGCGTAAGCAAACCTCCAAGAATCGGCGCCGCGGATAGACCAACGTACACCGCCGATACGTTCAAGCCGATTACCCTGCCTCTTTCTCCTGGAGGAAATGCAGAGATTACGATCGCCATGCTTGTGCTGAACATCATCGCACTGCCGATTCCCTGCAAAAGCCGGGAGAAAATTAAAAAATCGCCCGACTGCGAAATCGCGCACATTGCGGTTGCGACGGCAAAAAAACAATTTCCATAAAGGAACATTTTTTTTCTGCCCAGCATATCACCCAGTTTTCCAGAAGGAACCAGAACCACGGCAGAGGCAAGCAAATACGCCATTGTAACCCAGCTCATAGCAACAGCATCCATGGAAAACTCGCTGCTGATTTTTGGAAGAGCCACATTCACAGCGGATCCCATCAGAGGGTTGAAGAAATTGGATGTCATGGTAACAGCCAGCAGCAGAGCCTTGTTCAATTCTTTATTTTTTTCATGTTCGTTTATCAAAATTACGGGCTGTCCAGCATGACCGATTCACAGGGGCGTTGAAATGTCTTCAATGCTTCTGCGCCTCTACCGGTCCTTTTCCATGCCGCGCCGATCCAAAAAAATACATGGCAAGAAGAGCCAGCGCCGCAAAAATGTAAGCAAGGGAAAATTCGTATGGAATCGTAAAGGCCCGCTCGCTCAAATGCAGTTTCTGATTCAGGGCTGTTTCGCGCATGCTCCAGGGAATGTAAAGATCGCCGTTTGGGAATACGGAATGTATCAATCCAAAAAATGAAAAGAGCGCCGCTATGGCAAGCGTGATGGCCGCGCTGAAAATCCGCCGGTCGATCAAAAAGGCAGCGCAGGCTCCCCATATCATCGCTGTGAGAATGAAACCCTGGCCGAGCGCGCCGATGATCACATATTCCGCCGCCACAATTCCCGGAATGATTGTTTGAAGTTTCGCCGCCGCTTCCAGGGCCTGCGAAACCGGCGCCGAACCGGAAGCAGTCGTAAGCATTCCGATCACATCCTGGGAAATCCTTTCCACTGGCTGATACAGCAGCTTGATTTTTATATAACCGTAGTTTAGAATCGAAGGAACGATCGCGAAAGCCACAGCCATCGCATGCCGGGCTGGAGTCATGCGGAAAGCCAGCGTTGTAATTTCAAAGCCAATGTAAACGAGAAGCGGCGCAACGGCAGCCTTGGGTATCAATTCCACGATCAGCTGAACCAGTCCGAACATTCCGCCCAGACCGACGGCAATCCCCGTCGCCAGAGTGTACGCGGCACGGGCCCCCATTTTTTTATAAGCCGAGTGCCCGATGTACGGAGTCGACTGCGAAACGCCGCCGCAGGAACCGGCCAGAATCGTGGCGAATGCCTCAGTCAGAAGAATGTCGCGAGTTCTGTAATCGTCTCCGATCAGCCTGGCGCCTTCCGTCACGTTGATGCCGCCAACAATCGTCATAAGCCCGAAAGGAATCGCTACCGGTAGAAAAACCAGAGCGCCGTGAAAAAGAGCCGCGTAGCCCTCCGTGGAAGGGACAGGCGGCGAAAATGAAAAACCGGCAAATGACGGTTTATGGAATTCACTGAGCGCGCCGGATAGACCCAGAATATAATAGGCAGCGCAGCCGAGCAGAACGGCCATGGCCGCCCCCGGAAGCTTGAACGGAAATTCAAAGCCGGCTATTAAAGTAAACAGAATGATTCCCAGGGCCAGCAGTCCCACAAACGGAACTTCGTAAATATGAATCAGCGCATCCGCGGAAAGCCAGACAAGTCCAATTCCGGCCAGAGATCCCAGAAGGGCCGCGGCAGGAATGATACGCTGCAGCGCAGAGCCGATAAAGGACGTGCCGACTTTTATCAATCCCATCCAAATCATCGTTCCCATTCCCACATACCAGGTCGTCATCGCCGCCTGATGCTCGTCCATGCCGGAGTATTTGAACGTGAGAAAAGCCGGTCCAAGCACGGCTACGGCCATTCCAATTGTCGACGGTGTGTCCAGCCCCAGAGGCATCGCCGTCACATCCGATCTTGATGTTCGCTTTGCCAGCCGGAAAGCAAGCCAGGTATAAACAATGTCTCCGAACATTACTCCAAGCGCCGTGCCCGGAATCATATAGGTATCTATAACATCTTTGGGAAAGCCGAATCCAAACTGGAGTATCCCGGCCAGCAGGACCAGGTTGACTATGTTATCCAGAAAAAGCGCAAAAAAAGCATTCAGGTCTCCGGGAGCTGCCCACTGGTATCGGTGTTTCATCCGGAAGTCCCTGTCCGGCATCGAATAAAAATCAAGCAAAAATTTGCAGACAGATTTTGGCCTACAATTTCAGCTTTACCCGGTGTGTCTTTTATCTCGTGGCCGATAAGAGATAGGCCACGAAAGGTCACGAAATGGGAAAACGAAAATACAAATCATACGAATACAGCCAATACTTACATTTTCTGTCTTCTTTCGTGTTTTTTGAGTACTTTCGTGGCTATTTTTCTTTTACTCCGCGGCACTGCGGTGATGTTTTTTTTGGAGAATAAAAATTGAGTCTGCCTAAAAATCCGATACGAAGGTTTTTCTACAACGCTGTCACCAGTCTATTCGCATCGGCGGCCTCTATATTGATTTCAATTTTTCAGGCGACTCTGGACTTTGAAATAGACGGCGAGGATCATGTGCGGCTTCTGCGTGCACGAAAACAGAATTACATTGTTGCTGTATGGCATACCTTTGTGGATGCCGCCGTCTTCTGTCTTCACTCCCGCGGTCTGTGCATTTACTCGGATCATCCACGCACGCACGAGTATGAAAACAGCTGGACCCATTTTTTCCGGGAAGTTGGCATTAAGACAATCCGAAGCCTCGGTTTTGAGCTGCTGGACGCCTCGATGGGAAAACAGTCCACGGGAATAGTAAATTTTATAAAGATTATTCGGGAAGGAACTCCGGCTCTTGTTGCGCCGGACGGGCCCAGCGGTCCGATCTATGAATCAAAGCCCGGAGTGCTTTACATGGCTCAGAAAGCGGATGCCGTAATTCTGCCGATCGGATTCGGATTTTCACGGATGGTAGTCGGGCCGAACTGGGACGACTTCGCCCTGCCCCTTCCCTTTTCGCGCGTTGCTGTAGTAATCGGCGAGCCGATCGTTCCGGCCGGAACATCGGAGGAGGCGCTGGCAGCGTCCGCAAAAAAATTGGAAAAATCTCTTGACGCCCTCTGCTTTCGCGCCAATGAGATACTGTACGGCGAGGAAAAGACGGCAGAGGAACAACAATGATAAAAAGAATAATAAAATATTTCGATTCCATCGTGGACAGAATTTTCTGCGCGGCGGGGGCGGTCGTCTTCAGCCAGATACCGCAGTTCATCCGTCAGTACACGGACGCTCTGTCCGGCGCCCTGATGGAAGCACGCAGGCAGATTGATTCGATCCGGTCGATGGCGGAACTCGGCGGTAAAACACTGGAAGAGTTTATCGGCAAACATCTGTCCAGCACGGATCCTGATTTTCAGAATTCGGGAAAAGTCATGCAGGCTTCCGTCGATCGTTTCGCGTATTATGAAGCCGCGTACCGCGCGCTGATAGACAGCGCCATATGGAAAAAACCGTTTCTTTTTCTGTACTATCTGGATATAGATTTATTTCATGCGGTAAAATTTCAGCCCGGCCTGCCGCTCAGCGTGGAAGGCGCCTGCTATGCCTTCGCGGGCATTCTGGCAGGACTGCTGGTTTACAATATCATCAAACTGCCGTACTGGATATACCGTGAAAGAAGCGAACTGAAAAAAGTTCGTTGAATTTTTCAGTTGCCGCTGATGAATCCATCAAGCCCCGCTTCGCGCAGGCGCATTTTGAATTCTTCAGCCCGCTGCCGGTCTAAAAATTTTCCAGCCTTCACCACAAACTGGCTGCCGCGCTGAAATATCTGAACAGGTTCGCCGTAAGACGCCAGTCGAGTCTGAAACTGCCGGGCGCGCATAGAATCTTCAAAAATTCCCAGCTGAACAGCAAATCCCTGCATCGCAGATTCGGAAGGAAATGTTTCCGGCCGCTGTGTTTCGTTCGAAACCGGACGAAGCGGAGGGTTTGCCGGAGTTCGGTCTGATTCAAGTTCCGGTATCGCAGCGCTGTTCGATGAATCCGCGCCCGAGTCTGAATAGAAGCCGGCCGTGGCGCCGGTTCCTCTCTCCACAGCATTGCCGGCCCTGATGAGTTTGATGCCCACCGTTGTGAGACCGCGGTCCTTGTAACCAAGCTGTTCGGCGCCGTACTCGCTCATATCGATTACGCGTCCGCGCACGAAGGGACCTCTGTCGTTCACGGTAACCAGAATCTCGCGTCCATTTTCCATGTTTCGCACCAGCACAAGACTTCCCAGAGGGAACCGTTTGTGAGCCGCCGTCAGTTTCCGACTGTCAAAGATTTCGCCGCTGGCGGTCGGTTTGCCGTTAAAATCACTCCCGTACCAGGAGGCTGTCCCCGTTTCCTGAAATTCTCCAGTCGCCGTATTCACCGACACGCCGTTTGTGACGACTGCAGGCATCTGTCCTGCATTTTCATCGACTCGGTTTTGAGCGATGAGAGAATTTTGATCCGAGGGAGTTTCTCTTGCCGGTTTTTCTTCAGAAAAATAGGATTCATCATGACCCGGAGGGTTTGTTACCGTAACGTTATTTTCAACACGGGCGGGAGTGCTGCCTGCCGGCGCCGTGTTTCTTTCCGCTGCGGACCCGGAATTTCTTTCTGCCGCTGATGAGCTGTCAGTCCGTCCCCCTGCCCCGGCGAAAAAAGTCTTTTCGTCCTCAGGAGCGCCGCTGCGATCGGCGGTCGTTTCCGGACGGGCGCAGGGGCATTCCGACCTGGCATCTGTCACGGAGGCGCTGAAGTATCCGTCCTCTTCTCCTGGGTGGTTGTGTATGCTGGTCGTGGCGCAGCTCACAACGACTAAAAGCATTGAAATAAGGGCAAGTTTTACGGTCCAAAAACGCATAGATATTCTCCGTTATCAACAGTATCGGAAGAATGTTCGTTTTTTTTAATGAGATAAAAATATCCCGGCTGCTGAAATATCCGGCCCCAGGAAAGCTCCAGCAACTGCGTTGAATCGAGTATGATCAGCTGTTCACAGTTTGTGTATTCGGATGCCAGAAGCTGATTGGCAACAAAACAAACGGCCGCAATAAAAGGGAGAAGCATCGGTCGACTGGGATTTTCAATGTCATAAATGCTTTTATTTAAGGATAGAGATGTCCTGGACTGTAGTCAACTTAAAAATTCACTAAGGCGATTGGATTGGCCGGCATCAATCCCGATTTCAATCGATTACAGCATGGCATCCAGAAAACCGGACGCGCCGCGAACCCACAACTCGGAGTCGTTCAGAGACGGGATGAATACAAAATTCTCGCCGCCGGCTTTCATAAATTCTTCCCTTCCCCGGATGTTCAATTCTTCCAGAGTCTCCAGACAGTCGCAAACAAATGACGGCGAAATTACGGCGATGTTTCTGGCTCCCGAAGATGCAAGTTCCGTCAGCCTCATTTCCGTATACGGGGATATCCAGGCGCTCTTTCCCAGGCGAGACTGGAATGAAACGCTCCATGAGTCCGGTTTCAAATTCAGCCGGTCAGCGATCCCGGCCGCTGTTGCATGGCAGTGGTTTTGGTAGCAATAATTTTTCCCCTGCTGCTGACAGCAGTTTTCTTTAAGGCAGCCGCCCGTCGTATCGCTCTTCTGGATGTGTCTTTCCGGAACGCCGTGAAAGCTGAACAGAATATGATCCAGCTTTTTTCCTGAGGATTCATACTTATCCAGATATTCGCGCGCCGACGCTGCATACGCATCCAGGAAAAAAGATTGATCGAAAAAACTTCCGATTACGCGAAGCGGCGGCACATTCCAGTAATTGCCCGCGGCGCTGTATACTTTCTTGATAGCGCTGGCAGTCGCGGAATTTGAATACTGCGGATACTGCGGCCATATCAGGATTTCCCGGATGTTTTCTTTCGAGATTTCAGCCAGCGCCGATTCGATCGAAGGATTTCCATATCGCATGGCATACCGCACCAGGGCTTTGCTGCCCAGCTGCTTCTGCAGAGCATCGGCGAATTTCCGGGTATTCACGATCAGCGGAGACCCCTCCGAAGTCCATATTTTTTGATACAGATGCGCCGATTTTTTCGGGCGAAACGGCAGAATAATGAAATTCAACAGCATCCAGCGCGCCGCGGCAGGGATGTCGATCACAAACGGATCCGATAAAAATTCGCGGAGATAGCGCCGCACGGAAGTTGTGTCCGGATTGTCGGGCGAACCTACATTGATCAGAATCACAGCTTTATTCATATAAGTCCTGCAGTCTCTCCGATGATCACAAGCGCCGGCGAAATGATTTTTTCCCTCTGAGCGCTCGCGGCGATTTTTTCCAGCGGAGCCGTGATCATTCTCTGATTGGGAAGGCTGGCATTCTCTATCACCGCCGCTGGCATGTCCCGTCGATTTCCCGCCTCAATCAGATTCGCCGCTATCGATTCCAGTTCCGCAACGCCCATATACACAACCGCGGTGCATCCTTTCAGGCTCAGTCCCGCAAAATCACTGGCTCCATCCTCCCTGCGATGTCCCGTCATTAAAATAATTCTGGATGAAAATTCGCGGTGCGTGAGCGGCAGAGAAAAAGAAGCGGCGGCGGCGCAGGCAGCGGTCACACCCGGCACAATTTCGCATTCGATTCCGCGGGCGCGCAAAAATTCGCGCTCCTCCCCTCCTCGTCCGAATATCATGGGGTCTCCGCCTTTGAGCCTGGAAATAATTCTGTATTCCCGGGCATAGTTCACAAGCAGAGAGTGAATCTCATTCTGGTCCACCGGATGATTTCCCGATGTTTTACCCACAAAGATTTTTTGCGCATCCGACCGGCAGTGTTTGAGAATTTTGTCGTTTATCAGACGATCGTAGAGAACAACATCCGACTCACTGAGAATTCGGGCTGCCTTGAGAGTTATAAGTTCCGGATCGCCCGGGCCGCCGCCGATCAGATAGACTTTCCCTGCGCCTGTCAATTTATGTCCTTTCTTCCGTTCCAGCGCCGGCTGTCCACTTCCATTTCCCCTCATAAATGACTCGCCATGGAGACCGATTTCTAAAAATTTGACTGCCATGGAACCATTCATAACTAAACTACAGTCTCTCGTATCTTCCGCACTCAAAGAAATTACGGAAAATCTCGCAAAACGAGCCGTCTCAAACGGTCAGCTGTCCATTCCTAAAATGGATGAGAACCAGCTGGTGCATTACAATCTCGCCTACCATACGGCGGAGAGCACGATTGCGGATCATTTTGTAAAATATGCGCACGATTCATCGCATGGAGCCGGGGATCAGGAAAAAGATATGTCGATTCTTTTCCTGGGAGAAGCCGCGCACAGGCTGCGAGCGGAGCTGTCGCAGAGACCGGATGAATACGGGCTCAATGCGGACTCGTTGAACAAACTTTTCGCGCCGGATGTGACAAAAATGATCCAGGAAGCAACGGCGTCAAAACGTTACAATACGGTCGGGGACCGGGCTCTGGATTCCAACTACGGCGTGTATGCTCTTTCGGATGACCACAATATGATGCGGGAAACTTTCCGCAGTTTTGCGGACGAGAAGGTCGTTCCTCATGCGGAGCATGTGCACAGAAACGACGATTTTGTTCCCGACGATATCCTTGCGGGTCTGGTGGAAATGGGAGCATTCGGCCTTTCCATTCCGGCGCGTTACGGCGGATTTCAGGACGATGCGAAAATGGACAATATATCCATGCTGGTGGTCACGGAGGAACTTTCGAGGGGAAGTCTATCGATCGCCGGATCTCTGATAACGCGGCCTGAAATTCTCGGCAAGGCTCTGCTCAAAGGCGGCACGGAAGAGCAGAAACAGAAATGGCTGGCGGCTCTCGCCTCCGGGGAGAAAATGTGCGCCATCGCCGCGACGGAGCCCAATTATGGAAGCGATGTCGCAGGATTTAAAGTCACGGGGGACAAAACGGACGGCGGCTGGCTCATAAACGGCGTCAAAACCTGGTGCACTTTTGCCGGTTACGCAGATTCAATCCTGATTCTTGCCCGGACGGAAAAAGATCCCTCGCTCAAACACAAAGGACTGTCGCTCCTGATTGCAGAGAAGCCGCGCGACAAAGGACATAAATTTGAATTCAAGCAGCCAAAGGGCGGTCATATTACCGGATCCGCAATTCCGACGATCGGATACCGCGGAATGCACAGCTTTGAAGTAAATTTCGACAACTACTTTGTGCCGGATGAAAATCTTATCGGCGGCGAGGCCGGACGCGGAAAGGGCTTTTATCTGCAGATGGAAGGATTTCAGGGTGGACGCGTGCAGACTGCGGCCCGCGCAAACGGTGTCATGCAGGCTTCCCTGGAGGCGGCGGTTCGCTACGCGAAAGAGCGCAAGGTTTTTAACACGGAAATCGCCAATTACCAGCTTACCAAGTGGAAGATCGCCCGCATGGCGA
This sequence comes from Spirochaetia bacterium, assembly GCA_009885105.1. Classification (GTDB taxonomy): domain Bacteria; phylum Spirochaetota; class Leptospiria; order Leptospirales; family Leptonemataceae; genus VFLI01. The sequence goes on along the minus strand of VFLI01000042.1, from coordinate 29,339 downwards.
TGATCGTTCAGGCATCCCGTCAGTACGCTTTCGAAGTCGGCCGTATGATGGACGATCACAAAGGCCAGATGGAGGCGACTCTGATTAAGTTCTACGCATCCCGCGTCTCTGAATGGGTGGCCCGCGAGGCGATGCAGATCCACGGCGGAATGGGATACGCGGAAGAGTACGCGGTTTCCCGGTACTATGTCGACGCGCGCGTGTTTTCGATTTTCGAAGGCGCGGAAGAAGTCATGGCTCTTCGCGTCTGCGCGAAGGATCTTCTGACTCAGGCGCTGGGCCTGAAGGGGTAGATTTCGTAAAAATATATTTTCACGCAGAGAGCGCAAAGACCGCTGAGGCGAGCAGATCGATCGATTTCCGGACGCCGGTGGTTGGCTTTCCAGGCTGCTGGAGCAGGATTTTTACTGTAAAAAACACAGGCAGACCACCCAAAAAAGGCTTGTATTTCACTTCGGTTCCTGGTACTCTATTCCCGAGGGCGTATGGAAATAAAACTCAGCACAGAAATGGGGATTGCGAAGAAAGATCCGCATCAGGCGATCTGGCAGAAAAAAACCGAAAATTATGCCCATCTTCCTGGCAGTGATTGGTCTAATGAATTGATCAACACTCTACAGAGAGAAGCGGCCGCCGTCAATCCTACCCAGTCCAGGAATTTATTTAAAGTTCAGGGCAATACCGTCAATATTCTGGCCTGAGGCCGGAGTTATTCACTCGTTGTAAAAAAGCTCGATAAGATTTCCGTCCGGATCCCCGATCAGGATGGACTCCCCGCCTTCGATGGCAACGGGGCCTTTAATTATTTCAATATCTTTGGATTCCAGTTCCGAAATAGCGTTGGTAAAATCGTCCACATCCAGAATAAAAGACAGGCTGGTTTCACCTGGATTCTTGACGAGAGATTTATACCCGTCAATCAAATTCAGCCGGATGGACACAGGATCCAGATGCAGCACGGCAAACCGGGGTCCCTCTTCTTCCAACTCAAAATCGAGAATATCCCGGTAAAAAGCTACCGATCGGCTCAAGTTGGAACAGCCGAGAGAAATGTGATGTAAGCCTTCCACCAGAATCATATTTGGCCCCTGTTTGTATTCATCTTTGACCAGCTTTGGGTAAACGGGGCAGTCTATCAACGATTTTATGGTAAGTCCCCTTAAGCTTTTTAGGGGCTGGACGATGGTAGACTATGGCCATTGAGAAAATCTCCCGGGAGATCGATTTCAAAATCAGGGGAGCAAAAGGCCCTCCGCTGTATTCTGTAAATATTATATATATTTCAATATTATTATTATTTGTTATCAATCTCTCAATCCGGCCTGTCCGGGCGCAGGATGGCGGCCCTGACTCGCATGCGGAGCAGAAAAGCGAAGGTGTCATCTTTCGATTTCGCTTCGAGAAGGATGATGTCTTCATCGTCGACAAATACCAGGACATTCGATCGAATGCGGGAGCGAGCACGTCGAGAGAGGAAAAGAATAAAATCACTCTTCATGTGGTCGAACGCACTGCCGACGCCTCCAGGATGGAGGGCAGCTTCCTGACCTATTCAAGAAGCCCGCGTCTGGTCGGCGAATTCCGACAGGACAGAACTTTTGATTCGAATTTTCTCCATGCTGACTCCGGCCGGTACGATGTACCGGCAAATTTTGTCATGCCCAACCTCCGAGGTCTGCCCACTTTTCCCGACAGAGCCTTAAAACCGGGAGACACCTGGTCCGCAAATGCCCTGGAGACGATGGATATCGACAGCGCTCACATCGAAATACCAATTCATGTTACTTACAGATATGAAGGAGTCGAAGAAATCAAGGACAGAGAAGGTCACGTGCACAATGCGCATAAAATAAAATACTCGTATTCTTTCGACCAGCGCGTGCGTCAGACCGGCACGCCCATTGTTCGAATAACAGGCCGAAGCGCCGACACACTCTGGTTTGATCTGGAAGAGGGAATCCCCGTATACGACAGGAACCGCATCGACTATGTCTTCTACGCGGGTCTGAACACGGGCCGGTACGGGTACGATATTGAATCCTGGTACAAAAAGATCCGTCACGCGCAGCCGGAAGAAAGAAATACCATGGAAAAGGACATAACATCAAACCTGCCCGCGAATTCGGACATCACTGTGCGGCAGACGGATCAGGGAGTCGCCCTGAATCTGAACGATATTCTCTTTGACTTTGATTCCGCGAGACTGACCCCGCATGCGGAAAAAGAAATGGAAACCATCGCCGATATCTTAAAGAGATATCCCGACCGGGAAATACGAATCTCCGGACATACGGACAGCGTCGGCGACAACCGGTACAATCAGACTCTTTCGGAAAACCGCGCCCGGGCCGTAACCCGCATGCTGCAGAACCGATTCGGACTGGATTCCAGACGTATCTCATACCGCGGTTTTGGAGAGGAACAGCCTCTGGCGCCCAACACCACGCGCGAAGGCAGAGCGAAAAACCGCCGCGTCGAAGTGCTCATAGTGACTGAATAAAGGAAGAAGAAGATTTCACGCAGAGACCGCAGGGTGCGCAGAGAAAGAAAAAAGAGGCGGAGGAATGCGCCAGGTGGATTAGCGTCCCGGAACGCTCCCCGGCGTCCTGAATGATTCATTTCTTATCATCCTGCTCTGCGTCCTCCGCGAACTCTGCGTGGGACATCCTTTCAGATCCAGCGGCGCACGCGCTTTCGGAATTCCTGGAATTTAGCACCATGAAGTTTGTCCAGGTATTCTTCCTCCAGACGAATCTGCACCTGAATCATGGCCCAGGAAAGCGTCAGTGAGAGCGCGGTCAGGGATGAGGGAATTGTAAAAAACAGACCGATCAGCATGCCCATCAGACCCAGATAAATTGGATTTCGGGTGTACCGGTAGATGCCGCCGGTGACCAGCGACGTGGACTGCTCCTCATCGATGCCGATTCGGAACGAATCGCCCATATTCAGCTGAGCGGCTGCGGTCAGAATGAAAGAGACGACCATCAGCGACGCTCCGAAAATCTGCAGATTTACAGATTCCAGGTAAACAATCGGCAGACAGTAATCGTAAAGGTCATGAAAATACGAATAGAGAACAATGGGAACGATCGGAAGAAAAAGCAGAAATCGGAACATTATCCCGACAAATCCGTGGACACTTTCATCGCGGGGCAGCACAATCGGGCTTTTGCCGGTCCGCCTGTAGTGGATCAGTGATCGCAAAACAAGCACAACCATCAGAGCGCCGATATACGCCGCGGGCAGAATCAATCGCAGCCATTCTCGCATAATAAAACTCCGGTGCAGGGAATTCCCTTTTAGAATTCCATTACTCTATTTATGATAATATTTCTGTCAAGCAGTCTTGTCCGGATCAGCGTGCGCAGATTCGCGTCAATCCGGCGCAGAAGCTTTTTGTACTGATTGATGATTTTCACCTGTTTGCCGTACGGAATAGGATCTTTATCGTCATTGAGAATGAAGCGCTGGCGCGGATTCAGAGTGAGAACAGGTTTCGGCACGCGGTCCGCGTATTCCCAGGCCGGATTCTTATCGTCCAGATCATCGTAGAATCCCGCTTCTTCAAAATACTCCAAAAGCAGCTGGTTGTTGTTGAGAAGACTCAAATCAGCGCCGATCGGCTTTCCCTCCGCCTGGGCCACATCTCTGGGATTGGGATGCACAAATCGTCGCAGTTCTCGTACATACCGGGTGCCGGAAAAATTGATTTTATAAAACTGAAATATAATCTTATCGATGGAAGCGCCGTCGGCTGAGGGATAGAGATAGCAGTGAGCGCGATACAGAAAATGCTGCGGAAAAACTTCATTGGTGCTGCTGGTCCCCTCCCGAATCCGCAGCCGCAGAAATGCTTTTCCATCCGAATCTTTGCCTTCGCCCAGAGCGCTCGTCTCGCTCCGGTCGTAGAACTGGCGGTTGTAGACATTTTGGTCATCACCGACAACAGGAGGGATACCGCCGATTTTCATCAGGCGCTGCATCTGCGCGGAAATGGAACCGTGAAGATTGTCGATCTCCAGATCGCCGAATCCCATTTTCCTGGCTCTGTCCGCGGCCTCTCGAACGATGACATTGGCGTCTTCCAGATCATCCACATAGGATCCCTGGGCGGATGCTCCGTTTGCGGCAAAAAGGAAGAACAGGGCCGCCGACATCGTAATAAAAACATTTTTGTTGCGCATACTATCCTTCATTGGAAAATATCGACAGCGGGTCAGCCGTTCTGTAGGCCTCCGCGATCCTCACTTTTAACGGACTGGCGGCCCGGCATTGAATTCGGTATTGAATCAGGCCCAGGCTCAATACCCCCGCCAGGCCAGCATTTCGAGAAGTTCATCTTCCCTGCGCTGCATCCGGACTTCTTCTTTTTTTGATTTTTCATGATCGTATCCAAACAGATGCAGCAGGCCGTGAACCAGCAGCCGGAGAAATTCATCGTCAACAGAATGCCCGATCTGCAATGCCTGGGCGCGGCATGTATTGTGCGAGATCACGATGTCCCCCAGATTGATCCTGCCGTCCTCACCCGCCAGCGCACGACGGATATTCTCCCAGAGCGGGAAACTCAGAACGTCCGTGGCCGAATTTTTATATCTATGTTTTTTATTTATTTTTTTTATTGCATTGTCGTTCACCAGGGACAGGGAAAGCTCAAAAGGGCCTTTGATTCTGTCGGATTTCGACAGAAAATCAAGCAGATGCCCGCAGATGGCAGTCATTTTGCGCTCGGACGGAAAATGAAGCAGTCTGCCGTTTTTTCTGTAATGCAGAAGGACAGGATGTACTGGAGAATTTTTCAGTTTGACAGTCCTCCGCTGAATTCAACTCTTCCGTTTCGCGTAGCCTCGAGTCACTTCCCCCGGCGCAATTTCTTCCTGTTTCCGGCCTCCAGTCTGTTCACTTCATCCGTGGTCGGATATTTGGGCCGGGTATGAAACGAGCTGAGCAGCACGTCGCGGAAGGCTTCGCGGATCACTTTCAGATCGCCGATTGTCAGTCCCGATTCATCCAGCTGATTCTCCCCCAGTTTCATCTGTATGATCCTCTGGATAAGAGCGTCGATGCTCAGTTCATTCACATCATCGAGCGATCGGCTGGCAGCCTCGACGGAATCGGCGATCATGGCGATGGCTGTTTCTTTGCTCTGAGGAATCGGACCGGGATACCGGAAGTCTTCGCGTCTGGTTTTGCGTTTCATTTTCTCAAGAGCTTTATGATAGAAAAAAGACATTGTTGATGTGCCGTGATGCTCCGGAATAAAGGCGATCACCTCCCGGGGAAGGCGGGCCGCTTTTGCGATTTCCAGTCCGTCCAGAACATGGTCGATGATGATTTTCGCAGCCAGAGCCGGATTGTCTCTGTCGATCTTTTCCGGCTTGGGTATCAGATGCTGATTCTCGATAAAAAACGAGCCGTTTCTTGTCTTTCCGATATCGTGGTAGTAGACCCCGGCCCTTGCCAGCAGAGTGTTGAGTTTGAGACGTTCGCATACTTTTTCGCACATGGCGGCAACCATCAGCGTGTGAGTCCAGGTCGACGGCGCAAGGCGAAAGACCTCCTGTAAAAGCTTGTTTGACGGATCGGCGAGTTCTGTCAATTTGAATCGCGTGGGAATATTGAAAAGCGTTTCATACACAGGCAGAAGAACAATCACGAGCGCGGTCGCCATTCCGGAATAAAATGCCACCCAGATCGAGGCCAGATAGTTTCTCGAAAACCAGTCCTGCTCCGCCTGCGAAGCCAGAATCGATCGATGCGAATACATATACCCGGCGGTAACCAGCAGAATTCCCAGGGCGGAGATGATGAGCGCCGTCGTAATAAAATGCACACGCTTGCTGATCCGGCCCCCCAGGATGGCCGCTGTGAGAGCCAGAGTCACGGCAATCACAAACGATATCCCGTCATATTTGCCGGCAACAAATACCAGATAGGACATATACAGACCCAGAGGAATCGACAGCGATTCCCCGAATATTATTGAAAAAGAGACGACAAAAAGTCCAATCGGCACCCAGGATCCGAAAAAGTGGGCCACCTCATTGTAATTAGCATGGTCGGACCAGGACGATCCCAGAAACAACAGAATTCCCGCGAAAGCCCACAGCGTGAAAAAGATGATAAAATTGGAAGACACATCGCTGATTTTTTTTCTGGCGAACCTGGAAATAAAATACACCAGAAGCCCCATCATGATGATCTGCTGCACAAATATGGATAGAATCCTGCCGATCTTGTCACGAAAGCGGGCGCGATTGTGCACCTGCAGCGCGGTGAACTTTTCTTCCGTGATCACTTCGTCCTTGCCGATGATTGTGTCGCCCCGGTTTATTTTCATGATGAAGGCGGCCGGCAGTATTTTTGACCTGGCCTCTTCGCGCGAAACTTCCGTATCCTCCGGACTGTAATGACAGCCGTTCAAAGACGCCAGATAATAGACGCTCAAATCCATCAGAACGTTTCTGAGATACGCGGGAATTTCTTTCATTTTATCCGAGGCAACCGCGTCGAACTGCAGCCGCACATCCCTGGAGAAGAGAACTCTGTCGACAGTCAGAACATCCTCAAACGGCACAAGGCCGATCACAGGCTCTGTTCCCGTGTTGATGTCCCGCACACGAACCTGTGTGCCCGTATAGGCGACCGCGGGGGGTTTCTTCAGAATAATAAATTTTTGAAACAATATATTCACCAGCTGACCGATCGAATTCTCCAGCCGGGATGTTGAATTTCCGATCAAAACATCGAGTCTGGCATCCGGCAGCCGGCCCCATCGGGGCGCTTTGCGGCGGATGCAGATGCGGATTTTCTCCAGAGCTCCCTCCGTCATGCACTGCTTGAATTTTTCAGCATCCTCGGAAAGAGAGACGCGGAAACTGCTCTTCCCCTCAGACACCGGCGGTTCCTGCGCGGCAGATAGAACGGCAAAATCACGTATAAAAACAAGAGGAGCGGTTTTCACGGCCTCCGTCCTCGCAAGATCAAACTGATTCTGCTTTAAGAATTCAATCCCTGTCACGGCAACAATGGCATTGGGCGCAATTTTACCGACAGCCCAGGGGCCGGCATGGGAAAGGTCCATATCCTGCTGGAAAAGATTTTGATAGGAGAGAAGAAAAGTGACAAGTATGACTGTGACCGTCAGCAGAACAGCCTGCATCTTTCGCACGAACGGAACCGGGCGCGGACGGGTCAGCGAATCGGAAGCCGACGTTAAAAGTTTTTGAAAAATAGATCTCATATTTTAATATATTTTATATAATAGTTATCCCGGCTCAATTTTTATCATCGCCGTGCTCTTCAAAAGCTCCGACAATTTTCTCGACCAGAGGATTGCGAACAATGTCTTCTTTCATGAATTCAATAACGCCAAGTCCTTCGATCTGTTTGAGAATAGAGATGCATTTTTTCAATCCCGATTTGCCGGGAGACAGATCTATCTGCGTCACATCGCCCCCGATGCACATCCGCGAATTTTTTCCCAGCCGCGTCAGAAACATTTTCAGCTGCGAAAGAGTCGAATTCTGCGCTTCGTCCAGAATGATAATGGAATCATTGATCGTGCGCCCCCGCATATAGGCCAGCGGAGCAATTTCAATTTTCCTTGCCCCTATCAGTTCATGGATTTTCTCCATACCCATGCAGTCATACAGAGCATCATATACCGGGCGCAGATACGGGTCCACCTTCTGCGAAAGATCGCCGGGAAGAAATCCCAGAGATTCTCCGGCTTCCACGGCAGGCCGGGTCAGAATGATCCGTTCCACATCTCCTTCTGCAAGCATCCGGCAGGCGCAGGCGATACTCAGAAAAGTTTTCCCGGTCCCCGCCGGCCCGAGACAGAATGTTATTGAATTGTGCAGAATTGATTCCACATAATACGCCTGGTTTCGCGTGCGCGGATAAATGGTGCGGCCCCGGGAAGTTGTATAGATTTTTTTCTTTAGAAGAGTTTCCAGATCACCGGCGAATTCCATGTTTGGTTTTTTGTTCACAATCTCCCGGTAAAGATACGGCGCGTCAAAATGATCAGAGAAATCATTGCGCTTTTCATGAAATGTCTTTTTTACTGATTCAAAAAATTCCAGAGCCTGATTGTTTTTTTCCGCCGAGCTCGATTTTATTAAAAAAGAATGCCCGCGAGGGATCAGTTCGACAGAAAGAAGTTTTTCCAGCCGGTCTACGCCCGCATCCGACACACCGCATAGAATTCTGAATAATTCCGTGTCTTCAAAACGCACCTGAGCCTCCAGACTGGAGTCTTCACGGTGCAGAGCGGCTCGTTCATCGGTCATCTGACATTAATTTATCAATGGGCCCGTTAATATCAAGAAAAAACTGACCTGTCGGAGCCCGTATGATGAAAAACTAGGTTTCGCCAAGAACCCGGATTCGCAGATCCCTGAGCTGCTCCGGAGCCACCGCTGAGGGCGAGTCCGACATAAGACAGGTTCCCTTCTGTGTTTTCGGGAAAGCTATAACATCCCGAATCGAATCTTTGTTGAGCATGAGCATCATGATACGATCGATGCCAAAAGCGATGCCTCCATGGGGCGGGGCTCCGTAGCTCAGGGCATCCAGCAGAAAGCCGAATTTTTCCTCAGCCTCTTTTTCGCCGATTCCCAGAGCGCGAAACACAATATCCTGGACTTCTTTGGTATGAATACGAATCGATCCGCCGCCTATCTCCGTTCCGTTTAGAACCAGGTCGTAGGCGCGGGACAGAACCTTCTCTCCTTCTTTCTTCAACCGCTCCGGGTCCGACAGAATCGGCAGATCTACCGGTCTCGGAGCCGTAAAAGGATGGTGTACGCTGTTCAGATTTCCATTCTCCAGATCGCGGTCGAAAAGCGGAAAATCCGTAATCCATACAAGCGACATTTGATCCGGTATCAGCTTGAATTTTTTTGCCAGATTCAGACGGAGATTCGCGAGAGTTGCATGCACAATGTCCTGTCTGTCCGCGGCAAATAATACAATATCGCCTTTTTTTGAGCCGAGCTTTTTTTCCAGTTTTACCGTCAGCTCCGGCGAAAAGAATTTGCTGATCACGGATTTCAGACCGTCCGGTTCATGTTTCATCCAGGCAAGGCCCTTCGCGCCGTAATCGCGGCCCACCCATTCAGTGAGATCATCGATATCCTTCCGCGAAAGCTCTGCGCCGCCCGGAACGACCAGCGCTTTCACCCGTCCGCCGCTTTCGATCGCCTGATGAAAGACGCGGAATGTGCTCTCGGCGGCAATATCAGCAACATCAACAAGTTTCATTTCAAAGCGAAGGTCGGGGCGGTCTGTTCCGTAGTTCTCCATTGCCTCCGCGTACGGCATGCGAGGCACGGGAGTCTTGACTTTTACATCGAACACTTCCTTAAATACGGACACCCAGAGTTTCTCCAGGCAGTCCATCACCATATCTTCATTAATAAAACTGAGCTCCATGTCCAGCTGAGTAAATTCCGGCTGGCGGTCGGCGCGAAGATCTTCATCACGGAAGCATTTGACAATCTGGAAATATTTTTCCAGTCCGCCCACCATCAGAATCTGTTTGAAGATCTGCGGAGACTGCGGCAAAGCGTAAAACTTTCCGGCGGAGAGACGCGAGGGCACAAGAAAATCGCGCGCTCCTTCCGGCGTCGATTTGTTGAGAACGGGAGTCTCGATTTCCAGAAATCCCTCTTTCTCCAGGTGCCGGCGGATCGCCATATTGAGCTTGCTGCGAATGATCATCGCATCTCGCGTCTCATCGCGCCGCATGTCCAGATATCTGTATTTGAGGCGGTGCTCCTCTCCGACATCGGAGTATTCATCCAGCGGAAATGGCAGAGGACGGGATGGGTTCAATATTTCAAATGTGTCCACCAGAATTTCAATTTCGCCAGTCGGCAGTTTTGTATTCACGGCGGCGGCTCCCCGATTTCGCACGGAGCCCTCCACGGCCAGCACATATTCCGAACGTATGGCGGAGGCCGCGTCGAACCGGTCCGCAATTTCGGATTTGTCGAACACTATCTGCACCAGGCCCGTTCGGTCGCGCATATCGATGAAAATGAGTCCGCCCTGGTCCCGGTATCGGAAAGCCCAGCCCAGAAGTTTGACTTTTTTGCCGGCATCCTTTTTGGAAACTTCTCCGCAGTGAGTTCTTTTCAAGAAAACCTGCTCCAGCCATGTTGCGCCGGTTTTTGCGGGCGCATGGGCGCTGTTTTCCGATTTTGCCGGTTTGACTTCTCTGGACGACTTTGATACCTTTGTGGTTTTTGCAACCGGTGTTGTTTTTTTCGTTTTCATCTTGTATTCCGGAATTTGATTCCGAACCATATTTGACGGGCCGTTTGTGAGGGCGAGTAAAAATGGGGGGGGAATTCAGCTGCGGGTATCACCGGACTCAGTGCAGGAGTAGAATTCGCCGAACCTGTCTGCGCCGGAGCTCTTTGTTGACATATTCAGAGCCCTGTTAGAAGTTGATACCCCCATGAAACGACTGGCCTTCCCTCTGCACGTAAAAATACTTCTGGGTCTTCTGGCCGGCGCCGTTCTTGGCACGACTCTGAAAGAAACAAATCTGCTGGGCGAGAACCTTCACTGGATTTCTTACAATATCACGGAGCCGCTGGGCCAGCTGTTTCTGCGTCTGCTGTTATTGCTTGTGATTCCTATGGTATTTTCCTCGCTGGTGGCGGGAATTGCAGGCATCGGCGATATCCGGCGCCTGGGCAAAATCGGACTCAGGTGTCTGTTCTTCACCATCATCGTCTCCGGCTGCGCCGTGCTGATCGGCATTGTGCTGTCGAATCTGATCCAGCCGGGTCACAGAATTTCGCCCGAACTCAGCCAGATGCTCTCTGCGGAATTCGCGGGCGCCGCCGGTAAAGAAGTGGAAAATGCTCTGGCAGCCGCAAAGCAGAAAGATTCGCCGCTGATGCAGGCGGTAAAAATGATTGTGCCGACAAATATTTTCGCTTCGATTTCGCGCGATCCGCCGGATATGCTGGGGCTGATGATGTTCTCAGTGTTTCTCGGCGTGATGATGACGCTGACAAAAAAAGCAGAAGGCCTGCGCCAGCTTCTGGAAGGCCTTTATGATGTGATAGCAAAAGGTGTCGATGTCGTCATGAAGATTGCGCCCTACGCGGTGTTCTGTCTTATTTTTACGATGACATCACGCTTTGGCGCGGGCATGCTGAAAAGTCTGGGCTGGTTTGTCGGAACGGTGCTTCTGGGTCTTTCGATCCAGATGTTTGTCGTGTATCCGGCCGTGCTTCTGGGCCTTGCCAGAAAAAATCCGATCGCCTTTTTTCGCAATGTCCGGCTTGTCATGGCGACAGCATTTTCAACGGCCTCGTCGAACGCCACCCTGCCCACGGCGCTGAAAGTGGCCGAGGAGAATCTGCATATTCCTCGCGATATCAATACTTTCGTTCTGACTGTGGGCGCCACGGCGAATCAGAACGGCACAGCTCTGTACGAAGGCGCGACGGTCCTTTTTCTGAGCCAGCTGGCCGGTATCGACCTTTCCCTGCAGCAGCAGCTTCTTGTTGTCTTTCTTGCCATTCTGGGCGGCGTGGGCACAGCCGGAGTTCCTTCCGGTTCGATTCCTTTCATTATAATGATTCTGGCCTCGATCGGCGTGAATCCGGCGTTGATTGCTGTGATTCTGGGCGTGGACAGAATTCTGGATATGTGCCGGACAGTGCTGAATGTCACCGGCGACCTGGCCATGGCGGTTTACGTGACGGAGGCAGAGAAGCCGGGAAGAGTTTAGCCACGAAATTTCACAAAAAACACGAAAACAGGAGAAAAGATCCGCAAAAGGCATAATTTCTTTAGTGTTTTTTCGTGGCCAAAATCTTATCCAACTATGCTTGTCTGTTTAAAAAAGGTTTACCGCACAGAAGGCCAGGGTTCTTTTTAACATTATGGCAACCAAACTGATAGTACGCGAGTACATGACTCACAATCCGATCGGTGTGCGCCCTGAAGATCCGATCCGGCTTGTATTTGAGATCATGGACAGCAAGAAATTCCGCCATATTCCCGTGATAGATCAGGCCAGGGCTGTTGTGGGCGTAATAACTGAAAGAGATCTGCGCGATATCACGGCCGGGATGGATCTGTTGCGCGAAACAATCGAGGGCGAAGCCGGACGAGTATTTGTAAAAGACGTCATGTCTTCCAGTGTGATCTCCCTGGATCCCGATTCATCGCTGGCCAGGGCGGCAACCATAATGAATGAAAAAAAAATCGGCGGCCTGCCGATCATTGAATCCGGAGTTCTTGTCGGCATCATCACATACACAGACATACTGCGCGCCATGATCGATGTCTGCGAAGGCCGGGCTGCAATTTCGTGATCCGGGTCCCAGGTATGATTCCAGGGATCGTATCTCTGTCTTCTCCATATCGGAAAATAATCCTTACCATGAAGGCTCTGCTGTTCGGCTTCCTGGCCGGTTGCGCAGAGACAGAAGAACAGATGGTGTCCCGGCTGGATGAACTGCAGAAAAAAGGCCAGAACAGCCAGGTCATGTCCGAGATCGATTCGTATCTCGAAAAAATTTCCACTGAGAACTCCACAGTGCTGGCCGAACCTTATGCCAGCCGTATTCTGAGACGCAGCGGGGACGGTTCGACCCTCGCCTGGTCTCAGGACGATGATATTTTCATGCTGCGTTCGGACGGATCGGAGGAAATCGATCTGCCGGACCCTGTTGCCGACATGCAGCTGTCATTCAACGGTTCCTTCGCCGCTGTCGTACTGAAAAAAGACCTGGGATGCGAAATCATTCCCGTGAATCTGGAACAGGATTCTATTCTTCACGATCCGGTTGTATCGGACTGCCAGAGTTCTGCGATCACAGATCCGGCCGGAAAATATATGTATTTTGCAGACAGTGAAGGCGTTCACCGCATCGATCTTTCCGACGAGGAAAGCAAGACGCAGAAACTGCTCGCCGTAAAGAGTTTTCCGGCCCGGTATGCAAAAGTGCCAGGCCGGCTGGAACTGAGCGGTCTGCCTGACGGCTCAATGCTGATTTTTTTTGGATCGGCCGGGTTCTACAGACTTTTTCATTACAGGCCCGATGAGAACAAACTCGTCTATCTCGACCAGGGATTTTCACGCGCTGAGTTCTACGGAACGCTCGCGAACGATCCCGTCGCTCAGAATTCAGCCGAAAAAAAAGAAACCCCGGCCGCGGGCGGAGCGCGAGCCCCTGTCCGATATGCCGGCCATATTATTTTCGGCGGATCTGGGCGGTACGGTTATCGTCCGGTGAGAACTGCCCCTGCAGCGGCAGTGGACGGCGCTCTGTGGGGCGGGCCGGCTTCACAGATCGCTTTCATTCAGAGCAGAAATATTTTCTATCTCAGCAGGAAAGGTATGCTGACACTCTGGGACCCGGCTACGGGACGATATTCGCCTCTTCCGCTGCCCGCCGCGAAATTTGAAATTTTCGCAGGTGGAATTGTTTTTGAAGGCAGAGACAGAAAACTGCGAAGACTGCAGAAAGATTTTTCGCCCGCGGCCATGCAGCTTGCGGCGCTGCGTTCTAAGGCTGCAGGCCAGATTCGACAGAACTGATTCGTAAAAATACATCTTATCAAAGAAGCGACACAAACAGAGATCCCACTATGGAAAAAAATAAAATCAAAGACGCCGTGCTCGATATTCTCAAAGAACTGGGTGAAGATCCCCGGAGGGAAGGTCTGATAAAAACTCCGGAACGGGTTGCGGAAGCCATGCAATTTTTAACGTCCGGATACAGCATGGATATGAAGGAACTGCTGAACGAGGCTATTTTTACCGATCCCGCCGACGGAATGATCATTGTGCGAGATATCGAAGTTTACAGTCTGTGCGAGCATCATATGCTGCCGTTTTTTGGCAGAGCCCACATCGGCTATATTCCGGATAAGAAGATTATAGGTCTGTCTAAGATTCCCCGCATTGTCGATGTGTTTGCCAGGAGACTTCAGATCCAGGAAAGGCTGACCGTGGAAATTCAAAATGCCGTGAGCGAAATACTGCAGCCGCTCGGTGTGGGCGTGGTTATGAAATGCAAGCATATGTGCATGATGATGCGCGGAGTGGAAAAGCAGAATTCGGAGGTATTCACCAGCAGCATGTCCGGTGTCTTTCGCAGCAACACGGGCACACGCGCCGAATTTTTAGAATTGGTCAATTCTGGCTGCGCTTGAACAGGACGCGCCCGGCAGCTGCTCCGGCATATGCAATCTGATAAATTTTTTCAGGAAAATCCCCTTTACTTTCTCCGGGCATTATGAAATCAATATTCCAGAGCCGATAATCAGATACGACGGACTGGATATACTGGAAATACACAGAGGCATCGGGGAAAATCTTATGAGACATATTTATCTTACGTTTATTTCATCAATTCTGGCTCTCTTTGTATTGACCGGATGTCAGAATACAAATCCAACGGCTGAAGGACTGATGATCGGCCCGTCGGCGGGAACCCCTCCCGTCTATAAGTTCTGGGGTGAAATCGACACATCCCTGACCTCGGTCTGCGGAACAGCGACTCCGCCGACAACTTCGACAACCGGCACATCCGGCACGGGCAGCACCGGTTCCGGCTCCACCACAACGCCGACTTCCTTTAGCATTTCGAGTTTTTATACATTCAAACTGGGCGCAACCCTGCTGCTAAAATACACATACTCCACAACCTTAAGTAATTTCAGTCTGGCGCCGCTGACAACGACAACTCAAACCTGCAGCACTCTCGATTTTGTAAGCTGCAACACATCCGGTTCGGCCACATGTGAAACATCTGATGGATTGAAATGCGGCGGCTCAACCGCGTTCATTTTTGTGAATTCGCTGGCCGGTATTACATTCCAGGGAAGAACAGGAACCATCGACTGGAAAAGCGGCTACTCCTTGAACGGCGACAACACACAGGTATCCTACGCAAACCTGGCCTTCGAAATGATTTCATCCAACGGAAGTATTTTCCAGGGCACCACGACCTGTATCAGCCAGCCGCAGTAATCCGCGAAGTGCTCACCGAACCAGGAAAAATCCTTTCCTTTTAAACAGCCTGCTGTTGCATGGACATCAGACTCCATGAGCAACAGAGCTGCAATTTCGGTCATACTTCCGACCTACAATGAATCCGGCAATATCGCCCTGCTGATCGACCGGCTGAAGACCGTATTAAAATCTATCCCCCATGAGATCATAGTCGTGGACGATAACAGCCCGGACAGGACATGGGAAATCGTGGAAAAAATTTCTGAAAAAAATCCCTGGGTTCGCGTCATCCGCCGAATTGAAGACCGCGGACTTTCCTCTGCGGTGCTGACAGGCATGGCCGTGGCCAACGGTGAAGTTTTTGCCGTGATGGACGCAGACCTGCAGCACGATGAATCCATCCTGCCGGAAATGTTCAGAGCAATTCATGATGATAGAATGGATATCTGCATCGGCTCAAGGGGCATTGAGGGCGGCAGTTACGGGAACTGGTCCGCAACCAGACGTTTTATGAGCTGGGTGGCCGCCTTTATGGCCAAGGTCATGCTTCCCGTGAATGTAAAAGATCCCATGTCGGGATTCTTTGTCATATCGCGGGAAACGTATCAGAAATCGGCGGATAAAATCAATCCCCGGGGATTCAAAATCCTGCTCGAGTTTATCGGCAGAAGCCGCGGGCTTGCCATCAAGGAAATCGGATACACATTCAAGAATCGAATTCACGGTGAAACCAAGCTGTCCAGCTCTGTGATAAAGAATTATCTGATCGCGCTCTGGGACCTGAGATTCGGGAAATATGTAACACCTACCTTTCTGATGTACTGCCTGGTGGGAGCTTCCGGTGTTCTGGTATACTCGCTTGTTCTGGCCGCGTGCAGAGTTCTCGTTCTTCAAGATTTCTTCAGCGGTCTTTTATTGCGGATGGATCCCAATTCTTTTTCCATGCTCGCAGCTGTGGAAACAAGTATTATAAGCAATTATTTTCTGAATAACTACTTCACATTCTATGAAAGAAGACACAGCGGAAAAAAGAAAATCGCGGGATTTGTGAAATTCCAGCTTGTGAGTCTGTTAGGACTTATCGTACAGATAGGCGTCTTTCAGATGCTGCAGGCCAATGGATTTCTGATTGGAATTCTGTCGGAAGGTTTCCGAAACATTTTCAACAATGCGCTGGGAATCGTCGTAGCCACCGTCAGCAATTATTATCTGAATTTAAATTTCACCTGGCGCAAAAACTGACTACAGATCGTAGGACATCCCTTCCGAGGCCAGGCTGATCTTTGTCCCGTTTGCGCCTGCCTTCTCGGCATGTTCCCGGGCCTCGTCAAACATTTTGTAGATCGTCTCATCTTCGTGCGCCGGTTCATGGTGCGTCAGCACGATATGTTTAACCTTCCATTCCACGGCGCAGTCGACAGCCGTAGGCATCGCCGTGTGGCCCCAGCCAATTTTCTGCTCCGCCTCGGCCGTAGAGTACTGCGAATCCATAATCAGAAGATCGGCTTTGTGAAAGAATTTTTTTCTGGACTGCAGCGCTTTTTTCAGGTCGTCTCCGAAAAATTCCGCATCCGTCGCGAAAATAAAGACCTTTCCCCCGGCCTCAATCCGGTAGGCCACGGAATCGCCCGGATGCATCAACGGAGCCGTCAAGATTTTAAACGGCCCGATATCCAGCCGCTCGCCGGTTTTGAACAGATGAAACTGTTTCTGTGATCTGGATTCGTAAAAACCCAGAGGAAAATGATCCGGGTGCTGCTGACGCACGAATCGCTCTTCACAGTTCATATGCGCGGAATAGAAATGCATCGTATTTGTTGGAATGTAACCGGGAACAAAAAATGGCCAGCCCTGGATGTGATCCCAGTGAGTGTGTGTCAGAAGGATATGAATGTCTCCCTTTCGTCCGCGGGCCATCATGTCATAACCCAGACGCCGGGCGCCTGTTCCCATATCCAGCACAAGCTGGAAATCGTCCTGCATCACTTCAACGCAGGTTGTCTCGCCTCCGATCACACGACTCAAGAGCATCGGAAGTCTTTCAACAATCTGCTTTTCTGTCAAATCGGGGTGGGCCTTCCAGGCGGCGCGGGCTTCACCCAGCACACCCAGCAATTTTCTTTGATACTCGACATTGCTCACCGGCGCGGGTATGGATCCTCGCACTCCCCAGAGTTTAACTTGCAACTGTGACATCCTGTAACATCAGATATAGCACCAAATCCGGATCGAAATCCTTCCCATACATTATCGGCGGTTTTTTCAAGCTCTCCTTTAAAGAAACGATAGTCAGGGAGCTCCGGCAAATCAAAATCTAACAAAATGTCAACTAACCCGCCGCGCCATGTCCTGGAAAAAGCCTTTGACAGGATAAAACAGCGTAACCTGGGTAAAAACGAGCCGGGTCTCCTGGTTCCGACCTCTCTTTGTCCCATGGAGGAGACAGCGCTTTTTTCGGCCGCCCGGTCCTGCCATGTTCTGGAACTGGGCGCCGGCTGGGGCGAATTCGCCGTCCAGTGGTCCGTCTCTCATCCGGATCATGAATACACGGCTTTTGAGATAAACTGGGACAGGATCCGGAAATTATTAAACAATATTGATAAACTAAAATTGACAAATCTGAAAATCATTCCGATGAATTTTGTCTGGTTCATGGATGAAATTCTCCCTGCGCATTCCTTTGATCTTGTGATCGTGAATTTTCCGGACCCCTGGCCAAAAAGACGGCACCGGAAACACCGTCTGATCGATAATTCTTTTCCCGGTAGAATGAAAAAAATATTGCGGCCAGGCGGGGAAATATCCATTGCAACCGATTATGGACCGTACGCGCGTAAAATTCTTTCCATCTTCCGAAAAGCAGGCGCTTTTAGCAGCGTGTACCGGAATCCTGATTATATCAGAAAAACGCCCGACGGATATCCTCCCACCAAATTTGAAACTATTTTTTTAAATCAGAAAAGAACTCCCTACTACCAGAGATGGAAATTGAATCATGAATGAGAATAAAAAGATTAAACGAAGCGACCTGGAAGAAATCATCCGGCAGAACAGAACGATGAGAACTCTTCTGGAGAGCTGGCCGGCCCGCGAAATTATGATGGACTATGAAAAGTCCTGGGACGAACGACGACGGATATTTCTGGATGAAAATCCCCCGGCTGAAATTCTATCCGGAGAGTCCTGATGCCCTTTCGCTATGCCGTGTTGATTTTTTCTTTCTTTCTTCTTCCCGGCGCCGCTGTCTTTCTTGCGCCCAACGATCTCTGGGCCCTGCGGCATATGAAACCTTTTGCCTGGACTTTTCTGGGAGCCATTCCTCTTTTTTTTCTTCTCAATTCTTTCGGAAGAAAAATTACAGGAACAGAGCATCCCGACAGCCGCAGATTTTCGGACAGCATTTTTTTTCTGATTCCTCTCTGCAGCTCGGCGGCGCTGGCGTTCTTTTTTTTTCGACAGCAGCTTTTTCTGCCTCCGCCGGACGGACTGGGCGACAGCCTTCTGCTTCTGGAGACAGTGCCGGTATTCTCGCATCAGTTCGGCTATCTGGACAGTTTTGATGAACTCCTGGAACTGTATTTGCATTCAAAGCTTTTCTTATTTCTCGAGACAAACGGCTGGGGCACGATCCATTCGTCCTATATGCTTCTGAGTATCGCCTCCGGCGCGGCAGCCGCGGCAGCTCTCTGGATTTTTCTAAGAAAAAGAATCTTGCGTGATAAGATAATCGGTCTTTGCGTTCTTTTTCTCACGCCCGGACTGCAGCTTTATGCGGGTTACGTTGAGAATTACTCGATTGCTTCGCTCTTTATTTTCTGCGTGATGGCGGCATCCTGCATTCTTCTGGAAAAATTCGCGCAAAATCCTGAGGCAATGATTGAAGCGCAGAAAATCAAATTTATTGCCGCTGTCGCCGTCCTGGCCGCTGCCGCGGCGCTGCTTCACATGATCGCCGGACTTCTGCTTCCCGCGCTCGTCTGCCTGATTGTGATCCTGTCACAGAGGAAAATACGTGTATTTATAAAAATGGCCGCCGCCGGCGCGGTGCCTTCTGTTATCATTCTTGCTGCTGTTTGGTCCTATTTCCTATTTTTTTCCCCGAACAGAATCGAATTTTCAGGATCGCATGTCTCCCGTCCGCCGGTGTACGGTCCCCGTATACTTTTTTCCAGCCGACATTTTCTGGATTTTATCAATCTTTTTCTGCTCGCCTGTCCGGCCGGCATGACGGCATTTATCTATTCATTCGCGCAGAAGAAAGAATTTTCCCTTTTAGTTTCAACGCCGCAGAAACTCTTCAGTCTGACTGCCGCTTTGACCTTCGCCGCCGGGGCTTTTCTAATTCATCCTCTACTGGGATATCCGGCAGACTGGGATCTCCAGACATTTTTCCGGATACCGGCCGGTTTTTTCTTTTTTTACTTTCTTACAGGAGAACAATCCAATAAAGAAGAGGCGGTTTCTGCCGGAAAGACCCTCTCTGTAGTTTCGGCTCTGTTCCTGGCATCCTGTCTTTTTACTCTTCCCTGGCTCCTGCGAAATTCTGAAAGCTCGCCGGCCAGCGACACAAACATCCGGATGGCAGCTGAAAATGTGGAGGCATTCCTTCAGAGAATGAAAAACGATTCGATCTATCCCCGGATAGTTTTGATGGAAGGGAAGAAATTGTATGTGAAAGTCCATCTCTTCACGGGCCGGACCCGTTCGGTTCTTGCCGCCCGGCCGCAAAAAAAAGAGCTGATGATGGATCTGAATCGGGCGGAGAAGAAATTTGATGAGATCATAATGATGGACACCGGGAATTATGACAGAGAATTTCCGTTCCTATGGAATGAGATGTCGCGCATCAATCAAGAAACAGCCGCGGAAAGAGAAAAAATCAGGATCGGGCAATGATCCGCCGGAAGCGGTCTGCGGCGATTCCCGGACAGACTCCAGAACTGATTAGAGGATAAGCAGAAGAAAAGACAGGGAACAACGGCTGTCGCAGTCTGCCGTGCAGCCATTGTAATAAATCTGTTCTACCGGATCAATCCGGCCGTTGCCGTTTGTGTCATACTGGATTCCGCAATTGGCGTAGCAGGTCTGCTGGCCGGTTGGGCAGAGAACGAGATATTTTTCAAATCGTGGTATGATAGGATTGGGATCTTTTGCGCAGGAAAAAAATAAAAATACAATGACAGAAAAAATGAACATCAGCCTGACTGTTTTTGAATGAGTTGATGACCGGATTCCGGCAGCAGCCCGATTTGATGCTGGGGGGACATTCTGTCCCGGGGATTCTTTCAAAAAATCCATCACAGAACCATGTTTTTTTCCCAAAACAAAAAGGTAAAGCAAAAGGCTTGGTTTTTCCACGCTGTTTTTTTATCGCCGGTTCTGCTGTTTTTTTTCCAGTGCCAGTCAATTTCGGAAAAAAAATTCTACCTTTTACGAAAAATTGATCTTCCTTCTGCCGGCAGAGATGCGGCGGGCATTATGCAGAGGAAGGAGCTGCGCTATTTACTTTACAGAAATGACGATCCAGAAAATCGGGGCGCAGTGGAGAAGGCCCTGGGCGGCGACTGGAATGAAGCGGCTCCTGTCTGGGAAAAAAAAGCTGAGATCGACTGTCTCTACGCCAACAACCTGGGGCAGGCTCTGGAACAGACCGGCAGTTCCCGTTCGGCCCTGGCCGCCATGAGCCGGGCTCTGGCCCTGTGCCCGGACAACGAAAAAATAAGGGCAAACTACAATTCCGGCCTGCTCACAGAAACAAAAAAGCCTCGATTTGATATGCAGTAAAATTCTTGAAATTAGCGGGTCGATCCGGACGGATAGTATTATGCGGATTTTATCAGGAATACTGGCGCTCTTACTATTTGTGTCCTGTCAGAAGCCGGATACAATTCCGCCCTACTACTTTATTCTGTTTCCTCTTCTTCGCAAAGGCTACCGCGACAGACCCACACAGCCGGTCAACTTGCAGGCGTCCTATCAGCCGGTATTCCAGACTATCAATCTTCAATGGAATCCTTCCATGGATCCGGGATTTAATATTCCTGTTCAGTACTATCGTATTTACATTTACACTTACGGTCCGCCGACTGAATACTACCGCAACCAGGACCGTCTGAGTATGGTCATTTCCAGCACTCTTCCCCAGTACGATTCACCGGTCCCTTTCTACAGTTTGTCCTCATCGCCCTTTTCCGGGTCAGTCTACTTTGTTGTCACCGGATACGATCTTTCTGCGGAGTCGCTGCCGTCATCCGCAGTGCGCCTGAGTCTGTGATGCAGGTGAGCATGAAAATATTTAGTGCCGTCCTTTTCGTTCTGCTGGCCTCAGGTGCGATAAATTCACTGCATTCCGAAACACAGACTTCGCATGCAGGCCTCTTTTTTCTGGATGCCGCGGTCCCGGGATTTGGGAGTTTCTACAATAAGTCCTATCTGGCCGGATCGCTCTTTGCCGTTTCCAGGGCGGGAACTGTTTATCTGGCGCTTCATTTCTGGACAGAACAGCAGGAATACAGATCCGCTGCAAGAGCGGCAAGAGCAGCGGAAGTGTATTTTGGTCCCGGATACCGTTACGACAATCCCTACGGAAGAGGCTATTACAATGCCGAGGAATTTCAGAGAATCGCAGACAGAAGAAGTTTCTTTTTTGGACTCTCCCTTACGACAGAACTGATTCTGACCGTATACAGTCTATTGTATACAAAATCGCTCATTGATGATTCGGAAGAGAAAAACATCCCCGTCTTTGAAATCAAGCCGGAGACCTCTGGAAATATTCTCGACAGGAATTTTCTGATTTCCGGCGACAGACCCCGCGAAGGCATGCGATTCAATGCCGGGGTCATTCTCCGGGATTTTTGATCATCGATGGAATTGTGCGTATGGTAATTACGAGATCAAACCAGAAGGACCAGTTTTCAATATAGTATATATCAGCTTCGATTCTTTTCTGAATCGATGTATCGCCCCGCCAGCCGAGAACCTGCGCCCAGCCGGTGATCCCTGACTTCACAGCATGCCGTCTCATATAATGAGTGTATTTCGATTTGAATTCCTGCACAAAATGCGGCCGCTCCGGTCTGGGGCCGACAACGGACATATCTCCTTTGAGCACATTGATGAACTGCGGCATTTCATCCAGCGATGTTTTTCGCAGGAAAGCGCCGATTCTTGTGACGCGCGAATCGCTCTTTTTACCCCAAATCGTGTCGGACGAATTTTTATCCTGCACCACCATCGTGCGAAACTTATACACATTGAATACTTTCCTGTCGAGACCGATACGCTCCTGCTTGAAAAGAGCCGGCCCCCTGGAAGTCCATTTTATCAGAAATGCGATTATCAAAAGCAGCGGTGAAAACGCCGCCAGCACAAGAAGAGAAAAACAAATATCAAACAATCTCTTGACGATCCGATTGTAACCGTTCTTTAAAGGCGCATCCCTGATCGTCAGAATCGGCATCCCGTCCATATCTTCGATTCGGGCATGCGCCGTTATCAGATCCACCATCTCCGGAATAATCCGGCAGTCGATTCCCTCTGAATCGCAGAAATCCACAACTGTCTGCAGTCTTTCCTGATCTGCAGGCATCGCGTAGACCACGAGATCCGGCTCGAGCTGCCGGGCGGCTTTCTTCAGATCCCGGAATGAGCCTGCGATCTGCCGGCGAATTGAAGGATTGGCTTTCGCTTTGGGGCCGAGCAGACCGACGATACGGTATCCATAGATTCGATGCCGGGTAAGAGTATCGATGAAGCGCAGAGCGCTCCTTCCCGTTCCCAGGATCAGAACATTTCTGGTATTGTAGCCTTTCGCCCGCAGTCTCTCCAGCGATTTTCGAAAAAGCATATGACCCAGGGAAAATGCGGCAATCGAGAACATTGTATTGTAAAGAATCACATTACGCGAGAATGTCGTGCCGCGATACAGCGATGTGACGGCGAGAACAACCAGCAGATTCATGGCAACGCCGCGCACAATCGCGGCAAATTCGCGCATAGGATCCCCGCCACGGCGCGGATGATACAGGTCCGTGGCGATAAAAACAACCACCTGAGAAACGCAGATCAGAATTCCAAGATACGAATAGGTGCCGATCAGGATAAAAAGGCTGTTGTCAGTGAACAACCTTCCCGGCGAAAAAATCCCTTCTATATCCGGTCTGACCTGAAATATCTTCTCCGGGGAAATAACCGCAAAATGAAGCGCCATGGCCAGACCGAATGCTATGGCCCCCAGCAGAAGGTCCAGCGCTATGAAAGCGATCTTAAAAGACTGGCTTCTCTCTCTCAGCATCAGTACAACCTCGTCGAACTCAGTGATGTCCGTCCCACATCGCTTGGACGCACGCGCCGGCGCTGAATTAGAAACCGGCTTGGCCTGTCGGATATGGAACCAACGTCAAATCTCAACAGGGTCATGCTGAAAAAAACTTTATTATCATAAAAATTTGCAGTGTCGAGCGACGTCACTCCGGCCAGGATGCTTCTCTGTTCGATTGAGTATCCCAGACGTATTTCCCAGTCATGAAGATCCAGTATCACGGCCGCCTCGAAGTAGGCGACATTGAAAATTGAATCCTGTTTTTTTGCCTGCCCGTTCAAACCCGTTCCGTTGATAACATCTTCCGAGAAATTAACATGATTTGGATAACCGAGAGAATTTTTTGAATCTGTGGCGTATCTTTCCACCGCTGTTGCCCGCGATTCCAGTTCCATTTCAAAGAATATCCATCGATAAATCTGAATGTCAGCTCTTGCAAGATAGCGCATGTGATCCAGTCTCTGATTCCCGTAAACATGATACCAGTAATAACCCAGTTCCAGAAACCTGAGTCTGCGGAGCAGCCAGAGATCAAAGCCCCCGATAACAAAATTCGCTCCAAAAACATTCGCCGAGGTTGTTGTCCGAACTTTTCCCGGGTATCCTGTGGCGTCAATTTCCGTTTTGTAAGGATCATAGATATAATCGTCCGTCAATCGCAGCCCTATAAAATGAACTTTCTGACGGCTCAGAAGATTTTCCCTCTCCCGGCCGAAAAGATTTAAAAAATTCATATAAATATCAGCGCGAAAAACAGGATAGTACCACCTGTCGCGGTTCTTGACTTCAAATTCAAAATTTCTCTGATCATAAATTGTCTGCACGCTGAAATGCAGCGAATGCGCGGGAAAAGTTTCCAGAGCGACTTCTGTCTCATTCACTTTCTGGTTATTTGTAAATCCTTTAATATTGATCAGCGCCGTGTCTTTCTGCTCTTCTTTGAAGGAATCCTTGCGTCTGTATGTGGCCCGTAGAAAAATAAAATCAGGTCCGAACGTCAGCGTATTCTGCGAATTCCAGAATTGGTAGCTGTTTTTCCTTGCCTGCGTTTCCAGGGCATTTTTCTCGCTGCTGCTGAGAGTCGACAGCTCGCTCAGCGGCACTGATTTTTGCGCCCCGTAGCCCACCATGGGATCGATCGTAATGTATGGATAAAAAGATATGGATGAGCGGACGGACGAAGTGAACTGATTGAAGTTGAGAGTGCGAAATCGTTCTCCGCCGGAATAGTCTTTCCGCTGGTCGGTATGAATGAGATTGTCCCAGTACACAGGCATATTGAAAAATGGGATCCGCCCCAGAAACATTTTCTTGGTTATGTCGACGGACGGAACTATATCAACAACCGGGATATACCGCGAATCCTGAAAGGCCGTTTTTTCCAGCCAGACTCTGTTTCGCGTCGCCTCGATACGCAGATTCAAATCATTGTGCGTTTCATTCAGGACGAGATTCCAGTTTGTGTCGTTGTGAATCAGGCCCCGGCCGGCCTCATGGTGCAGGTACAGAGCCGGAATGGTGGAGACAGGCTGGTATCGTCCGCCAAATTCAAAATCGTAAAGTCTGTGCGAGTAATCTTCATACCTCAGATGCAGATTGCGCGATGAATTTGTCGCATAATCCTGCGATCTAAAATTAAATATTGTATATATTTTATACCATTTATAAAATTCCTGACCTATCCCGCCGTATACCGTCGCGCCGGAAAAACGATCGTTGTACGCCTGATGCACCTGATCCGTGACCCGTATGCCGTTTTTCTCACGAAAATCCGAAACTATTTCATAACGCTTGTATTCGGACGCCCCCAGCTGCACCACATAATTGAGATTCGGCGAAAACTTGTAAAATTCGGCCCCGCTCGATTTGCCGGTATGTTCGTACGCATCCGCTTTAAAACGATATGCCAGAGGCTGCCAGGCCGACTGATAGGAGGAGGGCACGCTGAACTGGTATGTGGTCTGAAGATAGTATCCCTGGATGCGTCCCCAGCCGGCCTGCGCGATGATACCCGTCCCCCACTCAGAAGCATAGAGAAACGGAAGCGGTATGAGGGGAACACCTCCCACATAGTAGAGAACTCCAACAGCGACAATTTTATTGTTTTCATAAATCCACAATTTTCTCGCAGAAAAATTGTAATGAGGTCTCTGTGCCGCGCAGCCTGTGAAATAGGCCCGGCTTACGGCGAACTTCTGCTCGGAAAGCTGTGTCATGCTCGCTCCGAAAAAATAAACTGGATCTCTGTAACCGCTCACATTGTAAATAATGCCGACACCAAGCCGCTGATCAAATACCACGCGCTCGCCCTTGATCTCCGCATTGCCTTCGCCGCGATACACAATACTGCCTTCCGCGTACATTTCCTTCCGCTCCGTGTCGATCAGAACTGTGTCCGCTTCGAAAACTCCTCCGGGCAGACGAACTCGTATTCGTCCGCTGAGACGCAGAAGTCCGCGCTTATCATCCTGACCCTGGAAATATTCTCCTTCCGCCGCATTCTCGAGCGAAATCCTGGACCTGGCCCTTTCTTCCGGAAGTTCAGGAGGCGTCGTTAGACCGAGCGCAATCCTCAGCCGTTCTCTCTTTTCATAAATGGATCCGTCTGCGGAATACCCGGCATCTTTCAGAGTCTGCTCGACCTCCGCATCATTCATGGAGTCCACAGCCCGTAAGAGAAGCCGCTGCTGTGTCACTGTCAGTGTTAGTCTGGAACCCTCCAGTATCTGACGGACAAGCGGATTTCTGCGCAGTCTTTCCAGACGCCTGGTCATGGCCTCCTGATCGGTCTCCTGGGCGCTGACAGCAGCGGGAAAAAAGCTCAGTAAACCTATACCAATAAAGACAATGTGTAAAGTCTTTTTTCTCAGTCTGACCTCGCCTGTTATATTCTTATTTTTCAGAGTGGGGCTAACCGTAAAGTAATAATGGCGGCCGAAAAACTCATATTTCAATCTCAAGAACGACCGGGCAGTGATCGCTTCCGGGAACGTCCATCTGAATAGAAGCATTTTTCACCAGCGGCATGGTTTCCTCCGTCACTATGAAATAATCGATTCTCCATCCCACATTTCTCTCTCGAGCGCGCGTTATCTGATCCCAGTAAGTGTACCAGCCCGGGTCCTGATTGAATTTTCGAAAAACATCCACGTAACCCATCGATGTGATTTTATCCAGGAAGGCCCTCTCTACCGGCAGGAATCCGGATACTTTGGTATTTTCTTTGGGACGGGCAAGATCAATTTCGTGATGAGCCGTATTGAAATCACCGCAGAGGATCAGTTTCTTTCCTTTTTTTCGCCGGTCTTCCCAGATATTCAAACAATGCTCGTAAAAGGCAAGTTTGTACTGAACCCTGTGATCCCCCCTGCCTCCGTTTGGATAGTACACATTCCACACTTCGAATCCGGGATACTCCGTTGCAATCAGGCGGCCCTCGGAGTTGAATTTTCTTTCCGTATCGTCTTTCTCAAATCCAATCTGTTCTCGTAACGGCGGAATCGAAGATATTGTGCCGACACCGCTGTACCCTTTTTTTTCCGCGCTGGCCCAGCAGGAGTGATAATCAGGATGCTTCATGATCACAGAAGCGCCCGGATCTTTCTCAATCTGATCCGGCATGGCTTTGGTTTCCTGAAGACAGAGAATATCCGGGAACTCACGGTACAGCCAGTCGTAGAAACCTTTTTTTGATACGGCGCGTATTCCGTTCACATTCCAGGAAATAATTTTTATCACTCCTGTTTTATTCTGCGGTTTTCTCACCAGGTCCGGCACGGGTATGACGGCCGGCGCCGGTCGAGCCTGTTTGGGTTCAGTCAGTTTTTTTGCCGGTGCAGGTTTCTTTTTTTCCTTTTTGGAACTGATTTTCTTCACCATATGCAATTTGCTGCCTTTATTTTTTTGTGTCAGAAAAGGGGATAGATGAGATACAGAGATATCCTTTTTTCAATATCCCCCCGATCTCATTTATCCCCGCATCCCCTTTTTCTTACACTCTTTTTTTTCAGGGGAGAGTCGGGGATGACGAGATGGAAGAGACGCAGCGATCTTTTTTAAAAACAAAACGCCCGACACCGCTTTTATGGTGCCGGGCGCCGCCTCAATTCGAGTAGTCCGAATCAGGAGACTTCAGAGGTCAGCCCTCTGCTGGCTCGCCTTATCGGAGAAGCTGAAGGACCGACTGAGGACGAAGATTTGCCTGTGCCAGCATGGCAGTTCCCGACTGAACCAGAATCTGGTTCTTCGTGAACGCCGCCGACTCTTCGGCCATATCCGTGTCTCTGATCCTGGACTCAGATGCCTGCGTATTTTCATAAGCAACCATCAGTCCTTTTGCAGCATGCTCCAGACGATTGAAATAAGCGCCCATGTTCGCGCGCTGCTTGTTGATTCTGTGCAACGCATCGTCCAGTACGCCTATAGCCTCATTCGCAAACTCCGCGGTAGATAGCGTGAGCAGAGTTCCGTCAGTATGCTTCAGATTGAGCGATTTCGATGTCATGGTGGCAATAAAAACCCGTTCGCGCTGGTGCTGGTTCGGGCCCATATGGAACCACATTGAAGAAACGCGGGATCCCCGCGCAAAATCACCCTGCAGAAGATTCATTTTGTTAAACTCTGCCTGCGAAGCGATACGATCCACTTCGTCGACGAGTTGTGAAACTTCCACCTGAATCATCTGCCGGTCGTTTGCGGTATAAATACCGTTGGACGACTGAACCGCAAGAACACGAATTCTTTGTAAAATGTCGGCAACTTCGCCGAGGTAACCCTCGGTCGTTTGAATCAGCGACATTCCGTCTTCCGTATTCCGTTCCGCCTGTCGAAGGCCTCCGATCTGTGTGCGCATCTTTTCAGACACGGCCAAACCGGATGCATCATCGCCTGCTTTATTGATTCTCATGCCGGACGACAATTTCTCCATATTTGCGTCCACAGTCCAATGCTGGAACTTCAAAGTACGGTGCGAATTGATCGCAGACATGTTATGGTTAATAATCATTTAGTTTCCTCCGTGAAACCTGTTTCACCGGCCGGGCATCCTTGCCCCTGTTTGTCCGGTTATTTGATACTTCGGGGAAATAGAACTTTGAAATTAGAGCAAGGGAAATTTTTTTACTGTTTCTTTGCGCGATTTATTCCGAAATATTTTCTTCAATGCTCCAAGAAAAAACCTCGCAACGCTAAAGTTAAAAAAGATCATCGGAAGAAAAAGTGTATCGGCATATTGAGGAAAGAACTTTAGCGCCAGCGAAAATCCTCTTTACGCTCCGCGAGCGCGGGGTGCCTTTCGAGTGCGTGGGCGTTCCTACGCCAGCACGAAGGAAGGTATCCCGCGCGAGCCTATAGTTTCATCCAGGTGAAAGGGATGGTGGATTTTTCGAGACAGGATTTTCTCTGCAGCTCCGCGCGCACACAGGTAAGCACGGCTTCATTCTGGCAGTTAAGCGCGGCCGAGCAGGTGGCCCGCAACAGAACAAGGGTCATCGCCTGGCGGCACTGTCTCAGCAAATCGTCATATTCTTCCTGTTCACAGTGCTGTCGACTGCTGTTGCTGGAAGGGCATGCGGTCAGCATCATCAGGCCGGAAAAAAATAATGTTCTCAGAGTCGATTTCATACGTTCAATTGAGCGGTCTGTCGGTTTACAGATTTCTGTACCTGTCCAGAGGGTCCATAATATGAGTTATCTGAACACCAAAAAATTCATCCAGAACGACCAGTTTCCCTCGGCCGAACAGACGGTCATTCACCAGGATATCGACTTCATCTCCGACATTCTTGTCAAGCTCCACAATCGACCCTTCTCCCAGATTCAGCACATCCTTAATGTACATTCTGGTGCGGCCGAGTTCCACAGTAAAATGAAGTGTGACATCGAGCAGAAGATCGACATTGTCGCGTCCCTCACCGGTTCTCTCCGATCTGGCAGAAAGAGAAGGACCTCCTCCGCCGCCGCCGCCCCCGCCGCTTGATGATGATGTCCCGACCACACCGGCCAGAGCGCTGAGAG